>CAWEHQ010000018.1:0-30087 GCA_963808955.1 uncultured Thermoleophilaceae bacterium | reverse complement strand
TCGAGCGCACCTGCTCCAGCCGGAAATCCCACTCCGAGTGCGGGTAGAGGAATGGCCACACGAAGCCGCCGCTCGCGGCGTCGATGTGGAGCGGGACATCGAGACCGTCGTCGTGCTTGCGGGCGACCAGATGGTCGTTGATCCCGCTGATGTCGTCGGCATGGCCGGTGAAGGTCGTTTTCCAGCACGGCGGCGACACCGATCGTGTTCTCGTCGACGTAGGCCCGACGTCCTCGGGGCCGATGGTGTACTTGTCGGGCTGGAGGGGGACGATCCGCGGCTCGACGTCGAAGTGACGGCAGAACTTCTCCCAGACCACGTGGACGTCGCCGCCGAAGACGAGGTTCGGCCGGCTCGGCGTCGGCGCCGGCCGCCTCGCGACGCTGACGCCATTTCCACTTCAGCGACAGCGCGCCGAGCATGATCGCCTCCGACGAGCCCTGGGTGCGGGCCCCGGTAGTTTCGCCCGGGGCGTGGAAGAGGTTGGCCAGCATGCGGATACAACGCTGCTCGATCTCGGCCGTGCGCGGATACTCGGCGTGATCGATGAAGTTGCGATCGAGGTGGTGGCGACGATCTCGCGCGCCTCGGGCTCCATCCAAGTGGTGACGAAGGTGGCCAGGTTTCGCTCTGGAATCCCGTCGAGGACCATCTCTTCGTCGATCAGCCGCTTCGCCGCCAACGGCGTCATCGCGTCGTGCCGAAGCTCGTTGTCCGGTGCGCCCTCGATCAGCCACTGGCCGCCGAATCGGGTCCCCAGCTGATGGATGTCTTCAGTGCTCATTTCGCTCTCGGGCTTCCTCTCCGGTGTCGTAAGCACCCGCCACTTGCGGGCCGACTGCCGAGTCTCGCTTTGCAGCAACTCGAAAGCAAGCAGGCGCGCGCCACTACGCCCCACCGAAGTGTCCGGGTTCGGGCGCGCCCTTACCCAGCTGACCCCCATGATCGCCGGCCTACCCGGCCTCAATGTGTCCGGGTTGTGGCGCTCCCTTACTCCCGGTGAACGTTCGCGGGGATAGGCGTTCGGCGGTTTCACACCCAGGGCATCTGCGCGCCCGTCGAGGAAGGCCCGGCGGCCGACGAGGGCGGACCTCCCTCGGGATCGACCCTCTCGTTGACGCCGCGGGTTCTGTTACTGCCGCCCCAAGTGATGCAGTCCGGTATCTCGAAACAGATCTGACCGTTGTCGAGGACCGTCCGCATCACCCGGTGGGCCGCCGCTATCCGGCGGACAGGGCGGCCTCACGCGGTCGGATCACCGCCTCAGGATGAAGCGGAACCGATCCTTGGTGGGGCTGACATGGTGGACGGTGATCTCACCCCGAACGCCCCTGTAGCGGCCGGACCCCCCGGTTACGACGAGAGGATGACGCGTCACGCTCTGGGGTGGATCGACTCCCTGAATCGTGATCTGCCCGCGTCCCCTCAGGAGGAACGCACCCGAGCAGAGATAGTCGACTCTCCGAGCTGTGGTACGGGTACAGGTCGCCCTGGAGCTTCCGATCACGCGCTCCTGAGATCGGTTGTAGAGCTTCTGCGAGAAGACGAGTACGTCCCCGGGGGAGAGGCCGGACGGCTCGTTGTCGACGACATGCGCCCTGTCGAGCTTCCCGACGGCCGTGAACCTCAGGGGCGCGTTGCCCCGCTCCTTCGCGCTCAGGTCCGCCGCAGCCACAGCGGTCATCGCCAGGGCGGTCACTCCTAGCGCGCTCACGACAACTCGCGTCCTCATGTGTCCTCCTCCTCGTGCTTCGGCTGACTGCCTGGATCGTCCCACGCTCCACCGCCGACGCAGTTTGACGGTCGTCCTCACAGCTCTTCGGAATGCCAACTTCCGTTGAATCGCAGTATTTCGAACGGGAAGCGCTGAAAAGGGCACCTTCTGATCGTGGGCCGCTGCGTGGAGGCAGGGTCGGCGGGGCGGGCGGTAGCTAGCACCAATGTAGAGCGGTGGAAACAATGGCCGCGAGGGCGAGCCGATGCGCCCCGACGTCGCCCAGGCTTTCGACCGTAAGGAGGCGGCGGCCCGCAGGGACGGAATCTCGCTCACGATCACAAGCGCGTTCCGGTCCGACGCCGAGCAGGCCCGGCTGTTCGCGCAGAATCCCGACCCGAAGATGGTGGCGCGCCCCGGCACGAGCCTCCACCGGTACGGCACCGAGCTCGACCTGGGCCCGGCCTCGGCGTACGGCTGGCTCGCGCGCAATGCCGAGCGCTTCGGCTTCATCCAGAGATAACCCTTGCGGGTGGATATTCGCGGTCGCGCATGGTCCCGGGGAGCGCCGCGGTGTGACCTCAGCAGCTACTCCGCGCTAGCGGACACTTAGCAGCCTCCGCCGCCACCCCCGCCGCCGTCACCGCCTCCGAAGAAGGCCATGCCGACACCGCCGTGATCTGGGTTGGCTGCGAGGTAGGCCTTAATGCCCTCCGGTGGCAGGTAACGATCGGCGAACTCCGCCGTTCCGAACCCCGTCAGGGCTAGCCCCGCCCCCGCGAAGATGAGGAAGTCGGCTGTCCAGTCCGCCGCGGAGTGCACGTGCGGCAGGAAGCCGATCAAGACGCCGAGGACGCCGAGGAAGAAGAAACGATCCCGACAGCCCGTAGCGCCAGCCCTTTCCTGATCGGGTACTCGTCCGCTTCCGGGACGTCGGCGATCTGCCGGCGACTCCTTGCTGGTACCGCTGATGTGTACCCACGCCGTTGGAGCGCCGTGGCTGCGGCCTGCCGAACGAAGATGTCTTCGTCGGCGAGCCGGGCCATAAGCGGCTCGATGGCGTCGCGGCCCGCGCCGGTTCCGAGGCGACGCGCCGCCGCCCGCCTTACCCACGGGTCTTCGTGACTCAGTGCCCCGATCAGTGCCGCTTGCGCTGAAGGTCCTCCCAGTTCGGCCAACGCCTCGACCGCCTGCTCCCGCACATGGCTGCTGCCTGACTGCGCGAGCTCAGCGAGCGCCGAAACATCCCGGCGATTGGCGTGGACAACCGCAGCGGCCCGGCTGGTCATAGGCAGGGGCGTGGCGACAGGAGGCGACAACCGTGGCCCGTAGCCGCCGGGTCCCTCATTGCCGTAGTCCCGGACGAGCCTGTCGAGGTCGTCCATGCGATCGCTCCTGTAGAGCGGCGTCCGACCAACGCCGTTAACAGACATGGTCCTCCGTGGGAGCCAAATGTCAAGAAGGGAGTTGCGTGGCCCGACGTTCCTCCTCCGACGGATAGGCCGGGAGAGGGCCCGTTAGGGGGAAATCTCTGAGGCGGGGCAATAAACAAGAAACACACGTCACCGCCACCCCCTCCCCCTCCCCCGGTGCCCGGCATGCCCGGCGCTCCGGCGCGATTTCGATTTCGGGCTCTCGAATTGGAGGCAGGAGCTCGACAAGCCCTCGAAGCTCACGGCCAACAACCGAAGCAGGGAACAGGCCGACCTGTTACAGCAATCGTCCGTATCGCTGTACGGTACGTGCTCCAACGATGCTAAACGCCCCCGCGCGACTGGCATCGCCGGGGGCCGGCACAGGAGGTATGAGCTCCCATGCGAGTCCTAGGGTACGTGCGCGTCAGCACCGATGAGCAGAGCGTGAGCGGCGCAGGGTTAGAGGCACGCGACAGGCGATCCTCGCCGAGTGCCGGCGGCGACGCTGGGAGCTGGTCGAGGTCGTGGAGGACCGTGGCTACTCGGCGCGGGATCTGAAGCGGCCGGCGATCCGGGCGGCGCTCGAGCAGCTCGAGCGCGGGAGGCGGACGGCCTCGTGGTGGCGAAGCTCGACCGCCTCTCCCGCTCGATGCTCGACTTCACGGCGATCATGGCCCAGGCACAGAAGCAGTCATGGGCGCTGGTCGCGCTCGACTGCGCGGTCGACACCACCACGCCGGCGGGCGAGGCGATGGCGAACGTGCTCGCCACCTTCGCCCAGTTCGAGCGCCGCCTAATTGGCCAGCGGACGCGCGAGGCGCTCGCCGAGAAGCGCAGGCAGGGTGTTCGGCTGGGCCGGCCGCGCCAGCTACCCGACGAGATCGTTGAGCGCATCCGTGAAGAGCGACAGGGCGGGCAGACCCTCAGTGGCATTGCCGAAGCGCTCAACCGGGAACGTGTGCCGACTGCCCAAGGCGGCGCTCGGTGGTGGCCGTCCACGGTGCGGGCGGTCGCGGACTCATCGAGCAGATAGTTCCGCCTCCAAGGCTTGCGTTTTAGGAAGCTTGGGTCTACCTTGGGAGAGCAGCTTTTCTGTACCTCGAGCCCGCAGGGGGCCTGGAACATGAGGAAGCTCGGGCTGGTCTTCGCGCTCTCGGCGCTGTGTGCTGTCTCCGCTCCGCCGGTCAGTACCGCGCAAGATCAGAGCACCCAGGTCGTCGGGGGCAGCGCCGATCGCCAGCCCGACGTTCAATGGATCGCGGCGCTCACCTACAGAGGGCGTTACGAGTGCGTCGGCTCTCTGGTATCGCAAAGGTACGTGCTTACAGCGGCGCACTGCGTCGAGGGCACTTTCGTCGATCCGCGGGTCTGGCGCGTCCGCCTCGGGAGCAAGCACCGAACCTTCGGGGGGAGCCTCGTGCGAGTCGCCGGGGGCGAGATCTATCCCCGCTATAGACCTCGAACGCTCTATGGCGACATGGCAGTGATGCGGCTGGAGAGGCCGGTGAGATACACACCGGTCCAGCTCGTCCCCAGCGGAACCCACTACGTGGGAGCTCCTGGCTACGTCGCCGGCTGGGGCAGCACGTCCTCCTCGGGGCCTCCCCCGGGCGACTTGCGTTCTGCGTTCATTCCCATACGTGCCGACTCGGCCTGCACTCGCCGATGGTATGGGGAGCCCTACTACGGTCGGTGATGCTCTGCGCGGGCGACGGCTATCCCGATACGTGCCACGGAGACTCGGGCGGCCCCCTGGCGCGTCGGGTTGAGGGTCGCTGGCACCTCGTCGGCGTCAACTCATTCGGGCATCCACGGTGCAGCGGACCGGGGATCTACGCCTGGGTCGGCTCGACGCAGCTACGTAACTGGCTGCGTAACCGCGTGGGTATCTACGCCCCGAACTCTTCGCTGCGCTGGAGCCGATCTAGAACGTGCACACGTAGAGCCGAGAGAACCTCATTAGCGCTTCCCTCCGCTCAGCTCTCGCAATTTGCACAGCGTCAAGCTCCCGCGTTCGCTCCGCCCATGCTCCCTGGTTGCGCTTCTTGCGCCAGCGACGAGTTCGCCTGCGAGAGACGCGTTCGGCGTACCGGGACTCGGGAGCGAGTGCGGGTCCAGCCAGGTCCACGAGTTCCTGAGCATCGGCGATCAAGACGTCGGCGATGCGCTCGAGCGTCGAACGACGGGTGCGGCGGGTGGCACGCTCGATTCGCTCGACCGTGCTCTCGGATAGCTCGGCCGCTTCGGCAAGCTGGGGGCGCGATAGGCGGGCGTCTATACGCAACTCCCGCAGACGGGCACCGAGCGTCTTGAGGTAAAGAACCTCGGACGTCTTTATCGGCCGGCGACAGCTCCCGTCGGACCGTGTGCCCGGTCTCGGCCCACTATGCGTGCGCGTTTTGTCAGCGGATCTCTCCATGTAGCCGCCCATCCGATCGGTAAGGGTGACGCGGCGTGCGGCGTGCCTTGCGGCTCGCCTTCGCTCGCGGGAATGTGGTGGGTGGTTGTTGTTGCGTTGCGGGTTCGCCGTCGCCTTAAGGGCTCCGGCTCTACACCGTGGACGTTGGTTCATGCGCTGCTTACGCACCCCACCCGCGGCCCCTTACGGCTCTCCAACCCTGATTCGGACCACCGAACGACCGTTTCGGAAGACAGGTCGGCCAGGGTCAAGCAACCCAAGGGCTCGCTCTCCTCGTGCGCCGGGGTGCCAGTGCCACCCGCTAGGTTCGACCACGTAGGCGATTCGGGCACGCGCCCTTCCCTCCTACGCGGCGTATCGGTATCCAAACCGCCCGCCCCGCCACCGAGGAGCTGCTCGGTGGACGTAGGCCCTCGTCACAGGTCTCGACCGAGAGAGGGTGCTGGCAGTGGATGCCACCGCGGCTATCGGACCCGGGCTACCGGGTGTGCGCCGACTACCCGAAGGCGCCTCGCCAGTCGCGTGTGGGCCAACGGTGCGGGCCAAACACTGGCCCACAGGGGGGTTCGCAGGGGGCGAGAGGGGATTGAAATCCCCTCTCTAGAGCATCACTTTCCTCGGTGAAGCCTTGTCGGCTAGATGTAGTACATCGGCGAGCTCTCAGCCTGAGCCTCGCGCTCCGCCACCTCGGCGATCGTGGCGCCGGCGAGTACGCCGCGCGCCGCCTCGACCGCGTCGGTCCAAATCGGCCCCGCTTCGGCGGCCTCCGAGTCGAGGTCGCCCTCGAGCAGCTCGACCACCTCGAGCACGGTCACCTCGCCGGGTGGGCGGGCGAACGAATAGCCCCCCTTCACGCCGCGCTGGCTTTGGAGTATCCCGGCGCGGCGTAGCGCGGCGAACAGCCCCTCGAGGAACTGGACCGGGATCTCCCGTGCGCGGGCCACCTCGCCGATCGGAACCGGACCGGCCTCGCCGCGGCGCGCGAGCTCGCACAGCGCGCGCACGGCATAGGGTGACTTGCTCGTGATGGTCAGCACCGGCGGAAAAGCTAGACGACCGCTCCACGGCCCGTGCACGTACGGATGACGCGACGGGACATCGTTCTGTGGGCACCACCGGTGCTGCTGATGGCCGTGATCTGGTTCTTCTCCTCCCAGCCCGACCTCTCGTCCGGGCTCGGGGTGCTGGACCTGGTGGGCAGGAAGCTGATCCATGCTGCCGAGTACGCGCTCCTCTGCTTCCTGTGGTTCCGCGCGCTCGAGTCGCGCGTCTCGGCGCGGGCCGCGCTCGCCGGCGCCTTCCTGATCGCCGCCGGGTACAGCGCGATCGACGAGTACCACCAGACGTTCGTCGCCGGCCGGACCGGCTCGCCCGTCGACGTTGTTATCGACGCGACCGGGGCCGCGATCGCCGCCCTGCTCCTCCGGCGCCGGGAGGCGATTCGCCTCGAGGCGCCCGCTACAGCCAGCCGCGCTCGGTAACGATCAGGACTACCCCTGTCCAGGCAAATTCGTCGACCGTCCGTCAAGAACGCTTAGCGACAGGGGCACCGCGGGTTGAGCCCGTGAACTCGATAACGCACGGATTCCACCGTGGGATGCTCGGCGGCGCCGGCGTGTGTGCAAGCGGCCGCCCAGCGGCGGGTCAAGCCGCGGCGGCGCGCTCCAGGGCGGCGTCGATCCGGGCAAGCGCCTCGTCGCGACCCAAGAGCGCGACCGATTCGAAGATGCCAGGCGACACGGTGCCGCCGGTGAGGGCCACGCGCACCGGCTGGAACACCTCCTTGGGCTTGACGCCCAGCTCCTCCACCACACCGCGAAGCGCCGCCTCGACGCCGGCCACGTCGAACGGCTCGACTTCGGCGAGCGCCCCGCGCGCGCGTGCCAGCCGGTCGAGCCCACCGTCGGCCATCACCCGCTTCCATGCGTCCGGGTCGATCGGGCGGCGCTCCACGGCGAAGCCCGCCATCGGCCAGAAGTCGTCGAGCGTCTGCATCTTCTCCTGGGCCACCGCCACTGCCGGCGCCAGTCCGGTCCTACCCAGGCGCTCCTCGAGCCTGCGTGCGAGCTCCTCGGCCTCCATCTGGCGCAGGTAGTGACCGTTCATCCACCGCAGCTTCTGCTCGTCGAAGACCGCCGGCGAGCGCGACACGCGGTCGAGCGAGAACCGGCTGACCAGCTCGTCGGTCGTGAAGAAGGTGGTCTCGGCGTCGTAGCCCCAGCCGAGCAGCGCCAGGTAGTTGCGGACCGCCTCGGGTAGGTAGCCCTCCTCGCGCAGCTCCTGCACCGACGCCGCGCCGTGCCGCTTCGACAGCTTCTTGCCGTCCGGTCCGTGCAGGAGCGGCAGGTGGGCATAGATCGGCGGCTCCTCCACCCCCAGCGCGCGCAGCACCATCAGCTGCCGTGGGGTGTTGGAGAGATGGTCCTCGCCTCGGACCACGTGCGTGATCAGCATGTCGCGATCGTCCACAGCGACCGCGAGGTTGTAGAGCGGGCTGCCGTCCGAGCGCGCGATCACGAAGTCGTCGATCGCCGCATGGTCGAAGGCGATCTCGCCGCGGATCGCGTCACGGACGGTGGTGATCCCCTCGTTCGGCACGCGCAGGCGCACGGCCCCCTCGTGCTCGTACGCGTGCCCCTCGGCCACGAGCCGACCGATCTCGTCGCGGTGCCGGCCCGCGCGCTCCGACTGCGAGATCGGTCCCTCGTCCCAATCGATCCCGAGCCAGCGGAGGGCGTCGAGGATCTGCTCGACGTTCTCGGGCGTCGACCGCTCGCGGTCGGTGTCCTCGAGCCGCAGCACCAGCGTTCCACCGGACCCGCGGGCCAGGAGCCAGTTGTACAGTGCCGTCCGGGCGCCGCCGATGTGAAGCGCGCCAGTGGGCGACGGAGCGAAGCGGAGCCTCATGGACCCGGACACGCCTCGATGCTAATCGGCGGGCACGTTTCGCCCGCGGGCGGCCTCCCAAAGGCGCACGCCCGCGGCGTCGAACGCGGGTGCGACGCGATCCAGGTCTTTCACCAGAACCCGCGCGCGTGGCGCCCCACGGACCATCGCGAGGAAGACATCGAACGCTTCCGCGGGCTGATGACAGACGGACCGATCGAGTCATTCCTGATCCACGCCGTCTACCTGATCAACTGCGCATCGCTGGACCGAGAGATCCGGCGCAAGTCGCTGGCATCGCTCGTGCACGCCATGCGCCTGGGCGACGCGACCGGCGCCGACGGCGTGGTGCTGCACCCCGGGTCGCAGGCCGGGGAGCCGCTCGAGGAGTGCCTCCCGCGGATTGGAGATGCGCTGCGCCACGCGCTGTCGGAGTCCGACCGCTGCCCGCTGCTGCTCGAGAACACGGCCGGGATGACCGGAACGATCGGGCGCTCGTTCGAGGAGCTCGCCGACCTGATCGACCGGGCCGGCGGGGACCGGCGCATCGGCGCCTGCCTCGACTGCTGCCACCTGCTCGCGAGCGGCTTCGACATCCGCACCACCGCCGGGCTGAGCGCGGTCGTGGACGACTGCGACCGCGAGCTCGGTCTCGACCGGTTGCGGTGCCTGCACGTGAACGACTCGAAGGTCCCGCTCGGCGCGAACCGCGACCGCCACGCCGACCTCCCCGAGGGGGAGCTCGGGCGCGAGGGCTTGGGCGCGTTCCTCTCCGAGCCGCGCTTCGAGGGCCTACCCGCGCTGCTCGAGGTGGCGGGGCCGGACGGCCGCGGACCCGACGCGGATCAGATCCGGATCGCCCGCGAGCTCCGCGCCGAAGGCCTCGCGGCGCGGGCGGCGTGAACGCCTAGAGCCCGTCCCGCAGGTCGAAGGCGTGGTCGGCCGCCTCGGCGGACGGTGGCTCGAAGAAGCCCGGGTTCACGCAGTCGAACGCCTCGCCGTGACCGTGGTACGCACGCTCGACCCCCGACCGGCACGCAGGCGTAGGCGTTCCAGTCATCTTGACCCCGCCGTAGCCGTGCCGCGTGCGCTCGGCCTGCTCGAACAGGTCGAGGTCGATCTCGACCTTGTAGACCTTGTTGAGGCAGCCCATGTAGCGGGTGCCGGTGTGCTCGTCGTCGTACAGGTAGAGGTACCTGCAGTTCGCCTCGATGCAACCGGCCGGGTAGACGAGGCGGTCGCAGAACGAGCAGCACTCGCGACACTCGGACTGGACCGCGGTCTGGGAGGCGCTGGGCACGGGGAAAGTCTAGTCCCGGGCGCGTCCTACTGGCAGCCGGCGCCCTCGCAGGCCTCGAGCTCAGCGAGGCGCTCGGAGAGCCGCTCGCGGACGTCGCCGTAGCGCTGCCCGCGATGCTCGCTTTCGAGCTGGAACCGGTCGCGTCGGAGGTCGTACAGCTCCTCCTCGCCCTTGGGATGCTCGTAATACGCGTACCGCCGGTTGCGCACCCCGTTCGAGAGCGAGTTCTCGAGCAGGATGTCGCGGCTCGCGCCCCGGTCCGGGTTGACGGCGACCGATCCGAGCGGGATGCCGTCCATCACGCGCAGCGGCTCGGCGCCGGTCTCGGCAAGGATCGTCGGCGCCAGGTCGATGTTCGCGGTGATCTGGCGATGCTTCTCCCCCTCCGGGAAGCCCGGACCGCTGATCACCAGGGGCACCTGAGCGCTCTCCTCGTACAGCGCCAGCTTGCCGGTGATGCGGTGCTGTCCCTCGAGATAGCCGTTGTCCGACGTGAACACGATGACCGTGTTGCCGAGCTCGCCCGTACGGCGCAGCCGCCGATGGATGTCCGCCACTGCGTCATCGACCGCGAGGAGGCTCGCGAGCCGGTCCTGGTGGCGCTTGGTGAGGGCGCGCACGTCCTTGCGCCCCAGTCGCGGGAGCCGCCTGATGAACGACGGCTTGTCGCGGACCTTCCGCTCGTTGAACGACGGCGATTCCGGCAGCTTCTCGTTTCGGAAGGCGCGCCGGTGGCGCGGGGCCGGGCGCGGGTTGCTCAGTGTCTCGCGGACGCCGCGCTCGCCGTGCGGCGCGGATGGGGCGACGGTCAGGAAGAACGGCTCGTTTCGCTTCGCGCTCTGGGAGATGAAGCGCTCGGCGAGCCGGCCGTAGCGATCGGTCTGATAGTCGCGGCGCTTGCTCCCGTAGCGCTTGAGATCGCCGTTCTGGTTCAGCGTGTAGTCGAACTGCTTCGTAGCCGACCCCTGCACCGGCGCATACCAGCGGTCCCAGCCCTGCGGCACCTCGCGCGGGTTGCTGGGACCATCACCGTAGCCGTTCAGGTACTTGCCGATGTACCCGGTCCGATAGCCGCCGCCCTGGAGCGCCACCGGCAGGCTGCCCTGATCGTCGAACTGGCGGTAGTTCGCGGTCTGGAACTCCGGGTCCTTGCCGATGACGCCGTGGTTGTGTGCGTACTGGCCGGTCAGGTAGGTCGCGCGCGACGGACAGCACACCGGCGTCGTGGCGAAGTTGGTCGAGAAGAGCGTGCCCTGGCGCACCAGCTTGCGTCGCACCTGCGGCATCACCCGGAGCGAGCGGACGTCCTGATCGTCGGTCATCACGACCACGACGTTCGGGGCGGCCTCGGCCTCGGGCGGCGTCGCCGCGGCAGCCGCAACGAGGGCAAGCCCGGCCAGGGCAAGGGACAGGATCGTTTTCGGTGATCTCATCTGAAAGTCTCGGTGCGACGGTGCGCGCGAGGAGGAGCGGCGCCCGAGCTCGGGCTGCCGGTCGCCTAACCCGCCCCCGGCGAGAGTTGCGCTCGCCGGCGGATCACGGCCGGGACTCGAACGCGATCAGCCGGATCGGCCCCTGAACGTAGCGGTTTCCGTTCAGCACGACGTAGTCCGTTAGCCCGTTGCCGTCGTAATCGATCGCGCCCACCGCGTCGCCGGCCCCACGTCGGGTCTGGGGAATCCTCAGCCGCCTGAACCCGGAGCGTGTGCGCCCGATCGTGTTCTCGAGCATGAGGTCGAGCTGCTCCGTCCCGGTCCTGCCGCCGCCCTGCAGCACGTACACGTCGGGGACTCCGTCGCCGGTCGAGTCCCCGATCGCCAGGTCCTGGCCGCTGACAATGGCTCGTTCGGCCGCAGTTCGCCTGAAGCGCCCCGCCTCCTGCACCCTCACGGCGATCCGCCGGGCCGTCATGCGGACGAGGTCGAGCTCTCCATCGCCGTCCATGTCGGCGAGCATGGCCGTCTCGCAGCTGCCGCCCGCACCGGTGGGTTGACTGACGTTCCGAAAGTTCAGTCCGGCGACGTTCTCGAACAGGTAAAGGCGGTTCGCGCTACCCGAGTTGCCGCAGACCAGCAGGTCCTCGTCCCCGTCTCGGTCGTAGTCCGCGGCCTCGACCGTGTTGCCGCCGATCGGCCGGTTGACCCCGTAGCCCCCGGCGCGTCGGAAGCCCTGGCCGCCCTCGTTGATGAAGAGCTGGTTCGCCCCGCGGCGGCCGTCCTGCCGCGGCTGGGCGTTGCCCACGTAGAGGTCCGGGAAGGGGTCGCCGTTCACATCGATGAATGTCGTGTCGCGCCCGCGTCCGAAGCGGTCCTCGACGCGGTACTCGTCCGCCCGCCTGACGAAGCCGCCACCCGGCTGCTGCAGCCACAGCCCGTTCGGGTTCGGGCCGTTCCCGCCCTTCAGCCCGCCCGCGGTGCAGTAGAAGTCCGGGAGCCCGTCCTGATCGACGTCGGCCCAATCGCAGTCGTGCGGGTCGCGTAGCTTGAACGGCCCACGGTTCACCGGGCTGAAGGTGCCACCGTCGTTGTGGTAGAGCAGCAGCCGGCCGCCGAAGTGGCGATTGACCAGGACGTCCTCGCGCCCGTCGGAGTCGAAGTCGTGGGCGTAGGCGCCGTAGGTGTGGTTGACCTCGAAGATCCCGGCCGTGCGCGACACCTCCTCGGCGTGTACCGCGGCATCGGCCGGGCCGGCCCAGACCGCGAGGCAGGAGGCGCCCGCCGCTGCCGCGGCGATGGCCCTGCTCACAAAATTTCTGCTCGGTGCAGGCAAGTACATGAACGTAGCGAGATCGGCGCGTCCGGCGTTGCGGTCGCGTAAGCGTGTGAACACACCCGCGCGCCCTCAGTCGCGGTGCCGCCGTCTCGATTGGCGGCTCAGCTCGGCGAGGCCGTGATGCCGGTGAGCGCCGCCAGGTGAGCGTGGCAGGCGCTGGTGGAGGCCACGCGGTAGCCGTCGCCGAGGATCAGCGTCCGCGCCCCGACGCGAAGCCTGATCTCGTGGTCGCCGGGGAAGCTGGCGACCAGGTCGCGCAGGTCGTCGAGGAAGCCGTCGCCGCACGCTGCCGTCGACGCTCAGCCACAGGTGCTTGGGCTCGGCGGCCGCCGCGGCCGCGCCTCGAGCGCGCTCGCGACCTCCTCCGGCGTGGGCTCGAACGGCTCCACCTCCTGGGCCACGAGCTTGGTCTCCCCCTGCTCCTTGTGGTCGACCCGGCCGCGGACGATCAGCGACCCGTCGGTGTCGACCTTCTCCGCGTTCGACGCGTAGGCGGAGTTGAAGACGAGCATCTCGACCTGGCCCTCGAGGTCGTCGAGGGTGGCGAACATCATCGGGTCGCCCTTCTTGGTGCGGATGCGCTTGCACTCGGCGATCACGCCGCCGACCGTGACCCACTCGCCGTCCCGCTTGCGCTCGCAGGTCGGCCAGCGAGCAGTCGACGCGCGCGCGCAGCGCCGGCGCGCACCTCCTTGAGCGGGTGGCTCGACAGGAACAGCCCGAGCGTCTCCTTCTCCATCGCGCCGCGCTCCTTGCGGTCGTCCGGCGAGCGCGCGGCACCGGCAGGTCGGCGCCGCGGCGCGACTCGGGACGCCGCCCGCCGCCCGGCTCGGGGCCGCCGCCGAGGTCGAAGATCGAGCCCTGGCCGAGCTGGGCGTCCTGCTGGGCCTTCTGGCCGGCGGCCTGCGCCTGCGGCGAGCACCTCGAGCATCCCGCTGCCGCGTGGCGCCGGTGGAGTCGAGCGCGCCGCACTTGACGAGCGACTCGATCGCCTTCTTGTTCACCGCCCGGCAGTCGACCCGCTCGCAGAAGTCCCAGATCGAGCTGGAACGGCCCGCCCTCCTCGCGCGCGGCGATCACCGCGTCGACCGCGGCCGAGCCCACGTTCTTGACCGCGTCGAGGCCGAAGCGGATGCTTGCCCTCGACTGACGACGAAGTCGTGGCCGGACTCGTTGACGTCGGGCGGCAGCACCTCGATCCCCATCTCCTCGCAGCGCGAGACGAAGAACGGCACCTTGTCCTTGGTCTACATCACCGAGGAGATCAGGGCGGCCATGTACTCGGCCGGGTAGTTGGCCTTGAGCCAGGCCGTGCGGTAGGCGATCAGCGCGTAGCAGGCGGCGTGGGCCCGGTTGAACGAGTAGTCGGCGGCCGCCTCGTTGACCGCCCACAGCTCCTGGATCACGCGGCTCGGCGGTGCCGGTGCCGCGCGCGCCCTCGAAGAAGCGGTCCTCGAGGCCCGCCATCTTGTCGCGGTCCTTCTTGCCGATCGCCTTGCGCAGGTCGTCGGCCTCGGGGCCCGAGAAGCCGGCGATCTCCTTGGCGATCTGCATCGACTGCTCCTGGTAGAGGATCACCGAGTAGGTCGGCTCGGTGATCGGGCGCAGGCGCTCGTCGAGGTAGCGGATCGCCTCCGGGTTGCGCTTGTTGCGCGCGTAGGTGTCGATGTGGCGCATGGCGCCGGGGCGGTAGAGGGCGACCAGCGCCACGAGGTCCTCGAACTCCGTGGGCTGGACCTTGCGCAGCGCCTCGCGCATGCCGTCGGACTCGAACTGGAACACGCCGACCGAGTCGCCGCGCGCGAGCATCTCGTAGGTCTTCGGGTCGTCGAGCGGCAGCGTGGCCATGTCGGGCCGCTCGCCGGTCGAGCGCTCGATGATGTCCAGCGCCGCCTCGATCACGTCGAGGTTGCGCAGCCCGAGGAAGTCCATCTTGAGCAGGCCGATCTCCTCGATCGGGCCCATCGAGTACTGGGTGACGGTCTTGTAGCGTGCGGCCGCCGTCCTCGCCGCGGCGCCGCGGTCCTCGGCCAGCTGCAGGGGCACGATGTCGGTCAGCGGCCGGTCGGCGATGACCACCGCCGCGGCGTGGATCGAGGCGTTGCGGACGATGCCCTCGAGCCCGCGGGCGACGTCGATGATCTGGCGCGCCTCGGCGTCCGTCTCGTAGACGCGCTCGCAGCTCCGGCTCCTCGGCCAGGCACTCGTCGAACGACTGCGAGCGGCCCATGATCGGCTCGGGGATGAGCTTGGCCAGCCGGTCGCCGGTCGCCGTAGTCGAAGCCCGAGCACCCGCGCCGCGTCGCGCGTCGCGGCGCGCGGGAACATGCGGCCGAAGGTGACGATCTGGGCGACCGACTCCTGGCCGTACTTGTCGGCCACGTAGCGGATCACGCGGTCGCGCCCCTTGACCGAGAAGTCGATGTCGATGTCCGGCATCGAGACGCGCTCGGCGTTGAGGAAGCGCTCGAACAGCAGGCCGTAGCGCAGCGGGTCGACGTCGGTGATGCGCAGCGCGTAGGAGACGATCGAGCCGGCCGCCGAGCCGCGGCCCGGACCGACCGCGATCCCGTTGTCCTTCGCGAACTTGACGAAGTCCCAGACGATCAGGAAGTAGGCCGCGAAGCCCATCCTCTCGATCACCTCGAGCTCCATCTCGAGCCGCTCCTGCGCCTCCGCCGGCACCGGGTCGCCGTAGCGGCTCGCGCAGGCCCTCGCCCGCCAGCCGGCGCAGGTAGTCCGCCTCGGACTCGGCCGTCCGGGGTCGGGTACCGCGGCAGCAGCATCTTGCCGAGCTCGATCTCGACGTTGCAGCGCTCGGCGATCTCGAGCGTCGATGGCGATCGCCTCCGGCCACTGGCGAGAACGACTCGGCCATCTCGTCCGAGTCCTTGAGGTAGAACTCGTTCGTGTCGAAGCGTGCAGCTTCGGCTCGCGCCAGCGTCGACTTGGTCTGGACGCAGAGCAGCGCGCGGTGGTGGTCGTAGTCCTCGCGGCGCAGGTAGTGGACGTCGGCGGTGCCCACCAGCGGCCGGCCGACCTCGCGGGCGATCCGCACGATCCCCTCGTTCGCCTTGTCCTGGTCGGCGAGGCCGTTGCTTCTGGACCTCGAAGTAGACGTTGTCCGGCCCGAAGACCTGCAGCAGGTCGTCGACGTGCGCGCGGGCCTCGGCGGGGTTGTCGTCGACGAGGCGGCGGCAGAAGCGCGACTGGAGGCAGCCGGTGAGCGCGATCACGCCCTCGGAGTGGCGTTCGAGCAGCCGCATGTCGACGTTGGCCTTGCCGCGCCGGTACCCCTCGAGGAAGCCGGCCGAGGTGAGCTTGACGAGGTTGCGGAAGCCCTCGTCGTCGCGGGCGAGCAGCGTGAGGTGGTTGCGCTCGAACCGGATCGCCTCGTCCTTCACGTCGTCCACCAGGTAGGCCTCGAAGCCGAGGATCGGCTTGATGCCGTGCTTGCGGCAGGCCTTGTAGAGCTCGACCGCGCCGTTCATGACCCCGTGGTCGGTGAGCCCCAGCGCCGGCTGGCCGAACGCGGCCGCCCGCTCGGCCAGCGCGTCGATCTTGCAGGCGCCGTCGAGCAGCGAGTACTCGGAGTGGACGTGCAGGTGGGCGACCGGCGGGGACGGCATGGCGGAGCCAGTCTAGGTACGCGGGCCGACGGCTCGGGGGGCCTCGCGGAGGGCGCGAGCCCACTTTCGGAGGAGCGCCGTTGGGGGCCCGGGGCTCAGCCTGTATAACCCGCAGCCAGTGATCCGGGAGGGGCCGATCTCGCAGACCGTGCACGGCGCGATCGAGTACGTCGCCGGCGCGCTGTTCATCGCCGCGCCCTTCATCTTCGACTTCGACGACGACTCCGCCACCGCCGTGGCGATCATCGTCGGGGTGCTGATCATCTTCGTCGCGGCGATCACGAACGGGCCCACGAGCCTGATCGACTCGCTGCCGCTGAGCGTCCACATCGTGCTGGACTACGCGCTCGCCGGCGTGCTGATCGCGTCGCCGTTCCTATTCGGCTACTCGGACGACACGAACCCGACCGTGTTCTTCATCGTCCTCGGCGTGGCACACCTGCTGATCACGGTGGCCACACGGTTCTCGCGAGCCGGACGGGGCGCGCGAGCCTAGCCGACGACACCGTCCTGCCTAGACCCCCGTATGCGGGGGTGAAGCCGCCGGGGTCCAGGCAGGACAGTGGCCCGCTGGGTCACTCCCCGGAGCCGGCCCTCGCGGCCAGGACGCCGCCCACGACCACCGCGAGCACCACGCCGAGCGCGCCGAGCTTCACCCGGTTCTGCACCATCTTTCGCTTCGCCACCCGCGATCCGACCTGCCAGACCGCCCAGCCCAGCACCGTGTAGCCGTTCTTCGTCATCGCTCCTCCTCGTTTCGGTTGGATTCGTCCGTCTGCCCGATACCTGAGCCGCCACCCGCGCGGATCGCATGCGCCATCCGCGACTGCAGGCTCCACAGCTCGATGAAGCCAGGGCTAGCCTGCTGCGAGAACAGACCACCTGACTCGCCGAACCCGGCGAGCGCCGGGTCGTACAGAGCGTTCGGAGACTGTCTGCGCGGTCACGGTCGCGCTCCCCTTGTACAGCTTCATCGTGATCGTGCCCGTCACCTGCGCGTTGACGCTCTCCATGAAGGCGTCGAGGTCGGCGAGCAGGGGCTCCTGCCACAGACCCGCGTAGACCAGGAAAGCCCACTGATCGTCGAGCCGGGCCTTGAAGCCGTTCTGATGGATCGTGCCGACCAGCTTCTCGAGCTCGCGGTGCGCGGTGAGCACGATCGCCGCGGCCGGGCACCTCGTAGAGGTCGCGGACCTTGAGCCCGACGATCCGGTCCTCGACGTGGTCGACGATCCCCACGCCGTGGCGAGCCCCGAGCTCGCCGGCGAGCTCGAGCAGCTCCACCAGCGGGACGCGCGCGCCTCCGAGGGCCACCGGCCGGCCGCGCTCGAACTCCACCGTCACCGTCTGGGGCTCGTCCGGGGCGTCCTCCGGACGCGTCACGAGCTCGAACACATCGTCGTGCGGCGGCTCGGCGAGGTCCTCGATCGGCCCGCCCTCCGACGACCGACCCCACAGGTTGTCGTCGATCGAGTAGGGCGGCGTCTCGCTGCCGCCCTTGACCGGAATGCCGTGCTCGCGGGCGTAGGCGACCTCCTCCTCCCTCCCCATCCGCCACTCGCGCACGGGGGCGAGCACCTTCAGGTCGGGAGCGAGCGCCGCGATCGTGGCCTCGATCCGCACCTGGTCGTTGCCCTTTCCGGTGCAGCCGTGGGCGATCGCGTCGCAGCCTGAGGCGCGCGCCCGCTCCACAGCGAGCTTCGCGATCAGCGGCCGGCCGAGCGCCGTGAAGAGCGGGTAGCCACCGCCGTAGAGGGCGTTGGCCTTGATCGCCGGCAGGACGTACCGCTCGGCGAACTCCTCGCGCGCGTCGACGACGAAGCAGTCGAGTGCGCCGAGGTCGAGCGCCTTGCCGCGCACTACGTCGAAGTCCTCGCCCGGCTGACCAAGGTTCACTGTCAACGCGACCACCTCGGCCTTGTAGCGCTCCTGGATCCACTTGAGCATCACGCTCGTGTCGAGCCCGCCCGAATAGAGCAGCAGGACGCGCCCCACCTCGGACGGGTCGGCCTGGTAGGAGGCGATGCGGAAGTGGTCATGCTGCTCGGGACTCATCGCGCCCGCAAGCTAACAGGGCGTGCCGGGATGCCGGCCGCCCCGCTGCGGCTTCGCGAGGGCGCGCTCGATCCGCGCTAGCGCCGTGTCGATCTCCTCGTCGCTCACGTTCAGGGGCGGCAGCAGCCGGATCGTCTCGGGGCCCGTGGCGTTCACCACCAACCGCTGCTCGAGCAGCGCTCGCCGGGCGACCGCGGGCGCCTCCGCCACGTCGAAGCCGACCATCAGCCCCCGGCCCCGAAGACCCGAGATCGGCATCGTCTCGAGCCCCTTGCGGAGGCGCGCTCCGCGCCTTACGACCGACTCGAGGAAGCCGTCGGCGGTCAGCTCGTCGAGCACCGCGTTCGCTGCCGCCGCGGCCACGGGTCCCCCGGCGAAGGTGGAGCCGTGGTCGCCGGGCCGGAGCACGTCGCCGTGCCTCGGAGTCGTCACGCAGGCTCCCACCGGCAGGCCGCCACCCAATCCCTTCGCGACCGTCATCAGGTCAGGCACGGCGCCCGCGGCCTGCCACGCCCACATGTCGCCCGTCCGGCCCAAGCCGCACTGAATCTCGTCGAAGACGAGCAGCGCGCCGTGCTCGTCGCAGGCGTCGCGCACAGCGTGCAGGATCTCCGGATCGACCGGGTGGATGCCGCTCTCCCCCTGGATCGGCTCGATCAGCACCGCCGCGGTTTTCTCGTCGACGGCGGCCGCCACCGCGGCCGCGTCCTTCGGCACCACCCGGAACCCCGGCACGAGCGGCGCGAAGGGCGCCTGCTTCTCCTCCTGGGGCGTCCCCGACAGGGCTCCCATGGTCCGGCCGTGGAACGCCCCCTCGAGCACCACGAGGTCGCCGCCCGAGCGCCGCCGGCGGGCGAGCTTGATCGCGCATTCGATCGCCTCGGCGCCGGAGTTCGTGAAGAAGACCTTGCCGCCGAGCGACGCCTCGGCCAGCCGCGCCGCCAGCCTGATCGCGGACTCCTGGTAGTAGAGGTTCCCGACGTGCATCAGCTGCGCGGCCTGCCGGGACACCGCTTCCACCACTGCCGGGTGGCAGTGGCCGAGCTGAACGACCGAGATCCCGGCGAGGAAGTCGAGGTACTCCACTCCGTCGGAGTCCCACAGCCGGGCGCCCTCGCCGCGCACGAACGCCACCGGGTTCCGGGCGTAGGTGGGCATCAGGTGCGCTCGCTCGAGCGCCTGGAGCTCGGCGAGTGTCACTGCTCGATCTTCGTGCCCACGCCCTCGTCTGTGAACAACTCGAGCAGCAGGGAGTGGGGCTGGCGCCCGTCGATGATCTGAGCGCTGCCGACCCCGCCCTCCACCGCCTCGACGCAGGCCTCGAGCTTCGGGCGCATGCCGCCGGCGACCTGCGGTAGCCGAGCGCGAACCTCCTCGACGGTCGCCTGGGAGATGCGGCTCTCGGGGTCGTCCGGGTCGGCGAGCCAACCGTGCACGTCGGTGAGGAACAGGACCTTGTGGGCTGCTAGCGCGCGGGCGACCGCCGAGGCGGCCTTGTCGGCGTTGACGTTGTATGAGTGGCCCTCGGCGTCGGCGCCGACCGAGGCGATCACCGGGATGTAGTCCTGCGCCACGTGCAGCAGCACGCCGGCGTCCACCCGCTCGATCTCGCCCACGAAGCCGATGTCGCGCTCACCCGCCAGCTGCTTTCGCACCGTGAACAGTGCGCCGTCGTCGCCGCAGAGACCGACCGCGGGCTGTCCGAAGCGCCCCAGGTCCAGGACGATGTCCTTGTTCTGCTTGCCGACAAGCACCATCTTCGCCACCTCGACGGTCTCCGCATCGGACACGCGGAGACCCTCCACGAACTCGACGCGCATCCCGAGCCGCTCCATGTAGCGGGTGATGTCTGGGCCGCCGCCGTGGACCACCACCGGGTTAAGCCCGACGAACTTCAGCAGCGTCACGTCGCGCGAGAAGTCGCGCTTGAGCGCCGGGTCCGTCATCGCGGCGCCGCCGTACTTGATGACGATCGTTCGGCCGTGGTACTCCCTGATGTAGGGGAGCGCCTCGAGAAGGGTGCCGACGTCCTTCATCAGGAGGTGTACTCCGCGTTGAGCGTCACGTAGTCGTGCGAGAGGTCGGAGAAGAAGACCTCGGTCTCCCCGCCCTCGCCCGGAAGCGTTAGCTGGTACTCGACCTCCTCGGCCCCGACGTCGCGTTCGAGCGCGCGCAGCTCGGCGCCGTCGAGGGCATGGGCCACCCCGGCGGACACCACGGGCCGGCCCTCGATCTCGAGATCGACCGCGAGCGGACCCGGGGGGCGGCGAGCGTGCCGGCGACGGCGCCCGGAGACCCTGCAAGCGCCTGGCCCACCGCCTGAAGCACGCGACCGAAGTTCGGGTCGGCGCCGTGGAGCGCCGTCTTCACGAGCGGGGAGTCCGCCACCGCCCGTGCAACCGCCTCCACCGCCCCGGCCGCCCCTCGCACCACGACACGGCCCACCCGTCGCGCCCCCTCGCCGTCGGCGGCGATGTCCAGCGCGAGCTGCCGCAGCAGCGCGTCGATCGCCTCGCCGAGCGCCAGCTCGTCGTCGGTCTCGGGGGCGACCTCGATCCCCGAGGCACCGTTCGCGAGCACGAAGACGGTGTCGCTAGTGGAGAGCTGACCATCGACCGAGATGCGCTCGAGCGAGCGCTTGACGGTCACGCCGTGAGCAGGTCGAGTGTCCCCGGGTCGATACCGGCGTCGGTCTCGAGGAAGCAGAGGACGGTGGCGAACGCCGGGGATATCATCCCGGCGCCCTTGGCCTGCGCCGCCAACCGGACGCGGCCCGACGGCAGGGTGACCTCGACGCACGCACGCTTGGGTCCCTGGTCGGTGGTCATCAGCGCCTCCGAGAAGGCGGCGGCCCCGTCGCCGAGGTCGGCGGCAGCGCGCTCGACGCCCTCGAGCAACCGGTCCCGCGGGAGCTCGCGCCCGATGACCCCGGTCGCGGCGATGCCCACCTCCGCCGGCTCGAGCCCGAGCCGCTCCGCGGCGACCGACTGGGCCGCGGCCGCCGTGGCCACGCCCCGCTCGCCGTCGGCCACGTTCGCGTTACCGGAGCTCGCCACGATCGCGCGCATTCGCTCGAGCGCCGCCGTCTGCGACAGCGCCACCGGCGCGCCCACCAGGGCACTGGCGGTAAAGCGGGCGGCCGAGGCCGTCTCCGGCTCGTCCGAGACGAGCAGCCCCACGTCGAGTCCCTCCGGCTTGATACCGGCGGCCACGCCGGCCGCCCGGAAGCCGCGCGGCAACGCCGTGGGGTCGATCTCCGCCACGTGTGCCGGGCGCTCCACCCACCGCGAGCGGAAGAACGTGGCCGGGGCCTGCGCCCGCCTGCTCACCGGAGCCCCTCCGCCTCGTCCAGGCCGAGCATCAGGTTCAGATCCTGGACCGCCTGGCCGGCCGCCCCCTTCCAGAGGTTGTCGATCGCCGCGAACACGAGCACGCGTCCGGTGGCCGGCTCGACCGTGGCATGCACCGCGCAGCGGTTCGAGTCGCGCACGTCGCGCACCCCGGGTGGCGCGGTCGCGACCTCCACGAACGGCTCACCCTCGTAGGCGTCGCGGAACAGCTCCTCGACATCGGCGGCGCTGACCGAACGTTCCGGGGTGACATAACAGCTCGCGAGCAGGCCCTGGTCGAGCGGCAGGAGGTGCGGCGTGAACGTCAGCGGCAGGTCGTCGCCGAGCTCGTGCTCGAGCTCCGCACGATGGCGATGGCCCTCGACCTTGTAGGGGCTCACGTTCTCGGCCACCGACACGAAGTGGGTGGTGAGGGTGGCGTCGCGCCCGGCTCCCGACACCCCCGACTTCGCGTCGACCACCGCGTCTCGCGCCAGCTCACGGATGGGCCACAGCGCCAGCAGCGCCGCCGTGGGATAGCAGCCGGGGGCGGCCACGAGACCGGCGTCGCGGATGCCATCGCGGTGGGTCTCGGTGAGCCCGTAGACGGCCTCCTCGAGCAGCTCCGGCGCCTCGTGGGGCTGGTAGTAGCGCTCGTAGCGGCCGCGGTCGAGCCGGAAGTCCGCCGACAGGTCCACCACCTTGAGCCCGCGCTCGCGCAGCTCGCGAACGGCCGGTGCGGCGGCGCCGTGCGGGTAGGCGACTAGCGCCGCGTCGGCTCGCTCCGCCAGGGAATCGGCGTCGAACGGCTCGAGCGCGAGCGTCACCGGGTAGCGCGGGTAGAGCTCATGCAGGGTCTCCCCCACGTCGGAGCGCGACGTGATCGCGGCGAGCGCGAGCGACGGATGCCGTTCCACGATGGCCGCCGCGAGCGCCCCCGCGAAGCCGGTTGCGCCGACGACCGCGACACGGTTACTGGCCACGGAGCCGCCCCCCTAAAGCCTCGAGCTCCGTCTCGATCCGCCCCCGCACCTGCGCCACGTCCGCATCGGTGAGGGTCCGGTCGGGGGCCCGGAGCTCGAGCCGCAGCGCAAGCGACTTCCGCCCCTCTCCCACCTGTTCGCCGCGGTACACGTCGAACAGCCGCGCCGAGGCGAGCAGCTCCCCGGCTGCCCTCGCTACGGCGGACTCGACCTCGGCGGCGGGCACGCCCTCGTCCACCACGACCGCGACGTCCTGGAGGACGGCCGGGAACGGGGTCAGCTCCCGGAAGTGATGCGGCCCCGACGGCGTGAGCTCGGTCAGCGCGTCGGCGTCGAGCTCGAAGACCGCCACCGGGCCCAGGTCCCACTCCCGCGCGACCCCGGGATGTAGTTCTCCCAGCCATCCGATCTCGCCTCCACCTGCCGAGAGCGCTGCCGACCGCCCCGGGTGTAGGAACGGGCGGTCGCTCACAGGGTCGAGCCGCCACTCGACGCCGCTTCCCTCTAGGAGCCCTTCCACTACCGCACGGATCGCGTGGAAGTCGGAGCTCCGGGCGGGCGAGCGCCAGGATGCGGGAAGCGCGCCGGCGAGAAGCCCGGCCAGGTGGTGGGGCTCGCGAGCGGGGGGCGCTCCGTCGTTCGCGTGCGCGCCATCGTCACGCTGCCCATAGACGTGAGCCGACTCGAACAGCGCCACGTCGGGGCGCCCGTGCGCCCCGTTGCGGCGGGCGACGTCGAGCAGGCCGGGCAGGAGCAGCGGCCGCATCACGCTCAGCTCCTCGCTCAGCGGATTCGCGACCCGCAGCGCCCGCTGCGGGTCGAGCCGCAGTTGGCTCAGCGTTCTGGTGGAGGTGAAGCTGTAGGCCACCACCTCGAGCAGCCCCCGGTCGCGCAGTGCGTCCTCGAGCCGGCGGCGGGAGCGCCGCGCGTGGCCCAACCTGCCGACCGCGCCGCGGCGCGCCGGTAGCGTGGTGGGAAGGCGGTCGAGGCCATGGATGCGCGCGACCTCCTCGATCAGGTCGGCCTCGCGCTGCACGTCGCCGTCCCGCCAGGCCGGGACGCGCGCGCGCAGGCGGCCGTCGCCGGCGTCCTCGACGGAGAAGCCGAGCCTGACGAAGATCGCCTCGACGCGATCGCGCGGCACGGTCTCGCCGAGCAGGCGCTCGAGGCGCTCGAGGCGAAGCTCCACCGAGCGTTCGCCCACTGGTCGCGGGTAGTCGTCGAGCGTGCCGGGGACCAGGCGAGCGCCGCAGAGCTCCACCATCAGGCGCGCCGCGAGGCGCTGCGCCGCCATGGCCAGGTCTGGATGGAGCTGCTTCTCGAAGCGCGTGCTTGCCTCGGTCCTCAGCCCGAGCGTGGACGAGGTGCGAAGGATGTTCGGCCCCACCCAGGTGGCGGCCTCCATCAGGACGCGCGTCGTTCTCTCCGACACCTCGGACACCTGCCCGCCCATCACGCCCGCGATGCCGGATGGGCCCTCCGCGTCGCACACCAGCGCCGTGTCGGGCCCGAATCTGCGCTCGACCTCGTCGAGCGTCGCCATCGTCTCGCCGTCGCGCGCGCGGCGCACCACGATCCGGGAGCCCCTCACCTCGTCGAGGTCGAACGCGTGCAGCGGCTGGCCCGTGACGAGCATGACGTAGTTGGTTATGTCAACCACGTTCGAGATCGGGCGCTGGCCCGCCGCGGTGAGCCGCTGCTTGAGCCACAGCGGCGAGGGCCCGACGTGGACGTCGAGGAAGACCCGGGCCGTGAACCGAAGGCAGATGTCGGGATCCACTATCTCCACGGACGCGTGCTGATCGGCCCCGTCCGTGCCGGCGGGCTCGGCGTCCCGCTCGGTGGGATCCTCGGCGAGCGGGGCGCCGGTCACCGCGTGCACCTCGCGCGCAACCCCGTAGACGGCGAGGCAGTCGGGCCGGTTCGGTGAGGTCTCGAGCTCGAGCGCCTCGTCCGCGATCTGGAGCCTCTCCGCCAGCGGCTGTCCGGGTTCGGCCCCGTCGCCGAGGACCATGATGCCCGCGTGGTCCTCCCCCACGCCCAGCTCGTCCTCGGCCAGGATCATGCCGCTCGACCTGACGCCGCGAAGCTCCGCCTCGGCGAGCGTCGAGCCGTCGGGCATGACCGCGCCCGGGCGGGCGACGGCCACAACCTGCCCGGCGGCCACGTTGGGAGCGCCGCAGACGATGGTGCGCGGCTCGGCCGACCCATCGTCGACCAGGCAGACGGTCAGCCGGTCGGCGTTCGGGTGCCGTTCGGCCTCCAGCACGCGGCCGACCACGAAGCGCTCCGGATCGCCGACCCCGAGCCATTCCACGCGCTCGACCTCGTTGCCTGACAGCGCCAGGCCGTCTGCGAGCTCACTCGTCGTGAGCGCGGGATCGCAGTACGAACGGAGCCATGCGACCGGCACCCTCACCGGGTGGCTCCGAACTGCTCGAGGAAGCGGACGTCGTTCTCGAAGAAGACCCTGAGGTCGGGCACGCCGTGGCGCAGCATCGCGATCCGCTCGATACCCATCCCGAACGCGAACCCCTGCACCCGCTCGGGGTCGTAGCCGCGGTCGGCGACGAACCCGAAGACATTCGGGTCCACCATCCCGGCCCCGAGGATCTCTATCCAGCCGGCCCCCTTGCACAGCGAGTCGCGCGTGCCGTCAGGGAGCGTGCCGCTCCCGCCGCACCTGAAGCAGGACACGTCCACCTCCACGCTCGGCTCGGTGAAGGGGAAGTAGCTGGACCGCAGCCGGATCTGGCGCTCCGCCCCGAAGATCGCCCGGGCGAACTCGAGCAGCACTCCCTGAAGGTCGGCGAGCGTTATGTCCTCGTCGACGGCAAGCCCCTCGATCTGGTGGAACATCGGGGTGTGCGTGGCGTCGGAGTCGCGGCGGTACGTCTTGCCGGGCACGATCACGTAGATCGGCGGCTCCTGAAGCTCCATCGCCCGCACCTGCACCGGGGAGGTATGCGTGCGCAGCAGCACCTCCGGCGTGAGATAGAACGTGTCCTGCATCATCCGCGCCGGGTGGTCGGGCGGGATGTTGAGCGCGGTGAAGTTGTAGTGGTCGAGCTCCACCTCGGGACCCTCCACGACCGAGAAGCCGAGCCCGATGAACACATCCTCGATCTCGCGCCGAGTCTCCGAGATCAGGTGCAGGCGCCCGGCTGGACGCGGCGGGTCGCCGGGCAGCGTGACGTCGATGCGGTCGCCCGCCAGACGCGCGTCGAGTTCGCTGTGCTCGAGCTCGGCGGTGCGCTCCGCGAGCCGCCGCTCAAGCGCCTCGCGCACCACGTTCGCCTCCTTGCCCACCGGTCCGCGGCGGTCCGCGGGCAGCGACCCGATCGAGCGCAGCATGCCCGTCAGCTCCGCCTTCCGACCGAGGAAGCGGACGCGCGCCGCCTCGAGCTCCGCGGTCGATCCGGCTGCCGCGATCGCGCGCTCGCCCTCCGCGCGAAGCGCCTCCAGCTTGGGCCCCGGATCCGTGGCCGGCCGAGTGGTCGCGGGGGGCTCAGGCACGGGGCGCCATCCTAGTGTGGCTCCGGGCCTGCTCATAGAGGGCGATCGTGGCCGCCATCGCCACGTTCAGGGAGTCCGGCCCATCCGGTCTGAGTGGGATCCGAGCGCGGGCGGACGCCCGTTCGACGAGCTCGTCGGGAAGCCCCGTGCGCTCGGCGCCGAGGCACAGCACCACCGGAGGCTCCGCGGTCAGGTCGCGCAGCTCGAGATCGGCGGAGCCGTCGAGCGCCACCAGCGCCCCGGCGAGGTCGCCGGGCCGGGCGCGCGCCGGCGGGCGGGCGAAGATCGAGCCCATGCTCGCTCGCACCGCCTTGGGCGACCAGGGATCGGCGCAGCCCGGGCCGAGCACCACCGGACCGTCGCAGAGCGCGTGAGCCGACCGGATGACCGCGCCCACGTTGCCGGGGTCGCGTACGCCGTGGAGGTAGACCGAGAGCGCGCCGCCGGGGTCCACCCACCGCTGCCGGTAGACCCCCACCACACGCGTCCCCGAACCGAGCGAGCTCACCTCGTCGAGCAGCCGCTCCTCGACGTCCTCCCCGGCCACGAGGAGAGCTTCCTGCTCGAAGCCGGCGGCGGCGGCAGCGGCCACGAGGTCCTCGCCCTCGGCGACGAACAGGCCCGTCCGGGCGCGCTCGCGCTTGCGCGCGAGGCGGCGGATGGCCTTCAGGTGCTGGTTGTGGGGTGACGTGATCATGGTTGCGAAACGAAAAGGGGCGCCTCGCTGGGCGCCCCGGGAGTGGTGCTCTGCCTCGGCCCCCGTCAGGCAGCCACGGCCTCCCGGGCGCGCTCGGCAAAACGTCGAAACGTGTCGGGGTCGTTGACCGCGATGTCGGCGAGCACCTTCCGGTCGAGCTCCACCTCGGCGACCCGCATGCCGTGCATGAACTCACCGTAGGTCATCCCCTCACGGCGAGCGGCAGCGTTGATGCGGGTGATCCAGAGTCGGCGAAAGTCGCGCTTGCGGTTGCGCCGGTCGCGGTACGCGTAGGAGTCCGCCTTGAGCAGCGCCTCCTTGGCCCGCTTGTAGCTCTTCGAGCGATCGCCGCGGTAGCCCTTGGCGCGCTCGAGGGTGGCACGGCGCTTCTTGCGCGCATGGGTTCCGCGCTTGACACGGCTCATCGGAGCAGCTCCTCGACGCGGCCGCGATCGGCGGGCGCGACCTCGACCGGCCGCCCGAGGCGGCGCTTGCGGTCGGGCCGCTTCTTGCCCAGGTTGTGGCTCGTCATCGCGTGCCGCGCGCGCAGCTTGCCGCGC
Source organism: uncultured Thermoleophilaceae bacterium (assembly GCA_963808955.1). Lineage (GTDB taxonomy): Bacteria > Actinomycetota > Thermoleophilia > Solirubrobacterales > Thermoleophilaceae > CAWEHQ01. The sequence continues at coordinate 2,812 of CAWEHQ010000018.1, read as the reverse complement.
CCAGTCCGCTTGAAGCGCTTGGCCGTGCCGGAGTGTCCCTTCATCTTCGGCATCGCCCTATTGAACCAGACGGACGGGAGGCGGCCGGGCCGCGGGTTCCTGTCCTGGGAGCCCTTGGCACCACGGCCTGCCCAAGCGCACTATCGCGGGGCCGCACTAGAGCAGCTAGAGGCGCAGGGCCTTCATGCGGCAGTCAACGCAGGCCGGAGGTGGAGCGCCCTCGTCGTCGGAGCGGCTCTGGCCGAGGGACGGGGTTGCGAGAGTGCTCCCGCCAGTCCGCCGTGAGGCCGCGGCGGACCACCTGCGCTGCGAGATATGTACATCGCCAAGAAACGCATCCTGTACCCCGGTCTCGACAGAGAAGACCCGTCCCGCACCACCTAAGCGGGGTCCGGCGGGCGTCTATAGCCAGCGATAGCTGGACCCCGACGACACCGATTCGTCGCGCGTACGGAGCACGCTCGCGCGACACGCATGGGTAGGAGCCTCTCGGAGCCACGCCCAGCGAGCAGATCGTCGCTGGCGCGGTCGTCAGAGCGCCTTGGCCGACCAGGTGTTCATCGCCGTATAGACGGTGGCGGCCACGACAACAAAGGCCAGCAGGGGACTCGGAAGATGACGTCGTGCGGCGAGAGCCGCCAGGACGTCTGTGCCGTCCGCCGCAGCCGCGCCCATCACCCAGAGTCGGGCGACGTCCCGCTCGTCCCGCCTGAGGGCACGCAGCGCACCCGCTCCGAGCACTACGTCCCGGGCGCCGAGCGCGCGGGCGAATATCTGAGTCTGCGGACGGGCGGCTGCCTTTCGCCCGATCCAGGAGGCCCCCGCGCGCCCCGGAGCGAGAGCCAGCCCAAGGCCGAATACGACTCGACTCACGGCGAAGCCGGTCGCTGCGGTCTTGGGCGACATCGCCGCCGGAGCTTAACTCGTCGGAGCGCTGGTACCAGGGAGCGCGATAACGCACAAGCCACTGGGTGGGAGGAGCGGGGGCCTACGCCGCCCGCTGCCGCCTCGGGCGGCTCAGCGGCTCATGCTGTTGTTCGCGGAGCGGTCGCTCGCTTTCCCGCAAATGTGACGGTGATTGCTCCCGCCGATGTTCTTCCGCCGGACCTTCGCCAGCGCTTCGGTCGCGCCCTCGAATTCGCCGATTCCGTGAACCCACCGTTGTCGCTGGTGCGAGCGATGTCGACCAGCTCCCGGGGGCCCTGCTCGAAGATCGCGAACACCTTCACTGTTCGGTTCAATGATCAATAGGGTGTAGAGCGCTTCAGCTAACGCCGCCACCCCCGGGAGGTGGCGGGTCCCGTTCGGCGCTAAGCGGAGGAGGCCTCGGCGCTCTCGCGCTGCCTGACCGGGCCGAGGAGCATCGTCATGTTGCGCCCGTCCTGAGTCGGGCGCTGCTCGATCGTCCCGAGGTCGGACAGGTCATCGGCCAGCCGCATCAGGAGCTGCTCGCCGCGCTCGGGGTGAGTGGTCTCGCGACCCCGGAACATGATCGTGACCTTGACCTTGTCGTCGTGGCGGAGGAACCGCTCGACGTGACCCCGCTTCGTCTCGTAGTCGTTCTCCGCGATCTTCGGACGCAGCTTGATCTCCCGGACCGTGACCTGCCGCTGGTGGCGGCGCGCCGCCTTAGCCTTCTGCTCCTGCTCGTACTTGTACTTCGAGTAGTCGAGCACCCGGCACACCGGCGGGCGTGCGTCGGGGGCCACCTCGACCAAGTCGAGGTCGCGCTCGCGCGCGTACGCGAGAGCCTGGTCGGTGTCCACGACTCCGACCTGGTTCCCGTCCTCGCCGATCAACCGCACCTGAGGCACTCGGATGCGCTCGTTGATGCGTGTCGGGTCCCGCTCGGGCGGGCGCCGATCGAACCTGCGCGGGATCGGCACTACGAACTGCGCGAGCTAGACGTCAAAGGCAGAGAAGAGAACGAGGCGGGGAAGGGAAGGGCACGGGCGCGTCAGCGCTGGCGCGGTATCTGGAAGCCCTTCATTCGCGGCCGAGTATAGCGCCGCGGTCCCGTTCCACGACCTCAACGATCCTGCTCAGTCGAGTAGTAGGTTGCGTGAATGCGGCTGCGGGGGGCGATCGCGTGCGTGGTGCCGATCGTGCTCGCGGCGCTTCCGGCGAGCGCCGCCGGCGAGACGCTGCGCGCCGAGTCCGTCCTCCCGCCGGGGCAGAGCGGCTTCGTGTCCGTCGCAGGGCTCGCCACGGGGACCGGCTCCCCACACCTGACCGACCAGGTCGCCCGGTTCGCCGGCTTCGACTACAAGCCGCTCGACTTCGATCAGCCCGGCGAGGAGGAGATCCCGCGCCCGGGTGTGACGCTCGTCCGCGATTCGTTCGGGGTTCCGCAGGTGACGGGCGACACCGAGTACGACGGGTGGTGGGGCGTCGGGTACGCGGTCGCCCAGGACCGCCTGTTCCAGCTGGAGCTCTTCAAGCGCGCCGGGAGCGGCCGACTCACGGAGATCCTCGGTCGCGAGTACCTCGACGACGACATCATCGCGCGGCGCGACTTCTACACCGGCGCCGAGCTCGACCGGATGGTGGCCCGCCTGCCGTCCCGCCTCCGGCAGCGGGTGGCCGCGTACCGCGACGGGATCAACGCCTGGATCGACCACGTCCGGACGAACCCGGACGACCTGCCCGGTGAGTTCGTCGCGCTCGGCGTGGCGCCCCGCGACTGGACCATCCGCGACTCCGCCCGCGTCGGAATCCTGCTCGCCCGCACGGTCCCCTCCGGCGACGGCAACGAGCTGCCGAACGCGGGAGCGCTCGACAGCAAACACCAACTGAACCAGGAACGACAGTA
>CAWEHQ010000017.1:0-20557 GCA_963808955.1 uncultured Thermoleophilaceae bacterium | reverse complement strand
CGACGATTACCCCCCCGGCGAGGTCCTCCGCGGAAACCGTGTCCCGCGAGTAGAGCCGTTAGCTAACCGGCGGGCCAATCACCTTGTCGGTCGCAGGTTCGAGTCCTGACCTGCCCGGCGCCTCCGAGGCACGCTAGCGCTGCGCCAGCCGCACCGCCTCGTCCGTGGTCGTGACGATCGGGATGAGCTGCTCCACCTCGGCGATGTCGAGCACCTGCCTCGTAGGCGAGTCCGCGGGCACGGCGAGGCAGATGGCGCGTCCGCTCGCCTCCATGCGTCCTCGGACCTCGAACAGCATGCGGATGCCGGCGCTGTCGAGGTACTGGGTGCGCGACAGATCGATGACGAGCCCTCCGGCATGCCCCGCGAGCAGGTCCGTGATCTCCGCGGTCAGGGCGGGCGCGTTGGATGCGTCGATCTCGCCCTCCACGCGAACCACGAGGCAGGAGTCGATCCACTCGCTCTCGAGACGGGCGAGCTCCGTCACGCCGACGCTCGCACCGCGAGACGGTTTCTGATGACCACGTTCGTACCGTCCTGCCCACGGGAGACGTCGACGTGGTCCGCGAGTCCGTTCATCAGCATGAACCCTCGGCCGCGGTCGATCTCGAACCTCGCTCGCGAGCTCCCCGCCTCGGGCCACGCACCGAAGTCGCGCACGGAGACGGCTATCTCGTCGCCCTCCAGCGCAGCCTCGACGTGGATCGCGCCCGCCTCGTGCACGCCATATGCATGTTCCACGGCGTTCGCGCAAGCCTCGTTGCACGCGGTCACGACCGCATGTGCCTCCTGGCGGTTGACGCCCAACGCATCGAGCCAGAGCGCGAGCTCACGTCGAACTCGCCGAAGGTCCTCGGCCTCGGCGGGCAGTTCGAGGCGAAAGCGATCGCGGGAGGCATTTTCCACTCGGAGTACCAGGAGGGCGGTGTCGTCGCCTGCCTCGTCGTCCACTTCCATCGCCCGGAGCAGGAAGTCGCAGCAGTCGTCGAGATCCGACGGCGAGTCGCGAAGCGCCATCTCCAATCGGTCGAGTTGTGCTCCGATCGGCTTGTCCCTGCGCTCGACCAGGCCGTCCGTGTAGAGGAGCACGATCGATCCCTCGGCAAGCGCGTGACTGCCCGACCGGTAGACGGCGCTGTGAGATACACCAAGCGGCGGCGAGCCGCCTTCCTCGAGCCGATGCACCGTGCCGTCCGGGTTGCGCACCGAGCGCGGGCGGGTGGCCGGCACGGACGTAATCGAGCCGCCCGTCGCCCGGGTTGACCTCGAGGTACATGAGCGTCGCCATCTCCGCGCCCTTGGAGGCGGTCGCGAGTCGATTGAGGCGCTCCAGCGCCTGCGCCGGAGGCTGACCCTCGAATGCGTATGCGCGCAGGGCGTTTCGCAGCTGGCCCATCACGGACGCGGCGTTGATCCCGCGACCAGCTACATCGCCCACCACCACTACGAGCTGCTCCCCGAGCCTCAGCGCGTCGTACCAGTCGCCGCCCACCTCGATGCCCCTACCGGCGGGCCGGTACCGGGCGGCCAGCTCGAGTCCCGGCATCTCGGGCAGTGAGTCCGGGAGAAGGCTCCGCTGCAGTGTGACGGCGGCGTGGTGCTCCTCGCGGTAGAGGAGCGAGTTGTCCACCGCCAGCGCGGCCCGACGCGCGAGGTCCTCAGCAAACGCGAGGTCCTCGTCGCCGTAGCTGCGTTCCGACTCCGAGGTGATGAACGTGACTGCGCCAAGCGTGCGCCCCCGGGCACTCAGCGGGACGATCATGACCGAGCCGATCCCGAGCGTGCGGATCACGCGCAGGTGCTCCTCGTCCTGCGCAGACTCGACGAGCATCTCATCCGTGATCTCCGGATACACCTCAGGTTGTCCCGACCTGATCACGCCGGGAACCCCGGTGGCCGAGTCCGCCTCGGTGGGGTACCTGCGCTGAAGCTCCCGGGCGAACTCCACCTTGGCCGGGTCGACGTGCGCGACCCCGACCTGTCGGATCTCGCCGTTCTCTCCGACAAGGTCGACGCCGCACCAGTCGGCGATCCGCGGGACCGCGATGTCAGCGATCCGCTGCAGGATCTCGTCGAGCTCAAGGCTCTCGGCGAGAATTCGGCTCGCGCGCGAGAGGAACGCCACGCGGTCCCCGGCGCGCTCCGCCTCGGCGCGAGCGCGCTGCTCGCCCTCGTAGAGGGTGCCCCGCTGGAGTGCGCTCGCGGCCTGTTGAGCAACGGACAGGATGAAGGAGCGATCCTCGGGGGTGAACTCATGGACCCGACGAAAGCTCAGCGCCATTCCACCGACCGCGCGGCCCTGGGCGACCAGCGGCACGGCCGCGAGGCTCGCGAAGCGGAGTCTCGCTCTGGGCGAGCAACGGGTATCGGCGGGCGAGCGCCTCCGCGGAATCCGTCCAGACGGGTTCCCTCGTCCGGACTGCCTCGCTCAGTGGAAGATCGGCGTCCAACGGAAACCGTTCCCACCCCGCGAGCCCCTTCGCGGAATACCCCGTGCTCCCGGCGATCTCGAGCGTGCCGCCGTCATCCGAGACGAGCGCCACGGTGGCGGCATCAGCGCTCAGGGCCGGAAGCGCCGCGCTGATCGCCACGTCGACGATCTCTCTCGGCGACAGCGCCTCCGTCAGAGCGGCGGTGACGGCGTGAAGCCTTGCGGTTCGCTCCCGAGCCTCCTTCCGCTCGGTGATGTCATGCGCGATGACCGAAGCCCCGATGATCTCGCCGTTCCGGTCGCGCACTGGCGAGATGGTCAGCGATATCGCCAACCGGCCGCCGTCCTTTCGCACGCGCTCGGTCTCGTAGCGAGCGATGCGCTCGCCCGTCATGATGCGTCTGAGAATCTCTCGCTCTTCCCCGGCTCGGTCAGGCGGGATCAGGATCCGGATCGACTTGCCGATGACCTCGTCGGCCGAGTAGCCGTAGAGACGCTGGGCGGCGGAGTTCCAGCTCAGGATCTCGCCGGTCGGCGACTTGCTGAGGATGGCGTCGTCGGAGGACTCGACGATCGCCGCCAGACGGGCCTCGGGAGAGAACTGGAGTACACGGGGCTTCGCGGCGGCCGACGGCTCGACGCCTGCGTCGCCCCCGGGGTGCGCGCCTCGATCCGGCATGTAGCACTTCCACCCTAACGCGAGTCCGTACAGCGAGAGGATCAGTCATCCTCGATCGTGCTGGGCAGGTCCGATCGAGCAAGATCAAGCGATGCACGACAACCGCGACCGTCACCCGGGAGCCGCCCCCACGGCCGACGTAGAGCCGCGGACACCCACCCGATCCTCTCGCCGGCGCATCTTCAGGGGGCCGCAGACGGTGGAGGCGTATCTCCGGGCGAACGCGCCGCCGCGCTACATGGAGCGGTTGCGCGAGCTCGAGACGGAGTATCGAAGCCAGCTACGGCTGCTGGAGGCGGCGTACAGGGCCGAGGAACACGACAGCGGCGACGACCCCGCCCTGTTCTCGAGTCGGTGGCGGGCCAGGGCGCAGGCGTGGTCGTTCGATCGCCTGAACGATCTGGTCCGACAGCACAACGCCTGGTACCCCGTCGAGGCCAACCTGCCGATGGACCCGCGGACGCGCGACTACGTGGCGGTCAGCGGGGCGTCCTACCGCCGTGCCGAGCTCGATCCGGAGTGGATACTCGAGCACTTCCCGCCGGAGCGTTCCGAGCAACGGCCACCCGCGCCCCGCCGAGTGCCACGCGAGCCCAGCTAGCGGGAGGTCTCGGTTTTATCGCAAGGGTCTTCGGGGTAGCCAACGACCACCGACCGAGAGGAGAGCATGTCCGTGTCGCAGAACGAGGAGTGGGAGGCTGGGACCCCGACTCGGCCGTATATGCACCGCCTCGCGGAGCGCTTCGGCGAGCTGGAAATCCTCGACGCGCCGGCCGAGGCGTGGGCCAAGACGGTCCGCCGGCTGCTCGGCCCCGGGGCCGTCAAGGACGCGATCAGCGGCACGTTCCTCGGGCATCCGCTCCACCCACTGCTCACCGATCTGCCGATCGGGACCTGGACGAGCGCCACCTTGCTGGACCTCATCGGTGGCAGGGTGTCGCGCGACGCGGCCGACCGCCTGGTCGCGGCCGGGATCGCCGCGGCCATTCCCACCGCGATCACAGGCACTAGCGACTGGGCGGACACCACGCCGGCCGACGACACGATCCGGCGGATCGGAGCGGTCCACGCGGTGTCCAACGTCGCGGCGCTGGCGCTCTACGGAGCGTCGCTCGCCGCCCGTCGCCGCGGCCGGCGGGGGAGGGGGGTGCTGCTCGGGCTCGCCGGGATGGGCGCCCTCGGCGTCGGCGGCCACCTCGGCGGACACCTCTCCTACGAGAAGGGAGTTGGCGTTCAGCAGACGGTGTTTCGGGACCTGCCGGAGGAGTGGAGCCCGACCGTGCCCGAGGACGAGGTACGGGAGGGCGCCGCGACACACGCCTCGGCGGGCGACGTCGAGGTCGTGCTCGCCCGCTACGAGGGCCGGATATACGCGCTCGCGAACCGCTGCACCCACCGCGGCGGGTCGCTCGCGGACGGGGAGCTCGAGGGCGGCTGCGTGACCTGTCCGCTGCACGGGAGCGTGTTCCGTCTCTCCGACGGCGCGGTCATGCGGGGCCCAGCCACGTCACCGGAGCCGGCGCTCGACGTCAGGATCGAGAGCGGAACCGTCCAGGTGCGGGCGCGCGCCTAGGCACGCCCGACCGCGTTTCCGGCGGGCGCGCTACTCCGGCGGCGAGGGAGACGGCTGGGCGGCCGCGCTCCTCGGCTCGAGCAGGTCATCCGCCCGTGCCGCGCCGGCGGTGGTGCCCACGTCGACCTGCGGGCAGTTGCCCTTCGTGAACTCCACGAACGCTCGACAGGCGCGCTTCGGCTCGCCGTTCTTGCGGTAGAGGCCGGCGTACTCGAACCGCTCCCCGTTCTGCTGCCTCGTGGCCGTGTCGCGCCAGCGGAACCAGTTGATCGTGCCGAGGTTGTAGCGGCCGCGCTTCCGGCGCATCAGCTTGACGGACTTCGTGAGCTGCGTCGCCTGGCCCTTCGGCCCCTTCACCTGGAACGCGTCGTCGGGTCCCAGGTCGGACCAGCCGAACTCCGTGACCCACACCGTCCTGCGGGCGTCGCGGACCTGTTGCAGCGTGCGCCGTAGGCGGATGAGAGCTCCCTCGAGGCCGCGCCAGTTGCGCGCGTAGGGGTGGAGCGCGACGGCGTCGAAGGTCCGCTCGATGCCACGCACCTTGTACAGCCGCTTCAGGTACGTGTGCACGTAGATGCCTCGCCCAGGGATCTCCGGCATCCCCGCCAGGATGATCTGTGCCTGCGGGTCGACGTCGAGAATGATCCGTTGCGAGATCTTGAGGAGGCGCGCGTACTCGCGCGGATCCGGCTTGTTCTTGGCGGAGTACTCACGCAGGTTCGGTTCGTTCCACACCTGCCACTCCGTGATCGCCCTGGAGTTCGGGTCGAACGTCGGAACGTCGCCGCCTCGGCCGTAGCGCTCGACCAACGCCCGGAGGAAGCACTTGTAGTCCTCGATCGCGCGCGACTTCGTGGACGGGGCGCTGGTCTCGAGCGGGCCGACGTAGCCCGGCGAGCCCAGGATGAACGGCGCGAGCCGTACGCCCGCGCGACCGGCCTCGGTCACCACGCCGTCGTAGTACGACCAGTCGTAGACGGCGTTGCACTGGCCCCGCGCACCCCGCTGTTGCTCGACGCGGTTCCAGTTGATGAGCACCCTCAGGACCTCGACGTTGGCGGCGCCCATGCCCGGTATGTCAGTGCTCGGCTGCAGCGGGTTGCCCTCGACGACCCCGTATCGGAACTGGTGGTGGTTGGCCGCGGCGGGGCTCGCGACCGCCAGCATCAGCAGCGTCACTGCCAGCACGGCTGCGAGCACGAAGGTGGACGATGCGACGCGCATCGTGAGCGTGCGGCCGTCCGAGGTATTGGGGCTAGCGCTCAAATCAGCTCCCCGGCTCCGGCGGCGAGGGTCGGGCGTTCCGCTCGCGTCCCGGCACCTGCAGGACGGACGACGCGGAGCTTCTGGCGGCGGTCGTGGCGCCCTGGTCGAGTGGTGCGCACCTGCCGCCGGTGAACCGGATGAAGCTGTGGCACGACCGCTTCGGCGTGCCGTCGAAGTCGTATAGACCGGCGAAGTCCCAGTGGCTCTTGCCGCGCGGTGACCCGGCCTCGGCATCACGCCACCGGAACCAGTTGACGGTGCCCACCTTGAATCGGCGGTGGCTCTTTCGAAGCATCTTGAAGGTCTTGGTGAGCTCCGCTGCCTGGCCCTTCGGGCTCTTGACCACGAAGTACTTCTTGTTGGGCCCGTTCGTGGCCCAGCCCACCTCGGTGACCCAGAGCGACCGGCGACGGTCGCCCAGGTCCCGCAGAAGATCACGCATCCGCATCACGGCGCCCTGGACGCCGCGGCTGTTGCGCGCGTATGGATGAAGCGCGACCGCTTCGAAGGTTCGCTCGGCTCCACGGACCCGGTAGACGCCGGTGAGGAACTTCTTGGCGCTCATGCCGGGGCTGTAGAACTCCGGCATTCCGGCCAGGACGATCTCGGCACGTCGATCCTGGGAGACGATGGCGCCGCGGCTCAGCTTCACGAGACGAGCGTACTCGCGCGGGTCCACCTTGCGGTTGGGCGCCCAGCCGCGGATGTTCGGCTCGTTCCAGATCTGCCACTGCGTGATGGGGTCCGCTGCGGCATCCTGGGCAAGGTACTCGCCGCTGCGGCCGTAGCGGTTCGCCAACTCGCGGACGAAGCACTTGTAGTCCTCGATCTCCCGCGACCGCGTATGTGGGGCGCTCGTCTCCGACGGACCGACGTAGGGAGGCGACCCCGCGATGAACGGCAGGAGGTCGACGTTGTTGCGGCCGGCCTCGCTCACCACGTCGTCGGTGTAGGACCAGTCGTAGACCGCGTTGCAGTGGCCGCGCTGTCCGCGTTGGACCTCGATCGCCGCCCAGTTGAAGAGGACCCGCAGGACCTCGGCCTCGGCGCGAGCGATCCCGGCGATATCGGACCGGGGCTGGAGGTTCTGGCCTTCCATCACCCCGTAGCGGAACTGGCGAACGTCGGCAATTGCCGAGCCGGCCGGGACCAGGCTCAGTCCAAGCGCCAGCGCGATGACCGCCACCACGCCGCGGGTCCGCGGGGCTACGCTGAAACGGCGCATATCCTTGGCTCTGTGGGCGCGTTCTCGGAAGTACAAAACCGCATCAAGCGTTCTAGCCTTCAATGGCAAGGGAGCTGGCTGGGCGAGTCTCGCGGAGTAGAACCCGACGCCCGCCAGGTAGTTGCGGTCACGCACTGAAGCGGGGTCGGAAGCCCGCAACGCCCACGAGGCGGACAGCTCCCAGAATGGACGGGACATCGAGGTGGTGGTGCTCGCCAACTCGTTCCCCGCGCTGTCGCAGACATTCGTGGCGACGGAGGCGCTCGCCCTGCAGGAGCTGGGCCACCCGGTCCGGGTCGAGGCCGCCCGCCGTGCCGATCCGGCGGCGGAGGGCGTCGAGGAGCGGTTTCGCACCGACTTCCTCGAGGGACAGTCGCGGCTTGCTGAGCTGACCGTCTTCGTCCGGCTCGTGGTCCGCCATCCGATCCGATGCGCGGCCGACCTCCGCGCGCAACGACGGTGGCGGAGGGAGGAGGACGTTCCCACGCTGCGAGCGCTCGCTCCCGCTGCGCGCCGGCTCGGAGGGGGGCGGCGAACCCACCTCCACGCGCACTTCGCGCGCGAGGCGGCGCTCACGGCGATGCGACTGTCACGCCTCACTGCGACGCCGTACAGCGTGACCACACACGCGTTCGACATCTACGCGAGGACGACCAACCTGCCCGAGAAGCTGCAAAGCGCCGCGTTCGTGACGGCGGGGTCCGACTACACGCTGTCTGACGTCCGCCGGATGGTCGGGCCGCAGCACGCGTCGCGCGTCCACAAGGTGGCGATGGGGGTCGACCCCGAGCGTTTCAGGCGGTCCAGCGAATACCCGGGTGGCCGCACCGTGGTGGGCGTCGGGCGACTCGTGCGCAAGAAGGGCTTTCGCCACCTGCTCGAGGCGGTCGCCCGGATGCGGGACTCCGCTCCGATCGGCAGGCTGGTCATCCTGGGCGACGGACCGCTCTGGGAGCGCCTCCACGAGCGCGCCGCCGAGCTCGGCATCGCGGACACGGTGGAGTGGATGGGGGCGCGCTCCCACGCCGAGGTGCAAGCGCTCCTGGAGCAGGCCGACGTGCTCGCGATGCCGTGCGTGGTGCTGCCGGACGGGAACCGCGACGGTAGCCCGACCGTCGTCAAGGAGGCGCTCGCGATGGAGGTGCCGGTCGTGGCGACCGACGAGGTCGGCCTTCCGGAGGTCGTCAAGGAGCCGTGGGGCCGGATCGTCCCGTCGAGGGACCCGGGGGCGCTCGCGGATGCGCTGGCCGACGTGCTCGCGCGGCCGCGCGAGGAGCGGGTGGACATGGGGCGCGCGGGCCGTGAATGGATGCTCGAGACCTGCAATCCGGAGCGCGAGGCGAGACGGCTCTCCGCCCTGATCGCGGCGGCAGTCGCTGCGAGGCGCCGGCGCCGCAGCCAGGGCTAGCCGGACTCGCTCCTCGTCAGCCGGCCGATCACGCCCGCCGCGACCACGCCCAGGATGAAGTAGGCGAACGCTCCGATCCCCCAGTTCAGCGCGATGCGCCCGTCGCGGCTGTCGACCTCGAACATGTCGTCGAACGGCGTCGCGAGGAACTCGCCGACCTCGGTGAAGAACGAGACGATGAAGTTGTCGCGGTTTGCGTCGAGGATGAGCAGTACGCCGCCCAGCACCACGAGGCCGGCCAGGGCCACCCCGATCACGTAGGCGGCTCGGTCCGGCGAGATCGACCGGATACCAGGGCGCCCGCTCTGCACGGCGGCGACCCTAAACGAACCTGCGGCCCTATCCTCCGGCCAATGGGAGCGGGCGCCACTCGCCGGGGGATCTTCGGGAGGCAGGCGCCGGACAGGCAGCGCATCGACCAGGCGCCCTTCCCGTTCCTGGTCGGAAGCGGCAGGTCCGGCACGACGCTCATCCGGGCGATGCTCGACTCGCATCCCGACGTGGCGGTGCCGCCCGAAACCTACTTCATCACCGAGCTGCTCCCCAACGTGCCGCGCTACGAGGAGGGGGGAGGCTTCGCGCTCGACGCGTTCCTCGACGACATCCTCGAGAACCAGTGGTTCCGGCGCTGGGAGCTCGTCCCGGACAGCGTCCGGGAGGCGCTGCGCTCCGACCCTCCGTCCGACTACCCGGAGGCGATCAGGGCCATATTCCGGCAGTACGCCTCGGCGCATGGCAAGTCCCGCTACGGCGACAAGACCCCCGTCTACGTCTACGACATGGGCGTGGTGGGGGAGCTCTTCCCCGAGGCGCGGTTCGCCCATGTGATCCGGGACGGCCGCGATGTTGCCGCCTCGTTCCTCGACCAGCAGGAGATGCGGCCGAACGGAGTGGCCGAGGCGGCCCTGCTGTGGAAGGAGCGGGTGTCCGCCGGGCGGTCAGCCGGAGCGGCGCTGGGCTCCGAGCGGTACATCGAGATCCGCTACGAGGACCTGGTGCGGGATCCCGAGTCGACCCTGCGCCGGCTCTGTGCGTTCGTCGAGCTCGACTATCGGCCGGCGATGCTGTCGTACCCGGAGCGTGCCGGGGAGCTCGTGGCCCGCGACGGCGGGCCGCAGCAGCACCGGGGCATCTTCATCGAGCCGCGCACCGGCCTGCGCGACTGGCGGACCGAGCTGTCGCCGGCGGAGATCGAGGCGTTCGAGGTGATCGCGGGGGAGCTCCTCGCCGAGCTCGGGTACGAGCGACACACGGACACGAGCTGGAGCGGCGACCATCCGTCGGTCGGCGTGCTGGTATCGGAGGTGGAGCGTCTGCGGGGCGAGGTGGTGACGGTCGAGCGCGACCTACGCACCCGGATCCGAGGGCTGCGGCGCAAGCTCCGCAGGGCCTCGTCGTGACCGCGAGGTACGCCGACCTCCATCGGTAGCGGCCCTCCAGGCGGCCGCGACCATCGCGCCGCCCTCGCGGGCCAGGACCTGCTCCCGCGCGACCGCCTCGAACAGGGGTCCCTCGAGTGAGGGCAGCGCGTCTGTGAACCCTTCGAGCGCGGACGACAGGGACGGTCCCGTAACCGACTCGATGTCCTGGACCCAGTCGGCCATCCCGAGCCGCGTGAACAGCTCGCGTGTCTTGAACTCGTAGGCGATCGGGAGGACTGGGGTCCCCGCGATCAGGGCCAGGATCCCGGCGTGCATCCGTGTCGCCACGGAGAGGTCGAAGCCGGCGAGGAGGCGGATGTAGTCGGCGGGGCGGCGGAACGCCCGGTCGACATGTACCCGGTCACGGACGTGCGCGGGGAGTTGCTCGGCGATGAGCTCGGCGGTCGCGGAGTCGTCGGTCCAGTACTCCGGGACTCCCTGGCAGGTCGAGACGAAGGTCACCTCAGCTCCTCGCCGCTCGACGACGTCCTCCACCAGCTTCCCGATGGCCGCCCGGTACCGGTCGTTCCGCTCCTCGACGTCGCCGTCGGAGAAGTGCTGCCAGTAACGCACCGAGATCGCGATGCGGGGGGCGTCGGCCGAGCGTCGACGCCGACGCCGACGGCGTGGGGGACGGGAGGGCAAACGCGGCGTCGGCGGTGACCGTCAGCCGGTCGGAGTGCACGCCCAGCTCGCGTACATGGTCGAGCGAGCGCTCGTCGCGGAGCAGCACCAGCCGGGCGCGGTCGAAGATCCGGCGGAGCGACCGCCGGTAGCTCGGTTGCGTGAACGGCCCGAGCGACTGGGTGAAGAACACGAGCGGGCTGCCGGTGAGCAGCGTCAGCTCGTAGTCCGAGATCCGCGGTTCGAGCGCGTAGTTCTCGACCAGGTAAGTGCCGCCCGTGCTGACGACGAGATCCGCGTCGGCGTAGCGGGCGAGCTCGGCGCGCTCCCGGTCGCCCAGCCACAGTCGCGTGACGCGCCCGAGCCCGCACCCGTAGCACCAGGCACCGGCGTACAACCGCCACTTCCGCGCCCACCCGGCAAGTCCCCTCCCGCGGCGCTTGGCCGCCCCCCGGCGACCCCACGGGGTGCCGCGAAACCTGAGCTCCGGGTAGTAGCGGCGGGCGATCTGCGGGCGCCGGTCGTAGACGGCTATGCGCGCGTCCCGACCGAGAGCCTGGCGAACGATCTCGATCGTCCCCTCGAGGATCGCCGCGTCGCCCATGTTCAGCGCCACGGTGTTCGTGATCAGGACCCTCGGGGGTCGTGGTTGGGTGTCGGTGATCGACATCAGCGGCACCGCCGGTGGCGCCAGCGACCGGTCAGCACTCGGTGGCGTCGACGCCCTCGCAGCGAACATCCTCGGCTCCGTCACGCGGCAGATGCAGCATCGTCCACTTGCCGCCCGCGCAGGTCTCGAGCTCGACTGGATACGACTCGTGGCGAAGGGCGCAGACGGACGGGAGGTCGCCCCCGGAGCGGGACGGACGGCGACGCCTGTCGGGCCAACCTGAACATCTGGCGGGCTCACCTCGCCGTCCTCAAACGTGGCGCATGAATCGCTCGGCTCTCCGCGCCAGCTCGGAGCTCGCGCTCGAACCGCGCCGTCGATAGTGCCCGAGCCGAGCGCCTGCGCCAAGACTGACCAACGCCCGTGTTCGAGTACGCATGCCTCAGGCACGGGTGCTGGCATCGGGCTCCGCGAGGGCGAGGATGCGGGCCGCCACCGCGTCCCACGTGTGGTTGGCAAGGACCGTGGCGCGCCCGGCCCGCCCCAACCGGGCCCGCCGCTCGGGCTCGCTCGCCAGCTCCTGCAGTGCTCCGGCGAGCGCGGTGGGGTTCTCGGGCTCGACCAGCACGCCCGCGTTCCCGTCGCCCACCAACTCGGCGATCTGGTCCGCGCCGCTCGCCACCACCGGCAGCCCGGCGGCGAGGTACTCGAACACCTTCAGGGGGGACACGTACGACCTCCGGGTGGGATATGGAGCCACGCCCACGTCCATCTCGGACAGCAGGCTAGGAACCTGATCGGGTGGAACGGCGCCGGTGAAGCGGGCGGCGCCGCTCAGGCCGAGCTCCTCGAGTCGTCCCCTAACCGAGCTCAACGCCGGACCCTCCCCCACGAGCAGGAGCCTGGCGTCGGGCTCCGCTCGGCGAAGCGAGTGCGAAGGCGTCCACGAGCGTATCGAGTCCGTGGTGGAGTTTGAAGGTGCCCACGAAGCCGACCGTGAATGGCCGCACCGCTGCCTCCCGCGCGTCCAGCAGCTGACGGGGGGAATCGCCCAGGATCGACGCCGTTCGGGATCGTCGTGACGTTCGCTCCCGGAAACCGCGCGCGGGCGTACTCGGCCACCGGCTCCGAGACCGCTACGACCGCGGCGGCGGCGCCGACCGCGTGTGCCGCCGCCTGCTCGGCCCCCTCGCGCTCGTCGAGCGCCCCGCGGGCCGCGGCCTTCTCGATCCGTGGACCGTTCATCTCGAGCACCCCGACCGCCCCCGTCGCGCGCGCGTGCTCCATCCCCGCGAAGCTCCCCAGTGAGAAGCGCTCGTACACGAGGTCGACCGGACCGATCTCTGCCAGCCGCTCGCGCACCTCTCGGTTGGTGTCGTCCCACCCGCGCGGCCCGCCGCGCCCGCCGCCGCCGACGCGGCTGAGCTTGTGCACCGGGGTTTCCTCCAGGCCCGGCAGGCGGTTGCCGCCGAGCCGCCTCGCGACGATGTCCACGCGTCCACCGCCCCGCGTCAGAGCACGGATCACCTCCTGCATGTGCACCGATGCGCCGCGGCGCCCGAAGACGGGCGCATTGCCCGCGTAGACGTACGCGATCCGGGTCAAGTGCCTACGTCGCGGTCGTGTCCCACCCGAGGTCCTCGCCGAGCCACTCGTACAGGCGGTCGTTGTCGCTCGCGAACCGCTCGCGCAGGCGGGCGTCGACCCCGTCGGGCACCGCCGGGTAGTCGCGCACGTTGTAGTTCGAGTAGTGGCTCGGCGGCTCGCCGCCGAGACCCAGGAATGCGTACACCCGGCGCATCTCGGCGCGCGGGTCGCGGAACAGGCTGTGGCTGTTCACCACGAGCAGCTGATCCTCTTCGAAGACCTCGCGCCAGGCGCGCAGCTGGTCGACGTAGATGCCGCGGGACTGGTAGCTGAAGTGGCGATGGTTGAAGCTGACGTAGCCGGGCTCCGCGACGATCCGCTCGGATTCGCCGGCGAGACGCTCCTCCTCCTGATCGAGCGCCGCGGCGAGCGGCAGCGTCTCGTGCCCGTTCCCGAGCTCGTGGTAGTAGTGCGACACCGCGCGCTCGGTCGGGTCGCGCAGCAGCGCGATCAACCGCACGTCCGGCAGGGTCTCCCTGATCCTCGCCGCCGTGAGCGGGTGGAACATGTAGTAGGGGGAGGCCTCGCCGGTGATCTGGGTCCGGCGGCCGCGTCGATTCGAGGTCGCGGGTAGCTGCGACCGGTACCAGTCGACGCCGCGCTCGAAGTGGAGGTCGAAGAAGTGGAGCTCCTTGACCTCGGGAAGCGCGACGTCCGGCGACAGGCCGAGGTAGCGGAACAGCGAAGACGTGCCGCACTTCTGCGCACCGATGATGAGGAAGTCCGGGAGCCCGCCGCGCGCTTCGGTCCCGCCGTTCGCCGAGCGACCGCCGGGCAGCCTGCCGGCCAGGGCGCGGAGCGGTGACCGGCGGCTGCGAACCGCCTGCTCCAGGCGTTGATCGGCTTCCACGTGAGCTGCACGGGCGGCCCGCATCCGTCGCCGCATGACCCGCAGGCGCTCGTCCATCTGACGGCGCTGCACGTCGGCGGCGCGCCGTTCCGCGAGTAGGGGCTCGACCCACTCCGTCTCGGGTCCGACGTCCGGCGGATCGAGCGATGGGTGCGGGCCGGAGAGCGACTCCAGGGCGGTGATCAGGCGGACCTGGGGCTCGGAGGGGACGAGCGCGGCCGAGGCCTCAACGCCGCCACGCTCCTCCCTCCCGGACGAAGCGACCAGCTCGGCCACGCGCGTGGCGCCGGCCTCCGGGTCGCACGCGACGCCGCGCTCACGCAGGAAGCCGCCGACCGCGCGCGACCATCCGTCCGGGTCATCGGTGAGGCCTCCGTAGGGCGCCACGAACACCGGCAGCCCGGCGACCCCCGAGAGGGCCTCTCTGAGGTAGCGCTCCCAGACGGCGAACGCCATCGCGCTCGATAGCCCCTGCCGAGCTTCGAGCGAGCGCGCCACGGCGACCGGCTCGCGATGCACGAGAACCACGACCGGGGTCGCGTCGAGCGCCTCGCGCCAGAACGGGAACAGGACGCAGTTGCGCGGGTCCTTCCACACCCACTGGTCGGTCCGGTGCGCCTTGGCGTGGAGACGGCGGGCGCGCGCGCGTCGCCGCTCGAGCTCAGGCCGGGATGCCCAGCCGAGCTCGAGGGTGGGAGGGCCGAGCGAGCTGCCGCCGAGCTCGGCGAGCAGCTCGTTGTTGAAGCCGGTGAGCCGCGGAACCTCCCAGAACCCGGTGGGGTTGCGCGAGGAGGGGGCCTTCAGCTCGTCGTCGGTGGCCACCGGCACGCCGAGGAGGTTGATCGCGCGGGTCGCCGCCGAGGTGCCACTCCGGTGCATCCCGAGCACGAAGACGCCGATGCCGGTACCGCTCACGGCGAAATCCCCAGATCTAGGTAATTGATCCCGAATCCGCGTGCCCCTGGGGACGCGAAAATCGAGCCTGCCAAGGAAGCAGGGCGAAGTTCATGCCTTGATGGCATGGACGAGCCCGATGACGCGGGCAGGCGACGATTTGCAGCGTCAGCCAGGGGTGCGGGGGTTTGGGATCAGTCACCTGGGTCTACCGGCCGCCGCGCGCGCTGGGTGATCGGGCGCGCGCCGCCCCGGACGCGTCGTGCCGCGCGGCCGAGCCGGGGTCGCAGCCGGCGGGATATCGGACTGAGGACCCGGCGCACGGGGCGCACGACGAGCTTGGCGGGCCTGAACAGCCGTCGTGCGCGCCACCAGCGGCTCCGGCGCATCGCCCGCAGCTGCCGCTCGAGGTCGTTGCCCCGCCGCCTGGTCTTTCGAAGCTTCCGCGTTGCCTTACGCTCCCTGCGGCGGAGGCGCCGGTTCTCCGCCTCGGCGGCCTCCAGCTTCTCGCGCAGGCCCCGGACCCGGTCCCTCAGGTCGTCCTTGGTCTTCCACGTCAGGCCCCAGTGGTGGATCGCGTAGGCGTCGGGGAACTCGCGGCCGTTCGCGGGGTTGTGGTACGGGTGGTAGGGGTAGAAGGTCTCGGAGTCGAAGACCTCCACGTCGGGCGCGGCGGACAGGACGTCCGTGAGCAGCCCCACCGTGGCCTCGATCTGGCTCCCCTTGCCGACGCGCGCCTGCATCTCGGTGAGGAGCTTTTCGATCGCCGGGTGGCCCGGCACCGCCCCGAGGACCGCGCTGCCGATCCGGCCCGGGCGCACCCATGCCGCGAACGCGTCGATGTCGTCGATCAGTGGCTCGAGCGGCTTCTGGCACTCCACGTCGGTGTCCACGTACAGACCGCCGTAGCGGAGCAGGACCTCGCTCCGCAGGATGTCGGAGCGCTCCCCGTGGTTGCGGCAGCGGTCGAGGGCGTCCGGGAACCTGAGCTCCGGCATGTGGGAGTCAGTCCAGAGCTGCATCTCCCAGTCGGGGTGGTGCCGGCGCCACGTCTCCCCATAGTGCTCGAACTCGTCGGGCATCGGGTCGGTCCCCAGCCACACCCGGTGGATGACCTTGGGGATCATCGCGGGAAGACTAGCTTCGGGACTGGCGCAGGCGCGGCCCCGGAGACGCCGGGCGCACCGCGCCCGCTGTGCACCGCCTGAGCGCTGTGGGAAGGATCTGCCGGGCTGCGGGCGAATGACATCGCCGTGACGCGAACCGCGACAACGGCGCTGACACTGTCGGCCGAGATCCGCCACCGCTTCGACGACTTCTCCCGCTCACAGAAGGACGTGGGCCAGTACATCGTCGACCACCTCGACGAGGCCGCCTTCCACACCGCGGAGGAGCTGGCACGCAGGGCGAACACGTCCAGCTCCACGGTGGTCCGGTTCGCGCAGGCGCTTGGCTTCGACGGCTTCCCCGAGCTCCAGGCGTCGGCCCAGGAGGAGTACCGCCGTACCCGCGAGGGGATGAACGGGGGCGGGGAGGACCTGGTCGCGCCGCCGCTCTTCCCGATCGACCAGACGGAGTTCGAAGCCTCGCTCGCTGCCGACCACACGAACATCGAGGACACCGCCCGACGCGTCGACCGCCGCGAGGTAGCGGGAGCGGTCGAGCTCATCTCGAGGGCCGAGCGGATCCTCCTCTGCGGGACCGACCAGATGGCGTTCTTCGCCAGCTACCTGCGCCACCTCCTGATGCTGCTCGACCTCCGCTGCGAGGTCGTGGCGAGCGCGAGCCAGGAGGGCCTCACCCGCCTTGGCCGAATCGACTCGAGCACGCTCGTGATCGGCTTCTCGGCCGGTCGCCCGCATCCGCTGATCGTCCGGGCGATGAAGCTGGCCCGGCACCGTGAGGGTCCCACGCTCGCGATCTCCGACGCGACGCTTTCCGAGGTCTCGCGGCTCGCCGACCACCGTCTCTACTACTCCTCGAACAGCCCCACCTTCGTGCGCTCGCACACCGCTCTGCTCGCACTCGTCCAGGCACTCGCGTACGGGGTCTACGCGCTCGACGAATCTGCGTATGCCGATCGCATAAAGGCGTTCAAGCTCAAGTAACGCTTGGCATGGGGCTCGAGCCGCTGTGGCGGGCTCGAGGTGGCAGATGGCAGATGGCGATGGCGATGGCCCGGCGAGCGCTGAGGGTCGCGACCGTGCGGCCGGTCCCTGGCTTGTTGCCATCTGCCATCTGCCCACTGCCATCTGCCATATAGCCCGCAAGAGCCGCCGGTAGAATCGGCAACGTGACGGACAACGGCCGCCGCACTGGAACCCTGCGCGTAAAGACGGGCTTGGCGGAGATGCTCAAGGGCGGCGTGATCATGGACGTGGTCACCCCCGATCAGGCCCGGCTGGCGGAGGACGCGGGCGCGGTCGCGGTCATGGCCCTCGAGCGCGTGCCGGCGGACATTCGCTCGGCCGGCGGGGTCGCCCGGATGTCCGACCCGGTGATGGTCGAGGGCATCCAGGAGGCCGTGACCATCCCCGTGATGGCCAAGGTCCGGATCGGCCACTTCGCGGAGGCTCAGGTCCTCGAGGCGCTCGAGATCGACTACATCGACGAGTCCGAGGTGCTCACCCCCGCCGACGAGTCGCACCACGTCGACAAGTGGCGCTTCAAGGTCCCGTTCGTTTGCGGCGCGACGAACCTCGGTGAGGCGCTCCGCCGGATCTCCGAGGGGGCGGCGATGATCCGCACCAAGGGCGAGGCCGGCACCGGGAACGTGGTCGAGGCCGTGCGCCACATGCGCACGATCCAGGCCGAGATCCGGCGCCTCGGCTCGCTCGACGACTCGGAGCTGCAACGTGGCCGCCAAGGAGCTGCAGGCGCCGCTCGACCTCGTCCGGGACGTGGCGGACCGCGGTCGCCTGCCGGTCGTGAACTTCTCCGCCGGCGGCCTCGCCACGCCCGCGGACGCCGCGCTGATGATGCAGCTCGGCGCGGAGGGGGTTTTCGTCGGATCGGGCATCTTCAAGTCCGAGGAGCCGGAGGCCACCGCGCGCGGCGATCGTGGATGCGACGACCCATTACGACGACCCCGACCGGGTCGCGCGCGCGTCGCGCGGCCTCGGCGCGGCGATGGCCGGGCTGGAGATCGCCCAGCTCGAGGCGCCAGGGGGCGGCGGGCTGATCCAGCACCGCGGCTGGTAGGGGGAGCCGAGGCGGGCGGCTCGTCGGAGTGCTCGCGCTCCAGGGCGACTTCGAGGCGCACGCGCGAATGCTCGACCGGCTCGGCGTCGAGGCGAGCGAGGTGCGGGTACCGGCCGATCTCGAGGGAATCGACGGACTGGTGATCCCCGGTGGTGAGTCCACGACGATCATGCTCGGGCTCGAGCGCGAGGCGCTCGCCGAGCCGCTCCGCGAGCTCGCGGCGGCGGGGACTCCGGTGCTCGGCACGTGCGCCGGGCTGATCGTGCTCGACCGGGAGCACCTCGGGGTGCTGGACATCACTGCGCGGCGCAACGCGTTCGGGAGGCAGGCGCAGAGCTTCGAGGCCGAGCTGCCGCTCGCGGGTCTCGACGGCGAGCCGATCGACGCGGTGTTCATCCGCGCCCCGTGGGTCGAGCAGTGCGGCCCCGGCGTCGAGGTCCTGGCGGAGGTCGACGGTCACCCCGTCGCGGTGCGGCAGGGTGACGTGGTGGCGGTCGCGTTCCATCCCGAGATGGCGGGCGACGACCGGCTGCACGCGTGGCTGGTCGGACAGATCCGGGCGCGCCCCCGCGGCGAGGAGCGCGCGGCGTGAGGGACCAGCGCGCGGACGCGCTGGCACGCGTGCTCGTCGGGTACTCGACTCGCGTCGAGCAGGGCGACGTCTGCATCATCCAGTCGACCACGACCGCCGAGCCGCTCGTCCAGGCCGTGTACGAGGAGGTCCTCCGGGCCGGCGGGCTTCCCATCGTGCAGCTCGCCCCGGAGGAGGCATCGGCGGCCTTCTACGACCTCGCCTCGGACGAGCAGCTCGACTGGGTGCCGCCGCCGTCGCAGTGGGCCGCCGATCACGCCGACGTGCGGATCGCGATCATGGCCGACACCAACCCGCGCGAGCTGTCTCAGACCGATCCGGCCAAGCAGGCCCGCTCACAGCGCGCACGCAAGCCGCTGATGGAGACGACGATGCGCCGCGCCGCCGCCGGCGAGCACCGGTGGGCGCTGACGATCTTCCCGACCCAGGCGTACGCGAGCGAGGCGGGGATGTCGCTCGCGCGCTACGAGGACTTCCTCTACGCCGCCTGCCTGGTCGACGACCCCGAGCCGCTCACCGCCTGGCAGCGACAGTCGGACGACGTGAATCGGCTGGCCGAATGGATGCAGGGGAAGGAGGAGGTCCGCGTACAGGCCCCCGGCACCGACATCACGCTCGGAGTGGCCGAGCGGACCTTCATCCCGTGCGCGGGCGAGCACAACATGCCCGACGGTGAGTTCTTCACCGGCCCGATCGAGGACTCGGTCGCGGGCGAGGTGTCGTTCTCGTTCCCCGCGAGCTACGGGGGCCGCGAGGTATCCGGGGTCAGGTTCCGGTTCGAGGGCGGGCGCGTCGTGGACGCCTCGGCCGAGCGCGGCGAGGACTTCCTCATCGAGACGCTCGACACCGACGAGGGCGCTCGGCGGCTGGGCGAGCTCGGCATCGGCACGAACTACGGCATCTCGACCGGTACGAAGGAGATCCTGCTCGACGAGAAGATCGGCGGCACCGTCCACATGGCGATCGGCATGAGCTATCCGGAGACCGGCGGCAAGAACGACTCAGCCGTGCACTGGGACATGGTTTGCGACCTTCGGCAGGGCGGATCGATCACGGTCGACGGGGTCGAGCTCCAGCGCGACGGTCGCTTCCTGGTCTGATGGGCGCCCGGGCACGCCTCGGGCACCTGCTCGGCCGTCGCAGCAACGGTTCCGAGGTGCGGCATCCCGCGCCGTTCATCGTGGGCGCGCCCCGGTCGGGCACGACGCTGCTCAGGCTCATGCTGGACGCGCACCCCGACCTCGCCATTCCGCCCGAGACCTACTTCATCCCGCGAGCCGTCAAGCGCTGGCGCCAGGCGTCGAGGCGCCGCAGTCCGGACGACCCGGTCGACGGCTTCTACCAGGAGGTCACCGGGCACAAGCGCTGGGTCGACTTCCACCTCGACGCCGGCGCGTTCAGGGAGCGCCTCGACCAGGAGCGTCCCGCGGAGGTCGGCGACGCCGTCCGCGCCTTCTATCACCTGTACGCGGACAAGGTCGGGAAGCCGCGCTGGGGCGACAAGACCCCGTTCTACGTTCGGCGGATGACGCTGATCCAGGCGGCCGTCCCCGAGGCCCGCTTCGTGCACATCATCCGTGACGGACGAGCGGTGACGCTGTCGATCAAGGACCTCTGGTTCGGCCCCAACACGGCCGAGGAGGGCGCCGAGTTCTGGACCGCCCGGATCGCCGAGGGCCGCCAGCAGGCGCCCGAGCTCGACCACTACATGGAGGTTCGCTACGAGGACATCGTGGTGGACCCCGAGCCGAACCTGCGGCGGATCTGCGACTTCCTGGACCTCCCGTGGAACGACCGTGTGCTCAACTACCACCGCCACGTGGACGAGCGGATCGCGCTCGAGGTGCCGCCGGAGGAGGTCGCGCCGGATGGGCGAGTCGTATCGACGGCCGAGCGGCAGGCGATCATGGAGCGGGTGTCGCGGCCGCCCGACCCGAGCCGCATCAACCGCTGGCGCGACGACATGCCGGAGGGCGACCGCCGCAAGTTCGAGGCGATCGCGGGCCCGCTGCTCGGCGAGCTCGGCTACGAGAAGGACTCGACCGGGTCGTAACCGGGCGCGCCGGGCGGGGGCGTCCCCGAGGGGGGCTCGGTTCCGTCCACTATTTCGTCGGAATCCACCAACCCCGGGCACGC
>CAWEHQ010000016.1:0-186897 GCA_963808955.1 uncultured Thermoleophilaceae bacterium | reverse complement strand
GAGCATGTGATGGCCCCCGGCGGCCGCGATCTCGAGCGCCCGCTGCGCATCAGCCTGACCGTGAACGTCTGCGAGGTCGAGCGCGTCGGCGCGGGTTCGCCGGCGCGGTGGATTCGATGGAGGCTCTGGCCGGAACTGGCCCCTCAGGAGGTCGGCCATCCGCTGGAGCGACGGAACGCCCAGCACCTCGACGCCGTCGATCAAGGGCGGCCTCGGCGGAGTTCTCCACCGGGACGATCAGGCGCCGGTAGCCCGACGGCCCGGCCCCCGCCCGCGAGCGCGACAGCTCCGGGGACCGGGCGGAGGGCGCCAGCTCAAGCGAAAGCTCGCCGCAGACCGCGCTGGTAGAGAGACTGCCTCGGCCGGAACCTGACCGGAGGCGGCGAGCAACGCCACGGCGAGCGCGAGGTCGAAGCCAGGGCCGGCTTGCGGAGATCGGCCGGTGCCAGGTTTGCGGTCAGGCGCTTCATCGGGAACTCGAGCCCCGATTCAGGACCGCCGCGCGCACGCGTTCACGGGACTCCCGTACGGCCGCGTCCGGAAGGCCGACGAGGGTGAACGTGGGGAACCCGCGGCGGACGTCGACCTCGACGGTCACCTCGCCGGCCGTCGACCCGTCGATCGCGAATGTGGCAACGCTGGCGAGCACCAGACGACGCTACGAGCGCTCGCGCGACGGGGCTGAGTCCGCCGATTTCGTGTCTGGGGCCGGCGCGTCATTTCGGGGCTGCGCAATCGTCGAGCGGCACCCGCGCCCCACCGTTGTCACAACGACACCGACCGTACCCGAACGCCCTGGATCACCCCGGCATGAGCCGCAACGGCGCCGGCTCGGCGTGCGGGGCGAGCGCCTCGCGGGTGCGCACCTCACCGGGCGGGCTACGAGGTGCTCGCCCGCAACTTCCGCACGGCCGCGGGCGAGCTCGACCTCGTAGCGGCCCACTCCGGGTTCATCGTCTTCTGCGAGGTCAAGACGCGGATCGGACATCACGTCGAACCCCGCACGAACCCGGCGGCGCGCTCGAGTCGATCGGGCCGGACAAGCGGCGACAGCTGCGGCGGATGGCACGAGAGTGGCTGACGAGTCAGAACCGCGTCCAGCGGAGGGACCACGACGGCATTCGCTTCGACGCGATCGGGGTCGTGCTCGCGCCCGACGGCGGGCTACTCGCCCTCGAGCACGTGGAGAACGCCTTCTGACGCGCCGGAGCGGCGTGGCTCGAGCTGGTCCAGACATGGCATGCGAAGTGATCCGGATAGCTGCGCAGTAATTCGGATCATCTCGTGGCGTGTTGGTGGCGCACAGCCGCGAGTAGCCCCCCGCGCGACCCGAAACCGGGTTGCCCGTCTCCGGGGGCGTCACCCGCTGAACACCAGCTGCTGATACGCGATCGACTGGAACGAGAGCCGGTGGAGCGGTGAGATCCCGTTTTGGGCGATGGCGGCGCGGTGCTCCGGCGTCGAGTAGCCGACGTTGGCCGCGAAGTCCCAGCCCGGGTGCCGTGACTCCGCGCGACGCATGTAGCGGTCGCGGGTGACCTTCGCGACCACCGACGCCCCGGCGATCGCAGCGCTGCGCGAGTCACCGCCCACCACCGCCTGCTGCTCGAGCGCGAGGCCGGGGACTCTGAAGCCGTCGGAGAGGCAGACGAGCTCGTCACGAGCGACCGCGCCGACCTCGGAGGCAACCGCGGACAGCGCCGACGCGAGTGCCTCGAGGTTCGTTACGTGGAGCCCGCGGGCGTCGATTCCCCGCACGCAGCGGCAGATCACGGCCACCCGGGCGGCCGCCCGCATCACGAGCGGATACAGCTCCTCGCGCCCGGCCTCGTCGTGCTGCTTGGAGTCGTTCAGCCGGCTGAGCGCGCGCCGGTCGGAGAGCGACAGCCGCTCGACGTCGAAGAGCACCGCTGCGGCGACGAGCGGACCGGCGAGCGAGCCGCGACCGGCCTCGTCGGCGCCCGCCACGTAACGGCGACCTAGCGCGCGGTCGAAGGCAAACAGCCGCCGGCCGCGCGGACGCCGACGCACGCCGCGGCCAGGAGCCCGATCTCCGGTGCTAGAGGCCGCCGATGCGGTCGAGCGGCCAGTAGGTGAAGAACGCGTTTCCGATGATGGAGTCTTCAGGGACGGGCCCCCACTCGCGGCTATCCGCGCTCTGCCCACGATTGTCGCCCATCATAAAAAAGTGGCCCGGCGGAATCGTGATCTCCTGCGGGAGGTTGCAGCTCGCGCAGGTGAGGTCGCGCTCGATGTAGGGCTCGTCCAGCGGCTCGCCGTTTATGTAGACCTGGCCGTCCAGCACCTTGAGCCGGTCGCCGGGCTCGCCGACGACCCGCTTGATGAAGTTCATGTCCGATTCGCCGTCCGTCGGATCGGGGACACGCCTGGTCCGAGGGGTGATCGACGCCGCAGCGGTTCGCGTCGGCTCCGGCCGGGGGCTTGAAGACCACGATGTCGCCGATGTGCGGATCCGAGAAACGCAGGCTGACGCGGTCCACGAGCACACGCTGGCCGATCTCGAGCGTGGGCTCCATGACTGGCTCGGGATCCGGAACGGCTTGATCAACACGGCCTGGATCACGAGCGCGAGCCCGAGCGCGACCGCGACGATCATGAGAAGCTCGGTGAGCGAGCCCCGGCGACGGCTCTTCTCGCGTCTGCGCGACCGGCGGCACTAACGATCCGCCGAGTCGTCGTCCGAGGTGGCCTCGGCCTCCTCCGGCGCCTCCGCCGACTCATCGCTCGTGCCCGCCTCAGCTTCGTCCGCCGGTGCCTCTGCAACGGGCTCGGCTTCCTCGAGCGCACCCTGCTCGTCGGACATCTCCTCTGGCGGCATGGCCAACGCCTCCTCGGCGCCGTCCGCCCTGGCGATCGCATCCTGGCGCTCGCGCACGCGCGCTCGCCGCCCCACCCTGCCGCGCAGGTAGTAGAGCTTGGCACGGCGCACGTCGCCGCGACTCGCGACCTCGATCCGCTCGATCTTCGGCGAATGCAGCGGGAACGTACGCTCCACCCCCACCCCGAATGACTGCTTGCGGACGGTGAAGGTCTCACGGGCGCCCGCGCCCTGGCGCTTTAGGACCGTGCCCTCGAAGACCTGAGTCCTCCGCCGGTTCCCCTCGACGACCTGAAAATGCACCTTCACGCGGTCGCCCGCGTCGAAGGACGGGACCTTGCGCAGTTGCTCGCGCTCGAGGCTGTCGATGACTCCACTCATGGCAGGGCGGCGCGCGCCCCCCGGCGATGCCTCGGGCGCCGGCGCGCCGAGAATGGTAGCGGCCTACGAGTCGCGGGCCTCGCCGGCGTCGGCGCGGCGACGGCTCTCCTCGAGCCGCCATTCGCGGATCCGCCGATGGTCCCCGGACAGCAGCACCTCGGGCACGCTGTGCCCGAGCCACTCCGCCGGACGGGTGTAGTGCGGATACTCCGGAGCGCCCCCGAGCGCCGGGCTGTACGAGTCCTCGGCCGCGCTGCTCGGCGTGTCCCAGCGCGCCCTCGAGCTTTCGCACCACCGCGTCGGTCACCACCATCGCCGCGAGCTCGCCGCCCGAGAGCACATAGCGCCCGATCGAGACCTCGTCCGCGCCAGATGCTCGTGGACTCGCTCGTCGAAGCCCTCGTACCGCCCGCACAGGAGCGTGACGCGGTCCTCCTTCGACAGCTCGGCGGCGAGGGCGTCGTCGAACGGCCGCCCGCCAGCCGCCAGGGCCAGGACGCGACCGCGCTCGCGCACCTCGGTCGGGTCGCCTCCGTAGCGCGACCGCAGGGCGGCCTCGACCACGTCCACGCGCAGCACCATGCCGGCCCCGCCGCCGTAGGGCGTGTCATCGACCTGCCCGGCGCTCAGCGGCGTGCTCGCGCGCAGGTCGACGCACGCGAGCTCGTGGCCCAGCCCGGCGGCGTTCCGCACGTGCCGCTGCTCGAAGAACCAGTCGAACCAGCGCGGGAACAGGGTGAAGATGTCGATGCGCATTTCAGATGGCGGATGGCGGATGGCAGAGGGCGGTTGAAGCGCAGCTTCGCTCGAAGACCTGCCATCTGCCCACTGCCATCTGCCATCTCGACCGGCAGTCCGCGTTAGAGCTCGGCTAGTCCACCACGTCGACCAGCACCCGCCCCCCGCGCTTTGTGGCGCACGCGCGCATCACCACGCGCAGGGCGTTGACGGTGCGTCCACGCCGGCCGATCACCTTGCCGACATCGTCGTCAGCAACGCGGAGCTCGAGCACCGTCGTGCCGTCCTCCTCGTCGAAGGACTCGACGGAGACATCTGACGGTTGGTCGACCAGCGAGCGGACGAGGTAGGCCAGCAGGTCGTTCGTCATCCGGACGGTTCGGCGGCCGCCGGCGCCGTCGTCGCCGGGGCGATGCCCTTGGCACGCATCAGCTTCCTGACGGTGCCGGTGGGCTGCGCGCCTCGCCCGAGCCAGTGCTGGAGGCGGTCCTCGTCGAGCACGATCTCGGAGGGCTCGACCTGGGCGTTGTAGCGCCCGATCGTCTCGATGACGCGACCGTCGCGCGGCGAGCGCTGATCGGCCACCACCACGCGCCAGATCGGATTCTTCTTGCTGCCCACGCGGGTCAGCCTCACTCGTACGGCCAAGCTCTATCGACCTCCGTCGGGATGCGCTTCAGGGCCATGCCGGCGATACCGGCGTGCCTCAACGTTATCGACCGCCGAGCAGGCCCTGCAGCGACGGCATCTTTCCGGACGACAGCTGGCGCATGAGCTTGCGCATCTGCGCGAACTGCTTGACGAGCTGGTTGACCGCCTGTACGGACGTGCCCGACCCGCGCGCGATCCGGCGCCGCCGTGACCCGTCGAGGAGCTCTGGGTTGCGGCGCTCCTCGGGCGTCATCGAGGTGATGATCGCCTGGATTCGATCGAGTTGACGCTCGTCGACCTGGAGCTCGGACAGCTGCTGCCCACCCAGGCCGGGAAGCATCCCGAGGATGCTCTGGAGCGGCCCCATGCGGCGCAACTGCGCCATCTGGTCCAGGAAGTCCTCGAACGTGAACTCCTCGCGGCGAATCTTCCGCTCGAGGTCCCTGGCCCGGTCCTCGTCCATCTCGCGCTCGGCCTTCTCCACGAGCGTGAGGACGTCCCCCATTCCGAGGATCCGGCGCGCCATGCGGCCGGGGTGAAAGCGGCCGAATGCGTCGAGTCGCTCGCCGGTCGACGCGTAGAGGATCGGCCTGCCGGTGATCGCCTTCACCGACAGCGCGGCGCCGCCCCGGGCGTCGCCATCCAGCTTGGTGAGTACCACGCCGTCGATGCCCGTCGCCTCCGCGAACCGCTCCGCGACGCCCACCGCGTCCTGCCCCGTCATCGCGTCGACGACCAGCAGGACGTCGTGGGCCGCCGTGCGCTTGCGGATGCGGGCCAACTCGTCCATCAGGTCGCTGTCGACGTGGAGCCGACCCGCCGTGTCGACGATCGAGCACATCGCGGCCTTCCGCGCGGGCGCGGCCGACCGCCCACTCGGCCACGTCGACCGGGTCGCGACCGGTGCCCTGCTCGTAGACCGTCGCCCCGGCCTCGGTTCCGACCTTCACGAGCTGCTCGACCGCCGCCGGACGTTGCAGGTCGCAGGCGGCGAGCGCCGACGTCGAGGCCGCGTTCCTCCCGGAGATGCCGGGCCAGCTTGGCGCAGGCGGTGGTCTTCCCCGATCCCTGCAGGCCCGCCATCAGCACCACCGTGGGCCCCTCGGACGCAAACGTCAGGTCGCCGCTCGACTCGCCCATCAGGCGGGTCAGCTCCTCGTCGACCAGCTTCACGACCTGCTGGCCCGGGTTGAGTGACTCGAGCACCTCGGCGCCGAGCGCACGCTCCTTTACCGCCGCCGTGAACTGCTTGACGACCTGGAGGTTGACGTCCGCCTCGAGCAGCGCGAGCCGCACCTGACGCATCGCCTTGTTGACGTCGTCCTCAGTTAAAGCGCCTGAGGAGCGGACGTCTCGCAGAGCGTTCTGTAGTCGGTCAGAGAGGGTCTCGAACATCGGTAAAGGAAGATGGCAGATGGCAGATGGCAGATGGCAACAGGCCCAGGACACGACCGCGCTGTGTCCCACGCCGCGGCCCGGCCATCCGCCATCCCGCCGTCTGCCACCTAGGAGTGCCGGTCCCTCGGGGGCTCCTCGGCGCTGGCGCCACCCTGACCGAGGGCTCCCCGGAGCGCTCCTAGAGCCTGCTGGAACTCGCTCGGGATGATCCAGATCTTGCTCGCTTCCCCGTCGGCGATCTTAGGAAGCATCTGCAGGTACTGGTAGGCCAGCAGCTTGGGGTCCGGATCGCCGCGGTGGATCGCGCCGAAGACCGTCTCGATCGCCTTCGACTGGCCCTCGGCCTCGAGTACCTGCGACTCCCGCAAGCCCTCCGCCCGGAGGATCGCGCTCTGCTTCTCGCCCTCGGCCCTCAGGATCTCCGACTGCTTGACACCCTCCGCGGTGAGGATCGCGGCGCGGCGGTCGCGCTCCGCGCGCATCTGCTTCTCCATCGCCTCCTGGATCGTGGTGGGCGGGTCGATCGCCTTGAGCTCGACGCGGTTGACCCGAATTCCCCAGCGTTCCGGTGGCTTCGTCGAGCACCCCGCGGAGCTGCGCCGAGATCTTGTCGCGCGAGACGAGCGTGTCCTCGAGCGTCATCCCACCGATGACGTTGCGCATGGTCGTCACGGTGAGCTGCTCGACGCCCGCGATGTAGTCGGCGATCTCGTAGGTGGCCGACTTCGGCTCGGTGACCTGGAAGTAGATGACCGAGTCGATGTTGATTACGAGGTTCTCCTCGGTGATCACCGGCTGCGGCGGGAAGGAGACGACCTGCTCGCGTAGGTCGACGAGCGGCCGCAGCCGGTCGATGAACGGCACGAGCAGCGCCAGGCCAGGGTCGAGCGTGCGCTGGTAGCGGCCGAGCCGCTCCACGAGCCCCGCCCGCGCCTGCGGAATGATTCGAACGGCGCGCGATAAAACGAACAGCACCACCACGGCCACCACGATCAGGACGATCAGGCCAGCTGACATCAGGACACCCCCTACCTACTCCGAGACGAGCGCAGTTGCGCCCTCGATCTTGAGCACCTCGACGCGCGTGCCGGGCTCGAAGGCCTGGTCGTCGTCGAAGGGCCTGGCGGTCCACTCCTCCCCCACGAGCTTGATCCGCCCGCCGTCCGAATGCACGCGCTCGACCACGAGCGCGCTTCGGCCCACCAGCGCCGCCGTGCCGGTCCGTATCCGGGCCGGCGTGTGGAGGTGCCGGCGTGCCACCGGACGGAGGAAGGCGAGGGACGCCACGGACGCCACGATGAAGGAAGCCACCTGGACCTCGCCCCCGCCCCCCACCGCCGCGACCACTGCCGCGAGGACGGCCGCCGCCGCCACCGGCCCGAGGAAGAACCCGAGCGTGAGGACCTCACCGGCGGCGAGCACGGCGGCGGCGATCAGCCAGATGACCCAGTCGGGCATCGCCTTCCGATCGTAGTGGGCCGCGCGCCTTGCTCTGGTGCGGGACGCCGCTACTCGAGCAGCGCGCGCGCGAAGTCGTCGGGGTCGAACGGCCGCAGGTCCTCGAGCCCCTCCCCGATACCGATCAGCTTCACCGGCACGCCGGTCTCTCGTGCGATCGCAAGCGCAATGCCGCCCTTCGCGGTGCCGTCGAGCTTGGTCAGGACGATCCCCGTCACGTCCAGCGAGTCCGCGAACGTGAGCGCCTGGCGAAGCCCGTTCTGACCGGTGGTCGCATCGATCACGAGCAGGGTCTCGTTCGGCGCGCCGGGCAGTCGCTTGGCAATCACCTGGCGAACCTTCTCCAGCTCTCCCATCAGGCCGTGCTGCGTGTGCAGGCGGCCGGCCGTGTCGCAGATCACCACGTCGTGACCGCGTGCCACCGCCGACTCCACGGCGTCGAAGGCGACCGCGCCCGGATCGGAGCCGGGCTGGGCGCGAACCAGATCCGCCCCCGACCGGTCGGCCCACGCCGCCAGCTGCTCGACCCCTGCCGCGCGGAAGGTGTCCCCCGCAGCGAGTACGACGCTCTTGCCGAGCTCCTGCCGCAGGTGCCAGGCGACCTTGCCGATGGTGGTCGTCTTGCCGGTGCCGTTCACGCCGACGACGAGGATCACCGTGGGCTCCGGGCGGATGTCGATGGTGGCGTCCCCCGTCCGAGCGGCGTCGGCGAGCAGCTCGCGGAGGCGCAACGTCAGGTCGTCCCCGGACGTCAACCGGCCCGCCCCGGCCTCGGTCTCGAGGCGACCGACCACCTCCGCGGTCGTGGCGGCCCCGACGTCGCCGTAGATCAGCGTCTCCTCGAGCCGCTCCCACGTCTCCTGGTCGAGCGACTGGAACACCGTGGCCTGAAGCTCCGCTCCGAACGCCTGCCTTGTCTTGGACAGGTTGTCCCGCAGACGGCGGAACAGGCCGCGCCCGTCACCCTCCGGCCCGGCGTCCTGCTCGTCAGCCTGCGGCGAGCCGGTCTTGAAGAGCTCCTGCCACGTGCGAGGCACCGGCCGAGGATAGGCGCCGGGAGACGACCTTCGAGACGCCGTCCGCGCCCATGCTCACGCCGTACAGCCGGTCCGCTGCATCCATCGTGCGCTTCTGGTGCGTCACCACGATGAACTGGGCTCGGTCGGCACAGCGGCGCACCAGGCGCAGGAAGCGATCGATGTTGAGGTCGTCGAGCGCTGCCTCGACCTCGTCCAGCACGTAGAAGGGGCACGGACGCGCCAGGAAGACGGCGAACAGGAAGGCGAGCGCGACGAGCGATCGCTCGCCGCCCGACAGAAGCGACAGCCGCCGCATGGACTTTCCGGCCGGGGTCACCTCGACCTCGACGCCGGGCTCCGAGTCCACCTCCTCCTTCGCCTCGGCGACGCTGATGTCGGCCGCGTCCTGCTCGCCGCCCAATACGGGCCGTGGCCCTCCGGCGGCGGCGAGCCGCAGCCGGCCCCGCCCGCCCGGAAACAGCTCTTCGACAACTTCCTCGAAGTTGCGCGCGGTGGCGGCAAAGGTCTCTTCGAAGCTCTCCCGGATGCGTCGATCGGTGTCGCGGATGACGCCGCGCACCTCCGCCAGCGCCGTCTCCAGGTCCTCGCGCTGGGACTCGAGCTCCTCGACCCGCGCCACCGCCTCCTCGTACTCGCGTCCCGCGAGGGGATTGACCGGGCCGAGCCGCTCGCGCCGACCGGCGAGCCGCTCGACGCGGGACAGGAGCTCGGCGCGGCGGTCGTCGGTAAGGCCGCCGTCACCGGGTGGGGGCACATCCTCGAACCCGAGGCGGTCCGCGAGCTCGCTCAGCTCCCTCTCGGCGTCCGCCGCCGAATCGCGCGCACGCTGCGCGGTGACCTCAGCGGCGGTCACGACCTCACCCACGCGGCGCAGCTCCCCCTGCACCCCGGCCTCCTCGCGGGCACATACCCGCAGCCCCTCGGCGCCGCGATCGCCCTCCGCCTGGTCCGCGTCGAGGCGCCTCCGCAGCGAGTCGCGATGCTCCGCGATCGCCGCCACCGCCTCCTGCAGCGCCGGTGCCAGCTCCTCGGCTGTCTCCGCGAGCGCTTCGTTGCCCTCGATCCGCGTTCGCAATTGCTCCCGCCTTCGGGAGCGCTGGGCGCGCTCGCGCTCGACGCGCGCGAGCATGCGCCGCTCGGCCCGGAGCTCCGCGGTCAGCTCCGCCCGGCGAACCGCGACGCTCTGGTCGGCCGCCTCCTCCCTCCGCGCGACGGCTCGCACGGCCGCGCGAGCCGCCTCATCGGCGGTCTCCTGCTCGCGAATCGCCGCCCGCAGGGACTCAGCGGCGCGGTCGCGCGCCTCCTCGGCGGCGGCGAGCGAAGCCCCCGCCGCCTCCAGCGCACGCTCCGCCTCCGATACATGACGGTCCGCCTCCATCGCACCCGCCTCGAGTGCATCGTGCCGCGAGAGCTGCTCGAGCAAGCGCTCCTCGGCGCCGGGAGCGGCCTGCCGGAGCTCGCCCGTCGCGGCGGCCAACGCGCGACCGGACCGCGTCACGGCGATTCCGCGGAAATCGTGGCGAACATCGGTCAGCGAGTCGACGACCCACGTGTCGCGGAGAAGCCGTTCCGCCGCGGCCGCTGCGGCCGGGCCCGGTGCGAGCCGGTCCAGGAGGCGCTCCGCCTGGGGACTGGGCGGCGAAGTCGCCCGCGTGGCGTCCGACGCCGGTCCGGCCTCCGATCGCTCGATGACGACCGTCCCGGCACCACCCTGATAATCGTCCAGGAGCGACGAAGCCTCCGTGATGCCGGTGGCGAGCCCCGCGCGGACCAGGGGGCCGAGCGCAGCCGCAAGGGCGAGCTCGTAGCCGGGCTCGACACGCAGGTGCTCGGCGAGCGCGCCGGAATTGCCGGGGGCGGCCGCGACGGTCCGTGCAAGCTGCACCACGGCGTCGAGCTCGGCGCGTGCTGCGGCCCGCTCGCTCCGGGCCGTCTCGAGCGTCGCCTCGGCCGTCCGCCTGGCAGAACGCAGCGACGCTACCGCCGCCTCGGCGGCATGGCCGGCGGCGCGGCGCTCGCTGACCTCGCCCTCGTGGGCCGCCCGCCGACGCTCGGACTCGTCGCGATGCTCGCGCAGCCGCTCCAGCTCACGGTCGGAGGATCCGCGGCTCGCTCCGTCCAGCGCCGCCAGCTCCGCCTCAAGTCGGTGGACCCGGTCTGTCGGCTCGGCGTGCCCGGGAGCGCTGGTCCCGCCGGCGGGCGGATCGTCGCCGTCCGCCCCATCGGTGCCCTCGCCGCCGCCCAGGCGGCGGAGGTCGTCGCGACCGCGGCGCCCTGCGTCGGCCGCGCCCGTACCCAGCTCCCGTACGCGCTCCAGCCGCATCTCGACCCGGTCGGCGGAGGTCGTGGCCGCGAACAGCCGCGCCGACACGGCCTCGCGCGCTCGCCCATGCTCGGCCATGGCGCGTTCCGCGGCCTCGCGCTTCGCCTGCACCGCCCCCAGGCGCTCCTCGGCCTCCCCCCGGTGCGACCGGGCCGCCGCGGAGGCGGACTCCGCCTCGGCAAGGCGGTCGCCGGCAGCCTTCGCTCCGTCCCGGGCGAGCTCCAGCCTCGCCTCGAGCGACTGCCGCTCGAGTCGCTCG
Source organism: uncultured Thermoleophilaceae bacterium (assembly GCA_963808955.1). Lineage (GTDB taxonomy): Bacteria > Actinomycetota > Thermoleophilia > Solirubrobacterales > Thermoleophilaceae > CAWEHQ01. The sequence continues at coordinate 175,810 of CAWEHQ010000016.1, read as the reverse complement.
TGCAGCTCCGCGGCCTCCGCCTGGCGCTTCAGCGGGCGCAGATGGGATCGGGCCTCCCGCTCCACGTCGAGGGCGCGGGACAGGTTTTCCTCGGTGCGGGCGAGCTTGAGCTCGGCCCGGCGGCGCCGCTTGCGGTGCTTGCCGAGCCCGGCCGCCTCCTCGATCAGGAGCCGGCGCTCGCGCGCGCTCGAATTGATCACGCTCTCGACGCGTCCCTGCGAGACCACCGAGTGCATCTCCTTGCCGAGGCCGGTGTCGGAGAGCGCCTCGAGCACGTCGACGAGACGGCAGCGCGCGCCGTTCAGGCGGTACTCCCCGTCGCCCGAGCGATCCAGCCGGCGCGTGATCGACAGCTCCGAGAACGCGGTGTCCAGCTCCCGCTCGGAGTTGTCGATCACGACCTCGACCTCTGCCGCGGTCCGTGAGGGAAAGCCGACGCCGCCCGAGAAGATCACGTCCTGCATGGTCTGGCCGCGGACCGCGAGCGGGCTCTGCTCGCCGAGCGCCCACAGCACGGCGTCCGTGACGTTGGACTTCCCGGAGCCGTTCGGCCCCACGATGACCGAGACGCCCTCGGCGAACTCGAGCCGGGTCCGGTCCGGGAAGGACTTGAAGCCCTTCATAGTTATCGAGCGCAGGTGCATCAGCCGACCACCTGGATCACACCGGAACCGTCGGATGGAGGTTCATCCCGCTCGTAATCGATTCAGCGCCTCCGACGCGGCCTCCTGCTCGGCGCTCTTCTTCGTCCTTCCCTCGCCCCTGCCGATCTCCTGCCCCGCGACCTCGGCCACGGCTAGGAACGAGCGATCGTGCGGCGGGCCCTGCTCGGAGGCGATGCGGTACGTCACGACCTCTGCTCGACGGGCGAGGCGCTCCTGGAGATCCGACTTGAAATCCACCGGGCGCTCGATCGCGTCCTCGACCTGGACTGCGAACGCGGCTGCTACGGCGGGGGCGACACGGTCGAAGCCGAACTCGAGGTAGCAGGCGCCGATCACCGCCTCGCAGACGGAGGCCAGCACCCGCTCGCTTCTCACCAGCGCGTCGGCGCTCCTTCCGGTCTCCTCCAGCGCGGCGGCCCGGAGCCGCTCCGGAAGCCCCAGTTCCTTCGCGACCGCTACGCATGCCTGCTGCGACACGGCCTGGGCCCGCAGCTTCGTGAGCCTTCCCGCGCCGGCGCGCTCGAACCGCGGGTAGAGGTCTGTTGAGACGGCGAGGCCGAGCACCGAGTCTCCGAGGAAGGCAAGCCGCTCGTAGGACCGACCGCGGTCCTCCACCCAGGAGGAGTGCGTTACCGCCTGGCGCGCGAGCTCCGCGGGCAGGTCGTCGAGCAATGAGTCGAGCGTGTCCAGGGCGGGCGCCGGTCAGCCGCGGCTCACGCCTATGCCGTTGACTGCGGCGCGCGCGCCGCGACGAAATCCGCGGCCTGGCCGACGGTCAGGATCCTGGCCGCCTCCTCGTCCGGGATTCGAACGCCGTAGCGGTCCTCGAGCTCCATCACCAGCTCCATCAGGTCCAGCGAGTCGGCCTCGAGATCCTCCTTGAAGCGCGTGCTCTCGCCGATCTCGTAGGCATCGATCTCGAGCTCGGTCGCGAGGTGCTCGCGAATGAGCTGAAGGACCTGTTCCCTAGTCATCGCGCTCGCCGACGCTAGCAGCGGTCACGGATCTGAGCGCACCGCCGGCTTCCAGGGCCGCCCGCGTTCGGGCGACCATCCGCTCGTCCACCGCGCGTCCGGCGAGCCGCACGGCCTGGGCGATGCCGTCGGCGCTGGAGCCGCCGTGGGCGATCACCACCACGCCACGCAATCCGAGGAGGATCGCCCCGCCAACGGCGTTCGGATCGAGCTCCTCCCGAAGCCGCCCGACGCTGCCGCGAATCAGAAGGCCACCCAGCGCCGAGACCGGTCCGGACCGCACCGCGTCGCGAATCGCGCCCACCACCGCGCGCGCGGTCCCCTCCATCGTCTTCAGCGCCACGTTGCCGGTGAAGCCGTCCGTGACCACCACGTCGCAGGCGCCGGCGGCCAGGTCGGTTCCCTCCACGTTGCCCTGGAACTCGAGCGGACCCGAGGCGAGCCGGTCGTGGGCCGCCACCACATCGGGCGTTCCCTTGGTGCGCTCCTCACCCACGGACAGCAACCCGACCCGCGGCCTGTCCACACCGTGCACGACCTCCATGAAGGCGGCCCCGAGGTACGCGAACTGCTCGAGGTGCTCCGGCCGCACCTCGGTGTTGGCGCCGGCGTCCAGCAGCAGCGTCGGGCTTCCCGGAAGCGGAAGGAGCACCGCGATCGCCGGTCGGTGGACGCCCTTCATGCGCTTCACGTGCAGCACGGAAGCGGCCAGCGCGGCCCCCGTCGGACCAGCCGAGACCAGCGCGTCCGCGCTGCCCTCCGCGACCGTGGCGGCGGCGCGGACGATCGACGCCTCCGGCTTCGCGCGGACGGCGCGGACCGGCTCCTCGTCGCCGCCGATCGCGACCGGAGCGTCCACCAGCCCCGCCGCGCCGTGACCGGAGAGCTCCGCCGCAGGTCCGAACAGCATGACCGGAAGGCCGCTTCGACGCGCGCCCTCCGCGACGGTGGCGGCCCCGGCGTCGGCGCCCTGCGCGTCGAGCGCGATCACACCCGGCCGGGCCGGGAGTGCCCTCTCGGGATGCCCGAGGGGCGGTCCCGCCTCACGAAGTTTGACGTTCGGGCGAAGCTACTCGGCGGACTCATCCGCCACGACGACCTCGCGGCCGGCGTACGTGCCGCAGTTGGGGCACACGCGATGCGGCAGACCCGCCTCCCCGCAGCGCGGGCACGCCCGCAGCCTGGGAGGGGTTACCTTGTGCTGCGCCCGGCGCTTCCTGGTCCGAGCGCGTGCTTGTCGTTGCTTGGGGACGGCCACGGCCGGGAGAGTCTAGAGACATGTCCCTCGCGGTCGCCAGGCGTGGGTAGCTACTCGAACTTCAGCTCGCTCAGCTTCGCGAAGCGCGGATCCGGCGAGCGCTCGTGGACGTGGTCGCTGCCGGCTTCGTTCAGGTTCTCGCCGCAGACGGCGCACAGACCGCGGCAGTCGTCGTCGCAGATGATCTGCTCGGGGAGGGCGAGCGCGAGAGCGTCCCTGACCCACGAGCGCAGGTCGAGGTCGGTGCCGTGCACGTACGGCGAGCGCAGCTCCTCGCCGCCCCCGGGCTGGTCGACCTCCCGAGCGTCCACCTCGACCGCGCGGTCGGCGTCCTCGAGGCAGCGTGAGCAGGGGCCCTCCAGTCCGACCGCGTAGCGGAGCCGGAGCGAGTACCCGGTCGTGGTGCGCGCAACGTCGAGGGTCACAGGGGCGGGCGATTGGGCCGCTACGTAGCGTTCGCCGCCGAATTCCAGCGGGTCGACCGCCACGAGCAGATCGAGCCTGCGCCCCTCGCCCGAGCGTAGGGCGAGCCGGCCGAGCTCGAAGATGTTCGAGCGCTGCCCCACATGAGCGAGGGTAGCGCCGGGGCCACCGACGTCCGGCGCAGCCGGGCGGGTCAGCCTCGCTGGCGAGCGCCACGCAGGTGCTCGCCCACGTCCCACGTCCACAGCTCCACGACGTTGCCGTCCGGGTCGGTGACGTAGACGGCGCGGCCGGCGCCTTCGAACGTGATCTCCTGAACCTCGGCCCCGAGGTCGCTCAGGCGCGCCACGGCCGCGTCGTAGTCGCCTTCCTCGATGTGCATGGCGAAGTGGACGTGCACGCCGCCGCGCCCGCCGGCGAGACCGACCTGCGGTCGCCACAGGCCGATCCGAGTCCGGTCGCCGGCCATGAGCCAGATCGCCTCGCGGTCCTCCCAACGCTCGACCACCGGCAACCCGAGCAGGTGCGAGTAGAACCGCTCCGACGCCTCGAGGTCGACGACCTCGAGCACGAGCTCGTTCACGCCGGTGACGGGGATGCCGCGGTCGCCCGTCATTTCGCGGACGACCTCTCCCTCGACCCGGCCCCGGAGCCGGGTCAGGCTACCTCGGCCTCTTCCCGTCCCTGGAGGCGGTCGCGGCCGCGCTGCACCGCCGCGGTGAACTTCTGAAGGTTGATCTCGAGCGTGTTCAGGATGTCGTCGGCGTAGTCCTCCGCGCCGAGGCGGATCTCACGCTCCCGCGCCCGTGCGTCCTCGATGATCTCGTCGGCCTGACGCTCCGCCTGCTTCACGACCTCCTCGTTGGAGACCAGCCGCGCCTGCTCCTCGCGCGACTCCTTGATGATCCGCTCGGCCTCGCGCTTCGCCTCCGCGAGCATCTCCTGCCGCTCCTTGACGATCCAGCGGGCCTGCTTGATCTCCTCCGGCACGGTCGCCCGCATCTGGTCGAGGATGTCGTAGATCTCCTCCTTGTCCACGCGCACCTGATCGGTGAGCGGAACGGGCTTGGCCGTGTGGATCTGGTCGTCGAGCTTGTCGATGAGTACGAGGACGTCCATTGCGCATACCTCAGTTCGTCAACGCCGCGCCGCATCCTCTAAGCGGCCGGCCACGGACGGCGGGACAAGTTCCGAGAGGTCGCCGCCGAACATCGCGATCTCCTTCACCCCGCTCGAGCTCAGGAAGCTGAAACGGGGTGAGGACATCAAGTAGATGCTCTCAATCTCGGGCGCCATCTTACGGTTCAACTGGTTCATCTCGAACTCGTACTCGAAGTCCGAGATCGCGCGGAGGCCTTTCACGATCGCCTTTGCTCCGTGCTCCCGCGCGAAATCGACGACGAGCGTATCAAAGGCTTTGACCTGCACATTGCCTAATTTTTCGACCTCCTGCCGCAAGAACTCGCACCGCTCCGAGGCCGGGAACATCGTCTGCTTCTTTCTTACCGGCTGATTAACGACCGCGACGATGAGGCGGTCGAAGACCGCGGCAGCGCGCTCGATGATGTCTAGGTGACCCAGCGTGACCGGGTCGTAGGAGCCCGGACACACCGCCGTGCCGCGGTCAGGAGCCACGATGGATGACGATCCTGACGTCGCCGTACACGCGCTCGCGTTCGCGAGCCAGCGGGAGCTCGAGGGGTTGTCGCCTGTCTGACTCGGTCACGATCCGGGCCGCCTTGGACATGACCCGCGGAAGCCGCTCCGCGAGCGGGCGGGCCATGCGGCGCGCGGAACTATATGGCGGGTCGACGAATACGAGGTCGAAGGGCCCGCCGCCCGCCGACAGGTATGCCAGCGCGTCCCGGCGCACCACTTCCGCCTCAAGCCCCACCGCATCGAGGTTCTGACGAATCGCGTCGAGGGCCCGCTGATCGGTCTCGACCAGCGTGACCCCGGCTGCGCCGCGCGACGCCGCCTCGATGCCGAGCGCCCCCGACCCGGCGAACAGATCGAGCACACGGAGGCCCTCCACCGACCCGAGCATCGAGAAGACGGCCTCGCGCACGCGGTCGGCGGTCGGCCGCGTCGCTCCGCCGGCCGGCGCTCGCAGCCGACGGCCCCCGTAGCGTCCCGCGACGACCCTCATCGCCTGCGGGGCGTGCCGGGACGACCAGGGCTCACGCCGGGATCGGGTCGAGCTCGGACCCGAACCGCGCCGTTGCGGCGTCCCTCATCAGCACGTGCTCCGGCGCATCGAGGGCCGGGTCGGACGCCATCACCTCGTCGACGACCGAGCGCGCCCGCTCGAGGAGGCCGAGATCCTCGGGCAGACGAGCCACCTTGAGTTGCGGGAGCCCATGCTGCCGCGTGCCGAGGACGTCGCCGGCCCCGCGCAGCTCGAGGTCGACCTCGGCGAGCCGGAAGCCGTCCGTCTCGCGGGCGATGGCCTCTAGCCGCGGCAAAGCCGGGTCGCCGAACAGGATGCAAACCCCCGGATGCCTGCCGCGGCCGATCCTCCCGCGCAGCTGGTGCAGCTGGGAGAGCCCGTAGCGCTCCGCGGCCTCCACCAGCATCACCGTGGCGTTCGGCACGTCGATGCCGACCTCGATCACGCTCGTGGCCACGAGCACGTCCGCGTCACCGGCGGCGAAGGCGCCCATCGCCGCAGCCTTCCGCCGGGACGCCATCTGCCCGTGTATCAGCTCCACCCGGAGGTCCCGAAACTCGGTGCGTGAAAGGCGATCGGCCTCGGCGGTGGCGGCTCGGGCCTGGAGCGCCTCGGATTCCTCGACCAGCGGACAGACCACGAAGCACTGGCGGCCCGCGGCGATCTCCTCGCGTGCCCGCTCGTACGCGCGGGCTCTCGCGCGAGCGCCGTCGACCACGTGCGTGCTCACGGGCCTGCGTCCTGCCGGAAGCTGTCGCAGCGTGGCCACGTCGAGATCGCCGTAGGCGGTCAGCGCAAGCGTCCGGGGGATCGGCGTCGCCGTCATGTGGAGCAGGTGCGGGACGAGGCCCGGGCTGGCCTTGGCGTCGAGCGCGGCGCGCTGTCGGACTCCAAAGCGGTGCTGCTCGTCGACCACGCACAGGGCGAGGTCGAGAAACTCCACCTCCGGCTCGGTCAACGCGTGCGTACCCACCACGAGGCCCAGCTCTCCCGAGTGGAGCCGGCCGAGCGTCTCCCGCCGCCGCGCGGCGCTCGTCGAGCCGGTCAGGAGCGCGACCGGCGTGGCTCCGCCCATGAGCCGGTCAAGGGTCGCGAGATGCTGCTCGGCAAGCGTCTCCGTTGGCGCCATGAGCGCCGCCTGACGGCCGGACTCGACGGCGCGCAGCATCGCGTGGAGCGCCACGACCGTCTTGCCCGATCCGACCTCGCCCATCAGCAGGCGCTGCATCGGGCGCGCCGAGTCGAGCTCGCCGTCGATCGCGCCGAACGCTTCACGCTGGTCGTCAGTAGGCGCGAACGGAAGCGCGTCGAGCCACGGCCGACGAGCTCTCCGGTTGGCGTGACTCGAGGCGCCACCACGCTCTCGCGCCGCATCCGCCGGCGCGACGCGATCGTCACCTCGAGTAGCAGCAGCTCCTCCAGCGCCAGCCTCCGGCGAGCGGTCTCGTGGTCGCCGGGACGCTCGGGAAAGTGCGCCGCCGCCAGCGCCGCCGAACGGTCCGGCAGCCGCTCCCGGACGCGGAGCATGGCCGGGAGCGGCTCGATCGCGTCCGTGATCCGGGCCCGAGCCTCCCAGACCAAGGTGCGAAGGCGCGCCGCCGGGAGCTTCTCGGTGGCGGGGTACACCGGCACGAGGCCCGCCGTGTGGATCCCTTCCGCGCCGCCGTCCGCCACGACCTCGTGCTCGGCGACCCAGAACTGGTTCCGCTTCTTCAGCCGGCCGTGCAGCCGAACGCGCGCGCCCGCGGTGAGCTGCCGCGCGACCCACGGCTGGTTGAACCACACGGCCACCGCGGGGCCGGACTCGTCCGACACCCTGGCCTCCACCCGCTTCCGGCGCCGATCGCGCATCGGCCTCACAGCCACGCTCTTGACGGTCACCTCCACCGTCGCCTGCTCCTCGAGGGCCAGGGATGCGACCGCGGTCACGTCCCGGCGGTCTCGATGCGAATGCGGGAGGTGCTCGAGCAGGTCGCCGCTCGTCTCGATGCCGAGCGCCGCCGCGGCCAGCGCCGCCTGTCCCTTCAACCGGACGGGCTCGGCGAGTCGGCTCGGCTGGGGTAGCGACCTGAGCTCCGCGGCCGCCGCGTCGGCGCGCGAGAGCTCCTCGGAGCTTCCGAAGCGACGCGACGCGGTGGACGAGGTCTCGACTTCTATGGGACCGTATTAGAGCCTGCGCCGGACGCCGAGCGCCGTGGAGCGACCGTGCGCGCTCACTCCGCGCAGAGCAACCACCACCACGCGGGCTGCCCCCCGTCGTGGTAGTCGAGGTCCACGCCATCGGGAGCCGCATGCTCGACGGCGCTCCGGTCGAGCGGCGGGCTGTCGCCCGCGATGCACGTGAGGAGCTCGCGACCAGCCGCCACCTCGGCGAGCGTTCGCTCGAGCACCTCGTGAGGATCGCCCCACGCCACGAGCTCGTCGCCCACGTACCCGAGCGCGTCGCCGGAGCGGAAGCGGCCGTCGCCGTCGTCGCGGGCGGCCCGTGCCACGCCCCCGGTGCGAACTGCTTCGGCGGCTTCGGCAACGGCGGCGACGTTCTCCTCCACCGAACGGCGCGGGTCGAACGCGACGAGCGCAGCCAGCCCGGTCTGCTGAGCGCGCGTCGGGACCACGCGGACCGGGCGCTCGGAGAGCTCGGCGGCACGCTCGGCGGCGAGCACCACGTTGGGGCTGTTCGGGAGCACCAGGACCTCCTGAGAGGCCGCCTGGTGAACGGCCGCGAGGATCTCGTAGGTCGACGGGTTGAGCTTGCCGCCCCCGTCGACGACGACCGCGCCGAGGTCCTCGAACATCCGTACGAGCCCCGCCCCGCCGGCGACCGCCACCACGCCGCACGTGCTGACCTCCGCCTGGGCTCCCCCACTCGCGAGACGCTCGGTGCGCTCGGCCACCTGCTCGCGCATGTCGGCGACGTCGAAGCGGGAGACCTCGCCCGATCGCTGAAACAGCGTGACGGCCTCCTCCGGCGAGTCGGTGTGGACGTGGACCCGAAGCGTCTGGTCGTCGCCGACCACCAGCACGGAATCACCGATCGCCTCGAGGCGGGGCACGAACGACTGAGGCGCGAGGCCCGCCCCGGTGACGGCGAAGTTCGTGCAGTAGCGGAATCGACCCGACTCGTGCTCGGGCTGGTGCAGCGGCCGGCCGGCGTCGCCCACGCCGTGGTGCTCGAGCGCCGGTGCGTCCTCGCCGCGGAGCGCCGCCACCACCCCCGCCACGATCACCGTAAGCCCGTAGGCGCCGGCGTCGACCACCCCTGCCTCGCGAAGCACCGCCAGCTGGTCCGGCCCACGCTCGACGGCCTCGGTGCCGGCGACGAGGGCGCGCTCGAGCACCTCGGCGAGGAGCTCGTCCTGCTCGCTGTCGGGAGCGCCGGCCGCCAGCCGCTGCCGGCTCATGTGCGCCAGGTCGCGCGCGACCCGGTGTGCCATCGCTCGGACCGCGGAGAGCATCGTGCCCTCGGCGGGGTCGCGCACGGAGTCGTACGCGGCGTCCGCGGCGCGCGCCAGTGCCGCCGACACGAGCACCGGATCGACCAGCTCGCCGGGCCGCGAAACGAGCTCCTCCGCCGCGCCGCGCACGATCTGCGACAGGATCACCCCGCTGTTGCCCCTCGCTCCGAGCAGCGCCGCGCGGGCGACAGCATGCACGAGCTCGTCGCGGCCGAAGTCGTCCAGCGCCTGGCCGTCGATCCGCTCGAGCTCGTCGAGCACGGCGCGCATCGTCATAGCCATGTTGTCCCCGGTGTCGCCGTCGGCGACGGGAAAGACGTTGAGGTCGTTCACCTCCTGACGCCGGCGTTCGAGCTCGGCGTACGCGCCCGCGACCGCGCCCTTGAACCGGGCGATGCTCTCGTCTGGCACGGGCGTTTTCTACACCGTTAGGCGAACGGCGTTGCGCTGGGTCCTCCTGCGCTCGGTCAGACGGACTTCAGGACCTTGCCCGACTTGAGGCAGCGAGTGCACACGTACTCGCGCCGCGGCGCGCCACGAACCTGGATGCGGACCTTCTGGAGGTTGGGGTTGAAGCGGCGCCGGGTGGCGACCATGGAGTGGCTGCGGCTGTTGCCGAACGCCGGCCCCTTCCCGCACGAGTAGCAGACCTTGGGCATGGGGCGTGAGGCTACCAGCGGGATGGGGCGTTGCGCGGCTCCGGTAGATAGTTGATCGTTCATCGGCCGCTAGCCGCGCGCTACGTGGCGTGAACTTCACCCATCAACTATCAACCCGCGGAACCCGAACGCACCAGATCGACCACGTGCGCCGGGGCCTTTTTCGGCGAGCCGGCGTCGAACGGCGGCTGCGGGTCGTACTCGATGGCGAGCTGGATCGCCCGCGCCACGTCGTCGCCGGCCTCTCGGTGCGCGAGCCGGAGCGCCATGTCGATCCCGGACGAGACGCCGGCCGCTGTCATGACCTTGCCCTGCTCGACCACGCGCTCGCGCGTCGGCTCGGCGCCGTGCTCCCGCAGGCGGTCGAGGAACAGCCAGTGCGAGTCGCTCGGAGCCCGTCGAGGACCCCGGCGGCGCCGAGCAACAATGAGCCGGTGCAGACCGAGGTCGTCCACCGCGACGTCTCGTGCGCGGCGCGGATCCAGTCGATCAGCTCGCGCCCTCGGGCCCGCGCGTGCCCTCGCCGCCCGGCACCACCACGACGTCCGGGCTCGGGACCTCCTCGAGCGCATAGTCAGCCACCAGCGCGAGCTGCCCGGTGTCGCAGCGCTTCGGACCGCTCTCTAACGCGACGAACCGGACGTCGGCGCCCGGCAGCCGGCTCAGCACCTCGTACGGGCCGATCGCGTCGAGCGCGGTCATGCGGGCGAAGAGGGCGATCGCGATCTGCACCTCAGGCGACGCTAGCGAACCGGCACTCAGCCGCCGAGGTGGCGCCGAAGCTCCGCCATCCTGAGGACGGCCGCGGCGGCGTCCTTCCCCTGGTGCCGGCGCCCGCCGAGGCGGTCGAGCGCCTGATCCATGGTGTCGACCGTCAGCACCCCGAAGGAGCACGGAACGCCCGTATCGAGCGACACGCGTGAGATCCCGCGGGCGGCCTCCGCGCAGACGTACTCGTAGTGGTCGGTCTCCCCGCGAATGACCGCTCCCACGCAGGCGACGCCGGCGTAGCGCCCGGAGTCCGCGCAGTAGCGGGCGGCCAGCGGGAGCTCGAAGGCCCCCGGCACGGGATGGACTTCGAACGTGGCCCCGACCGCCTCGAACTCCCCAGCCGCTCCCTCCACCAGGCGGTCGGCGAGGTCCTCGTAGAAGCGCGCGACCGCGATCGCGAACGCGTCAGCCAACTGGCTCGTCGCGGTCCGCCGGGCGCTCGGGGTCCGAGGGGCTTTCCGAGCTGCTGCCCGCCCCCGTGCCTCGCCCGCGCTCGCGGTCCTGTGCGCGTTCCTCGTGGATCATCTCCTCGTCCAGCGCCAGGCCCTGGTGGTGGAGGAGATGGCCCAGCCGGTCGCGCTTCGCGCGCAGGTACTGGAGGTTGTGCGTAGTGGCGGGATGCTCGATCGGGAGCTGGTCCGTGACCTGCAGCCCGTAGCCCTCGAGGCCCACGATCTTCTTCGGGTTGTTCGTCAGCAGCCGGATCGAGGTGAGCCCGAGGTCCACGAGGATCTGCGCGCCGATGCCGTAGTCGCGGAGGTCAGCCGGGAGGCCGAGCTCGATGTTGGCGTCGACGGTGTCCATCCCCTGCTCCTGGAGCCGGTAGGCCCGCAGCTTGTTGAGAAGCCCGATCCCCCGGCCCTCCTGGGACAGGTACAGCAGCACGCCCTGACCCTCGTCCTCGATCCGCCGAAGGGCGTCCTCCAGTTGCTGCCCGCAGTCGCAGCGCAGCGAGTGGAACACGTCACCGGTCAGGCACTCGGAGTGGACCCGCACCAGCACGTCCTCCCGACCCGCGACCTCGCCCTTGACCATCGCCACGTGGTGCTTGCCGTCGACGAGGGACCGGAAGCCCACCGCGCCGAACTCGCCGAACTCGGTCGGGAGGCGCGTCTCCACCACCCGCTCGATCAGCTTGTCGTGCTGCCGGCGGTAGGCGATCAGGTCGCCGACCGTGATCATCTTGAGCTCGTGCCGGCGGCAGTACGCCACGAGGTCGGGCACGCGGGCCATCGTGCCGTCGTCGTTCAGGATCTCGCAGATCACCGCCGAGGGATTCAGGCCGGCGAGCCGAGCCAGGTCCACCCCGGCCTCGGTGTGCCCCGTCCGCTCCAGCACGCCGCCCGGCTTTGCCTTGAGCGGGAACACGTGACCGGGCTGGCGCAGGCCCGAGGCGTCGGTACGGGGGTCGATCGCCGCCTGGATGGTGCGGGCGCGGTCGTGCGCGGAGATCCCCGTCGTCACCCCCTTGCCGGCCTCGATCGAGACCGTGAACGCGGTCGAGAGCGACGACTCGTTCTTGGCCGGCATGAGGTCCAGCCCGAGCCGATCGCAACGGTCGGGCGTGAGGGCCAGACAGATCAGCCCGCGGCCCTCCTTGCTCATGAAGTTCACGGCCTCCGGCGTGGCGAACTGGGCGGCGAGCACGAGATCACCCTCGTTCTCGCGATCCTCGGCGTCGCAGACCACGATCATCCGGCCCGCGCGAAAATCCTCCAGCGCCGCCTCGATGGCCGCGAACGACGCGCCGGTGCGGGTACTCACGGCCGTCCTCCGGCCGCCGCGAGCTCCGACGCGGAGGCGCGGGGCATGAGCTTCTCCACGTACTTCGCCACCACGTCGACCTCGATGTTGACGGCGTCGCCCGCCTCGAGTGCGCCCAGCGTGGTGCGCTCCATGGTTTCCGGGATCAGCACGACCGAGAACCCGTCCGCTCCGGGGTCCACGGCCGTCAGCGACACGCCGTCCAGGGCTATCGAGCCCTTGTCCACCACATAGCGGCCGACGTCGTCGCCGGCATTGATCGCTACGCGCCGGGACCGAGCCTCCGGCGCGATCGACTCCACGCGACCGATCGCGTCGACGTGCCCCTGCACGATGTGCCCCCCGAGGCGGTCGGCCGCAAGTACGGCCAGCTCGAGGTTCACGCGGTCGCCCTCGGTCAGCTCGCCGAGCGACGAACGCTCGAGCGTCTCGGGCACGGCCTCCATCGCGAACGTCCCGCCGCCGGCCCTGACCGCCGTGAGGCAGACCCCGCTCAGCGAGACCGAGTCACCGGGCGCTACGTCGGACGCCAGCCCCGCGCGGACCTCGATCAGGACGCCCCCGCCGGTGCGCTCGAGCGAGCGCACCTCGCCGGTCTCCGCCACGAGCCCGGTGAACATCACCACTCCGTGAGACGGCTCGATATCAAGACGTCGTCGCCGATGCGCTCGACCTCGGTGGTGAGCGCCCGGCGCGCCGCCTCGACCGCCTCCACCCCGCGTCCCTCAACCGGCACGCGCGCGTTGCGACCACCGAGCACGAGCGGCGCAACGAACAGGCGGATCTCGTCGACCTCGCCGGCGTCGAGGAACGAGCCCGCGAGGTGCGGGCCCCCCTCGAGGAGGATCGACTGGACATCGGCTGCGCCGAGCTCATCGAGCGCGGATCGGACCCGATCGGACTCGGTGCCGCCTGTGGCCCTGAGGACCTCGACGCCCGCGGCCTCGAGCGCGCTGACCTGACCGCGCGAGGCGGCGCGGGACGTGATCACCGTGACCGGCACCTTCTCGGCGGTCCTAACGAGCTGGCTCGTCAGCGGCAGCCGCGCCTCCGAGTCGAACACGACCCGCCGCGGCTGGTGGGGGACGCCCTCGACCCGCGCCGTGAGCTGCGGGTTGTCCGCGAGGACCGTGCCGATCCCGACCGCGACCGCATCGGATTCCGCACGCCAGCGATGCGCGCGCGCACGACTGTACTCACCGGAGATCCACTGCGAGTCGCCCGTACCGGTCGCCACCTTGCCGTCGAGCGTCATCGCCGACTTGAAGATCACGTGCGGGCGACCCGTCTTTGCGTGCTTGCGGAACGGCTGGTTGATCAGCCGTGCCCGCTCCGCGGGCTCTCCGGCAGCCACCTCGACGGTCAGACCCTCGTCGCGCAGGATCCCGAGCCCCCGTCCGGAGGCTTTGGGCGAGGGGTCTTCCGACGCCACCACGACCCTGGCGATCCCGGCGGCCAGGATCGCGTCGGTGCAGGGCGGGGTGCGGCCGTCGTGGCAGCACGGCTCGAGCGACACGTACATGGTCGCCCCGCGCGGATCCTCCTCGCACGCGGCAAGCGCGGCGCGCTCGGCGTGCTCGCTCCCGGCGCCGGGGTGGAAGCCCTCACCGATCACCCGCCCATCGCGGACGATCACGCATCCCACCAGTGGGTTGGGACTGGTCCGGCCGTGAGCTTCCATGGCGAGCTCGATCGCCCTGGAGAGGTGGCGCTCGTCGCGCTTCGTCGCAAGCTCGGGCATCACACTGAGCGAGGCTGGCCGGGCCCGAGAGCCAAGATTGACTCGCGAGTCAACTCTACCAACGGTGACCGTAGGCGCCGCCTGGGCCGGCTCAGAGGCGGTCTCCTAATCCCGAGGCGCGTAGCGGCTGTGGAGCATGAGATCGTTGCCGTCCGGATCGGTGAACAACGCCATGTGGCAGACCCCTGTGTCCAGGATGTCGCCGGCAAACTCCACACCCCGACCCTCGAGCTCCGCCCGCGCCGCGGCCACGTCGTCCACGTGGAGTGCGGGGTGAGCGTTCTTCTGAGGCGTGAACTCCATGCCGAGCCGCTCGGGCTCCCATATACCGAAGCACGTGTCGCCGGCCCAGACCTCGAATCGCGCGTTGTCGTCCGGTCGGAGCCCGAGCGTCTCGACGTAGAACGCGCGCGAGCGCTCCGAGTCGCGGGAGGGTATGCCGACGAAGTCGAGCCTTTCGATCATGGGGTCTCCTCTCTCGGGGATGCGGCGGGCCGCCGCTCATTCTCCACCTCGAGGTCGGTGACCCGCAGGCGGCCGACCTCGAGCTCGTCTATGCGCAGCGACTTCACGCGTGCCCGGCTGACGGCGAGCCTTCCCGCGGGAGCGCCCCGACGGCTACGGCCCCCACGGCGAGTGCGCCGTTCGCTCGCGCGCCCACCGCAAGCGCACCCGTGGCGCGAGCCGCGGTGGCCGAAGCCGCCGGTCCGAAATCACGCCGGCGTCCGAAGAGTCCTTCTGGCATGACGCTCCCCTCCTTCCTTCCTCCGCCCGACAGGTCAGATGGCTCGCAGCATGTCGGCGCCGCAATTTCGGCACGACAGGTTGGCGCTGTCCGACATCCGAGCGATCGTCGAGTGAGCGCCGCAGTCCGGGCACTCCGAGCGCAACTCGAAGCGCCGCATACAGAACACGCAGCGGTAGCGACCGGGAAGGTTCGTGGTCACCCGCAGCCAGGGCTCATGGCATGCGGGACAGGTGGGCCCGAGATCGATGTTCGGCTGGCCGCTGGTCATCTCCATCGTGGTGGCTGCCTACGAAGGTAGCGTCGGCGAGGCGCGGTGCCCGCGCAGGTACGCCTCCGCTGCCATCGCGCGACCGCCGGCGGGCTTGACGATCAAGAGCTCGAGGTCGCCGTCGGCGCATCGGTAGTGCAGCCGTCCGTCCACCGCTCGGAGCGCCTCGCCCGCAGGGCCGGGGACGCCACCGTGATCCTTGCTCGTCGCCTGGGTCCGCACCGCCCGCGCCTTCAACACCTGCAGCCGCTCGCCCCCCGGGAGCTCTACGAAGGCCCTGATGTGGGGCGACAGCGCCCGCACGCGACGCGCGAGGGCGTCCGCCGGGGCGCCGGGATCGAGGCGCCGGTCCTGGGGCGTGATCCGATCCGCCAGCGTCACGCCATCGTTCGGCTGCGATCGACACGGCGGGCGGTCGTCGAGCGTCTCGATCAGGAGATCGCCGCCCAGGCGCTCGAGGCGCGGGGCGAGAGTTCCGTAGTCGTCGTGCTCGAGTATCGGCTCGCTCCTCGCCAGGCAGACCGGTCCGGCGTCCATCTCTGCTACTGGGCGCATGATCGAGACCCCGGTCTCGGCGTCGCCCGCGTCGATCGCCCGCTCGATCGGGGCGGCTCCCCGCCAGCGCGGCAGAAGCGAAGGGTGGACGTTCAGCATCGGGTACGCCGACAGGAGCGGCTCCTTGATCAGGCCGCCGAACGCACAGATCACCACTTCGGCCGGCGCCGCCGAAGCGATCCGGGCGCACGTCTCCTCGGAGTTGACGCTGTCCGGCTGCGCAAGTTCGATGCCGAGCTCCCGCGCCTTTTCGGCCACGGGTGGCGGAGCGATTCGCCGGCCCCGCCCCCGCGGGCGATCAGGCCGAGTGACCACCAGCGTCGGCCGGTGATCCGACTGCGCGAGGCGCTCGAGCACCGCGGTGCCAAAGCGGGAGGTGCCCAGGTAGACGGTGCGCAGGGTCCGGGCGCCTGGGTGCCGGGGCGGGCTAGGCGGCCTCGCGCTCGCGCTCGGACTCTCGCATCGCGCGCATGGCCTCCTTGCGCTGCTCGCGCGAGACTCGGTCGAGGATCAGCACGCCGTCGAGATGGTCGATCTCGTGCTGGATGACGCGCGCCTCCACGCCCGATGCCTCGACCAGCCGGCCGGCCCCTGTCTCGTCCCGAGCGCGGACCCTCACGTGCACGGGGCGCTCGACGTCGACGTGGACTGCCGGGATCGACAGGCAGCCCTCCTCCATGGTCTCCAGCTCGTCGCTAGTCCACTCGATCTCGGGGTTCACGAGCGCAATGAGGGGCGCCTCGAGTCCGAGGCGATAGACGAGGAGGCGCTGGGACATGCCGACCTGCGGGGAGGCCAGCCCGACGCCCAACGCGTCGTGCATCAGTCCTCCCATGCGCCGCACCTGAGCCATGAGGGCGTCGTCGAAGCGATCGACCTCCGTGGCACGGCTCTTCAGGACGGGATCGCCGAAGCGCCGGATCAGGGACAGCGCCGCAGCACGACGAGCCTCGACCTCAGGGTCCGGCGGCGACTCCTCGCGTTCCTCGACCTCCGCCGGCTCGACCCCGGCCTCCGGACCTGGCCGCAGGTCGGAGGCATCCCGCTCGCGCTCCTCGGGCATGCGCTCGAGTCTACTGGGGGTCGACGTCCACGGAGAAGGACACCCCGCGGTGGGAGCGGTCCGCGGACGCCGCCTCCACGGCGACGCGGACCGAGCGGATCGCGGCGGCGCGATCGGCTGCCTTCACCATCACCTGCGACCGCTCGCTTCCCTTCCTCCGATAGAGCGGCGCCGGACCGAGGATCCGAGCGCCGTCGGCGGTGAGCGGTTCGAGCGCCCGGCGGATCACATCTGCTGCGCGGAGCTCGGGCCCCGCCTGTGGCGACGAGCAGACCGTCCGGATCAGCGTGGAGAACGGCGGGTAGCCGAGCGCTTCGCGTCGAGCCAGCTCGCCCGCCACGAAGCCGGCGGCGTCGTGCCGTGCGGCGTGCCGGAGCGCGGGCGCCTCCACGTCGAGCGCCTGAACGAGCACCCGCCCGCCCGCCGCTCCGCGCCCGCTCCGCCCGGCGAGCTGGGCGACGAGCGCGAACGTGCGCTCCTCGGCGCGAAAGTCGGGAAAGCGAAGCGTCGCGTCGGCGTCAAGGACCACGGCGAGCGTGACGTCCGGAAAGTCGTGCCCCTTCGCCACCATCTGGGTGCCCAGGAGCACGCCCGCTGTCGCAGCGTCGAAGCGCGCGAGGACGTCGTCGACCGCTCCGTGGCGCGCGCCGGTGTCGGCATCGAGGCGGAAGATCGAAAGCGGCGCCAGGATCTCGGCCAGCTGCCGTTCGAGGCGCTCCGTGCCGGCACCGTGTCGCACGAGCGATACGGAGCCGCAGCCGGAGCAGTGCGTCGGAATCGGCTCCGCATGGCCGCAGTGATGGCAGGCGAGGCGCCCCATGGCGCGATGGAGTACGAGCGACACGTCGCACGCCGCACACCCCCAGACGCGACCGCACCCCCCGCAGGTCAGGAAGTTGGACCAGCCGCGCCGGTTCAGCAGCACTATCGCCTTGCCCTGCGCCGCGCGCACGTTGTCGAGCTCCTCGCGCGTGCGCGGGTGAAGCAGGCCACCGGAGCCCGCCATCGATAGGAGCTCGACCGGGGGAAGCGGCCGCTGGTCGACGCGATCCGGCATCGAGAGGCGGTGCAGGTGGCGCCAGCTCTCCGGCCGCGGCGTAGCGGTGCCGGCGAGCAGCACCGCATCGGCGTGGTGCGCCCTGCGCTCTGCGACGTGGCGAGCGTCGTAGCGAGGGTCGCCCTCCTGCTTGTACGAGGGGTCGTGCTCCTCATCGATCACGATCAACCCGAGGTCGTTCACCGGCGCGAACACGGCCGACCGCGGCCCCACGCACACGCGCGCCTCGCCGCGCCGGAGGCGCGACCATTCGTCGTGGCGCTCGCCCGCGGTGAGCTTGGAGTGGAGGACGGCCACCGTCTCGCCGAAGCGCTCCGCGAAGCGACCGGCCGTCTGCGGCGTGAGCGCGATCTCCGGCACGAGCACGATGGCGGTGCGCCCGCGCTCCAGCGCTCCGGAGACCGCATGAAGGTAGACCTCCGTCTTGCCGCTTCCGGTGACGCCGTGGAGGAGCATCCGGCGGTCGCAGGGACCGGGTGCGTCCATCCGAGTGAGCACCACGGCGAGGGCGGCCGTCTGGGCTTGCGTCAGGGCGGCGCCTTTCGCCAGCTGCGCCCCGACCCCCCGCACCCGCGGGCGGCGGCGAACCTCGGTCTCGGAGAGCTCCACGAGCCCGCGGCGCTCGAGCCCCCGCAACCCGGAGTGACCGCAGCCCGTGGACCGCGCCACCGTCGCGGCCTCCGTCGCGCCTGCTGCGAGGGCCTCGACCGCCGCACGCTGCCTGCGGCCCAACCTCGCTCCCCCCGCGAGCGCGTCGTAGCCCTGCTCGGTCAGCGTCGCCAGCAGGCGGCGTCGCGGCCGAACGCGAGGAACCATGCCGGTGCCGCTCCCGGGCGGCAGTACCAGCCCGAGCCCGCGCGCGGGCGTGGAGCAGTACTCCTCCGCCACCCACAGCCCGAGCCGCAGGAGCTCGGGCGGAAGTGAGCGCTCGAGCGCTGCCAGCGGCTCTACGAGCCGCTCCGAGGGCACCGCGCTGCGGCTCGCCGTGTCCACCACCACCCCGAGCAGCCGCCGGCGGCCGAACGGCACCACCAGGATGCTGCCGACGCCCACTCCGTCCATGTCGCCGGGCACCCGATAGTCGAAGGGACCGCGAAGCGCGCGGGCGGGCGTCAGCGGCTCTACCTTGGCGATCACCTCGAAGACCGTAAGCGCGCGAGCGGACGCGGCTCCCGGAGGTTGGCGTCACCGGTCGCCGGGTACCCAGGGAGTTGAGTCGCGCTCGCCGACACGTAGAAGAGACTCGGCTCGCAGGGCTCATCGTGATGGAGAGGAGAGCCGACACCGAGAGAGCCGGGCCGGCGTCGCCAGGGGCCCAGTCCTCGCGCGATGCAACCGGCGCAGCGGATCGCGGCGGGGCGGGCCGACCGACCGGGGTACCGCGTCGGATCCGCGACCTCGACCGTCGCTTCGTCTGGCAGACGATCAAGCGCACGGTCTCCGAGTTCCAGGAGGACGAGCTGACCGACCGGGCCGCCGCGCTCACCTACTACGGGGTGCTGTCGCTGTTTCCCGGGCTCATCGTCCTGGTCGCGCTGCTCGGGCTGCTCGGCAACGAGGAGGCCACGACGGCGACGCTCACGGAGATCGTGACCGAGCTGGGGCCGGAGTCGGCGGCGGACGCCTTCGCCGGCCCGGTCGAGAGCATCACCGCCAACCGCAGCGCCGCGGGCGTGCTATTCGTCGTGGGGCTGATCGTCGCCCTGGTCTCCTCGTCCGCGTACATCGGGGCGTTCATGCGGGCGTCGAACAAGATCTACGAGATCGACGAGGGACGCCCGTTCTGGAAACTGCGGCCGCTGCAGATGCTGATCGCGCTGGTGATGGTCATCCTCGTCGCGCTGACCCTGCTGGCGCTCGTGCTCACGGGCCCGCTCGTCGACGCCGTGGCCGGGCCGCTCGGGATCGGCGATGCCGCCGTCACCGCGTTCGAGTACGCCAAGTGGCCCGTGCTCCTGCTGGTCGTCTCAGTCATGATCGCGCTGCTCTACTACGTGGCGCCGAACGTCAAGCAGCCGGGGATCAGGTGGGTGACGCCGGGGAGCGTGCTGGCGATCCTGCTCTGGATCCTGGCGTCCGCCGGCTTCGCGTTCTACGTCGCGAACTTCGGGTCCTACGACAAGACCTACGGCACGCTCGGAGGTGTGATCACCTTCCTGGTGTGGGTGTGGATAACGAACGTCGCCGTGCTGCTGGGGGCGGAGCTGAACGCCGAGCTCGAGCGCAGCCGCGAGCTCGAGGCCGGGATCCCCGACGCCGAGCGCGAGATCCAGCTCGCGCCCCGCGACGAGCCGAACGAACCCAAGACCAAGTGAGGAGATACGGATGCTGAAGATCCTGTTCATCCCCGTGAGCGTGATCGGAGGATTCATCGGGGGCTTCATCGGAAAGAAGGTGTTCGAGCAGGTCTGGGGCCTCATCGACGAGGAGGAACCCCCTGAGCCCGAGCACCGCGACTCGCCCTGGGCGAAGCTGATCGTGGCGATGGCGCTGCGCGGCGCGATCTTCCAGGTCGTGCGCGGGGTGGTCGATCGCTACTCACGCCAGAGCTTCTACGGCGTGACCGGCACCTGGCCCGGCGAGGCGCGACCCGAGCCGGAGTAGCCGGACTTCGACGGCGCGCCGCACCTGCCCGAAGGGAACGAGGCCGACGAGCCTCGGATCGTGTTCGCGGCGCGCCGCGGGCGCGACGCGGCCGACGATCGGATCGTCGAGCTGGTTGGCGGGGACGGGAGCCCCGGCGACCTCGTCGTGGCCACGTCCGATCGCGCGCTCGCAGCCCGGGTTCGCGCGCTCGGCGCCCAGGTCATCGGGGCGGGAGCCCCTGGCGCGCCGGTTGGACGCGAGCCGCTAGACGGGCGCTCAAGACGATTGGACGGCCCGCGACCCGGGTACGTGAGGCAAACCAGCCGCCGATGTCCAGCGCGAGGGGGCGCGTGAGGGGGAAGCTCCGGGGAGGAGCGCAACGAGCACCGTGACCGTCGAGCTCGCGATCGGCCTGCTGCTCGCGGTCGCCACCGCGCTGGCGACCAACGCGGCCTTTCTGATGAAGCATCGCGGAGCCGTGGCCGCTCCGGACGTGGACATTCGACGTCCGCTTCGAAGCGCGGCCGACCTGTTCCGCTCGAGATGGTGGGCGATCGGCTTCGCGGTGGCCATCGTCGCGTGGGGCCTCCACGTGGGCGCTGTCGGCCTCGCGCCGCTGTCGCTTGCCCAGGCCGTGATCGCCGGCGGGCTCGTGCTGCTGGCCGTGCTCGCCGAGCGCTGGTTCGGCTTCGAGCTGAAGCGTCGACAGTGGCTGGGCGTGGCCCTCGTCGCGGCCGGCATGACTTCGCTCGCCGCCACCACACCGTCGGACCAGGATCACTCGACGTACCGGCTCGCGGGGATGATCGCGTTCCAGGGGGTGCTGATCGGCCTCGGCCTGGCGCTGGTCAGCTGCGGCCGGGCGCGTCGCTTTCGCCACCGCAGCGGCGTCCTCCTCGGCGGCGCCGCCGGGATCCTGTTCGGGGTGTCGGACGTGTCGATCAAGGCGCTGACCGGCACCGTCCCCGACGACCTATGGACGATCCTCAGCCCCTGGACGCTCGCCGCGCTGCTCGCGTCGGTCGTGGCGTTCTACGCGTCCGCCCGGAGCCTCCAGATCGGTGAGGGCATCGCGGTGATCACGGCCACGTCGGCGGCCGCCAACCTGTCGACGATCGTTGGGGGCGTCGTGGTGTTCGGCGACTCCCTGGGGAGCGACGCGCTCGTCGTCGTCGGCCGGATCTTCGCGTTCGCGTTGATCATCGTCTCGGTCAGCCTGATGCCCGCTCCGGTCCGAGCGGCGGACGCCGTGGGGGCGCGCTGACGCGTCTCCGCGCCTCGTCCACGAGCGCCCCGATCACCCGGCTCCGCTCGTCCTCCTCGGGGTGCCAGAGCACCCCGAGAACGAACTGCCGCTCGGGCAGCTCGATGGCCTCGACCAGCTCGTCGCCGTGCGACCAGCCGCTGGCGACGACACCCTCACCGAGCTCGTCCAGCCCCTGGTGATGGTGTGACTTCGCCTCGACCGTCTCCGTGCCGGCAGCGCGAGCGGCGAGCGAACCCGGCACGAGCCGGACGGGGTGGTCGGAGAAGGCTCCGGGTGTGTGACGGTGCTCCTCGTGACCGACGGTCTCCGGCAGGTGCTGCTGCAGCGTGCCGCCACGTGCGACGTTCAGCACCTGCATGCCGCGACAGATCGCCAGGACGGGGAGGTCGCGCTCGAGCGCGCGGTGGGTGAGTGCGAGCTCGAAGCGGTCGCGCTCCGGGCGCGTCCCTCGCGTCTCTGGATGCGCGATGGCGCCGTAGGAGCCGGCGTCGACGTCGGATCCCCCCGCGAGGACAAGGCCATCCAAGATGTCGAGGAGCTCGTCCGGTGACTCCGCGACCCGGTCGTCGGGCGGGAGGAGAAGCGCGACACCGCCCGCGCGTTGCACGGCCTGCGAGTAGCTGAACGGCATCAGGTGACACAGCACCCGCCACGCGCCCCAGGACGCCTCCTCGATTGCGGCGAAGAGGCCGATGATGGGCCGGCGGCTCGCAGGCGCGGAGCCGTGGCTGCGCTGCTCGTCCACGATGTCCGGATCTCGATGCGACCTCATAGGGTCGGAATCATCATCGATGACGAGCATCGGCCAGAAAGCGTAAGGACTGAGCACTTTGAGCCCTTCTGCACAGGTTTGGCAGCTGGAAGCTTCTGCGCACCGACGCGGGTCCGGTATGGAGTGCCGAAGGCGCGCCCGCCCTCCGCCGCGTATACCTCCCCAATGAGACGCCATCGGCTCGAGCGCGAGCAGCGGGTGCCGGGAACACCGGACGAGGTCTTCGAGCTCTACGCGGACGCCTTCACGCTCGAGGATATAACGCCCCCCTGGCTTCGCTTTCGAGTCGTCACCCCGTGGCCGATCGACATGCGCGCCGGAACGCTGATCGACTACCGGCTTCGGCTGCACGGGTTCACGATCCGCTGGAAGACCAGAATCGAGCGCTGGGAGCCCGGCCGGCGCTTCGTCGACGTTCAGGTCTCGGGCCCTTATCGCCTCTGGCATCACACACACGAGTTCGAGCCGGACGCACGAGGCGGGACGAAGATCCGCGACGTCGTTCGCTACGCCCTCCCGCTGGGGGCCTTCGGCGCCCTGGCGCACGTGCTATTCGTGCGGCGCGATCTCACACGGATCTTCGACCATCGCCGCGATGCGGTTGAGCGACTCCTGGCACAGCGGACTTCATAAAGTAAAGTAATGTGAGATGAAGGTGTTCCGTCGGCTGCTCGGGTTCCTGCGCCCCTACCGGAGGCGGGTTGCCCTGTCGCTCGCGCTGGCCGCGGTCGCCACCGGCGTCGGCGCGCTGATCCCGTTCCTGGTTGGGGCGACGGTCGACGACATCCGCTCCGGCGGCGACCACGTCTGGCCGTTCGCGGCAGCGGTGGTGGGCGCCGGCCTCGTGCGGCTGGTCTTCAGCGTGGCGCGGCGGCTCGTGGCCGGGCACGTCTCGCTTGGGGTCGAGTACGACCTGCGCAACGGTATGTACGCGCACCTCCAATCGCTCGAGCTCGGCTTCTTCGATGGGCAGCAGACCGGCCAGCTGATGTCCCGGTCCACGGTCGACCTCCAGTCCGTGCGCTTCTTCCTCGGCTACGGGCTCGTGTTCATCCTCCAGGCGCTCGTGACCGTGGTCGTGGCCGCCGCGATCATGCTCGTCGTCAACCCGGTCCTTGCCCTCGTGGCGCTCGCGCCGCTGCCGCTGATCGTCGTGTTCGCGTCCCGCTATGGGCGGCGCAACCGGCCGGCGCAGCAGGAGGTGCAGCAGCGCATCGCGGAGCTGACCGCCGAGGCCGAGGAGAACGTGTCCGGCGTCGGCGTGGTCAAGGCGTTCGCGCAGGAGACGCGGCAGCTCGCCCGTTTCGGGCACCGCGTCGGCAGGGTGTTCTCGCAGGCGATGGTGTCGACCCGGATCCGGGCCTTCTACAACCCGCTGCTCGGTTTCCTGCCGAGCATCGGCCTTGCAGCGCTCCTCTTCGTGGGCGGGCGGCAGGCCGTCGATGGGCAGATCTCGGTCGGCGAGTTCGTCGCCTTCTACGGGTATGTGCTGATGCTCTCGGGCCCGCTGCGCATGCTCGGTATCGCGCTGGGTATGGCTCAGCGCGCGGTGGCCTCGGGGGCGCGCGTCTTCGAGCTGCTGGACCGCGAGCCACGGCTCGCCTCGCCGCCGGACGCCGCGCCCCTGCCGGCGGGCGCCGGCCGCATCGAGATGAAGGGCGTGACGGCGGGGTACGAGGGTGGCGAGCCGGTGCTGCGCGACCTCGATCTGACCGTGGAGGCGGGCAGCACGGTCGCGATCGTGGGAGCCACCGGTACCGGCAAGTCGACGCTCGTGGGCCTCGTGCCCCGCCTCTACGACCCGCTCGCCGGCGAAGTGCTGATCGATGGCGTGGACGTGAGGGACGTCGACCTCGAGTCGCTTCGCGGCGCGGTGGCGCTCGTGTCCGACGACGCCTTCCTCTTCTCCGCGAGCGTCCGCGACAACATCGCCTACGCGCGCCCCGACGCAACCGACGAAGAGGTCGAGGACGTCGCGCACCGGGCGGGTGCCCACGAGTTCATCGCCGCGCTGCCGGACGGGTACGCGACGCTGGTGGGCGAACGCGGGCTGACGCTGTCGGGTGGTCAGCGCCAGCGGATCGCGATCGCTCGCGCCCTGATTCGCGAGGCGCGGATCCTCGTGCTCGACGACGCGACGTCGAGCGTCGACCCGGCCAAGGAGGCCGAGATCAGGGACGCCCTCGAGGATCCGCTGCGCGATCGCACGGCGCTCGTGATCGGACACCGGCTGTCGACGATCCAGGCCGCGGACGAGGTGGTCGTCCTCGACGCCGGCGGGATCGCCGCGAGCGGGAGCCACGAGGAGCTGATGGAGGTGTCGCCGCTCTATCGCGAGATCGTCGCGGCCGGCGGTCGTGCCGATGGCCGGGCTGTGCGCGAGCGAGAGGCGGTGGGCCTGTGAGCGCCATCGCCGAGACGGCCCCGACCCCCGGACGCATCGCCCGTGCGTGGAGGCTGCTGCGTGGCGAGGACGAGCGCGGGCGCAAGATCAGAGGCGTGCTCGCGCTGCTCCGGCCGTACCGGGGGCGCGTCGTCCTGATGATCGTGGCGCTCCTGATCGCCACGGCGGCGGCACTCGCCCCGCCGTACCTGGCCGGGCGGGCCATCGACGACGGGATCCGCGGCGGCGACCTATCGGCGCTCAGCGTCATCGTCGGCCTGTTCCTCGCGGCCGCGATCGTCAACTGGGGAGCGACGTACGTCCAGACCTACCTCGTGAACTGGGTGGGCCAGCGCGCGCTCCAGGACCTTCGCACGCGAATCTTCCAGCACCTCCAGGGACTCTCGATCGGCTTCTACTCGCGCAACAAGGCGGGGGTCCTGATCTCGCGGCTCACCAACGACGTGCAGGCGCTCGACCAGCTCGTCACCGACGGCGTGGTGACGCTCTTCTCCTCGACCCTGACGCTCGTCGGGACAGCGGCGATCCTGCTCTACCTCGACGCCGGGCTCGCGCTCGTCACGTTCCTCACCTTCCCGCTCCTCCTCGTCGGCAGCGTGGCGTTCCGGATCGCCTCGACCGGCGCCTACCGGCTGACGCGAGAGAAGATCGCGCTGGTGACCGCCTATCTGCAGGAGACCCTCTCGGGGGTTCGAATCGTGCGCGCGTTCGGGCAGGAGCGCCGGCACGAGCGGCGGTTCGCCGAGCTGAACGACGAGTACCGCGACGTGAACATGCGGACGGTGCGTATGAACGCCTCCTACTTCCCGGCCGTTGAGCTCCTGTCCGCGGTGGCGACCGCCGTGATCCTCCTCTACGGCGCCACGCAGGTGGGCGGCGCCGAGGGGATCACGATTGGCGTCCTCGCGTCGTTCGTCTTCTACCTGCAGAGCTTCTTCGACCCGATCCAGCAGCTGTCGCAGCTCTACACGACCTACCAGGCGGGCATGGCCGCGCTGGACAAGGTCTTCGAGCTCCTCGACGAGGAGCCGGACGTGGTCGACGACGAGGAGGCGGGCGAGCTGCCGCCGGTACGCGGCGAGATCGCACTCGACGACGTCTCTTTCTCGTACGCCCGGGAGGGTGGCGCGTACGCGCTTCGCGACGTGAGCCTGGAGGTGCCGCCGGGTCAGACCGTCGCACTGGTCGGCGCGACCGGCGCCGGAAAGTCGACGCTCGCGAAGCTGGTGGCGCGCTTCTACGACCCGACGAGCGGGCGCGTGACGGTCGACGGCCACGACCTGCGCGATGTGAGCCAGCGGTCGCTTCGATCGCAGCTCGGCGTGGTCCCGCAGGAGGGCTATCTCTTCTCGGGCACGGTCCGCGAAAACATCGCGTTCGGTCGTCCGGGTGCCGATAACGCCGAGGTGAAGGCCGCGGCCGCAGCCGTCGGGGCTGCGGAGTTCATCGAGCACCTTCCCGATGGCTACGACACGGACGTCGGCGAGCGCGGCGCCAGGCTCTCCGCCGGACAGCGGCAGCTCGTGGCCTTCGCCCGCGCCGCCTGCGCCGACCCCAGGATCCTGATCCTCGACGAGGCCACGTCGAGCGTCGACGTGGGCACGGAGGCGCGTATCGAGCAGGGCCTGCGGCGGCTCTTGGCCGGACGGACCGCGCTCGTGATCGCGCACCGGCTGTCGACGATCAGGCGGGCGGGACGGATCGTGGTGTTGGATGGGGGGCGCGTCGTGGAGCAGGGCACGCACGAGGAGCTGCTCGCCGGCGGCGGCGTCTACTCACGCCAGTACCGCCACTGGGTCGAGCAGGCCGCCTGAGCGAAGGCCGAACGTGGCCGGGCGCACTTGTTTGGCAGGAGGTAGCTGCGCACCTGTCGAATGGGCAACTCGCAATGGAACGGATAGATGAGCAGTACGTCGAGGAGCTCATCCAGCGGCTTGAGGCGACAAGGGACAAGGACTCAGACACTCGCCCGGCGGGCGAGGAGGACGTCGAGCAGCTCATCCAGCGGCTAGAGCCGATAGGGGACGACGACTTAGACATTCGCCGTTCGCTCAGTCTGCGCGGATTCAGCCTCATCGTGGCCGTCGTCGCAGCGGTTGCCTACGCCGCGGCGAAGCGGGCTTGATGTGTCCTCATCGGTTTCGGGAGCGTGGTGGCAGCGGGCAGAGGCGGTGCCAGCAGCGTGCGAGCCGTCGTGCTGCGGTACGGGGCCGCCAGGGGTAGATCAGGCGGCTCGGCGACGCCTGCGCGTTGCTTCCGCCCGACAGTCGGGACCGCAGTAGGACGGCGGCCTACCCCGCCTCGCCCTGACGACCAACGTTCCGCACTCTCGGCAGGTGGTTCGACGCCACGGCCCCTGCGGCTTGTGTAACGCCTTCGCGCCTCGTCGGGATCGGGCTGGTTGTCCAACCTCCAACCGCCTCCCGCACGCCGTACAGGGCGGCTCAGAGGCGGGGAACGCGATCTGCCGCAACTGCTCGATCTCGGCGTCGGTCATGGTCGGCACCGGCGGCTGCCAGGGGCGCAAGGCACGTCCGCAGCGGACGCAGGCGTTTTCCCAACCTGCGCTGAAACCGCGCTCGCGTTCGGACGGCTGGGCGCTGTCGGCTACCGCCTCTGCTCTCGGGTCGTCCCCCCTCCCGCAGCGATCCGCCGCGCGAAACCCGACGGTGTTGCTTTACTACCGCGGCCCCAGAATCGTCTTTCTCGACAGAGCGGCTCAAGGGAGCCGCTCGCAACCCTGAAGGGAGGCCACGATTATGGCGCGGAAGGTACGAGACAACAGGTGGAGGGCCGCTCTTGCCGCGGTCGCGCTTGTTGCCGTCGGAGGGGTCGGGGTGGCGGTTGCAGCGACCGACGATTCAGAGGCCGGTCCATGGGAGCCAGCGCCAGCAGGAGAAGTAAAGGCGCAGGTCGTTCAGGAGGTCGACGGCGCGAGGTACGTCACGGAGTCCGGCGTCATCGGCCCAGGGTCAACCCAGTTTGGGGTGGCGAGGTGCGGGCCCGGCTTCGAGGTCATGGGCGGTGGCGCTGGAACGCTTTCGACCGCCCTGGACGTTAGCGCCACGTTTCCGTTGGACGGCGGCGATCAGAATAGGGCTCCCGACGACGGTTGGAGAGTCCACATTCAGAACAACGGCGGCACCCCGGCGCAAGCCTCCGTCTATGCCATCTGTCTTCGCTAAAGAAAGGTAAACAAGAAACGCGCGGACGTCACAGCCGCCCTCTCGCTCCCCCCGGGCGCCCAGGTAGCCGATTTACCGGAGGCTGAGTCCGATTTCGGGCTCGAGGGACCAGGCGGCGACAAGGACGATCCCGCGACCCGATCGACCGTCGTCAAGGACGCGGTCCGCGTCAACCCCCGGTGACGGAGCCCAAGCCGCCGCAACCGCCTGGAGGCTGGTCGCCTACACACCAAGGTGAGTGCGCGGATCACGGGATAGGGTTTCTCAGTCGGTCTTGTTACCGGAGAGGAGGCGGAATGGCAATTTCGGTCAGATTCGCGGCAGAACCGACGAGCCGCGAGAACTACGACGAGGTCCGGAAGCGCCTTGAGGACGCCGGCGACTGGCCCGCACCGGGCCTCATCTTCCACGCGGCGCAGGGTGATTCCGACGTGGAGGAGGTGTTCGAGGTATGGGAGTCGCGCGAGGCCTTCGAGCGCTTCGGCCCGAAACTCATGCCGCTCCTCGAGGAGGTCGGGATCAACGCCGGAGAGCCGCAGGTGCGTGAGGTCTACAAGATGGACAAGCCGTAACGCGGAGTCATAGCCTCGCCCGCCTAGTCGGGTCCGAGCGATACGGAGAGCGGCGGGATCGGGATGCCGGGCCCTGCTCCAAACTGAGCCTTTGAGGAACGCCCACAGACGCGGCGGAGCACGCCGCCACCGGCGAGCATGCGTCAGCCGC
Organism: uncultured Thermoleophilaceae bacterium; assembly: GCA_963808955.1. Classification (GTDB taxonomy): domain Bacteria; phylum Actinomycetota; class Thermoleophilia; order Solirubrobacterales; family Thermoleophilaceae; genus CAWEHQ01. The sequence goes on along the minus strand of CAWEHQ010000016.1, from coordinate 147,302 downwards.
GGGCGATGCTAATCCTGTGCCGACGCTGGGACCGTGTCGGGCCAGCGCTGTCCGGCGACCTCGAGCTCGCGCACCTTGAGCGAGCCGATCTCGATTTCCTCGGCACGCAGTTTGCGGATGACCGCATTGGCGATCGCGAGTCGTCCGATCGCCAACGCGCCAATGGCAGACACGGCGATCGCGAGCGGTCCCATGGCCGAGGGTCCGAGCACGCGGGCACCGACGGCCTTGGCGCCTGTCAGGCTCGCCCCGGTGGCGGTAGCGCCGGTGTTCCAGCGGTGGACGGTAACGCTCCGGGCCATGTGGCACCTCCTCTGTCGTGGGCGGGCCTCGTGGTCTACACCTGGGGAAGCCCACTTGCAAGCACACGGGGCTGCTCTCTTCCCGCAAAGCGAGAACCTCGGGCGTGGCCGGTCGACGCCATGAATCAGCGTCAAAGAACCGAACTGGCCCTCCCCTTCCCCCTGGGTGTCCCAGGGCAGTCCGATATCGGGGTAGTCGGAGGTCCGATTTCGCGTTTGGCGGAGGGGGCGCTTCTGCTCAGTCGCGAGCCCATAGCTGACACCTCACGCTGATCGTGGGTCCCTGATTCGAGACCCCACCTACTGCTCGCAGAACGGCCCTACGTCCGGCCGGCAGAGTCGATCTCGCCCCCTCGTGTAGAGCGCCGCGTTCGTGTCCCTGTCCTCGACATCGTCCGCGTCGACATGGTCGATGCAGCCCTCGACTGGGCTCGGGAGACCGCTCCGTAGGAGCAGTAACGCTCCACGACGCTCCGACCGAGAGCTCAAGCTGGCGACGCCGCAACCAGCGAGACCGGCAGCTAAGACCGCGAAACGACCAAACCAGCGAGTGTCTTTGCTCGTTGGGTCTCCGGCGGCCTGGCTGGCGGGCCGTCATATTGGTCGGGTCTCCTCAAACGATGGCCTCGTGAGACCGGAACACAGGCACCGCCTTACGTCAGCCGCGCTTTGGTGGAGCGGAGCATCGGTGGCGTGGGCTGCGCTGGCGGGTACCTCGTCTGTGGTGGCTGGTTTGGCCGCCTCTTCCGTCGCGCTCGTCGGTTTCGGCGCTAACTCCATCTTGGATGGCACGGCGTCGGGAGTGCTGGTGTGGCGCTTCCGCCGCGAACGCGCCGGGGCAGGGGTCGGTGCCGTTGAGCACCGAGCCGCGATCGCAGTCGGCGGGGCTATGCTCGCCGTGGCGTTGTACGTAGGTGCTAGGGCGGTCAGCGCGCTCGCGGCTCAATCGACCCCGGAACCGTCTCGCGTAGGCATCGTCCTGACGGCCGCCTCGGTCCTCGTGCTCCCCGTCCTGGCATGGGCAAAGCTAAACCTGGCGGGACCGTTGAGAAGTCGGGGGCTCCGCGGCGATGGCGTGCTAAGCCTCGCGGGCGCTGTACTCGCCGCGGCAACCCTCCTCAGTCTCCTGCTCGAGACTGCCCTGGACTGGTGGTGGGCGAACGCGGTGGCTGCTTTGCTCATCTCGGCGGTGCTTCTTGTGGAAGGCGCGCGCACCATCGCCGAGTGATTGCCCTCCGCCCGTGAGATCCAAAGGGTCCTAGCGATTGTTGCGCCGACGGCCCGTACGGCACGGTGGCCGCCCTCTCGGCGCTGCGTACTCGTCTTGTCTCGCGTCGGCCAAGTCGGGCCAGACCAGCGCCTAGCCCGTTATGACCCGCGGGGCTAGGTGCGCAGGAGGCGGGCGCCCCCGCTCGTCTCCTAACGGCGGCTATCCCGATGAACCGAGCGCCGCCGACGCTTGCCAACCGCCTCTCCTCGCGCTGGCTCGGGACCTGCGATCGCCTGGCCCTGTCTATGCCCCCGGGGTACGTACTCCATGACCGCCTCGTCAGAAAGAAGGAGTCACGATCTGGCGAGAAGTTGCGGCTCGCGGGGAAAATCGCGAGGCGGGCCCGCGGCAGGGCGCGCCGGCCGGCGTTCTTGCGGGCGGCTCCGCCGCTCAAACCCGACGATAACCGTGTAGGTTCGCTTCACCAGCGACCGAAGGAGGAGTCATGTACGCACGCGTGGTCAGGTTCACGGACGTCGACCCCGATCACCTGGCGGCGCGCGTGGCCGAGGCCGAGACCCGCGAGGGACCGCCTGTGGACATTCCGGCCAAGCAGGTCCAGATCCTCCACGACGCGGACCAGCGGACCGCGGTCGTGATCCAGCTCTTCGATGACGGCCGACGACATGGCGGCGGCGGAGGGCCCCCTCGACACGATGGACCCGGCGACACCCCGGGGACGCGCGCCTCGGTCGACCGCTGCGAGATCAAGGCCGAGCTGAGCCTGGGCTAATGCTCCGCCTGCCGCCGAGGCTTCGAAGGAGGACGATCCGCGCCGTCCCGCGGTCAGGCCACCGTGGCTGGGCGAATTTCGTTGGCGGTGGCGGTAGACAACGGCAACAAACGCGACGGGCAGGACCGCCCCTCACCCGGTATCCCGCCTCCAGGTGTGGGCGATTTCCGTGCCGCGCTTTCGATCGGAGCCGGAAGCTCCAGCGCAGCCGTGAAGCCACTTCTGACAGTTGAATCCACAGCCATCGCATGCGGTGATTTACAGCAATCAACCGTCTGGTGTTCCCCGTCCGACACGAACGCATGTTCGCATATGGATCGGACGGAACGAAGGGCCTCAAGGCGCCGTCCGGTCCCCTATTCAAACCGAAGACACTGGGGATCCAGGGATCGAACCTGGGCTTCCAGGACCAGAACCTGGCGGGCTTCCGCTACCCCAATCCCCAACGGTGACGAACGATAGCGCCGACCGCTACAGCGCCGCGAGGTCCGTGCCCTCGTCCCCCAGCTGCTCGGGCGTCGCGGCCGTCCGCTCCCGGATGAAGCGTCGCGCATGCTCGAGGTCGTCTGAGCGGTCGACGCTAAGCGCCGCCGTCACGCGGCCGCCATCGACGTAAAAGGCCGCGAACTCGCCGCGGTCGATCGAGCCGCGGATCACCGGGTCGCCTGAGCCCGGGCCCACGTACTCCATGGACGACCAGTCGGCCAGATCGGAGAAGAAATAGGGGATCGCCTCGTGCGGCACGTCGCGTCCGAGCATGTTGAGTGCGGCCGTCTGGCCCTGTAGCCGCGCCACGTCCCAGTGCTCGATCCGCAGCGGCGCTCCGTCGTGAACGACCGACTCGTACTCCGCGATGTCACCAGCCGCGAGCACGCCGGGGCTCGAGGTCTCGAGCCGTGAGTTGCACACGATCCCGCCGCGCTCGCCGAGCTCGAGACCTGCGCCTCGGGCCAGCATCACGTCCGGCATGACGCCGGCGCCCACCACCACGCACTCGCACGGCAGCTCGTGCCCGCCCTTCGTGACCACGCGCTCGACACGGCCGTTCGACCCCTCGAAGCGGTCGAGCTCGTCGGAGCCAACGATCTCGATCCCGTGCTCCTCGAGCACCCCCTGGAAGAAGCCACCCACCTCGGAACCGAACTGACGCTCGAGTGTGACCGCCTCCTGCATCAGGATCGTGCATGACTTTCCGAGCGCGGTCAGCGACGCAGCGACCTCGGTTCCGATGTAGCTCCCGCCGATCATCACGACGTGCTCGGCGTCCTCCGCGTCCGAGCGGATCGCGTCGGAGTTGGCGTGCGCCCGCAGGTAGTGGATGCCCTCGAGCTCCCCCCCTTTGGCCCGCAGCCGATGCACGTTGGCGCCCGTCGCGAGCAACGCCTTGTCGAAGCCCACCTCCTCCTTGGTCGAGAGCCGCACGGTCCGCTCCCCGACGTCCAGCTTCATCGCGCTCGTTCGCGTCAGGATCTCGACGCCGTTGTCCGTCCACCAGTTCTTGGGCTTGACCAGCGTCTCCTCGTGGGACTCCTCCCCACGCAGGTAGCCCTTCGAAAGCGGCGGCCGGTTGTAGGGCGGGTCCGGCTCCCGGCCCACGATCAGGATCGACCCGTCGGCCCCCTCCTCGCGCAGCTTGATCGCGCAGCTCGCACCCGCGAGCCCGCCGCCGATCACGAGGTAGTCGACGGAGCGGTCGGGCACTAGGCGAGCCGCGGTTCGTCGCTCACGCGGCCTCCGAGCCCACCGCCGCGAACGCGGCGGTCACGTCCTCCTCGAGGCCGGTGTCGAGCACCAGCAGCACCTCGTCGCCGGGCTCCATCACGGAGTCGCCGCGCGGTACGAAGCCGTCGCCGCCGCGCAGGATCGAGATCACCAGCGATCCATCGGGCAGGCCGAGGTCCTTGACCATGGCGCCGGCGGCGGGCGAGCCCGCCGCTACCTCGAGCTCGATGATCTCGAGCCGCTCCTGCGGGAGGTCGAGCAGGTGCAGCATCCCGTACTCCGGAACCTCGTGCTCGATCAGGCGGAGGATGAGGTCGGTGGCCGACACCGCCGGCTTCACGCCCAGGAGCTCGAAGTGCTGGAGGTTGCGCGGGTTGTTGCACCGCGCGATCACACGCTCGACGCCGTACTTCTCGCGCGCGACCTGGCAGATGAGGATGTTGTCCTCGTCGTCACCGGTCACCGCGATGGCCATGTCGGCGCGCTCGATCCCCGCACGCTCGAGCACCCAGAGCTCGGAGCCGTCGCCGTACTGCACCGCGTGCTCGAGCTCCTCCTCGACGGTCTGGTACCGTCGCTGGCTCGCCTCGATCGCGGTGACCTCATGGCCCTTCTCGATGAGCTCGCGTGCGAGGTTCCACCCCACCTTCCCGGCTCCGACGATCAGCACGTACACCTAGGCGACCTCCTCGCGGACGGCGCTTTCGAGCATCTCGATCGCCACCTGCGTCGGACACACGGTGAGCAAGCCCTGCTCCTCGTACCACCTCGGCCCGGCACGGGTCGAGCACGCGCACCACCACGCGGTCGACTTTGAAGCGGCGCTGTGCGATCTGCGCGATCACGAGGTTGGTGTTGTCGCCGTCGGTGGAGGCCACGAAGGCATCCGCCCGCTCGATCCCGGCCTCGGTGAGGGCGTCGATCTCGAGCGCGGTCCCTACGGTGAACGAGCCGCCCACGTCCTCCCACCCGCGCGTCTGCCCGCGCTCCAGCAGCGCGATCGCCTCCGGGTCCTCGTCGAGGACCGATACCTCGTGCCCGTCCGCGAGCATGGTCTTGGCAATCGCCGAGCCGACCCGCCCGGCGCCGACGATCAAGACGAACATGCCTTCACTCTATTCGCCGACCGGTCGGAGGGCCATTCCCAAGCGTGCTTCGAGCATCACCTCCATACGCCGTGGAATGCCCATCGGATCACGGCGCGACACCCTCGCGAGTGCCCACCTGCTCGCCCGCCGGCGGGGCTGTCAGCACAACCCGGCACGGCGCTTTCTCCATCACGTATTTCGTGATGTCGCCCGCCACTCGGTCGGGCGGGATGGCGCGGCCTCCGAGCAGCGTGCCTCCGCGGGTCCGGCTCGGCTCCTCCGCGGCTAGGACGATGGCCTCCACACCGCGGCGGCGCGCCTCCTCCACTATCGTCTGGCCCACGGAGCGCCCGCGGGTGATCGCGGTGGCGACCTGCACTCCCTCGTACTCCTCCCCCACCTCCTTCGCACGCGCTAGCGCCTGGTGAGCCTCCTCCACCCGCTCGGCTGGGACGCGGCCATCGATCGGGAGCGACATCGGGATCTCGAGCACGTAGATCGCCTCGATCACCGCGCCTCCGCCGTCGCCGCCGTCGCCCTCGGCCGCGGCCAGCCGTCCGGCGGTGCCAACGATGTCGTCGTCCAGCCGGCGACCGAAAACCGGCACGAGGATGCTCCCGTACTCGAGCGGCGGAGCCTCCCGCAGGACCTCCTCCGGGATCGTGAAGCGCTGCCGGAGCGGCTTGTCCTGGCTCGTCCGATAGACGACGTAAAGCACGAGGCCGGCCAGCATCCAGGCCCCGCCCACGATCCTCCCGCCCTCCGACAGGACAACGACGCTCACCCACGCCACCGCACTCCCGATCGCGCCGATCGCCGCCGGAATCGGAATCGAACCTCCTCGGAACGGGACTGAAAACGGCACGCGGAACGCCCGCGCGGCGGCCGGCTCCCGAAAGCGAAGCACCAGGATCGAGACGTGCGCAAGTGTGAAGGCGAGCATCGCGCCGAAGGCGAACGCCCCGGCCAGGAACTCGACGTCCGCCGTCGCCGCCAGCGCGAACGCCAGGATCCCCGCAATGGCCACCGCCACGTAGGGCGTCGAGTAATTCGGGTGGAGCCTGCCGGTGGCGCTCGGGATCTGCCGGTTGGTCGCGAGCGAGTAGGTGAGCCGTGAGAGGCCGAGCATGTTGCCGCCGACCGCGACCAGGAGGATCAGCGCCCCGACCGCCCCGACCGCGTACTGGAGCGCCTCGCTTAGCCACTCCGGCTCGAACCGCACCGCGATCCCGAGAACGGGCGATTCGATAAACCGCTCGCCCAGCTCGGTCGCCCCACCGACCACCGGAGCGACACTGACACCGACCAGCGACATCCCCGCGAGCAGCACCACCACGCCGAGGGTCGACAGCAGGGCGACCCGGCGAAGCGCCGCGTGCCCAACCCGAACCTCCCCGGCGAGCCCCGAGGCGGCCTCGATCCCGGTGCCGGCGGCCGCGGCGACCACCGCCGCGAACAGCAGCCCCTCGATCGTCGGCGCCTCCCCGAGGTCGATCGAGTCGAGGATCGTCCCGGGGTCGAAGAGCGTCGCCAGTCCGACCACGATGATCACAAGCGACAGAAGCAGATTGACAAGACCGACGCGCAAGGCCCGCCTGAGCCCGTGGGCGGCGATGCCTCGGACATTGACCGCGGCGACGGCGGCGATCGCCGCGCCGGCGATGACGACCTCGACCCCCCGGTCGCCGGCGTCGCTCCAGAAGGCCGTGAGGTAGTGCGACACCGACAGGGCTGCGATGGCCATGACGATCAGGTAGTCGAGGAGGATTGCCCAGCCCGCGATGAAGCTCCACAGCTCGTCGAGCGCGTAGCGCGCGAAGGTCGACGCGCCGCCGCGCTCCGGGTGCAGCGAGTCGCCCTCGAGGTACGTCATCACCGCGAACACGAAAAACAGTCCGGCCACGAGGAGGACCACCGGCGTCAGCCCGAGGGCCGCGCCGATGATCACGCCGAGCGCGAAGTACACCGACCCCCCGATTGAGGTCAGCCCCACGGCTATCAACCCTGGAGCGCCGATGCCGCCGACCACGCGCTCCTCGAGCCGCCCGGCCGAGCGCTCCACTAGACGAGCCCCGCCCCAGTCGCGGCCGACCTGTCGCCTCACGTCGATCCGCCGCGGCGCGCCGAGCCGGCGAGGAACGCCCTTCCGGCGCCGATCGCGGCGAGCGCAGCGCCCACCACGACGCCCAGTGCCAGCGGCCCGCCACCGCGCGCGAGCGTCACCACGACCAGCGTCAGGCCCAGGGCGAAGAGCAGGCCACCGAGCACACGGATCGAGTGGCGGTAGGCCTGTCCCACGTCGCGGGATCTTAGACCTGCGGTCGGGGACCGAAGCGAACGATCCAGCACTGGGATGCGCTGCGTTCCGCTCGCGTCAGGCGGCCGCGTGCGAGGCCTTTGCACCGCCCTTGTACTCGATGATCACGCGGCAGGGCCGCTCCTCGAGCACGGCGTCGAGCGTCCGGCCGAAAAGCGTGCCGCCGGGTCGCCGGCGAGCGGGATGCATCACGATCGCGCGCGCGCGGATGTCGCGCGCCTCCTCGACGATGCGGCGGCCGGCCTCCCCCGCCCGGACCTTCTCGAAGTGGCCGGTCACCCGCCGCCCCCCGATCACGCGGGCGGAGTCGATCGTGGCCTGCGCCCGACGCTCCTGCTCCGGGATCTCGGCGTCGATCGGCGCCGTCTGCGGAACGGTGATCGTGACGAGGACGTGGATGCCGCGCCGTCGCCGCGCCGCGAGCTTCGCGGCCGTTGCGACGACCTCGCGCGAGTAGTCCTCGTCCTCGAACGCCACGAGTACCGACTCGTACTCGACCTCATGGTCGACGATCGGCTCGGGGACCACGATCTTGTGCGTCGCGGCGAGCGGAAGTCCCTGCTGCCGCCGGTACGCGACGTAGGTGACGAGCCCGACCGCCATCCAGATCGAGCCGGCAATCAACGTCTCCACGTTGAGCGCTGTGACCACGACGAACGCAAGCGCGGTTCCGAGGCCGCCCAGCACGGCGAACAACGGCAGCTCACGGCCGCGGACTCGCACCGAGCCGGGGCCGCGGTAGGGGCGCTCACGGTCGGGCTCCTTGATCCGTAGCCCGATGACAGCCGCGTGCGCGATCGTGAACGACAGCATCGCGCCGAAGGCGTAGATGGTCCCGAGGAACTCGGCCTGACCGGGAACGATCGTGAGGCATGCGATCAGCCCGAACACCGCGATCGCCACATACGGGGTTCGAAAGCGCGGATGGAGCCGCCGCAGTCGCTCCGGCAGCTGCCGGTACTGGCCCATCGAATAGGTGAGCCGCGACACGCCCCAGCAGTCCCGCATTGGTCGCGATGAACAGGATGGTGGCCGCGAGAACGCCGACGTAGATCTCTGCCGGCGCCTGAAGCGCCCCGAGGTCGATGTTCTCGACCACGCCCAGGATCGGGTCGCCCGCGAAGCCTCCGTCCTCCTCGTCGAGGGCGAGCAACGTCGTGCCGTCCTCCTCGACCGGCATCGCCGAGAGTGCCACCGACGGCAGTAGCGCGTAGATCGCGACTACCGCGATCACCACGGCGCCGATCCCGCGCGGGATCGTGTGGCCGTAGTCACGGGCCTCCTCGGCGAGGTTCGAGATCGTCTCGATGCCCGTGTAGGCCACCATGCCAACCGGGATCGCGATCAGGAAGTCCGACAGCGTGGGCGTGGTGCCGAAGTCGACGTTCTCGACGAGCGTCTCCGGCGAGAGCACCAGTATCACTCCCACCACCACGAGGAGCACCTGCGTCAGGAAGTCGGCGACCGCGAGGAAGATGTTCACGCCCGCGGACTCCTTGACCCCGACCACGTTGAGCAGGACGAGCAACGCCACCACCACGATCCCGCCGATGATGTCGGCCGGCGAGGTCTTCAGCGGCTCCCAGAAGACGCCCAGGTAGTGCGGGACGAAGAACGCCGAGATCGCAACCGTGATCACGTAGTTGAGCATCTGGCCCCAGGCGGCGAAGAAGGACCAGAACTCGTTGAAGGCGCGTCGTGCGAAGGACGAGGAGCCGCCGGCCTCCGGATACATGGTCGTGCCCTCCGCGTACGTGGCCGCGGTCGCCATGAAGATCAATCCGGCGATCAGGAAGACCACCGGGGTCATGCCGAGCGCGAACACCGCCACGAGGCCGAGCGCGTAGTAGATCGAGCTGCCGACGTTTCCGTACGCCGTCGAGAAGAGCGCGCCCGTGCCGAGAACGCGCTCGAGGCCCTGCTCCTTAGGCCTGCGCTCGGCCACCGGCGGGAAAAGCTACATGCCGGCGACGCGTGAACCCTCCGTACGCGTCCACGTCTATTGACGACCGTGCCCCGCCGGGCCTATTGCCGCGCTCGTATAGGGTCGTCAGCCCGCGGACGGAGAGCGCCGCGGGCAGCTCATGGACGCCGCGCGGCCGCTCAAGATCGAGAACGTCGTGGTCGACGGCGCACCCGCCACGATCCACTGCGATGCCGGGGTGATCGCGTCGATCGACCGTGGCGGCGATGAGGGTGACGCGGACGTCCGGCGACCGACCCCCGAGATGCTCGACGGGCGCGGCTGCGTCGCACACGCTCCGCTGATCAACGCGCACACGCATGCCGCGATGACCCTCTTTCGGGGGAGCGGCGACGACCTGCCGCTGACGCAATGGCTCGAGCAGCGGGTGTGGCCGTTCGAGCGCCGGCTGACAGCCGACGACATCTATGCGGGCACCCGCCTGGCGATCCTGGAGATGGTCCGAAGCGGCACCCTCTTCTTCAACGACATGTACTGGGACTTCGCCGCGGCGGCCGCGGCCGTCGAGGAGATGGGCGTGCGCGCTTGCCTGTCGCGCGTCCTGATCGACTTCGGGGACGACAAGGCCGCGCGCTCCACCCGCCGAGCGATCGAGCACGTCGAGTCCGAGGCAGCCGGGCTATCGAAGCGCGTCTCCCACGCGCTCGGGCCGCACTCGATCTACACGGTCTCCGAGGAGTCGCTGCGCTGGGCGGCGGAGTTCGCGCGCGATCGCGACCTCCTGGTGCATATCCACGTCGCCGAGACCGAGCAGGAGGTCAAGGAGTGCGGCGCGCGGCATGGATGCAGCCCCGTGGAGTACCTCGATCGCCTCGGGCTGCTGTCGCCCCGCACCGTCGCGGCGCACACGGTGTGGCTGTCGGACACGGACATCGGCCTGCTCGGCGAGCGCGGGGTGGTCTGCGTCCACAACCCGGTGGCCAACATGAAGCTGGCGGTGGGAGCCGTCTACCCGCACCGCAAGCTCGCCGAGGCCGGCGCGGTGTGCGCGCTCGGCACCGATGGCGCCGGCTCGAACAATAACCTCGACCTGTTCGAGGAGATGAAGGTGGCGGCCCTGCTGCAGAAGTTCCGCGACGGCGATCCCACGGCGCTCCCGGCGACCGAGGCGATGGCAATGGCGACGGCCAATCCCGCGCCAGCGTTCGGGCTGGCGGGTCCCGAGCTCGCACCGGGGCGCGATGCTGACCTCATCCTGATCGACGCCGGCGCGCCGCCGATGGAGCCGGTCCACTCACTCACCAGCAATCTGGTCTACAGCGCTCACGGCGACGTGGTCGACAGCGTGGTCTGCGCCGGACGCGTGATCATGCGCCACCGCGAGGTCGAGGACGAGCAGGAGATCCTCGCCGCAGCGCGCGAGGCCGTACGCAGGGTGTTCGCGGACCCCTAGCGGCGTCCGGTCCCTACAGTCAGCGAATGCCCTCTCTCCGAACGATCGCCGTTCGAGCCGCGCTGATCGGCGTCGTCGTGATCACCGCGTCGGGCTGCGGCGGCGAGGAAGAGCCCAGCCTGCTGGCCCCGGACGACGCCGGGGTGCTGCTGGAGCTCCTCGACGATGCCGAGCGACGGTTCGATCAGGGGAGCTGCGACGAGCTCGAGTCCACGCTCAACGAGCTCGACCGAGAGACCGACGGCCTCCCCGACGCCGAGGTCGACCCGCAGCTCCGGACCACGCTCAACGCGGAGATCGTGGAGCTCAACGAGCTTGCCGACAGGTGTCGCCCGGACGAGGAGGAGATCGTGCCGGCGCCGGTCGCCCCGGCGCCGACCGTGGTGCCCGAGACCACGGCGCCGGTGCCGGTGCCGGAGGAGACGACCACCATCGAGGAGCCCGAGACGGAGACGAAGGAGGAGCCGCCTCCCGGTCAGGAACAGCCCGAACGGCCCGCCAATCCGCCCGAGCCCCAGGAGCCCCAGGAGCCCCAGGAGCCGCCGGGACGCGACCCCTGCCAGAACGGCTCGCCGCGCTGCTAGCCAGGCCTCTAGGCGAGCGACGAGACGAACAGCACGCCCGCGACCACGACGTAGAGGACCGTCAGGACCGCGAGGCTGCGACGGTCGACGCGGACCGCGGCGCTGATGTCGCCGCTCGACCCACGAGTTGCGCACGATCAGCGCGAGGGTCAGCACCACGAAGCCGTAGGACAGTATGTAGAGCTTGTCGAGCAGGATCAGGTAGTCGACCTCCGGCTGCGCCGGCACGCGGCTGTCGCCCGCGCGGATGCTCGCCTGGCGTCCGCTGTGGGCTCAGGGTGCGAGGCGCTCCAGCACCTGGCCGTCGGGTGCGACCGCCACCACGGTCGGCACGATCGCGATCCCGTACTTGTGAGCCAGGTCGGGCCGGCCGCGCACGTCCACCTTGAGCAGCGGCTCGTCCCTAGCCGCCAGGCGCTGCTCCCAATCGCGACAGTCGGAGCAGAGAGGATGGGTGAACTCGACCAGGCTCAGGGGCGCACCGTCGAGGCCGGGGAGATCCGATGGATCGAGCTTGCCGTGGTGTGTCGAGGAGATCCCGCGGAGCTTCGCGGTGAGCTTGTAGACCTCGCACCCGGCGCAGAAGCCAGTTATCGCCGAGAGCAGGGCAAGGAACGCGACCAGGCCGGCCACGGCCGTCCCGACCGCGGGCAAGCCGGCCCACCACAGGATCGCCGCCGCGCCGAGGAACGCCGTGCCCATCATGTTCGCGAGGCGTGGCGGCCGCGAGTCCTCCAACGGCCCCTCGCCGAGGCGCGGCTGCAGCACGGCGAAGTAGAAGACACATGGAACGCACCAGCGGCGACCGAGGGTCAGTCCGATCAAGAGCTGGGCAGACATCAGAGCCCAGGCGAGCGGCCACCCGAGCAGAGCACCCGAGAGGGCCACGAGCCCTGTCGTTGCCTGTCCGAAGCGGGCCGCACGCTCGTCGATCACGTCCACGTCGCGCCAGGGATCGGCGCTGCGCGGGCGGGTCCCGCTTGGGCCCTTCGCTGTCATGTCATCGATGGTGGCAGACCGAAGCTCGGTGAACACTTTCCCGGCGCGGCCCGGGTAGCTGCGCACTGAGCCGATCGCCCTGCAGTTCGGCTCCCGCGCGCTCGCTTGTGCCCGCTCCTCGCCGCTGCTGGTCGTCGTTTTAGCCGGCGATCGGCCTGCAAGGGACCTCATGTGGATATTCGAGTCTGGTTGACCGACGGCACCGCACTCCAGGCGAACAAGCACTTCGACTGCGCGACCCTGAGCAAAGGCCCACCCGAGAGGGCCGCGTGCCACCCTCCTCGCGCGGGTGGCGACGGTGCGGATGCTCGCCGCGGAGCGCATCCTGCCGGGAGTGCGCGCCGGCGACACCGGACCGGAGCAGCACCGCCTATCGCGCACGTGAGGCAGGTCAAGCGACGCGGCGGGGACCGCACCGGAGGCAGGCCCCGCGCCCACCGCGTTGGCGTTGAAGCGCCCTAGACCACGAACGGAATGATCAACAGCGCAACGATGTTCGCGACCTTGATCATGGGGTTGATCGCCGGCCCCGCGGTGTCCTTGTAGGGGTCTCCCACGGTGTCACCGGTGACCGAGGCCGCGTGCGCCTCCGATCCCTTCCCGCCGTACTCGCCGTCCTCGATCAGCTTCTTGGCGTTGTCCCAGGCCCCGCCGCCGGAGGTCATCGAGACCGCGACGAAGAAGCCCACCACGATGACCCCGATCAGGAGGCCGCCCAGCGCCTGGTACGAGAGCAGCCCGACGATCAGCGGGATCAGGATCGGGATCAGCGCCGGGAGGATCATCTCCTTCTGCGCCGCCGCGGTGACGATCGCGACGCAGCGTGCATAGTCGGGCTTCTCGGTGCGCTCCATGATCCCGGGCTTCTCCCGGAACTGACGCCGAACCTCCTCCACCACGAGCCCACCGGCCCGGCCCACCGACTCGATCGCGAGCGACGCGAATAGGTAGACCATCATGCCGCCGATGACGAGGCCGATCAGGACCTCGGGCTCGGACACGGAGAAGCTCGCCAGTGTCTCGCCGGCGCCCGCCGCCTCCTCACGCAGCTCCTCGATGAACGCGGCGAACAGGACCAGCGCGGCGAGCACGGCCGAGCCGATCGCGTAGCCCTTGGTGACCGCCTTCGTCGTGTTGCCGACCGCGTCGAGCGGATCCGTGACGTCGCGCACCTCCTGCGGGAGCTCCGCCATCTCGGCGATCCCGCCGGCGTTGTCGGTGATCGGGCCGAACGCATCGAGCGCCACGATCAGACCGGTCAGCGAGAGCTGCGCCATGACCGCCACGCCGATCCCGAAGATCCCGCCGAGCGCGTTGGCGACCAGGATCCCGAGGGCGATCAGCAGCGCCGGCGCGGCGGTGGACTGCAGCCCCTGCGCCAGGCCCTGGATGATGTTGGTGGCGTGGCCGGTCTGCGATGCGCGTGCGGTCGTCTTGACCGGTCGGAAACGCGTGGACGTGAAGTAGTCGGTGATAACGAACAGGCCGGCCGTCACGCCGACCCCGACCAGAGTGCAGAGCCACAGCTCGATTCCGGTCGGCGGCTCGCCGTCGCCGGCGAGGAGGGGATCCAGCCCCTGGACGAACGAGAGGTCGTCCATGAGCCAGAGCGTGACCGGGAGGAACGCGGCAGCGGCGATCACCCCGGAGGCGATCAGGCCCTGGTAGAGCGCCCGCTCGACGTTCCCGCTCCGGCTCCGGACGAAGTACGTGCCGATGATCGACGCGAGCAGCGACACGCCGCCGATCACGAGCGGGTACACGGCTACCTCGCCGATCTCGTTGAAGCTGAGCACGCCCAGCAGCATCACCGCGACGGCTGTCACCGCGTAGGTCTCGAACAGGTCGGCGGCCATGCCGGCGCAGTCGCCGACGTTGTCGCCGACGTTGTCGGCGATCGTGGCCGGGTTGCGCGGGTCGTCCTCCGGAATTCCCGCCTCGATCTTGCCCACGAGGTCGGCACCCACGTCGGCGGCCTTGGTGAAGATCCCGCCACCGAGACGGGCGAACACCGAGATCAGGGACCCACCGAAGCCGAGCCCGATGAGCGCGTCGACCGCCTCCTTCTCCTCTTCGCCCGTCAGGAGGAGCACGCCGTAGTAGCCCGCGACTCCGAGCAGCGCCAATCCGGCGACGAGCAGGCCGGTTACCGCTCCCCCGCGGAACGCCACTTCAAGGGCCCCCGCGATGCCGCCGCGGGCGGTCTCCGCGACGCGCGCGTTCGAGCGCACCGATACGTTCATCCCGATGTAGCCCGCCGCCGCCGAGAAGAGCCCGCCGATCGCGAAGCCGATCGCGGTGATGACGTTGAGCGCGATCGCGAGCAGGACCACCAGCACCACCGCGACGATGCCGATGATCGAATACTGGCGATTGAGGTAGGCCTGCGCCCCCTCCTGGACGGCGGCCGATATGGCCCGCATCTCCTCGTTGCCGGCCGGCTTCGCCAGCAGGAAACGCGACGTCACGACGCCGTAGAGCACTGCCGCGGCCGAACAGGCGAGCGCCACGATGATGCCGTAGTCGGTCAGAAACTCGGTCAAGTCAAGATCCTCCGGAGCAGCTTGCGATTGTGGCCCGCGCGCGGCCGGGGCGCCCGATCAGGCGCTCAGAGCGCAGTGCTCTCCCGGGTCCTGGCGCAGTGTCCTGGGGACCGACATGCGGCACTGCCCGGGACAGAAGGGCGCGCAGTGTATCGAGGTTGCCGGAGGGGTGGCGCTCCGGCCGACACTCGGCCGGCGGGGCTCAGGGCCGCCCGGGCGTCCAGATCTTCGAGCGCGCCTTGGCCCGCTCGGCCTCGTCCGGCGGCGCGGATCCAGACTGGGGCGCCCCCTGGCCGGGAGCGGGCCGCTGGTCCGGGGTCGGCCCCTCTCCGCCCCCCGGGTCGCCGGCTCCCTCCCCGGCGGGCTGCTGGGCCTCACGGGCGTAGGCCACCTGAAGCTGGCTGAGAGCTTCCCTGACGGCGCTCGCCTCCTCGGCGCCGAGCAGCGGCGCCAAGGCTCGCACACCCTCGATCGCGAGCCGGGCCTGCTCGAGGTCGCGCTCGTCGCCCGCGTCCGGAGCCAGGCCCAGACGCCGGCCACCCAGATTCACCAGTGTCGCGGCCGTCTGCAGCAGCACGTCCTGCACGCGGATGCGACGCATCTGCTCCTCCATCGCGGCCCGGAGCTCCTCCTCCGTCGGCTGGCGGCCGCCGGCCGCCGGGTCCTGATAGCTCACGTTCTCACTCCTTCTGCCTCGTAGGTTCCCTGGGTAACGGCCACCTCCGCCGCGTACACCTCGTCGATGGTCCCCTCGGCGAGGGCCCGGCGCTGGCGCTCGGCGCCGTCCTCGCGCGGGAGCACCGGGTCGATGCCGAGCGCCGCCCGCGCCGGGGCGGTCCAGGCCAGGAGGCGCTCGGGCAGAGCGCGGGCCGGATACTCCTCGCCGCGGCCGGTGTCGATCATCCGTCCCGCGAGGCCGTAGCGGATCGCCCGCCACATGTTCTCCTCGATGAGCCGACCGGGCGGATGGGGCGGCGTCGCTCCCTCGTCGTGATCGAAGGCGGCCTGGGCCACACAGGCCACCATCAGGGCGGCCAGTGCGGTGGAGTCCTCAGCGCTCGTCTGCGCGTCGCACATCCGTACCTCGATCGTGCCGAAGCGATGATGGGGCCGGACGCTCCACCAGAGCTGGGTGAACTCGGAGATCGACCGCGTCCGCGCCAGCAGGTCCACGTACTCGGCGTAGGTCTGAAAATCGCCGAACACGTCCGGGATGCCGCAGCGCGGGAAGCTGCGGGTAAAGATCTGGCTGCGCGCCGAGTGAAGCCCGGAATCGCGTCCGTCGAGGAAGGGCGAGTTCGCCGACAGCGCGAGGAGCTCCGGCAGCACTCCGCGCATTCGGTCGGCAACGGCGATCGCCCGGTCCGCCCCCCTGATCCCCACGTGAACCTGGACGCTGAAGGTGTTGTTCCGCCAGGCGACGTAGCGGAGGTGCTCGTCGAGCAGCCGGTAGTGGTCGGTGTCGATGATCCGCTGTTCCTGCCATGGGCTCCACGGATGCGTCCCGGTGGCCCCGAGCAGCACGCCGTGGCGCGCGGCGAGTGCGAACAGCCGCGCCCGTGCCTCGCGCTGGCTCTCGAGCGCATCGGCGAAGTCGGCGCCCCGGCGCGAACGAATCTCGATCTCGGAGGAGATGAGCTCCCCGGCCACGGCCTCCGCCAGCACCTCGTCGGCACGTGCCGCCTCCTGCAGCTCCTCGTAGCGCTGCGTCAGCTCGTGGGTCTCCGGATCCACGATCGCGAACTCCTCCTCGATCCCGACCGTGAAGTCCTCGGAGGCGTCGAACACCTCCCGCACTCGCGCCATGTCGAGCATCTCTAGATGACTGATTCCACGGCAGTGTGGGTCTGGGGGCGGTTCTGGCCGGCCGGGTCACGGACGCAGCGTCCGTGGCGTGCACGAGTGCACGCGAGGACGCAAGGACGCCGAGCCGGACGAGCCAGAATCGCCATCCAGACTCGCAGGGTCGTGGGATCAGCCATCTCTACGTGAGGTAGAAGTACAGCGCGTAGAGCAGGTCCACGGCGGGACTCGACGCGTGAACGGTCACCTCGGGGGGCACCTGGAGCAGCGCCTCCGAGTAGTTGAAAATGATCCGGACACCCGCGGCAACGAGGTCGTCTGCCACAGCCTGCGCCGCCTCGGTGGGCACCGCCAGCACACCGACGACGATCGACTCCCGCTCGACCACGCGCTGCAGGTCGTCGTAGGGGCGCACCGTGAGCTCGCGTCCGATCGGCTCGCCCACCTTGCCCGGATCGGTGTCGAAGATCGCGACGACCCGGAACCCGTGGTCGGCGAAGATGTCCGAGCTGGCGATCGCCTTTCCCAGGTGCCCGGCGCCGAACAGGGCGATGTTGTGCTGTCCGCTCGTGCGCAGGATCTTCCGGATCTGGGACAGCAGCGAATCGACGTTGTAGCCGACCCCGCGCTTGCCGAACTTGCCGAAGCCGGACAGGTCACGGCGGATCTGGGTGGAGTTGATGTGCGTGTACTCGGCGAGCTCCTGCGAGGAGAGCGTGTCGCGCCCCATCTTCTTGGCCTGGGTGAGGACCTGCAGGTAGCGCGACAGGCGAGCCGCCACGCCCAGCGAAAGCCGCTCGCCGTCGCGCTGCCCGAGCCCGACGCCGCTCCCGTACGGCTCGTTGAAGCTCACGTGAGCACTGTAGTCGACCGGTCTCAGGCCGCCGGGTCGAGCAGCCGGCGCAGAGCCGCGCCGTCCACCCGGTACCGGAAGGCCTCGGTCCCGTCGACCGCGACCACCGGGATGCGCTCGCCGAGCTCCCGGAACAGCACCGGATCGAGCGAGATGTCGATCTCCTCGAGCTCGAATTCCCGATCGCGCCGGACGGCCAGGATCTCGCTCCTCGCGTCCTCGCACAGGTGGCAGCCGGGCTTCCCGTACAGCGTCACGCGCGGCATCCTCACGCCGCCCGTGCAAAGGCGTCGAGCGCGAGGTAGTCGGGGAAGGCGATCGGCTCGAGAAAGCGAGCCGCGCCAGCGATCATCGCCGCGTTGTCCGTGCAGAGGGCGAAGTCCGGGATCGAGACCTCCCAGCCGAGCTCCCGTCCGAGTCCCTCCACACGCTCGCGCAGGAGCGAGTTCGCCGCGACACCTCCCCCGATCGAGAGCCGCTGCAACCCGGTCAGCTCCATCGCCTGGCGCGTCCTGGCGACCAGGACGTCGACGATCGCGCCCTGGTACGAAGCAGCGAGGTCGGCGGCACGATCGCGCGTCGCGCGATCGCCCAGGTCGCGCGTCCGGTACAGCAGCGCCGTCTTCAGCCCCGAGAAGCTGAGATCGAGCCCGCGCCCAGGGAGCGAGCGGGGCAGGTCGAACGCCGCCGCCGATCCGTCCCGCGCGAGCCGATCGAGTGCGGGCCCGCCCGGGTACGGGAGCCCCAGAAGCCGCGCGCCCTTGTCGAACGCCTCCCCGGCGGAGTCGTCGAGCGTGCGCCCGAGCACCCGGTACCGCTCGGGCTCGTCGACACGAGCGACGAACGTGTGCCCGCCGCTTGCCACCAGGCAGAGGTAGGGCGGCTCGATCGGATCCGGTTCCAGCGTGCCGGCGACCACGTGCCCGTGCAGGTGGTCCACCGGCGTCAACGGCACCTGCCTGGCGGCGGCAAGCGCCTTGGCCGTGGACAGCCCGACGAGCAACGCACCGATCAGGCCCGGTCCGTGGGTCACCGCGACCCGGTCGACGTCACGTGGCCGCACTCCGGCCAGCTCCAGCGCATCCTCGACGACCGGGCCCGTGACCTCGAGGTGACGGCGGGACGCCACCTCCGGCACCACCCCTCCGTAACGTTCGTGGAGCAGTCCCTGCGAGGCGACGACGTTCGATCGGATGCGACCGTCGCCCGTGACGACGGCGGCGCAGGTGTCGTCGCAGCTCGTCTCGATGGCCAGCAGCGTCTCGTCCGGTCCGCTGCGGCTCATCGAACGCTGGCCACTTCGTCCCCTTCCGCGGTGCGCCACATGATCAGGGCATCCTCACGGTTGTCGTGGTAGTAGCCGGGACGTCGTCCCGCGGGCCGAAAGCCGAAGCGCTCGTACATGGCGATCGCCGGACCGTTGGACAGCCGCACCTCGAGCGTGTACTGGGCGCTGTCCGTGTCGGCCTCCTCGAACAGACGCTCGATCAGAGCGGTGGCCACGCCGCGACGCCGCGATCGACCGTCGACCGCCACGTTCATCAGGTGCCAGACGCGGTCGTAACGCGAGCAGACCAGATAGCCCACGAGGCGCTCCCCGACCGTCGCCGCGAGGCAGATCCCCGAGGGCTTCGAGAGCTCGAGCACGAACATCGCCAGCGACCATGGCGTGGGGAAGGCACGCCGCTCCACCGCGATCACCTGGGGCAGGTCGGCGTACGCCAGGGGGCGGACGCGGAGGTCCTCGAGCGCTCCACCGCCGTCGGGGCCGCTCGCCGGTGCGGTGAGCGACACTCGGGGGGCGGTCTCGGGAGGGCTCTTCGTCATCTCGATGGCGTGGCGTCCGGGGCTCTCAGGTATCGCGGCAGCACGGCCTCGGGCGCGTACCCCGGGGCGAGAGCCGCCAGGCGGCAGACATGCAACGCGCGGATCACGTGGTCCCGCGACTCCGCGGGCGCGACCTCGATCGGGGCCGTCTCCAGGACGTCCAGAAATCGTAGCGCCCCGTCCCCGGCGGCCAGCGGCTTCGCGAGACCCGATCGTCGCGCCGCTTCGACACGTGTGACCACCGACGCCGGGGGCGCCACGAACGGGGCCCATCGTTGGACGCCGTCCACATGCAGGGCGCAGAACAGCTCGCCGCGTCGAGCGTCGATCAAGGGCAGCGCCACCGGCGAGTCGATGCCCGCGGCGAGCGCCTCGAGCGAGCCCACCGGGCGAAGCGGCAGGTCGTGGGCTTGGGCAAGGCCGCGCGCAGTGGCGATTCCGATCCGCAGTCCGGTGAAGGCGCCCGGCCCTACTCCGACCGCGACGTAGTCGAGGTCCGCCATCTCCACCCCCGCCGCGTTCATCTGCTCGGCGACTCGGGGCATGAGCTCGGTGGAGTGTGCCGGTCGAGCCGCGAGGTCCGCGGGATCGGGCACGCTCTCGAAGCGCTCACCGTCCCGGCGAAGCACGCACACGGCGCTCGCCGCCGTGGAAGTGTCGATCCCGAGGGCCGTCGCCGCCGCGTCGCCCTGCTCACCTGCATCGAGCGTCACGCGATCTCCACCACCCGCCGATCGCCACCCGCGTGCTCGATCGTGACCGTGGCGGCCGGCGCCTGCAGTGCCGGCTCTGCGTCACCGGGCCACTCGACGAAACCGATCCGGTCGGGGGTGAGGTAGTCGTCGAGCAGGCCCGGATCCTCGCCGGCGAGCGAAGCCAGCCGGTACAGGTCCAGGTGTGCAACCTCAACCTCGCGCCCATCGACGTGGCCCAGGTAGAGCTGCCCGATCGTGAAGGTCGGGCTCGTAACGGGCTGCGTCACGCCGAGCGCGGCGCAGGCGCCTCTGACCAGCGTCGTCTTCCCGGTTCCGAGCGCTCCGGCCACGAGCACGACGTCCCCCGGTCCGAGGCGCCGCGCAAGCTGCGCGCCTGCCGCCTCGGTCTCGCGCGGGCTGGTGGTCTCGAGTCGCACACCCGGGTGTTTACCGGGCGGAGGCAGCCAGCAGCGACCCGGCGGCGGCGGGCCGTGGGGACTCCTGTCAGGGGAACAGGTCGAGCTGCGGCGGCTCCGCCGCGGGCGCGTCCGGCCCGGCGGACCCCCTAAGCCCGGCGACCTCGAGTGGGTCGGCTCGAGCGGGCTCCGGCCGCGGCTCGGCGACGAGCTCAGGCAGGCGGCGGAAGTCCTCTCGCAGCTGGTTGCGGACGTTGTCGCTTCGGAGCGCCGCCGCCGGATGGAGGATCGGGTAGAGGCGCACGGTCCGCCCGGAGAGCTCGCGTTCCTGAGCACGACCCCTGACGCTCATTATCCCGCGCTGGCTGCCGGTCAGGAGCTTGGTGGCGAAGTTCCCGAGCGTGCAGATGATGCGCGGCTCGATCAACTCGATCTGTCGCATCAGGTGAGGGGTGCACTCCTCGATCTCGTGCGGCAGTGGATCTCTGTTGCCGGGCGGCCTGCACTTGAGGACGTTCGCGATGAACACCTCACCGCGGCTCAGGCCGATCTCTCCGAGCAGCTCGTCCAGCAGCTGACCTGCCCTGCCGACGAAGGGAAGCCCCTGTTGGTCCTCGTGGAACCCCGGCGCCTCCCCGACGAACATGAGATCGGCGTCGGCGTCTCCGGAGCCGAAGACCAGGTTCGTGCGGCTCTCCGAGAGCGGGCACTCGCAATCCTTCAGGTGCCTGTAGAGCCCGACGAGCTCCTCGCGGCGCTCCGCAGCCGGCCGGCGGGACACGCGCCCGTGGGGTATCTCGGCCACGGGCGAAGCGTAATCAGCGCCGAGGCCGCGACGGGTGTCTCGCAGTGGCGTTTTCGTCCCTCCGAGGGGCAAAACCTTCAACGCGCACGCCGCGGACTATCCTTTTGGTTAGGCCGCTACCCAGCCCGGGAGCGGACCCTCCCATCATCACCGACCGGTATCTCGCATGCGGGAACTGGACCGGCACATCGCGAACGACAGCAAGGACCCTGCCCCGGACCCGGCCGAGCCGGGAGGATCTCGGATGGCGCTCAGCAGCATCGCGCTGGTGGGCCGTGGACGCATGGGGACGGCGCTGGCCCGCGAGTTCCAGGATGCCGGCCTCAGCGTCCACGGGCCGTACGGCCGCCGCGGCTTCGCCACCAATGGAGCCGCCGAACCCGGTGCCGTGCTTCTGTGCGTGCCGGACTCGGAGATCCCGGCTGCCGCCGCAGCGGCCGCCGGGCGCGCCCCGCTCGTGGGTCACACGAGCGGAGCCACCCCCCTTTCGGCCCTGTCTCCCGCCGCGAGCGCCGGGGCCGAGGTGTTCGGCTTTCACCCGCTACAGACGCTCACCGCTGCCGGCGGGGTGAGCCGCCTCGCGGGGGCTGGCTGCGCGGTCGCGGGCTCCACGTCGCGAGCGCTGGACACTGCGCGCGACCTCGCCGAGCGAGTCGGCCTCCAGCCGTTTGAGATCGCCGACGACCAGCGGGCTGCCTATCACGCCGCGGCCTCCACCGCTTCGAACTTCCTGATCACGCTTCAGGACAGCGCCGAGGCCGTCGCGCGCGGGGCGGGCATGTCCCCGGCCGATGCACGGCGCGCGTTCCTTCCGCTCGTCCGCACCACGGTGGAGAACTGGGCGACGCTCGGGCCTCAGGAGGCTCTCACCGGCCCCGTTGCCCGCGGCGACGAGGAAACCGTCGCCGCGCAGCGCGCCGCCGTCGAGGAGGAGGATCCCTCCCTCCTGCCGCTGTTCGACGCGCTGGTGGATCGCACCCGTCGACTGGCCGCGCGCCCCCGCGCGTCCGCGCGCGTGGAGGTGCGTTCGTGAAGATCGCCCGAACCGTGGTTGACGCCCGCCGCGCCGTCGCCGAGGGGCGCGGAATCGAGCCGGGGGCGCATCGGGTGGGCCTGGTCCCGACCATGGGGGCGCTCCACAACGGCCACCTCTCGCTCATCCGCCGCGCGCGCTCCGAGTGCGACACGGTCGTGATGTCCCTGTTCGTCAACCCGGCGCAATTCCGCGCTGGCGAGGATCTCGAGAGCTACCCGCGTGACGAGCGACGTGACGCCGCCCTGGCCGACGCCGAGGGTGTCGACGTGCTCTTCGCCCCGCCGGCGGACGAGATCTATCCACCGGGCTTCGACTCGTGGGTCGAGGTCGGCGGCCTGACCGAAGTGCTCTGCGGCGATCCGGCGCGGCGCGGTCCGGAGCACTTCCGCGGCGTGACGACCGTGGTCACGAAGCTCCTCAACGTCGTCGGCCCGGATGCCGCCTACTTCGGGCAGAAGGACGCCCAGCAGGCGCTCGTCGTCCAAAAGCTCGTACGCGATCTGGCGATCCCGGTGGAGATCGTGGTCTCGCCGACCGTCCGGGCCGCGGACGGACTCGCCCTCAGCTCTCGAAATGCCAACCTCGAGCCCGCGGAGCGTCGCCGGGCGCTGGCGCTCAGCCGGGCGCTGGCGGCTGCGCAGGCGGCAGTGGAGGGCGGCGAGGTGGAGGGAGAGGAGGTCCTACGGGCCGCGCGGGCCGAGCTCGAAGCGGCGAACGTCGAGCCCGAGTACCTCGAGCTTCGATCAGCTCACGACCTCGCGCCCGTCGCCCGGGTAAACGGCTCCACGCTGCTCGCGGTGGCCGCCCGGTTCCGCAACGCACGACTCATCGACAACACCATCCTGGGAGGCACATGAACCGTACGATGCTCAAGTCCAAGGTCCACCGCGCCCGGGTCACGGGCGCCGACCTCCACTACGTCGGGTCGATCACGATCGACCGCGACCTGCTCGAGGCGGCCGACATCCTCGAGCACGAGCTCGTGCACGTGCTCGACGTCGACAACGGGGCGCGGCTCGAGACCTACACGATCGCCGGGCCGCGGCGGTCCGGCGAGGTCACGATCAATGGCGCCGCCGCACGGCTGGTCCATACCGGCGACACGCGTCATCGTCGTCTCCTACGCCGCGTACTCCGAGGCCGAGCTCAGCGCCTACGAGCCGAAGGTGGTGCACGTGGACGCCCGCAACTCCATCGTCCGCGTAGACGCCTGCGTGGAGGAGCTCGCGGCATGAGCTCGGTGCCACGGACACCCGGGTCGGAGCCGATCCGTGACTCGCGCGGCACGAAGCCTGGCGGCCGAGTGACCCTCTCCGTGCTCGCGGAGCGGAAGGCGCTCGGCGAGCCGATCGTCATGGTGACCGCCTACGACTACCCGAGCGCACAGGTGGCCGAGGCCGCGGGCGTAGACGTGGTCCTCGTGGGCGACTCGGCCGCAATGACGGTGCTCGGCTACCCGAGCACCGTCCCGGTGACGCTCGACGAGATGCTGATGCTCTCGGCGGCAGCCCGGCGGGGGCTCACCACGCCACTCCTCGTGGGGGACCTGCCGTTCGGCTCCTACGAGGCATCGAATCGGCGTGCGGTCGCGAGCGCGCAGCGATTCGTGAAGGAGGCGGGCTGTGACGCCGTGAAGCTCGAGCGCGGACGCGAGTCGGCCGAGCGCGCACGTGCGATCGTCGAGGCCGGCATGCCGGTAATGGGCCACGTCGGCCTGACCCCGCAGACGGCCACGGCGCTGGGCGGCTTCCGGTCGCAGGGGCGCACCGCCGAGCGCGCGCTCGAGGTCGCCCACGACGCGCTTGCGTTGCAGGAAGCCGGCTGCTTCGCGATCGTCTTCGAGGCGATCCCAAGCGAGCTGACCGACGCGATCATGCCGCGCATCGAGGTGCCCGTGATCGGCATCGGAGCCGGGCCCTCGACCGACGGCCAGGTGCTGGTCTTCCACGACCTCCTGGGCATCTACCAGGGGCACGCCGCGCGCTTCGTGAAGCGCTACGGCAGCGTCCGGGACGCGATGGTGCGCGGCGTGGCGGCGTACGCGGACGACGTGCGCGCCCGACGCTATCCCGAGCCCGAGCACCAGTACACCATGGCGCCCGATGAGGCCGACCGCCTGCGCGAGGTGCTGAGCGGCGAGGGCGCCTTCCGGCCCTGGCCCTAGCTCGGCGCGTCGTCCCGCGAGAACTCGATCTCCCGGATCACCTTCGCCGGCACCCCAGCCGCGATCACCCGCGGCGGCAGGTCGCGCGTGACCACCGAGTTCGACCCGACCACGCAGCGGTCTCCGACCGTCACCCCGCTCGTGACCACGCAGTTCACGCCGAACCAGCAGTTGGAGCCGATCGTCGTGGGGCCCTTCGACGCGAAGCCCTGCCACGGCACCGGCTTGTGCGGGTCGTCGTATCTATGCGAGGCGTCGCTCACGAAGCAGCCGTTGGCGAGCATCGTGTGGTCGCCGATCGTGACTCGGTGCTGCACGGCGACCATGCAGCCCATGTTGAGGAACGTAGCCCGACCCGATCTCGAGCCTTCCCGTGTCGGCGATCGTCAGCCAGCAGCCCGGCTCGAGCAGGGTGTGCTCGCCTATCTCGAGACGGCCGTCGTCGAGCGCCTCCAGCACGTTGCCCTGCACCGGGTGGCGAATGAACGCCCGCCGCCGCGCCATGTGGAGGTGGATCCGCGCCCGCCGCCACGGCAGCGAGCTGCGCTCGTACCAGCGCCACTTCTGTAGGTAGAGCTTCGCGCGGCCGTCGAACGGGCCGCTGCTCACGCCGCGGCCGACTGCCGCTCCCGCGAGCCGGCGCGCGCACCGTTCCCGCTCGAACCCACGCGCGAGCGGCGACCTCCGCGGCGCGTCCGGACCAGCCCGGAGAGGAATTCTCCGGTGTAGGACCCCGGCGTTGCGGCGACCTCCTCGGGCGTGCCGCTCGCGACCAGGAGGCCGCCCTCCTCCCCGCCCTCGGGGCCGAGGTCGATGATGCGATCGGCGGTCTTGATCACGTCGAGGTTGTGCTCGATCACGACAACGGTGTTGCCCTGCTCGACGAGCCGGTCGAGCATCTCGAGCAGTCGCTGCACGTCTGCGAAGTGAAGGCCCGTGGTCGGCTCGTCGAGGATGTAGAGCGTCCGGCCGGTGGCGACCTTGCACAGCTCGGTGGCGAGCTTCACCCGCTGGGCCTCGCCGCCGGACAGGGTCGTTGCGGGCTGTCCGAGGCGGATGTAGTCGAGGCCCACGTCATGGAGCGCCTGCATGCGGCGCTTGATCTTCGGGATGTTGCGGAAGAAGTCGAGTGCCTCCTCGACCGGCATCTCCAGGACGTCCGCGATCGTCTTGCCCTTGAACCGCACCTCGAGCGTCTCGCGGTTGTACCGCCGGCCGTGGCACTGCTCGCACGGCACGTAGACGTCGGGCAGGAAGTGCATCTCGATCTTGATCTGCCCGTCGCCGCGGCATACCTCGCAGCGGCCGCCCTTGACGTTGAAGGAGAACCGGCCGGGCTTGTACCCGCGAGCGCGCGCCTCCTGGGTTCGTGAGAAGAGCTCTCGGATCGAGTCGAAGACGCCCGTATAGGTGGCCGGGTTGGACCGGGGCGTGCGACCGATCGGCGACTGGTCGATGTTGATGATCTTGTCGACCTGCTCGAGCCCCCCAGACGCCGGTGTGCCCCCGGCCGCTGCTTGGCGCGATGGAGGCGGTTGGCGACCGCCTTGTAGAGCACCTCGTTGACGAGGCTCGACTTGCCGGAGCCTGAGACGCCGGTGACGCAGCAGAACACGCCGAGCGGGATGTTGACGTCCACGTCGCGCAGGTTGTGCTGGGAGGCGCCGAGGATGGTGACCTCGCCGGTCGGCTTCCTGCGCCGCCGCGGCAACGGGATCTCGCGCGCGCCGGTCAGGTACTGGCCGGTGAGCGACGACTCGACCTCCATCACGTCGGCCGGCGTTCCCTCTGCCACGACCTGTCCTCCGTGCTCCCCGGCGCCCGGGCCCAGATCCACGATGTGGTCCGCCGCCCGCATCGTGCCCTCGTCGTGCTCCACCACGATGACCGTGTTGCCGAGCTCGCGCAGGCGCTCGAGCGTTGCGATCAGACGTGCGTTGTCGCGCTGGTGGAGACCGATCGATGGCTCGTCGAGGATGTAGAGGACGCCCACCAGGCTCGACCCGATCTGCGTCGCGAGCCGGATGCGCTGCGCCTCGCCGCCGGACAGGGTGGCGGCGGCACGCTCGAGCGAGAGGTAGCCGACTCCGACGTTGTCGAGGAAGCGCAGCCGCTCCTCGATCTCCCGCAGGACGAGCCGCGCGATCTGACGCTCCGTCTCGGGCAGCTCCAGCGCGTCGAACCACTCCAGCGTCCGCGCGGCCGACATCCCCGTGAGCTCGTGGATCCCGAGGCCGCCGACGGTCACGGCCAGGCTCTCCGGGCGCAGCCGGGCGCCTCCGCACTCCGGGCACGGCCGGACCGACATGTACTCCTCGATCCGCTCGCGCGAGTACTCGGAGTCGGTCTCCCGATACCGGCGCTCGAGGTTGGGGACGATTCCCTCGAAGGTGGTCATGTAGGAGCGTCGTCGCCCGTACCGGTTGCGATAGGAGATGTACAGCCGGTCGCCATCGGTGCCCCACAAGAACGCGTCGCGCGCGTCGTCGGGCAGATCCTGCCAGGGGGTCTCGAGGTCAATCTCGTAGCGCTCGGCGATGGCCTGGGTCATCTGCTCGTAGTAGTTGGATGCCGACGTTGACCAGGGCAGCAGGGCGCCCTCGCCCAGGGTCAGGCTCGGATCCGGCACCACGAGCTCCGGGTCGATCTCCATCTGAGACCCGAGCCCGGTGCATCGCGGGCACGCGCCGTGGGGTGAGTTGAACGAGAACATCCGCGGCTCGAGCTCCGGCATGCTGGTGCCGCACTCGAGACAGGCGAAGCGCTCGGAGTAGGTCCGCAGCTCGCCGTCGCCGTCGCGAGACACGAGCTCGATCTCGACCATCCCGTCCGCGAGCGCGACGGCGGTGTCGACCGAGTCTGCCAGGCGGTGGCGAAGGTCCGGCCGCATCACCAGCCGGTCCACGACCACCGCGATGTCGTGCTTGTACTTCTTGTCGAGCGAGATGTCCTCCTCGAGGCGGCGGATCTCGCCGTCGACCTTCACGCGCGTGAAGCCCTCGGACCGCAGCTCGTCGAGCTGCCGGCCGTACTCTCCCTTCCGGCCGCGAACGATCGGAGCGAGCACCATGAAGCGCGTGCCCTCGTCGAGGGCCATCACCTGGTCCACGATCTGCTCGGCGGACTGTGCCGCGATGGCCGCGCCGCAGTTGTGGCAATGGGGGTGCCCGATGCGCGCCCACAAGAGCCGGAGGTAGTCGTAGATCTCGGTCACCGTCCCGACGGTGGAGCGCGGGTTTCGCGAGGTCGTCTTCTGGTCGATCGAGATGGCGGGGGAGAGACCCTCGATCGAGTCGACGTCGGGCTTGTCCATCTGGCCCAGGAACTGTCGCGCGTATGCCGACAGCGACTCCACATAACGCCGCTGTCCCTCGGCGTAGATCGTGTCGAACGCCAGGCTGGACTTGCCCGACCCCGACAGCCCCGTGATGACCACCAGCGCGTCTCTGGGCAGGCTCAGATGGAGGTCGCGGAGGTTGTGCTCCCGCGCCCCGGACACGACGATTTGACCCGCGGCCGCCACGCCTTCAAGTCTAGGCCGCGCCCCGGGCGGGCCGGGATGGCCTACCCGGCCCGTTGATAGACGTCATCGAGGATCGCGTCCTGGTCCTCGACGTCGAAGTTGTCCGACAGGTAGCGGGCCGTCTCCTCACGCGGGGTCCCGTTGAGCGCCATGTTGAGGGCGATGAGGCGCGCCCCCTCCGAGCTCGCGAGCGCCTGGCCACCCTTCTCCGGTTCACGCCTCGAAGCGGCGTTCTCCTCGTCCTCGGGGGGCTCCACGGCGGCCACGTCGCCGGGCGCCGGCGCCGGGGTGCTGTCGGCCTCGGCCTCGGCAGCGGGCTCGCCGTTCTCGACCTCGAACTCGTCGGGCGTCTCCCCTGCGGGAAGCTCCTCCTCCTGCTCTCCGACGACCTCGACGTCGACCGACTCCGTCTCGTGATCGGGTGGCTGCGCCGATCCCTTCGCCTGCAGGTCCAGCAGCGCGGCCTTCAGCTCGGACTCCGCCGAACCCGCCTCCGACAGCAACCGCTCCGTGACCCGCCGAATGCGGGCCACGTGCTCCGCTACGTCGGATTCCGCGCGCTGCCGGATCGCGGCGGCGCTCCGCTCCGCGGCGGCGAGGACGTCACGGATCTGGGCGGCGGCAGGATCAGCGATCCCCTCCTGATGGGCCTGGCCCCGCTCACGTTCCACCTCGTCCGCGAGGGCGCGCAGATGGGAGTCGACCTCATCCCGGTCGTAGCCCCGGCGGGACGCCGAGAAGTCCTTCCGCTCTATGCGGTCGCGATCCATCCGATCTGCCTCCCGGGACGCGGTTCGCTGACGGCCGGCGCCAGCGTACCGGAGCCCGAGGAGCCCTCGCCAGGGCTATGTCACCTCTAATTGATCCAGCTCGCGACGCAGGGACTTGATCTCGTCGCGCAGCTTGGCGGCGTACTCGAACCGCAGCTCCTCGGCAGCCGCCAGCATCTCCTCCTCGAGCTCGACCATCGTTCGCGTGATCTCCTCGGACGACATGCCGTCCTCGGCGCGCGACCTGGTGCGGCGGCCACGAGTCGGCACCTTGGACTCGAGCGCCAGGAAGTCCGAGATATCGGAGATGCCCTTCCGCACGGTCTCGGGCGTGATCCCGTGCTCCTCGTTGTACGCAACCTGAATAGCGCGGCGACGGTCCGTCTCCTCGATCGCCCGCCTCATGGCCGCCGACTCCTGATCCGCGTACATGATCACCCGCCCGCGCACGTTCCGAGCCGCTCTTCCGATCGTCTGGATCAGCGACGTCTCCCCGCGGAGGAAGCCCTCCTTGTCGGCATCGATGATCGCCACCAGCGACACTTCGGGGAGGTCGAGGCCCTCGCGCAGCAGGTTGACGCCCACGAGCACGTCGAACTCGCCGAGCCTCAGGTCGCGGATGATCTGGATCCGCTCGAGCGTGTCCACCTCCGAGTGGAGGTAGCGGACGCGGAAGCCGTACTCCATCAGGTAGTCGGTCAGGTCCTCGGCCATCTTCTTCGTGAGCGTGGTGACGAGCGCTCGCTCCCCGGCCTCGGCGCGCGTCCTGACCTCGTTCATCAGGTCGTCGATCTGGTTCTTGGTCTCGCGAACCTCGACCTCGGGGTCGACGATGCCGGTGGGACGGACGATCTGTTCGACGATGCGCGACGAGTGGCCGTGCTCGAAGTCGCCCGGGGTGGCCGACACGAGCACGATCTGGCCCGTGTGATCGAGGAACTCCTCGAAGGTCTGTGGACGGTTGTCCAGCGCGCTCGGCAGCCGGAACCCGTAGTCGACGAGCGTCTGCTTGCGTGAGCGGTCGCCCTCGTACATGCCTCCGAGCTGAGGGACGGTCTGGTGCGACTCGTCGATGAAGCAGACCATGTCGTCGGGGAAGAAGTCGAGCAGGCAAAACGGGCGCTCCCCTGCCGCGCGTCCGTCGAGGATGCGCGAGTAGTTCTCGATCCCGTTGCAGAAGCCGAGCTCCCGCAGCATCTCCATGTCGAACTGGGTGCGCTGACGGAGCCGGTGTGATTCGAGCAGCTTGCCCTGCGCCTCGAGCTCCTTGG
The DNA here is from genome assembly GCA_963808955.1 of uncultured Thermoleophilaceae bacterium. GTDB lineage: Bacteria > Actinomycetota > Thermoleophilia > Solirubrobacterales > Thermoleophilaceae > CAWEHQ01. Next base: position 117,204 of record CAWEHQ010000016.1, on the reverse strand, counting down.
TCCGCGCCTCGAGCTCGTCGCGGATCTCGGCCACGGCGCGCTCGATGGTCTCGCGATCGGTCGCGTAGTGGGTAGCGGGCCAGATCCCGATGTGCTCGAGGTCGGAGAAGACCTCCCCGGTCAGCGGATCGAAGTGCTGGACGGCCTCGATCTCGTCGCCGAAGAAGACTGCGCGGAACGCGCTGTCGGCGTAGGCCGGGATAGATCTCGAGCGTCTCACCCCTGACCCTGAAGGTGCCGCGGCCGAGCGCCTGGTCGTTGCGCGTGTACTGCATGTCCACCAGCTTGCGCAACACGGCGTCGCGGTCCGCCTCGTCCTCGGGCCGAAGGGTGAGGCACTGGGCGTCGTACTTCTCCGGCGAGCCCATTCCGTAGATGCACGACACGCTCGCAACCACGATCACGTCGCTGCGGGCGAACAGGGCCGCTGTCGCGGAGTGGCGCAGGCGGTCGATCTCGTCGTTGATCGAGGAGTCCTTCTCGATGTAGAGGTCCTGTGCCGGCACGTACGCCTCCGGCTGGTAGTAGTCGTAGTAGGAGACGAAGTACTCGACGGCGTTGTCGGGGAAGAACTCCCGGAACTCATTGCAGAGCTGGGCGGCGAGCGTCTTGTTGTGCGCGATGACGAGCGCGGGTCGCTGTACCTGTTCGATCGCGAACGCCATCGTCGCCGTCTTCCCGGAGCCGGTCACGCCGAGCAGCGTCTGGAAGCGCTCACCCGCTCCCAGCCCCTCGGCGATGCCGTCCCTCGCCGCCGGCTGGTCGGCGACGGGCGTATAGGCGGAGTTCAGGCGAAACTCGGGCACTCGAGTGACGCTAGCAGCGGTAATCGACGCCGCCGTGGGGGGATACACGCGCGCGAGGCGGCCGCTAGATCCCGAGCTCGTCGGAGTAGTTCTTCTCGTACTCCTTGCGCCGCTCCTCGACGTCGGCCACGTACTCGCGCGTCTCGACGAATGGGATGTCGTCGAGGTCGAGCTCGTCGTCGTCCGCCTCGGCCAGCCAGGCGTCGACGTTCGTGGCTCCCGCGTTGTAGGCCGCGACCGCGAGGCGCTCGTCGCCCCCGTACCTGTCGATCAGGTGGCGGAGATAGAAGCTGCCGTAGGAGATGTTGATCTGGGGGTCGGCGAGGTCCTCCAACCTGAAGGTGGTCGCCCCCGAGCGCTCGGCGATGAAGGAGGCGGTCTCGGGGGTGATCTGCATCAGGCCCTCGGCGCCCGCGGGCGACGTGCGCGGCTGGAATCTGGTCTCCTCGTAGATCACGGCCGCGATCAGGGCGGGGTCGAGGTCCTTGTCCTGGGCCTGCTGGCGAATGATGTCGTCGTGGCGGAGCGGCAGCGTGACCTCGCGGACCGCCTCCCCGAGCGGGCCGACCCCGAACACGACCGCCGCGGCACCGGCCCCGACGACGGCCACGACGAGGACGCCGGCGAGCAGTCGCCGCCGCGCTCGGCCCGGCGGCTGGCGGCGCGGCCGCCCACCGGCCGAGCCACCGTTCCGCCGCTCCGACGTTCGCCCCGGACGCGGTGTGGTGGTCGGGGTCATGTGCCTATGGTCGCAAGCACCCGGGCCAGACTCCCCTCCAGCTCCGCGAGGTCGCCATCGTTCGCCACCGTGTAGTCCGCTCGCTGCGCCTTCTCCTCCTGCTGAAGCTGCCGCGAGGCGCGGGACTCGAGCCCCTCATGGCCGCGCTCGGCAGCGCGGCGGGCCCGGGTGGCGTCCTCGGCGACCACCGCGATGGTGGCGTCGAAGGCGCCCTCCATCCCCGCCTCGAATAGCAGCGGGACCTCGACCACGAGGGCCACGGGCGGCGGATCCGCCGCGCCGGCCTCGGCACGCCACGCCACGATTCGCTCGCCGACCCGCGGCCACAGGACCCCCTCCAGCCAAGCGCGGTCATCCGGTCGTTGGAACACCGCAGCGGCCACGGCGTCGCGGTCTATCCGCCCGCCCGGCGCCACAGTCTGCCCCAGCCGCTCGACGACAAGGTCGCGGACCTCTGGCGTACCGAGCAGGTCGTGCGCGACCGCGTCGGCGGAGAGGGTGGCCGCCCCGAGCCGCTCCAGCGCCGCGAGCGCCTCGGACTTGCCGGCGGCTATCCCGCCGGTCAGGCCGACGAACGGCGGGGCCGAGCGGTCCCGCCCGGACATGGCCGGCTAGCGAGCGTCGGGCTGGTCGGCGGCAGGCGCCGCGTCGGCGGTGGCCGACTCGGCTTCGCCGGCCTGGTCTTCGCCGGCCTCGTTTTCGCCGTCGGTTGAGTCGTCGCTCGACGAGGAGTCGTCGCCGGACGAGGTCTCGTCGCCGGACGAGTTCTCGGCGCCAGAGAAGACGTCGTCCGACAGCTCGAGCTCGCGGACGTTGTCGAGGTCCTCCCCCGACACCTGCCCCCCACCCTCATCCTGGGGCGGCTCGGCGCTCCGGAGCGGAAGCGACTGTCCCTCCACGCGCTTCACGCTCAGGCTCAGACGGCGGCGCTCCGAGTCGATCTCCAGGATCTTGACCTTGATCTCGTCGCCCTGCGACACGACCTCGCGCGGGTTCTCGACGTGGTGCTGGGCGAGCTCGGAGATGTGGACCAGGCCCTCCACCCCGTCCATGATCTCCACGAACGCGCCGAAGCTGACGACCTTGGTGACCCGACCCTCGAGCTCGTCGCCGAGCCGGTAGGTGTCGACCACGCGCTGCCACGGGTCTTCCTGGGTCTGCTTCAGGCCGAGTGAGATGCGCTGGCGCTCGCGGTCGATGTCGAGCACCTTGACCGGCACGACCTGGCCGATCGACAGGATCTCCGAGGGATGGTTGACGTGGCTCCAGGACAGCTCCGAGATGTGGATCAGGCCATCGATCCCGTCGAGGTCCACGAACGCGCCGAACTCCACGATGTTCGAGATCGCACCCTCCACGATCTGCCCCGGCTGCAGGCGATCCAGGATCTGCTGACGGACCTCCTTGCGCTCCTCCTCGAGCACCGCCCGCCTGGACAGCACGACGTTGTTCCGCGAGCGGTTCAGCTCGATCACCTTGCACTCGATCGTCCGCCCGGTGTACTCGTCCAGGTTCTGGACGCGGCGGATGTCCACCAGCGAGGCCGGCAGGAACCCACGGACGCCGAGGTCGATGATCAGCCCGCCCTTGACGACCTCGATCACCGTTCCCTCGACCGGCTCCCCGGACTCCGCCGCGCGCTCGATCCGCCGCCAGGCCTTCTCGAACCGTGCCCGCTTGCGCGACAGGATGAGCCTGCCGTTCTGGTCCTCCTTGGTCAGGACGAGTGCGTCGACCTCCTCGCCGAGCTGCACCTCCTGGCTGGCGTCGACCGATTTGCGGATCGACAGCTCGTTCGAGGGGATGACCCCCTCCGACTTGTAGCCGATGTCGACCAGGACCTCGTCCTTGTCGATCCGGACCACCTTGCCGGTCACGACGTCACCCTCGTCGAACGGGACGAGCGTGGCGTCGTAGTTCGGGACGATCTGGCCGTCGATCTCGAGCAACAGCCCGTCGGAGCCCTCGATCGGCCGCGGAGGAGTCAGCGTTTCTGCTTCTGGCACGCGGTGCAAGGTTAGCGGTGGCGCGTTTGTGGTGCCGGGTTCGGGTGGCAGATGGCAGTGGGCCAGATGGCAGGAATGCCGAGCCGCGCGGCGCAATCGAGCCGAGCCGAGGCCACTACTGCCATCTGCCATCTGCCATCTGCCATCTTCGTACCCCCGATACCCTGATCCCGTGCCCACACGCCGAACGACGCGCGGCGCCCAGCGCACGCCGCTGGACGCGGATCCCGACGTGCTTATCTGCGGAGCCAGCTTCGCCGGCCTGGCCGTGGCGCGGGAGCTGGCGGGTTCCGGGGCGGACGTGCTGCTGGTCGACCGTTACGAGGTCGGCGAGCGGCAGACGTCGGCCTGCGGCATCCCGACGGAGTGGCTCCACGCGATGGGCCTCGAGGGCTCGGCCAGGCAGGAGTTCTCGGAGCTCGTGGTGCACACCCCGCACGGCAGCTCCCGGTTCCCGCTGCCGTGGACGTTCTCGACCTTCGACTACCCGGAGCTGTGCCGCCTGCTCGACGACCAGAACGACGCCCGCTTCGAGACGGCCAAGGTGAACGGCCGCACGGGCATGACGGTGCACACCGATCGCGGCGACCTCCACGCCCCGCTCGTGGTTGACGCACTCGGCTGGCGGCGGGTGCTGGCGCCGGCCGGGGGCGAGCACCAGCCCCCGGACGCCACCCTCTCGCGTGGGCTCGAGGTGCATCCGGGCGGCGCCGGGTCGGACATGGAGATCTGGATCGACCGCCGGTACGTGCCGGCCGGCTACGGCTGGAGCTTTCCCGCGCGCGACGAGCTGCGGATCGGCGTGGGCTCCTTCGACCCCCGCTACCACGTCAAGGATCCCACCGTCGAGCTGGCGGAGGACCTCGGCCGCGACGCCGTCCGGTACCAGGGCAACTGGATCCCTCATCGCCTTCGCCCCGCGGTCGAGGACGGCATCTTCTTCTGCGGCGACTCCGCCGGGCACTGCCTGCCGCTCACCGCCGAGGGAATCAGAACCGCCTTCTACTTCGGCGTCGCGCTGGGACGGGAGCTGCGCGCGGTGGTGGAGCACCGGAGCTCGCGCGACGCCGCGCTGGGCCGGTACGGCGCATTCAGCAACGGTCACCGATGGAAATTCGAGGCGATGCTCGGAATGCAGCGGCTCGTGCCCAGGCTTCCCCCGCGTCTGCTGCGCGCCGTGGTCCGTGGCGTCGGCCTTCGGCCGGTGACCCACTGGTCTTTCGGCCACTACCTGGACATCGCGCCGCCCTCGTTCGTCGGACGGCCGTCGCGGGTCGGCCAGGAATTGCGCGCCGCGGCGTAGCTCTCCGACCTCTCGCGCTATTCCCGGACGATCAGGTCCGTGCCCGCCGCGAGGAGCGCGACGACCATCAGGCCAATCGCCGGCGCCCTATCCACCTGCGCCCGTCACTTCGCGTCGAGCCAGTTGTCGCCCACGCCGACATCCACCGCCAGCGGTGGATCGAGCGTGAAGGCAGCGGTCATCTCGTCGCGGACCATGGCCGATGCCGCATCCACCTCGTCCGTCGGTGCCTCGAAGAGGAGCTCGTCGTGGATCTGGAGCACCAGCCTCGTCGAGAGGCCGGCCGCGCTGATCACCCGGTCGCATCGCACCATCGCGACCTTGATGATGTCGGCGGCGGTGCCCTGGATGACCGTGTTCACCGCGAGCCGCTTGCCGAGCTCGCGCTGCTGCCACGACCGCTCGCGCAGCTCCGGAATCCGCCGCACGCGGCCGAACAGGGTAGTGACGTACCCGTCGGTGGTCGCGCGGGCGATCGTCTCGTCGATGAACGCGCGCACCGCCGGAAACCGGCTGAGGTAGCGATCGATGAACTCCTCGGCCTCCTCGATCGGGATCTGCAGGCGATCCGAGAGCCCGAACGGCTGGAGGCCGTAGACAATGCCGAAGTTCACCATCTTGGCGCGCGACCGGATACCCGGGTCGATGTGGTCCAGCGGGACGTCGAAGATCTCGGCCGCGGTGGCCGCGTGCACGTCCTCCCCGCGCCGAAAGATGTCCTCCAGCACGTCCTCGCCGGCGATGTGTGCGAGCAGCCGAAGCTCGACCTGCGAGTAGTCGGCTGAGATCAGCCTGGCGCCTTCCTCGGCGATGAAGCACGCCCGGATGGCGCGTCCGATCTCCGTCCGGATCGGGACGTTCTGGAGGTTCGGGTTCGTGCTCGAGAGCCGACCCGTGGTGGTCGCGGTCTGGTTGAACGTGGTGTGGAGACGGCGGGTGACGGGGTCGACCAGCTCGGGCAGGGCGTCCAGGTACGTGCCCTTGAGCTTGGTCAGCTCGCGCCAGCTCTCGATCTTCGCCACCACCGCGTGCTCGGACCGGATCGCCGCGAGCACGCGCGCGTCGGTCGAGAAGCCGGTCTTCCCGCGTCTCTTCTTGGACAACCCGAGCTTGTCGAACAGGACCCTGGAGAGCTGCTGGGGCGATCCGATCGTGAACTCCTCGCCGCACAGGTCCCAGATCTCCCGCTCGAGCTCCGCGATCCGGTCGGCGAACGTGAGCCCCACGGCGTCGAGCCGATCGACGTCGAGCTTCACCCCGGCGCGCTCCATTCCCACGAGCACGTCCACCAGCGGGAGCTCGACCTCGCGGAAGAGCCTCCCTAGCCCGGCCTCGTTCAGGAGCGCGCGCTGACGCTCCGCAAGCGCGCGGGTGACCATCGCCCGCTCGGCGAGCGTCCGCAGGGAGGCGGGAGCACCGTTCGCCGGCGCCGGAGCGGGCGCAACCGTCCCGGACTCCGCCGGCTCGTCCGGAGCCTCGGCCAGCGTCGCCGGGTCGAGGTCAGCGTCGAGGTCGACCTCCGGAGCGTCGTCGCCCGCCTCCGGCGCACCGGCGTCCGACTCGCCGCCGTCCACATCGCCGCCGTCCGGAAGCCCCTCGACACGAGCCCCGATGCCCTCCTCCGCCGACAGCTCCGCGAGCGGGTAGCGGCGGCGGGAGGGATCGATCAGGTAGGCGGCCACCATCGTGTCGTGCTCCAGCGCGAGCGCGTCAGCCCCCGGCCCGCCCGCCCCGGACGGATCGCGGCGCTCGGCCTCGCGCGCTCCCGGGGCGCGGGTCGCGATCGACTTCCAGTCGTGCGCCACGAGCCGGCGCTCACCCCACGCGAGCTCGAGCGCCGCGAGCGTCTCCGCTTCGCCAGCCACGACCTGGTCGCCGCCCGCGTAGGCCGCGAACCTCAACACGCCCTCCGCCGGCTCGGCGGCGAATGCGGCGGCGGCGCCTTCCATCCGATCGAGGTCCGCCAGTGGGATCTCGGTCCCGCGAGCGGTCATCTCGACCGCCGGGCGTGTCTCTGGCGCCGCCTCCTGCTCGCCGAACGCCTCCTCGAGCCGCCTGAGCGGCTCGCGCAGCTCGAATTCGCGGAACACCTCGCGCAGCCGGGAGCGGTCCGGCTCCTGGGACACGGAGTCGTCCAGGTCGATGTCGACATCCACGTCGCGGATCGCCGTCGCGAGCTGCTTCGAGACGCGAGCGTCCTGGGCGTGGGCCTCGAGGTTCTCCTTCCGCTTCTTGCCCGAGATCTCGTCGATGCTCGTGAGCACGGTCTCGAGGTCGCCGAACCGCTGGAGCAGCTCCGCCGCGGTCTTGTCGCCGATGCCGGGGACCCCCGGGATGTTGTCCGACGTGTCGCCCTTGAGCCCGATGAAGTCGGGCACGAGCTCGGGCGGGATCCCGTACCGCTCGGTAACCGCCTCGCGGTCGTACACGCGCGTGTCCGTGATGCCGCGGCTCGTGGTCATCACCCGGACGCCCGGCTCGACGAGCTGGAGCGCGTCACGATCGCCCGTCACCGCCATCACGTCGATGCCCCGCTCGCGGGCGTGGCGGGCCAGCGTGGCGATCACGTCGTCGGCCTCGTAGCCGGGCACCTTGACGTTGCGGTAGCCGAACGCCTCGGCGAGCGGCGCAAGGTGCGGCCACTGCTGGGAGAGCAGGTCGGGGCGCTCCCGGCGCCCCGCCTTGTACTCGTCGTACGCCTGCTCGCGGCCCGACATCCCCGCGTCCCACACCACGAGCGTGGCTCGCGGGCCGTACTCGGTCAGGATCTTCACGAGCATCGATGCGAAGCCGAAGATCGCGTTGGTGGGCATGCCCTTGGACGTGGCGATCGACTCGGGGAGCGCGAAGAAGGCTCGGTACGCGAGGCTGTTTCCGTCGATCAGGAAGAGCTCGCGCGAGCGCGCGCCGTCGCCGTCGGCCGTGGGCGAAGACGTGGGGTCGGCGGCCATCGTCAGCCATCTTAGGTGCGGCCCTGCGGCGCGCCGGGACGCCCGTGGCATGATCAGTGCGTGTCCACGCCCAGCGCCCAGTACTCGCTTACGTTGCGCGTCGAGCTGCCCCACCGCGGCGGGGCGCTCAGCAAGATCACCTCGGCGATAGCCGCAGCAGGTGGCGTGATCAACGCCGTGGACGCGATTGAGGTGGCGGGTGACGGAGCCGTGCGCGAGATCACGGTGGACTGCATGGACGCCGACCACCGCGGGCGCGTGATCTCCGCGGTGCAGGCGGTTCGCCAGGCGCGACTCGTGGAGACCACCGACCGCACCTTCGACCTGCACCGCGGCGGGAAGCTCCACACCGGTCTCAACTCGCCGCTCAAGACCCGCGACGACCTGTCGATGGCCTACACGCCGGGAGTCGCGCGGGTCTGCGCCGCGATCGAGGAGAAGCGCGAGAAGGCCTTCAAGTACACGATCAAGAGCAACACGGTGGCGGTGGTCTCCGACGGCACCGCAGTGCTCGGGCTCGGCGACATCGGGCCCGAGGCGGCGATGCCGGTCATGGAAGGCAAGGCGATGCTGTTCAAGGAGTTCGCCGGCGTCGATGCGTTCCCGATCTGCCTCGACACGAAGGACGTCGACGAGATCGTCGAGACCGTGAAGCGGATAGCTCCCGGCTTCGGCGGCGTCAACCTCGAGGACATCTCATCGCCACGCTGCTTCGAGATCGAGAACCGGCTGGTCGGGGAGCTCGACATCCCGGTCTTCCACGACGACCAGCACGGCACCGCGATCGTGGTCCTCGCGGCGCTGCTGAACGCGTGCCGACTGACGCGCCGCCGGCTGGCGGACCTGGAGGTGGTGATGGCCGGCGCGGGCGCAGCCGGTGTGGCGGTGGCCAAGATCCTCATGAGCTCGGGCGTGACCGCGATCGCGGCCTGCGACCGTAGCGGCGCGATCCACACGGCCCGCGCCGACTATCAGGACGGCGCGATGAACGTGGCGAAGACGTGGCTCGCCGAGAACACGAACCCGGGTCTCCGCGACGGCTCGCCCGGCGAGCTGCTCGAGGGAGCGGACCTGTTCATCGGCCTGTCAGGGCCGGGGATCATCAGCACCGCCGACCTCGCGCGCATGAACGTGGAGCCGTTCGTGTTCGCGATGGCGAACCCCAACCCAGAGGTAAGGCCCGAGGACGCCGACCGGTACGTGCGCGTCATGGCCACCGGACGCTCCGACTTCCCGAATCAGATCAACAACGTACTGGCGTTCCCCGGCATCTTCAGGGGAGCGCTCGACGCTCGCGCACCCAAGATCACCGAGGAGATGAAGCTCGCCGCCGCCGAGGGCATCGCCAGCGTGGTCTCGGACGACGAGCTGTCCGAGGACTACATCGTGCCGAGCGTCTTCAACCGCGGTGTGAGCCAGGCGGTGGCGACAGCCGTAGCCCAGGAGGCGGCGCGTCAGGGCGTGGCACGCGAACAGGGGCAGTCGACCGCGGAGCACCGGGTCGTCCTGCCGCGCTGAGTCGACTTCGGAGGGTTGTCACGAGATGAAGGTCGCGGTGACGGGCGCAACGGGCACGATTGGCCGGGCGGCGGTATCCGCCCTGCTCGACCGCGGCGACCAGGTCGTGGCGCTGTCGCGCGACGCCGACCGCGCGCGCGAGCGTCTCGGCCCGCGCGTCGACGCGGTGTCGTGGCCCGACCCGTCGTCGACACCGCTGCCGGCGGAGGCGTTCGAGGGCTGCGACGGCGTGCTCAACGTGATGGGCGAGCCGCTCGACCAGCGCTGGACCGACGACGCGAAGCGCCGAATCCGGGACTCGCGCGTGCCCGCCACGCGGAACCTGGTCGACTGCCTGGCCCAGGTCGATCCGCGGCCGCGCGTCCTCGTGTCCCAGTCTGCGAGCGGACGCTATGGAGCACGCGGCGACGAGCCGGTGGACGAGTCCGAGCCCCCCGGCACCGACTTCCTCGCCGGGCTGGTGGTCGAGTGGGAGCGCGAGGCGACGCGTGCGGAGCAGGTTGGGATGCGCGTGGCTGTCGCTCGGACGGGTGTCGTTCTGTCGGCCGAGGGCGGGGCGCTCGCCAAGATGCTCCCGTTCTTCAAGCTCGGCGTGGGAGGACCGGTGGCCGGTGGCCGGCAGCACTTCCCGTGGATCCACCTGGACGACGAGGTGGCCGCGCTCCTCTTCCTGCTCGACACCGAAGCCGCGCGCGGGCCGGTGAACCTGGCGGCACCCGAGCCCGCCACCAACGCCGACCTCTCCCGGGCGCTCGGCCGGGTCCTCCGCCGTCCGGCGTTCCTGCCGGTGCCCGGATTCGCGCTCCGTCTGCTCTACGGGGAGATGGCGCAGGTCGTGACGACCGGTGTCAGGCTTAGCCCGCGGCGACTCCAAGAGCTCGGCTACGGCTTCCGCTGGCCGGAGCTCGAGCCGGCGCTGCGCGCCGCGACGGGCTAGCCGCGCTAGTGCTCGAGCACGAGGCCGAGGAAACGGCTCGTGCGCTCCTCCCTGGGATGCTCCAGCACCTCCGCGGGCGGCCCGTGCTCGACCACCATCCCCTCGTCCATGAACATCACGCGGTCGGCGACCTCGCGGGCGAAGCCCATCTCGTGGGTGACCACGATCATGGTCATTCCCTCGTGAGCCAGCTCGCGCATCACGTCGAGCACCTCCTTGACGAGCTCCGGGTCGAGCGCGCTCGTGACCTCGTCGAAGAGCATCACGTGAGGGTCCATCGCCAGCGCCCGCGCGATCGCCACCCGCTGCTGCTGCCCGCCCGACAGCCGCTCCGGGTACTCGTCGATCTTGTCGCCCAGTCCCGCCCGCTCGAGCAGCGAGCGGCTCTTGTCCGAGGCCTCGTCCCGTGACCGTCCGAGCACCTTGAGCTGAGCGAGCGACACGTTCTCCACGACGCTCTTGTGCGGGAACAGGTTGAACTGCTGGAAGACCATCCCGACGCGCCGGCGGACGGTGTCGGGAGTGATCTCCGGATCGCGCCCGGTGACCCGCTCGCCCTCGAGGAGGATTCGCCCCTCCTCGGGAGGCTCGAGCAGGTTGATGCAGCGAAGCAGCGTGCTCTTGCCGGACCCACTTGGGCCGACGACGCAGACCACCTCTCCGGTGTCGACGTCCAGCGAGATCCCGCGCAGAACCTCGAGCTCGCCGAACCGCTTGTGAAGGTCCTCTATTCGGACCATCGACCCACCGTCCGGTACGCCGGACGGCGGCTCCCACAGCCTGGACCCGATTGGGTCGGACGTCGGGGCGCCGCTGCCCGGAGCAGACGCCTGCCCCGTCCGCCTGCCGCCCGCGTCAGCCACGCTGGAAGCGGACCTGCTGGCGAGCCAGCAGCCGGTCGACGACGCGGGCGAGCGGGACGGTCACGAGCACGAACAGTATGGCCGCGATCGTCAGCGCCGAGCTGTTGAACTCGGTCGCCTGGACCTCCTGCCCCGCCCTCACGGCCTCCACGACTCCGATCACCGAGATCAGCGACGTGTCCTTCATCAGCGCGATGAAGTCGTTCAGCATCGGCGGGATCACCTTGCGGATCGCCTGCGGCACAACCACGTGCCGCAGCGAGGTCGAGTAGCTCATCCCGAGCGACCGAGCGGCCTCGGTCTGACCGCGCGGCACCGCCTCGATGCCGGCGCGGAAGACCTCAGCGTAGTACGCGCCGTAGGTGAGCGCCAGCGCCATGATCCCGTACCAGAAGATGCTCTCCTTGCCCAGCAGCTCCGGTCTGATGAGCCACTCCGGCAAGAAGTCGAGGAACGGCAGGCTGCCGGAGATCAGCAGGACCACCAGCAGCAGCGGCACGCCCCGGAACAGGTCGATGTAGCTGATCGCGAGCACCCGGACGGGAGCGAAGCCGCGACCCGGGGCGAGCCTCAGAAGGGCGAGAATCAGCCCCCACACGAGCGCCAGCGCAGCGCCGAGCAGGGCCAGCTGAATCGTGACCAGGAACGCCTCGAGGACGTCACCGACGTTCTCCCGCATCACCTCGAGGTCGAAGTACTGGTCGAAGAAGATGTCGAGGTTGTCGAGCAGGCCGAAGAACGCGATCGCGACGATCAGCCCGGCCCCGTGCAGCGCCAGCCCGACGAGCCCGAGCGCGAACGCCCACTGGCCCATCTGCCGACCGCTCGAGCGTTCTCCACGCTGAACGGCCCGGACGCCCAGCCGGCCCGTGACGACGCCTGCGATTGACAGCGGCAGCGAGACGAACCAGAGCGACCCGAGCGTCGCACCCAGCACCACGATCGCGACGACCGAGAAGAACAGCCCCGCACTCGCCGGGACGTTCTGCTCGGCGCGCGGACCGCGCCGGTCCATCAGGCGCTCAGCGGAGGAGAGAGCCTGAGCGGCACCGAGCTGGCCGCCGGACCCGGCATTGCCGGCCGACTCGGGCTCGGTGCCGCCCTATCCCCCGCCGCTCGGGCTGGCGATATCCGCCGGCGGTGGATCGTCGAACCACTCCCGGTAGATCTCCTCGAAGGTGCCGTCCTCCTTGATCTCGGTGAGTGCGCTGTTGATCGCCTCCAGCAGCTCGTCCGACCCCGGCTGCACGGAGATGCCGTAGTCCTCGTCGGTCTCGATGATCTCGGCGATCTCGATCGGCTCGCCCTCCTCGATCGCCGCGGTGCCGACCGGGTCGTCGACGATCACGGCGTCCACCTGGTCGGCGTTCAGCGCCTGGAAGGCCTGGTCGATCAGGTCGAACGGCCGGACCTCCTCCGCGTCGAGCTCCTGCTCGGCGTAGTCGGCGCCGGTGGTGCCCAGCTGCGCCCCAACCGTCGTGCCGGACAGGTCGTCGACCGACGCGATGTCGGAGTCGGAGTTGACGACCAGGGCCTGGTTGGCGCGGAAGTACGGATCGGAGAAGTCGACCACCTCTTCCCGGTCCGGGGTGATCGTCGTGGAGGAGACGACCGCGTCGAACTGCCCCTGCGCGAGGTCGCGGAAGATCGTCCCGAAGGGCGTCTTCTCGATCTGTATCTCGAGCCCGATCCGTTCGCCGATCGCGTTGATGATGTCGATGTCGTAGCCCTCGTAGTCAGGCGGATCGCCGAACTCGAACGGCCGGTAGGGGATGTCGGAGCCGACGGTCAAGACGCCCGGCTCGAGCGTGTCGAGCTCCTCGCCCTGGGCAGTTGGCTCTCCCCCTCCGTTCTCCTCCTCGTCGTCGCCGCAACCGACAGCGGCGGCGGCCACGAGCAGGGCGACGAGCAGCGCGAGCAATGGCAGTCGAAGTCTCGTGTTCAAAGCGAGTCTCCCTCCTCGTTGGCTTCCGGACCAACGGTATAGCGCATCGCCGGTCAGGTCATAAGATACGGTCCCGGCCGAGGGGATGGAAGCGCAGACCGCCGCACAAGTCGAGGGGCTGCCGCTGCGCGAGCGAATCCGAGAGAGCGCGCCCGTCCAGTTGGCGAGCCGTTACCCGCAGCGGACGGCAGCAGCGCTGATCGGCCTCTTCTGCCTCGTGCTCGTCGTCCTCGAGGGCCTACATGACGTCGCCCAGACCGGTCTCAATGGACTGGCGCTCGGATCGGTGTATGCCCTCGGCGCGGTGGGCTTGACGCTGGTCTACGGGATCCTCAAGCTGGTCAACTTCGCCCATGGGGAGTTCCTGACGTTCGGTGCCTACATGGCGTTCGTGGTCAACGTCAGCCTGGGCGGCTCGATCGTTGTCGGGGCCCTTGCGGCGATCGCGCTGACAGCCATCCTGGGCGTCGCTTTTGAGCGTGCGATGTGGGGACCCATGCGGGCTCGCGGCGCCGGGCTGCTGCAGCTTCTGATCATGTCGATCGGACTCGCGTTTTTGATCCGCTACACGATCCAGTTCTTCGCCGGCACCGAGATCGAGAACTACGCCATCGATCGAACCGCCACGGTCGATTTCCTGGGCCTATCACTCGGCCGAGCCGAACTCGTCTCGATCGTCGTCGGCTTCGCCGTGCTGATCGGCATCGGACTGCTGCTCAAGCTGAGCCTGCTGGGCAAGCGGATGCGCGCGCTCTCGGACGACCTCGACCTCGCCGAGACCGCCGGAATCGACACCTCCAGGGTGATCCTCTACACGTGGCTGCTCGCGGGCGGGGCCGCCGGACTGGCCGGCGTCCTGGCGGGCGCCGTCACCGACGTTCGTCCTGAGATGGGCTTTGGACTACTGCTCGCTATTTTCGCGGCGGTCATCCTGGGAGGCATAGGCGACGTCTTTGGCGCGCTGGCTGGCGGGATCGTGCTCGGGCTCGTAATCGAGTGGTCGACGCTCTTCATCGACTTCCGCTACAAGGCGGTGGTCGGGTTCCTTGTCCTGATCGTGGTGCTCGTCGTGCGACCCCAGGGCATCTTCGGCAGGGCCAGGACCGTATGACCGGCCACGTACCAGAGCTGGTGAGCCCCCTCGCACTGGGCCTGTCGGAGTTCACCGAGGCGAGCTTCTTGATCGGCACCGTGGGCTCGATCGCCGGCGTCTACGTCATCTTCACCCTCGGCCTGCAACTCAACGTGGGGTACACCGGACTGGTCAACTTTGGCCAGGCGGGCTTCATGGCCGTCGGCGCCTACTCGATGGCGATCCTCACGGTGGACGCCGGTCTGTCGTTCTGGCTCGCGATGCCCGTCGCGGTGCTGATAGCAATGGGGTTCGGGCTGCTCGTGGGGCTTCCCTCCGTGCGACTGCGAGCCGACTACATCGCGATCGTCACGATCGCCGCTGCGGAGATCATCCGCCTCGTCGCACGCAACGCCGACGGACTGACCGGCGGCAACCAGGGAATTGCCTGCGCGGAGGACGACCCGACGAACTGCTTCTACAACTCCTTCGAGGACAGCGTCGAGGAGCCGATCGAAGACTTCACGGAGGGCCTGCTCGGGACCGATATCGACACTCTGTTCCCGATCTTCCTAGCGACGTGGGCGGTTGCCCTTCTGCTGACGGCGATCCTTTACTTTGCCCAGCGGACCCCGTGGGGCCGGGTACTCCGCGCCGTCCGCGAGGACGAGGATGCGGCCCGCGCGCTGGGGAAGAACGCGTTCGTGTACAAGCTCCAGTCGCTCGCTCTCAGTGCCGCCCTTGCCGCCATAGCAGGGTTCTTCCTGGCGCTCAACCTGAGGACCGTCAACCCCCTCGACTTCGAACCGCTGTTCACCTTCATCGGCTTCGCCGTGCTGCTGCTCGGGGGGCTCGCCAACTACTGGGGAGTCGCGATCGGCTCGATCATCATGTGGTTTCTGATCGAGGGCACGCGCAACCTCGACCTCGGATTCTCGGACGAGCAGGAGGCCTCACTTCGCTTCGTCGTCGTCGGGCTGGTCCTGATCCTGCTGATGGCGTTCCGCCCGCAGGGGTTGTTCGGCAAGCGCCAGGAGATGGTGCTCGGTGAGTGACGGCCCCGGCACCGCGACGGCGCCGGGCCGTTCGCAGGAGACGACGCCGGAGCGTGATGGCGGACCGATCCTCGATATCCGTGACCTCCACAAGCGGTTCGGGGGGATCCGAGCCGTGAACGGCGCCAGCCTGGAAATCGCCGGCGGGTCGATAACGGCGCTCATCGGTCCCAACGGCGCCGGCAAGACGACGCTCTTCAACGTCGTCACGGGCTTCTATCCCGGCGATCGTGGCTCGGTGCTGCTGCGCGGGACACAAGTCTTTCGCAACTCACCGCACCACATCGCGAGCTTGGGAATGGTGCGTACCTTCCAGATCACCAAGGCGCTCGCTGCCATGCCCGTGCTCGACAACATGATGCTGGCGGCGCCCGATCAGCCAGGAGAGAAGCTTCGCAACTACGCGCTCCGCCCACGGAGCGCGTTTCGGCGCGAGCGAGAAGTTCGGGACCGGGCCCTTGACCTGCTAGAGACGTTCAACCTGAGGCGGCTGGCGGACGACTATGCGGGAACCCTGTCCGGGGGTCAGCGCAAGCTGCTGGAGCTCGCTCGCGCCCTGATGACTGAGCCCCGCCTGTTGATGCTCGACGAGCCGATGGCCGGGATCAACCCCACGCTTGGCGCCCGCCTGCTCGACCATATGAAGGAGCTTCGCCGCGATCGAGGGATGACGATTTTGTTCGTGGAGCACGATATGGAGGTGGTCATGGGTCATTCCGATCGGGTGATCGTGATGGCCGAGGGGCAGGTCATAGCGACGGGCTCGCCCGACGAGGTGCGAAGTGATCAGCGGGTGATCGACGCCTATCTCGGCGGGGCCGAGGGGTCGGGGCGGGCCACGCCGTGATCGCTGCGGAGCCCGACGCACCCAGCGGTTCGAACGCGCACGCGACCGACGGCGCGGTGCTCGCGACCGAGGGTCTCGTCGCCGGTTACATCCCGGGCGTCAACATCCTCAACGACGTCTCGATCAGCGTTCGGCCTGGGGAGATCGTCACCGTGATCGGCCCCAACGGCGCCGGGAAGTCCACGCTGATCAAGACGATCTTCGGGCTGCTGCACCCTCGTGAGGGGAGGGTCCTATTCAAGGGCGAGGACATCACGAAGGAGAAGCCGCACAACTGCACGCGTCGAGGGCTCTCCTACGTGCCCCAGCTCGACAACGTCTTCCAGAGCCTGACCGTCGAGGAGAACCTCGAGGTCGGCTCGCTCCAACGCTCGAGTACCGAGGGGCAGATCGGTCGGATGTACGAGCTCTTCCCGCGCCTCGGGGAGCGTCGGCGCCAGGCAGCCGGCACGATGTCCGGCGGCGAGCGCCAGATGCTCGCGATGGCGCGGGCCTTGATGCCGGACCCGGAGCTGTTGCTGCTCGACGAGCCGTCGGCCGGTCTCGCGCCCGCATTCGTGGAGGCGACGTTCGAGCAGATCGAACGCATCAACAACAGCGGGGTGACGATCGTGATGGTCGAGCAGAACGCGCGGCGAGCGCTGCGGATGTCGGATCGGGGCTACGTCCTCGACGTCGGAACCAACCGCTTCGAGGGACCCGGGAAGCAGCTGCTCGAGGACCCCAAGGTTGCGGAGCTCTACCTGGGCGGAACCGGCCGCCTCAAGCAGGCCGAGGCCGAGCTCCAAGCCGAGGAGTCACAGCCGCAGACCTAGCTCTGCGGCCCCGGCCGCGCGGGAGCGATGGCGGCTCGTTGCGAAGACAGGGACCGCCCGGAACGACGGCGGCCGAGGCATGAAAGCCCCGGCCGCCGATCGTCGTGGCTCGGCGAGCGGCTACCCGCCGCCACCGCCGCCAGCGGCGCCGGCTTCCTCCTCGGTGAGCGTGCCGACCGCGATCTCATCGGTCGTCTCGAGGTTGCCATTCTGGAACTCGAGCGTCGAGTACAGGCCGGCCGTGGCGTCGCCGTTCTCGTCCAGGTCGATCGGCCCCGACGCGCCCTCGTAGTCGATGTCCTCACCGTTCTGGAGCGCCTCGATCGCCTGCGGCAGGTCCTCGAAGGTGTACTTCGTGCCGGGCGGGCCGCTGACCCCCAGGACCTGCTCGGCCAGGGCGGTGCCCTCGGTGCTCCCCGCCGCCACCGCGGCGAGGTAGCACAGCATCACCGCGTCGAAGTTGTTGGCGTCGAAGGTCTGCCGCTCAGGCCCACCCGCCTGGCTGTAGAGCTTGTCGAACGCCACTGCAGGGGCGAACGGAGCCTCGACTGACCCCGGTGCCGTGCCACGCAGCCCCTCGGTAGCCTCGGAGCCAGCCTCATCGGGGAGCGTCGTGTCCGCGAGGCCGTCCGTGATGAAGGCCGTCGTGGCGTCGAAGTCGCCGGTCCGCACCAAGGCCGGACCGACCTTGTTGTACGTGTCCGGGAAATCGATGATCACGAACCCATCCGGGTTTCCGGAGACGATCTGCTGGGCCTCCGAGTTGTAGCTCGGGAGCTCGGGGTCGTAGAGCACCTCCTCGCCGATCGTCCCGCCGCGCTCCTCCCAGACGGTGCGGAAGGCCTCCGCGAAACCCGACCCATAGAGGTCGTCGCGGGCACCGACGTTGAGCGTTGTCTCGTCGGCCGGCCCGAGTTCCTGCTCGATCAGGTCGGCGAGCACGGCTGCCTGATCGTCGTCGGGGGTGACCGTCCGGTTGAAGAAGCCATCGTCGTCGAGGTCCGTCAGAACCGCTGCGGTCGAGGCCGGCGAGATCTGTAGAACCTCCTCTCGCACGGAGACCGAGCGTGCCACCGGGTCGCTGTCGGTCGATGCCCACGCCCCCGCCAAGCAGGTCGCGCCGTCACCGGTGAGCGTGCGAGCCGCCTGCACCGCGGCCTGGGGGTTGGTCTGCTCGTCCTCGTGCACAACCTCCACGGTGTGGTCGACGCCGGCCTCTTCGATCGCGGACTGGATCTCCTCGCTCGCCAGATCGGCCGCCTTGCGGCCCGGCGGACCGAACGGCCCCAGGTCGCCGGTGAGCGGGACGATGTCCCCGATCATCAGGTCGAGCTGCGCCTCGCCTCCGACTGGCGCGGCAGCGCCGTCGCCGCCTTCGTCGTCGTCGTCACCGCAGGCGCTGACGCCAAACGCCGCAATCGCCAACAGCAAGCCGAAAACCGCCCACCATCGTGCTCGCAAGAAGATCCCCTCCTCGAAATTCGCGATCAGCGCGCATCCTATTGATCTACGGACCACCGGCGCAAGGTCAGGGTATTTTCCGTACGGTGTCGATCGGCCTCGCCACCTGATGCGGATCGGGGTCCTCACGGGCGGTGGCGACTGTCCCGGGTTGAACGCGGTCATCCGCGCGATCGTGCGCAAGGGAATCGACCGTCACGGGCACACGATCATCGGCTACCGCGACGGGTGGCGGGGGGTGCTCGAGCACGCGCACGAGGAGCTCACGATCGAGTCGACGCGCGGCATCCTCCCGCGCGGCGGGACCATTCTCGGCTCCTCCCGCACGAACCCGCTCCGCGACGCCGAGGGCGCGAAGCGCGTGGAGGAGAGCATGAGCGCGCTCGGGCTGGATGGCCTGATCGCGATCGGCGGCGAGGACACACTCGGCGTGGCCTCGCGCCTCCACCAGGACGGGCTCCCGGTGATGGGGGTGCCCAAGACGATTGACAACGACATCGGCGCGACCGATCTGACCTTCGGCTTCGACACGGCCGTGCAGGTGGCGACGGACGCGATCGACCGCCTCCACACCACCGCGGAGAGCCACAACCGCGTGCTCGTGCTCGAGGTGATGGGGCGCAACGCCGGCTGGATCGCGCTCCACTCGGGGTTGGCCGGCGGCGCCGACGTGATCCTCATCCCCGAGCGACCGTTCGACATCGACGAGGCGTGCCGGCTCCTGCAGAGCCGCCACGGGCGCGGCCGCTACTTCTCGATCGTCGTGGTCGCCGAGGGAGCGGTGCCTCGCGACGGCGGCGTCGAGACGAGGTCTGGGCCGCGCGACGAGTTCGGACATGTGCGGCTCGGGGGCATCGGCCAGCAGCTCGAGCGCGACATCGAGGAGCGGACCGGGTTCGAGACCCGGACCACGGTATTGGGCCACATCCAGCGCGGAGGCACGCCGACCGCTTTCGATCGGGTTCTCGCCACGCGGTTCGGAATCGCGGCGATCGACGCCGCCAGCGAGCGAAGCTGGGGCATGATGCCGGCCCTTCGCTCCATGCGCATCGAGTTGGCGCCGCTGGCCGACGCCGTGGCCCAGCTGCGGACGGTGCCGGTCGAGGAGTACGAGGTCGCCGAGGCGTTCTTCGGCTAGCCAGGCCTTCAGCGGCCGAGCTGCTCGCGCACGAACGGGGTCACCACGCGTACGGCGAAGGCGGTGATCATGATCGCTATCACGACCATGAAGGCATCGAACGACTTGATGCCGAACGCCCACGCCGCGATCCAGAAGGCGAGTCCTGCGGTGAGGGCGACGACCAGACCCATCTAGCGACTCATCTGGTCGCGGACCAGGGCGCGCACTTTTGTCGCGCCGTTGAAGGCCGTCACCATCGCGCGCTCGGCGCCGGACTCCTTTCTCGGGAGCATCCCGATCGCGCGCGCGAACCCCGTGGCGTCGTAGTAGACCGTGTTGGCGACGATCTCGCCGTCCTCGACCTCGAGGACGTCGACCCCGCGCAGCTCCACGTGGCTCCCGGTCGGATCGATGCCCTCGAAGGGAGCGCCGGAGAAGGTCCCGGTCGCGCGCCATTCCACGGCGGCCACTGAGTCGGTCGCCGTCAGGCGGGTGACGGTCATGTCCATGTCCGGGACGGCGCCGATTGCAGGGCGGTCAGGAAGCCTCGGACCTCGTCCACCCCCCGGTAGACGCGAAGCGGCGTGACGTCCTCGATGCCGTCGGAGCGCCAGAGCGCCATCGCCGTGTCGAGGTCGCGGGCTGCCAGTGCCTCGAAGTACGAGCGGGCGACCTGGCTCCGCGGTCCTGGTCTGGCTGGCCCTCGCCACGGCGCGCACCCTACTCGACGGGTGCCGCCGGCTGGGCGGGGAGCGCCCGATGATGCCCGCGCCGGCTGTCACCTGCGCGCGAGGCGGCGGCCGCTCTCGGTCGGAGGCGGGGCGTAGTCGAACTCGTAATGCTCATAGAGATCTGCTTCCGCGACCTTCGAGAGCTCCCCGTCGGTATCTATGTTCGGAGCATCCTTCACCTGCTTCTTGGACGCGGTGACCCGCAGGCCGTCCGGCGTCACCTCGGCATCACGGAGCGGCACGAAGGTGAGATGCCGGCTGACCAAGCCCTTCTTGACCGTCCCGAACAGCTGCTCGTCCGATTCCGTGTCCACGTACACGTCCTCGAGCTTTCCGATCTTGTCGCCGTCGTGATTGAGAACGTCCTTGCCCCGCCACTCCGCGAGATTGTGCGCCTCGGCCATCCGTCGTCCTTTCGGTTCGTCGCCAGTGCACCCATTGTCGCGCTTCGCCGGTCATCGGAGCGCCTCTCCCAGCTCGGCGACGACCTCTCGGACCGCGTCGGCGCCCCCCTCCCCCGCGGCTCGCACGATGCGGCTTCCGACGATCACCCCATCGGCCATCGCCGCGACCTGCCGTGCCTGCGCGCTTGTGGAGATGCCGAATCCGACCGCGATCGGCACATTCGACGCGGCGCGAACACGCTCCACGGTGTCGCGCAGCTCGGGTGGAAGGTGCCGTCGTTCGCCTGTGGTGCCGGCGATCGAGACCGTGTACACGAAGCCCCGTGCGTCCCTGGCGATGGCGTGCAGGACCTCGTCGGAGGTGTTGGGGGCAGCGAGGGGCACGAGTGCCAGCCCATGCGAGTCGCACGCCGAGCGGAGCTCACCCGCGCCCTCGTGCGGAAGGTCGGGCACGATCAGCCCGCTGGCGCCGGCGTCGGCGGCCGAGCGGCCGAAGCGCTCATTCCCGCGAGCAAGGATCGCGTTCGAGTAGACCATCAGCACCACTGGGAGGCGATCGGCTACGGACGCGCAGATGCCGAGGACCGCGTCGACGGTGGCGCCTCCGGCGAGCGCCCGGGTGGCGGCGGCGTGGATCGCCGGGCCGTCGGCCAGCGGGTCCGAGAACGGCACGCCAAGCTCCACGACGTCGGCGCCCGCGTCCGCGCATGCCCCGACCACGCGGGCCGATTCGTCGCGGTCGGGAAAACCGCCCATCGCGTACGGCATCAGGGCTGCGCTGCGGCCGTGCTCCCCGAAGGCCCTCGCTATTCGCCCACCACCTGCGGGCGCCGGTGCGGCCGGCGTGTCGGTCAAGCGCCGGCGCCTCGCCGCTCTGGTGCCGCGAGCCCCTCAGCCGCCGGCCCGAGGCGCTCCGCGACCTCCACCAGGTCCTTGTCGCCGCGACCGGAGAGCGTAAGCAGGTCGAGCCCGTCCGGTGCTTCCGCGCCGTGCAGGATCCAAGCGATCGCGTGGGCCGGCTCGAGCGCCGGGATGATCCCTTCGAGCGCAGCGAGGCGCCCGAACGCATGCAGCGCTTCGGCGTCGGTCACAGCCTCGTAGCGCACCCGGCCGGCGTCGCGGAGGTGCGCGTGCTCAGGCCCGGAACCGGGGTAATCGAGTCCGGCCGAGACGGAGTGAGCCTCGACGATCTGGCCGTCGTCGTCCTGGAGCACCGCGGACATGGCTCCATGGAGAACTCCCCGTGCCCCGGTGGTGAGCGGCGCCCCGTGGCGTCCTGACTCGAGGCCCTCACCGCCTGCCTCCACCCCGACGAGCTCCACCTCCGGATCGTCGACGAACGCCACGAACGTGCCGATCGCGTTCGAGCCGCCTCCGACGCACGCCACGACCCGGTCGGGGAGCCGCCCGCGGGCCGCGAGTAGTTGCGCGCGCGCCTCGTCGCCGATGACCCGCTGGAGATCGCGGACCAGGGCCGGGAAGGGCGCCGGGCCGACGCTCGACCCGATCATGTAATGGGTCGAGTCGGAGGTGGCGACCCAATCACGGATCGCCTCGCTGACTGCCTCCTTCAGCGTTCTGGCTCCGGACTCGACCGCAGCGACCTCGGCACCGAGCAGGCGCATCCGCTCTACGTTCGGCCGCTGGCGCCGCATGTCCTCGGTGCCCATGTAGACCACGCACTCGAGGCCGAGCAGCGCACAGGCGGTGGCCGCGGCGACGCCGTGCTGGCCGGCCCCCGTCTCGGCGACGATGCGGCGTTTTCCCATGCGCTTCGCCAGCACGCCCTGTCCCAGGGCATTGTTGATCTTGTGCGCGCCGGTGTGGAGCAGGTCCTCGCGCTTGAGCCACAGCTCGCGCCCCGCGGCCTCCGACAGGCGCTGGGCGAGGTAGAGGGGCGTGGGACGCCCCGCGTAGTCGCGCAGGAGGCGGTCCAGCTCCGCCCGGAACGTCGCGTCGGAGCGCGCGGCCACCCATTCACGCTCGAGCGCGTCGAGCGCCGGGACGAGCGTCTCCGGCACGTAGCGACCACCGTAGGGGCCGAAGCGGCGCTCGACTCCCGGTCGCACGACCTCCGTGCCGTCAGCCGCCACGTCAAGCCTCCGCGCGGGCGGCGGGGCGCTCGCCAGGACCGCTCGCGTCGGAGATGGTCGCGTCGGTCGCCTGCACCGCCCGCAGGAACCCGCGCAGCTTCGCGGGGTCCTTGCGCCCCGGCGCCGCCTCGGTACCGCTCGCGGTGTCGACCGCGAACGGGCGCGTCGCACGGATGCCGTCGGCAACGTTGTCGGCCGTGAGGCCACCCGACAGAACCACCGGGATCCTGCGGTCATGAGCGGCCGCGAGGTCCCACTGGAAGGTCTCGCCGGTGCCTCCCCGCCGCCCCGGGCGGTGGGTGTCGAGCAGGTGGAAGTCGACCCGGAACGCCTCGAGCGCACGAATGGCGGCGGCGTCACGCACCGGCATCGCCTTCATCACCCGGCAGCCGGTGCGGCGTGCGGCCTCGCGACAGTAGGCGGGTCCCTCGTCGCCGTGGAGCTGGAGCATCCCCAGCGAGCAGCGGTCGGCGAGCAGCGCCACCTCGTCGATCGGGTGGTTGACGAACACTCCGGTCACGAGCGAGCTGCGCCGCAGGGACGCACCTATCTCCTCTGCATCGCCGACGTCGCAGCGGCGCGGACTGTCGGGGTGGAAGATGAGGCCGATCGCCCACGCGCCGAGGTCCACGGCAAGCTGGGCATCGCCGAGCGTGGTGAGACCGCAGATCTTGGTCCGCGTCATGTGACCAATGGTCTCAGACGGCCTGACCGCCGCCACCTCCGGGCGGGCGGTGGGTTCCAGGACCTACGGCAGCGGGAAGGGCAGATCGCCCCCGCCGCCACCCCCGCCGGGGGGCTGAGGGCCGCCGGCGGCGCCGCCGACGCGCGTGGGCCGCTCGCCGAGCTCCACCTCCGTCGACTCCAGCTCGTCGCCGCGGTAGTACTCGATCTCGACGCTGTTGCCCGGCTCGTCATCCTCGATCGCTGCGGCGACGTCCAGCGACTCCGCGACCTCGTCCCCATCCACCGAGACGATGATGTCGCCACCCGCGACGACGCCCTCGGCCGTCTCGGTCCCGCCGGCCTCGAGACCCGCCTCTTCGGCCGGCCCGCCGGGGACGACGTCCTGCACCAGAGCGCCCTCCTCCACCGGGAGGTTGAAGTCCTGTGCGATGTCCTCGGTCACGTCCGTGGTTGTCACGCCGAGGAATGCGCGCTCGACCTCGCCGTCCTCCTTGAGCTGCGGGATGACCTCCTTGGCCGTGTCGACCGGAACCGCGAAACCGATGCCCACGGACCCGCCGGTGGAGCCACCGGTGGCGATCTGGGAGTTGATCCCGATCACGCGCCCCTGCGCGTCCAGCAGGGGGCCGCCCGAGTTCCCCGGGTTGATCGAGGCGTCCGTCTGGATCACGTTGTCGATCGAGAAGCCGTTCGGCGCCGTGATCTGGCGCTGGATGGCGGAGACGATCCCGGTCGTCACCGTGCTGTCGAAGCCGAACGGGTTGCCGATCGCCACCGTGGGGTCTCCGACGTTGACCTCGCTCGAGTCCGCCAGGGGAAGTGGCTGCAGATCGGCCTCGCCCGCGTCTACCTTCAGAACCGCAAGGTCGCTGGAGAGGTCCGCGCCCACGATCTCCGCGCCGACCTGGTCGTCGTTCGCGAAGGTGACCGTCACATCGTCGGCGCCCTGTACGACATGGGCGTTGGTGAGTACGTAGCCCTCCTGGTCGAGGACGAACCCCGATCCCGAGGCGGTTCCGCCCGGGCCGGGAGGCAGGCCGAAGGGGGACTGGGTCTGCCCGCCCCCGACGCCCTCCGCCTCGATGAACACCACGCCGTCGCTGGCGCGCTCGTAGATGTCGTTGATCGTGGGTCCGTCGCCGCTGCGGTCGGCCACCGGCTGGGTTATCGCCTGAGCGGCTGGGGCGGCCGAATCGTCGTCGCTCAAGTCGATGACGCCGGTTAGCGCGAGCACGCCGGCCACCGCGAGCACGAGCAGGCCGCCGGCGAGGCCTGCGAGGAGGTGGCTGGTTGAGCTGGTTCGCGTCACGGGGCCGATTTCTAGGGGGACAACGTTAAACGGGCCTAAACGGGCTAGAACGGACGCCAGGGCGGCAGCGCCGCATATCCGCGCGCTCTGCCCAGCGGCCCGGTCCGCGCCGTGAGCGCTCTGCGGAGCGCCCGCCGGTCCGCCGCGTCGACGGCAACCCGCCGCCCCGCGAACCGCTGCTCGCGGACACGCCGGACGTACCGCGCGGCGCCGGTGGGGCCGGATCGGCCCAGCCATCGCTCGAGCTCCATGAGCGTCGTGGCCGGCGCGAGCGGGCGACCAAGACGCTGGAGGGCCCGTTCGATCTCCTGGACCGGCGCATCGGGAGCGGCCGAGCGCCGCCGCCACCCGAGCCACACGCCACCGCCGGCCAGCGCCAGGACCACCGCCAGGACGAGCCAGGGCGGGCCTCCCTGCCCGGACGACGGTCCACCGCCCTCGTCTGCGTCCGGCAAGGCCGGGTCACCCGCTCCGGGCGTCCGCCCACCGTCGCCCTCGAGCGCCTCGGCCAGGTCGAGCGCGGGCTCACTCTCGTCGCCGCGCGCGGCGGTCGCGAGCGCGCCGTCCGCACGCGAGGCAGTGGGGGCGCCCGGAGGAGTGGGGTCGAACGGCACCCAGCCGATGCCGCTGAAGTAGACCTCCACCCAGGAGTGCGCGTCGAGGTCGCGGACCGTGAACTCGTCGCCCGCGGGCGACCGCTCTCCCGGCGCGAAGCCGGACGCCACGCGCGCTGGGATGCCGCTCATCCTCAGCATCAGCGCCATGGCGCCCGCGAAGTGCTGGCAGTAGCCGGCCCGGTCCTCGGCCAGGAACGCGGCGAGCGGGTACTCCCGGTGCGGAGGCTGCTCGTCGTACTCGTATTGCTCGCGGAGGTGGGCCTCGACCCGCTGGACGGCGTCGTAGGTGGTCGGCGCGCCCTCCACGAGCCGGCGGGTGAGCTGCAGAACCGGCGCGTACGGCGACTCCGCGACGTACTGCTCCGCCTCCGGCGTTCCGCCGAGGCCGTCGTCGTAGCGCGGGAGCACCACCTGCCGACCCGTGACGGTCGGCTCGGTCCCGTCCGCCCCGTCCAGGTTGGTCCGCCCGGCTGGCGGCAGGCCGATGATCGTCCACGACCCCACATCGGATGGAAACGGGTCCGGTGCCGTGCGGAGGCGGCCGACGCTCGGGTTGGGCGCATACGCGCGCACGGTGTAGCTCGAACCCTGCTCGAGCTCCTCTTCGGCTCGCGCCGCGCCGTCGCGAGTGGGGGTCGCGGTCGATACGCCCTCCACCTCCTCGGCTGACCCGGGCGTCACGAGCAACGTGCTGTCGAGCGCGCCCACCGTCACCTCGACCTCGGCGGTCCAGCGTCGCGGCGCCTCCGCGGGGATCAGCGGGTCCGGGCCCACGCTCGCGGCCGCCTCCGACCTCACCCAGCGAAGTCCATCGAACCGGTCGAGCGCGGCCGCCTTCCAGTAGTGCGGCTGCTGAGATTCGACCGTGAGCACGGTCTCCCCGGTGCGCGGCCACTCGATCGGCCCGTAGGCGTGGTTCCAGTCGTAGTGGGTCGGGTCGCCGAGCCACTGCCAGGAGCGGTAATCGATGACGGGCTCGCTCGTGGCGAGGCCGCTTGCAAGCGGTAGGGCCGCCGCGAGCGCAAGGAACACCATGGCGGCGGCCGCCAGGGCCGCGCGTCGGCGGATGCGCGGGAGGAAGAGCCAGGCCCCGATCAGCATCAGGAGAATCGCCCCCTGGACGGACGCGGACCCGACGTCGTGCTGCGCCGTCGCCACGCCGTACAGCGCGAGCAGCAGCAGAAGGCCGGCTGCGGACCGGGCCCGCTTTCGGGCCGGATGGCGGAAGGTCAGTGCGGCCGCCACGACCAGCGTGGCCGGGATCGCCGTGAGGACCGTCAGTCGTACCCATGGGTCCTCGCCGCCGTACGGCCACTCGAGCGTTTGCAGGCCTGCGAAACCGCGGCCGAGACCGTGGGCCAGCGCGTCCCAGCCGCCGGGCCAGACGAGCGCCGGGGCGACGCCGATCGCGACGAGGCCCGCGGCGAGCGCGAGGAGCAGCACCGCCGCCCGGGCGGCGGTCGAGGCCACGCCAGAGCCGCGGATCGATCCGGCGGCGACGCCACCCGCCGTCGCGACGATCACCACCATCGCGGTCCGCCACTCCGGCGGATCGATCACCAGCGCGCTCCAATGCGCCGATGCGAAGCCGGCCAGGGCGGCGAAGGCGACCACCGGGACGAAGCGGCTCGACAACCGCAGCAGCGGCTGGTCCGCACCGGCCTGAACCAGGCGCCGAGGGAGGTGGGCGACGCCGTCGACCGAGCGTGTCGAGCTCACGCCGCCCGCACCGCCGAGCGACCGAGGCGGTGCCCCGCGCAGCCGGCCACCAGGAAGGCGGCCGCGCCGGCCCCTGCATGGGGCGTCACCAGGTAACAGTGCCCGGCCGCCGCCCGGATCAGCGCGCGTGGGACGGGACGCCGCGCCGCGACTACCCAGAACACCCCGGACACACCGACCGCGCGCGGCAGCCGCGGTGACGGACCGGCATCGACCACTGCCAACCGGGCGTGAGCCGCGGGCCAAGCACGAAGGTCCTGCTCGACCACGGTGGTCCGCCGTTCCCCCGGCAGCAGCAGACGGCAGCCGCCTCCGGATGCAAGTGCCCGGCAGAGCGACGCCGCCGCGCGCACCGCGCGGTCGAGCGCCTCCTCGCTCTCGGGCGAATGGGAGTCGAGCACCACGAGCGGTCGGGAGTCGGCCTCGGGTCGCAGCCGGCGTTCCACCAGCTCGTCCACGCGAGCCACCGTGGGCCAGTGGATTCGCGACGCGGGCGATCCGGTCCGGTGCGGGCGGAGAAGATCGAACTCGAGCTCGGGTCCCGTGCCCCGCCGCGCACGGCCCGCGGTGCCCTCCAGCAGACCCCGACGGGCCGGCCGCACGGGCTCCACCCGCGGCAGCACCAGCACCTCGGCCGAAGCCTCCTCCACCCGCCTCGCCGCCAGGCCGAGGGGATCGCGCACCGTGAACGTCACCGGGCCGACCGTTCGCCGGCCGCGACGAGTGGGGCGAGTCTCGACCGAGAGCTGGGGCGAGCCCCAGCACGTCTTGGGGTCGCCTTCGAGCGACACCACCGCGAGCTCACCCGGAGCGCCCCAGCGCGGCTTCGTGGCACCCACGACGACCGCGACCGCATCCCCCTCCTGCACCGTCGCCGGCGTGACCGAGAGGTGCACGGTCACGCGCCGCGCCGACAGGGCCACCCAGACGACCGCGCAGGGCGCAAGTAGCGCCAGCGCCAGGCCCGGCACCAGCAGCGAGGGCAGCGCGAACAGGAGTCCGCACGAGCCGAGCGCCGCGCCGAGGAGCCCGGTCGCGGCGGCCCGGCTCACAGTGCCGGCACCCGCTCCATCGCGTCGTTCACCACATCGCCCGCCGTCGCAGCCCCGGCCTCCGGAGCGAGCAGGATCCGGTGCGCGAGCACGGCCCCGGCGAGCACCTGAACGTCGTCCGGCAGCGCGTGGTCGCGCCCCTCCAGGGCCGCGCGCGCCTTCGCTGCCTTGAGCAGCATAAGCCCGGCGCGCGGACTCGCGCCGAGCTCGGTGCGGGGATCGTCACGCGTCTGTTGCAGCACCGACACGACGTACCGCCGGAGCGCGGCGCTCGCGAGGATCCGCCCGGCGGCGTCCTGCGCCGCGAGGACGTCCCCGACCTCCGCCACCGGGCGAGGTCCTCGACACGGTCGCGGTCGGCGTGCTCGGCCAGCATCGCCGCCTCGTCGTCGGGCGGCGGGTAGCCGAGCGAGACGCGTGCCATGAACCGATCGAGCTGCGCCTCGGGCAGCGGGTACGTGCCCTCGTACTCGACCGGGTTCTGGGTGGCGAGGACCAGGAAGGGCCGGGCGAGCTCGTGCGTGCGCACGTCGCTCGTGACCCGGCGCTCCTGCATGCACTCGAGGAGGCCGGACTGGGTCTTGGGCGAGGCGCGGTTGATCTCGTCGACCAGCACCACGTTCGCGAACACCGGACCCGGTCTGAACTCGAAGCGGCCATCGGCCCGGTCGTAGACGTTGGTACCCACCACGTCGGCGGGAAGCAGGTCCGCCGTGCACTGGACGCGCGCGTACTCGGCGTCGATCGACCGCGCCAGCGCCCGGGCCAGAGCGGTCTTCCCCACGCCGGGATAGTCCTCGATAAGCACGTGGCCGTCGGCCAGCAGTGCCACGATCACCTCGCGCAGCACCTCATCGGGCGCCTTGACCGCGCGCGCTACGTTCTCCTTGAGTCGAGCGCCGAGCGCGGCCACGGCCGCTGGGTCGAGCTCCGGCGCGGTCGCCATGAGGAGATGTTACGGAGGCCCGTTGGCCGCGGTCCCGGCAAGCGCGCTCACGGCGGCCTCCGGATCGGCGGCACGCATCACCGCCTCCCCCACCAGCACCGCGTCGATCCCGACTCCCTCGAGCTCCTCGACGTCCTCCCGCGAGCCGATTCCCGACTCCGACACCACCGTCTTGCCGGCCGGGATGTCCGGCAGGAGCTCGAACGTTCGCCGCAGATCGACGCTGAAGTCCCGCAGGTCGCGGTTGTTGATGCCGATGACGTCGACGTCGAGGTCCAGCGCGACCTCGAGCTCATGGTCCGCGTGTACCTCGACGAGCGCATCGAGGTCGAGCGCCGCGGGCCTCCTCGTACAACGCCGCGAGGGCTCCCGGCTCGAGCGCCGCCACCACGAGCAACACCGCGTCCGCGCCGCTCGCCTTTGCCTCGTGCAGCTGGTAGCGATCGACCGTGAAGTCCTTCCGCAGCAGCGGGGCCTCGATCGCCGCGCGCGCTCGCTCGAGGTCGGCGAGCGAGCCGCCGAAGTGCTCGGTCCTCCGTGAGGATGGACACTGCGGCAGCCCCACCGCGCTCGTAGGCCGCGACCGTCGCAGCGATCTCGGCCCCCTCCGCGATCCCGCCGGCGGACGGGGAGCGTCGCTTGTACTCGGCGATCAGCGACGTCCCGGGCCGCGACAGCGCCTCCCGAAACGGGCGCGGCTCGACGGCCGCGGCGAGCTGCTCGAGCTCGGGCAGCGGACGCTCCCGCTTGGCCCGCTCGAGGCGGTCCCTGGTGGCCTGCACGAGCGTCTCGAGGCGAGCGCTCACCTGGACGACGCTCGGGTGCGGGTGCGGGTCACCGTGGCGGCGCGAGTTGGTTGGTTCGCTCCACGAAACGCGCGAGGGCAGCGCCGGCGGCGCCCGAGTCGATCGCCTCCTCGCGCGAGGCGAGCGCCGTCCGCCACGGACTCGGCGCGGCCGGCCACGTACAGTGCCGCTCCGCCGTTCAGCACCGCCACCGTGCGCTCAGGTCCGGTCTGGCCGCCGAGGATCCCACGCGTGATCGCGGCATTCTGCTCGGGCGAGCCCGCGCCGAGCGCGTCCGCGGGCGCCCGGTCGAGACCCGCATCCTCGGGCGTGAGCGTCAGCTCGCGGATGCTGCCGTCCCTCAGCTCCACCGCCCGCGTGGGCCCGGAGGCGCTGATCTCGTCGAGCCCATCCTCGCTCGACACTACCAACGCGCTCCGCCCCCCGAGCTCGCAGAGCGCGCGCGCGATCGTGTCCAAATGATGCGCGTCGGCGACGCCGATCAGCTGACGCGTGGCGCCGGCCGGGTTGGTGAGCGGGCCGAGGAAGTTGAAGACGGTGCGCACCCCGAGCTCCTTGCGGACGGGCACGACGTGCCGCATCGCCGCGTGGTGCTGCGGGGCGAACATGAACCCGAACCCCACCGAGTCGATGCACTCGCGCCACCGCGTCGGGCTCGAGGTCGATGCGCGCGCCGAGCGCCTCGAGCACGTCGGCCGAGCCCGACGTCCGGTGGCCGAGCGGTTGCCGTGCTTGGCCACCGGCACGCCCGGCGCCGGCGGCGACGAACGCGGCCGTGGTCGAGACGTTGAAGGTCGGCCGGCCGCCGCCGGTGCCGCAGGTGTCGAGCAGGTCGTCGCGCGGCGACCTCGACCCTGCGCGCCAGCGTCGCGCATGGTGCGGGCCAGGCCCGACGATCTCGCCGACGGTCTCGCCCTTGGTTCGCAGGGCGACCAGGAGCGCCGCGCGTCTGCGACCTCGGAGCGCGCGGCCCTCCATGATCTCGCGCAGCACCGCGGCCGACTCCTCGCGCCGACGAGGTCGGCGCCCGGAGGCGACGCGGTCGAGCGACCGCGTCAGGATCTCGTTCGGCATCTGTCGATCCGTCGATGCGCCCGCTAGCGGGAGTCGAGGAAGTTGTCGCAGGATCGCGCGTGCCGTCGCGCGGTGAGCACCGACTCGGGGTGGAACTGCACGCCCTCGGCCGGCAGCTCGCGGTGGCGCAGGCCCATGACCGTGTCGCCCGCGTGCGCCGACACGCTCGAGGCAGTCCGGGAGCTCCGGGTCGACCACGAGCGAGTGGTAGCGCGCGGCAGAGAGCGGGCTCTCGAGGCCGCCGAAGATGGTCCGCCCGTCGTGCTCGACGTCGGCGGTCTTGCCGTGGACGGGCTCGCCGCGCACGACGCTGCCGCCGAACGCACGGCCAGCGCCTGGTGGCCCAGGCAGACGCCGAGCACCGGCACGCCGGCCTCGGCGAGCGCGCGGATGGCCGTCGACCGAGACGCCGGCCTCCGCGGGCGTGCACGGGCCCGGCGAGACCACGACGCCGGTCCGGCGCGCGCGGCCACGAGCTCGTCGACGGTCGCGCGCGTCGTTGCGCACCACCTCGAGCTCGGCGCCGAGCTCGCCCAGGTACTGGACGAGGTTGTAGGTGAACGAGTCGTAGTTGTCGACGACGAGGACTCATGCCCAGTCCTCCTGCGCGGCACGCCAGCTCGACGGCGCTGGAACACCGCCCCGGCCTTGGCCTCGGTCTCCCGCACCTCGTAGGCCGGCTCGGAGTCGGCCACGATCCCCGCCGCCCGCCTGGACGTGGACGCGTGCCGTCCTTCACCACGGCCGAGCGGATGTAGATGCAGGTGTCGAGGTCGCCGGAGTAGGAGAGGTAGCCCACCGCGCCGCCGTACGGGCCGCGCTTCGCCGGCTCCAGCTCGTCGATGATCTCCATGGCGCGGATCTTGGGCGCCCCCGACAGCGTCCCGGCGGGGAGCGACGCGCGCAGCGCGTCCATCGCGCCGACGCCCTCGCGCAAGCGTGCCGGACACCGACGAGACGATGTGCATCACGTGCGAGTACGTCTCGACCGCCATCAGGTCGTCCACTCCCACCGAGCCGTACTCGCAGACGCGGCCGAGGTCGTTGCGGCCGAGGTCCACCAGCATCACGTGCTCGGCGCGCTCCTTCTCGTCCGCGAGCAGCTCCTCCGCCCGCTCCAAGTCCTCGCGTGCCGTCGGCGGCGCGCGGCCGAGTGCCGGCGATCGGGCGCTGCTCCGCACGGCGACCGGTGACCTTGACGAGCGACTCCGGCGAGGCGCCGGCGATCTGGAAGTCCTCGAAATCGAGGAAGTACATGTACGGGCTCGGGTTGACGGTCCGGAGGCCGCGGTAGATCGAGAACGCCTCCACCGGGGAGGCGGCACTCCAGCGCTGGCTCGGAACGACCTGATAGCAGTCGCCGGCTCGAATGTAGCTCCTTGACCCGCTCGACCGCGCGCGCGTAGCCGTCCGCGCCCTGGTTGGACGTGTACTCCGGCACCTCGCGCTTTCCGGTGCGGGCGCGGGGAACCGGCGCCGCCAGCCGCTCGCGAACGTCGGCGATGGCCGCCGCCGCCTCGGCGTAGCGCGCCTCCAGGTCTCCCTCGACGAAGACGTTGGCGAGGATCGTGACCTCGTGGCGCAGGTGGTCGAACGCCACGAGGACGTCCGACACCATCAGCGCCAGGTCGGGGAGCCGGAGCTCGTCGGGCGGCGCGGTGCCGATCGCCGGCTCGGATATTCGCGCGAGGTCGTAGCCGAACAGGCCGACCGCCCCGCCGGCGAACGGCGGCAAGTCCGGTAGGAGGGCGAGGCGGTAGCGGCGAAGCTCGTGGGCAACCGCCGCGAACGGGTCGCGCCCTGCGGGCGACTCCGCGACGATCCCGGCCCCGTCGCGGCGATCGGCGATTCGCAGCTCGCCGTCCTCGAGGCGGATCACCCGTCGGGGCCGCACCCCGAGGAAGGACCAGCGGCCGAATCGGCGGCCCTGCTCGGCGGACTCGAGCAGGAACGACGGCCCGCCGCCCCGCAGCTTCAGGTAGGCGGCGACGGGCGTCTCGCAGTCGTCGACGAACGTGTGTCGGAGCGGGACCAGCGTGTGATCGCGCGCCAGCCTGTGCACCTCGTCTAGCCCCGGCCCGACCGAGACCTCCGTGCGATCAGCGGCGACGGCCATTGAGCTCTCGCAGGGCGGGCTCGAGCGACAGGCCGCGCGACGCGAGCAGCACGGCGAGGTGGTAGAGGACGTCCGCCGCCTCCTGCGCCACGCGCTCGTCGGACTCGCCGGTAGCGGCCCGCGCCACCTCGTCGGCCTCTTCCCGAACCTTCTCCGA
Organism: uncultured Thermoleophilaceae bacterium; assembly: GCA_963808955.1. GTDB lineage: Bacteria > Actinomycetota > Thermoleophilia > Solirubrobacterales > Thermoleophilaceae > CAWEHQ01. The sequence goes on along the minus strand of CAWEHQ010000016.1, from coordinate 84,055 downwards.
CACCCGGTCCGGATCGGCGAGGAGCGCGGCCGTGTAGCTGTCGCCCGGGCGTCGCTCGCGACGATCGGCGATCGTCCGCTCGAGCGCCGGAAGCACCTCGTGCTCCACCGGCTCCATGTCGCCGCGGAAGAAGCAGGTCCGCTCGCCGGTATGGCAGGCGGGCCCGGCCGGCTCTACCAGCGCGAGGACGGCGTCCGCGTCACAGTCGTAGCGGAGCGCGGCGACCCGCTGTACGTTGCCGGACGTCTCACCCTTGTGCCAGAGCTCCTCGCGCGAGCGGCTGAAGAAGTGCGTCTCGCCTGTCTCCCGGGTGAGCTCGAGCGCCTCGGCGTTCATGTAGGCGAGTGTCAGGACCTCGCCGCTGCGCGCGTCCTGCACCACGCACGGCACGAGACCAAGCTCGTCGAAGCGAACCTCCATGCAGATGATGTTATGGACGCCGCGGTCCCGGACTCAGCCTCGCGCGTCGACCTCGCGCCAGAAGGCGTCGACGCGGGCGTTCCACTCGTCCGGGACCTCCTGGAAGGGCTGGTGGGCCTCCTCCTCCATGACCTCGAACCGGGCGCCGGGGATCAGCTCGGCGACCGCCCGGCAGAGCTCCGGGCGAATGGTCGAGTCGCGGCCGCCGGCGAGCACGAGCGTCGGGGCGGCGATCTGCGGCAGGCGGTCGGTGGTGTCGTGGTCGAGGAAGGCGTCGAGGAAGCGCTGCAGGTCCTCGGTCGTCTGCTTGTGCGGGAAGGCGAGCACCTCCTCGATGATCTGGTCGACGGTCCCGTCGTTGTGCGCCCGCGGCGTGTAGATCCAGAGGAAGAACCCCTCGAGGAACGCGCGCTCGCTCGGCGCGGCCTCGATCAGCCAGCGGACAGAAGCGCCCCACGAGCGAAGGTAGGGGTCCGGCACCGGCCAGGTGCTCTGCAGCACGAGGCTGCGGACGAGCTCGGGGTGGCGGAGCGCCAGCTCCTGGGCGACGATGCTGCCGCCCGAGAAGCCGGCGACGTGGGCGCGAGGAGATCCCGAGCGCGCGGAGGACTTCCGGCGGCGTCGTCGGCCATCATCTCCACCGGACACCGGCCCCTCCGGCATGGCGGTCCGGCCCGCCCCGCGGTTGTCGAACGCGGTCAGGCGGTAGCGGTCCGCGAGCCCGTCGAGCTGGAACTGCCACGACTCGACGGTGTCGCCGAGCCCGCCGATCAGCAGGACGTCCGGTCCCTGCGCCGACCTGCTCGGTCCAGATGTCGAGGTCACCGGCGCGTACGTGCTCGCCCATGTCAGTCCCCTCGCGGCTGCCGTGCGTCATCCTCGAGCCTCGACCTCGCGCCAGAAGGCGTCGACGCGCGCGTTGAACTCGTCAGGGACCTCCTGGAAGGGCTGGTGGGCCTGCCCGGCCATGACCTCGAACCGGGCGCCGGGATCTGCTCGGCGACGGCCGGCCGAAGCGCGGCGGCAGGATCGTGTCGAGCTCGCCGGCGAGCACGAGCGTCGGCGCGGCGATCTGCGACAGGCGGTCGACCGTGTCGTGCGCGAGGCAGACGTCGACCTGCGCCTGAAAGGCCTCGACGGACTGCTGGTGGGGGAAGGCCAGCGCCTCCTCGACGATCTGGTCCACCGTGCCGTCCGCGTGCGCGCGCGGCGTGTAGACCCAGGTGAAGAACGCCTCGAAGAAGGCGCGCTCGCTCGGCGCCGCCTCCGGCAGCCAGCGCCAGAACTCGAGCTGGGAGCGGAAGAGGGCGTCCGGGCGAGCGTACGTGCTCACGAGCACGAGGCTGCGGACGAGCTCCGGGTGCCGAAGCGCCAGCTCCTGCGCGATCGCGCTTCCCATCGAGAAGCCGGCGACGTGGGCGGCCGGGACCTCGAGCGCGCGCAGCAGCGCGGCCGCGTCGTCGGCCATCGTGGCCGCCGAGAGCGGCCCGTCGGGCAGCGGCGATCGCCCCGCGCCGCGGTTGTCGAAGGCCGTCAGCCGGTAGCGGTCCGCGAGCCCGTCGAGCTGGAGCTCCCACGCCTCGGCGGGGTCCCCGAGCCCCGCGATCAGCAGGACCTCGGGGCCCTCGCCGCGCCGATCGACCCAGAGCTCGCCCTCGCTCGCGCGCACCATCCGGCCCGCCCGTCCCGTGCTGATCCGTTGTCGCCATCCGCCCTCCTCCGGCGGGATGCCCGCGCTGCGCGGCCCCGAACCGGCGGATCCTCTCGGCTTCGGCAGCAGCATCCTCGATCTCCGATTGGCGGTCAAGAGACCGCGATCGACCTGGGCCCGCCCGCGTGCTACTCGATCCCGAGCCGGTCGAGCATCGCCTCGTCCCGGCGCCATCCCCTGCGCGCGCGCACGGTCAGCTCGAGGTGCACGCGGCGGCCGAGCAGCGCCTCGATCTCGCTTCGCGCGGCGGTGCCGACCTGCGCGCACCATCCGGCCGCCGGCGCCGATCAGGATGCCCTTCTGGGACTCGGTCTCGGCCCAGACGCGGGCACTGATCACGAGCAGGCCGTCGTCGCGCTCCTCGACCTCCTCGACCTCCACCTCGACAGCGTGCGGCAGCTCCTCGCGGGTGCGCGCGCAGCACCTGCTCGCGGACGAGCTCCGCCACCCGGACGCGGCCCGGCAGGTCGGTGGCGTCGTCCGCCGGGTACAGGAACGGGCCCTCGGGGAGCAGCTCGACCATCGCCCGCGACGAGCTCCGGGACCCCCTCGCCGGTGCAGCGCGCTCACCGGGAAGACCTCGCCCTGGCAGCCCCAGCTCGCCGACCGCGCGCGAGGGCAGCGAGCGGCGCCCCCGCGGTCCACGAGGTCGACCTTGTTGAGCGCCGTGACCGGCGGCACGCCCGCCTCGCGGATCGCGCGGGCGATGAAGCGGTCGCCCGGCCCGACCCGCTGCTGGGCGTTGAGCACGAACAGCGCGGCGTCCGCCTCGCTCGAGCTCGCGCCGCATGCGCTGCTGCATGCGCTCGGTGAGCGGGTCGCGCGGGCGCTGCACGCCGGGGAGGTCCACGAGCACCGCCTGCCACTCGTCCGTCGGTGGCGATCCCGCGTATCGCGCGCCGGGTCGTCTGCGGTCGCTCCGAGACGATCGCGACCTTCTCCCCGACGATGCGGTTCAGCAGCGTCGACTTGCCGACGTTCGGGCGGCCCGCGAGCGCGACGAAGCCGCTGCGCGTGGTCATCTCGAGCGCGTCGCCACGATTCGGTCCTCGAGCGCGCAGCATCTCCCCGGCGTCCGTCTCGTGGTCGTAGCCCAGCAGGTGCAGCACGCCGTGGACCGCGGCCCGCACGAGGTCGTCGGTGTGCTCGGGGCAGATCACCACGTCGCCGAGCTCGCGCGGCCCGGCGGCGCTGCCGTCGCCGTCGACCGGGAACGAGAGCACGTCGGTTGGCGCGTCGACGCCGCGGTGCTCGCGGTTGAGGCGCGCGGATCTCGTCGCGCGGACACGACGGCCAGTGCGACGTGCCCCGTCGACCACGCCGACCGCGCCAGCGTCTCGCGGCCGCGCGCCGAGGCGGCGCTCGCTCTCGCCGGCTCGACCTCCGGCCGAGGTCGATCGTCGGTCGTTGATGAGTTGAGGCCCCATAGGCCCTCGACTCATCAATCGTCGCCAGCCCGACCGCGCCCGCCGCGTCGCGGGTACTCGTCGTAGGCCGTCACGATCCGCTGCACCAGCTTGTGGCGCACGACGTCCTCGCCGCCGAAGCGCACGAAGCGGATCCCCTCGACCGACGTCGAGGATGTCGCCGATCACCACGAGCCCCGAGCGCTGCTCGCGCGGCAGGTCGACCTGCGTGATGTCGCCGGTCACCACCATCTTGGAGCCGAACCCGAGCCGCGTCAGGAACATCTTCATCTGCTCGGGGCTCGTGTTCTGCGCCTCGTCGAGGATGATGAAGGCGTCGTTGAGCGTCCGCCCGCGCATGAACGCGAGCGGCGCGATCTCGATCGTCGCCGCGGTCCAGGTGCTGGTTCACCCGCTCCGGCTCGAGCATGTCGTAGAGCGCGTCGAAGAGCGGGCGCAGGTAGGGGTCGACCTTCGCCATCATGTCGCCCGGCAGGAAGCCGAGCCGCTCGCCGGCCTCGACGGCCGGGCGGGTGAGGACGATCCGGCTCACCTCGCGCCGCGACAGCGCGGCCACGGCCATGGCCACCGCGAGGAACGACTTCCCGGTGCCCGCCGGGCCGATGCCCACCGTGACCGTCTGGTCGCGGATCGCGTCGACGTAGCGCTTCTGATTGACCGTCTTCGGCGCCACCCGCAGGCTGCGATGGCGCCACACGACGTCCTCGAGGATCCGGCTCGGGCTCTCGTGGCGGTCGAGCGCCCCGCTGATCGCCTCGATCGTGCCGGGCGCGATGTCGTGGCCCTGGCGGACGAGGTCCGACACCTCGCGCACCACGGTCTCGGCGGTGGCCACCTCCCCCGCGCCCCCGTCGAGCGTCAGCACGTTGCCGCGCAGGTACACGTCGCAGTCGAGGTGGTCCTCGAGCGTCTTCATGATCGCGTCGTGGGCACCAGCGAGCTCGGTTGCCACGTCGTTGGGGAGCTCGAGCCTGGTGCGCACTACGCGGTGGCGCGCCTCATCCGCGCGGGCGGTGCGGCCGGTCGATCATCTGGTGCCCTGTCTCGTAACGTCGCGCTTCGGGTGGGATGTCGCGGGACAGGGCACTAGCCGGACAGCTTCTCCCGTACCGCCGCGCTCACGCGCCGGCCGTCGGCGCGGCCCTGGACCCGCGGCATCACCAGCGACATCACCCTGCCCATCTCCTTGGGCGAGGCCGCGCCCGACTCGGCCACGGCGTCGCCCACGACCGCGCCGAGCTCCCCGTCCGAGAGCTGCTGGGGCAGGTACTCGTCGACCATCTCGGCCTCGCGGCGCTCGGACGACGCGAGATCGTCGCGACCGGCGTCGTCGTAGGCCTCGGCCGCCTCCAGGCGGCGCTTTCGCTCGCGCTGGAGCACCGCGGCCTCGTCCACGTCGTCGCCGGCCTCCTTGACCGGCCTTCTGGAGCTCGGAGGAGAGCATCCGCAGCGTCCCCACGCGGTCGCGGTCGCGCGCCCGCATCGCCGTCGCAGTGTCCTGCTGGATGCGCTCGAGAATCGAGATCAGTCTAGGAGGCTGGAGCGAGGTCATCAGACTGGGCGCCCATACACTCGCCCGCCCATGGACCCTGAGCCCGCCACATGACCGACGGCGAGCTCCTGCTCGTCGCCGGCACGCTGCTGGCGCTCGGTATCGGGGCCGCGCTCGTGGCGGGCCGGCTCCGCGTCCCGGGGCTCGTGCTTTTCCTGCTTGCTCGGCATGGTGCTCGGCTCGGACGGGCTCGGGCTGATCGAGTTCGACGACGTCGAGCTGACGCGAACGATCGGCATCATTGCGATCGTCCTGATCCTGTTCGAGGGCGGGCTGACCGCCGGCTGGGGCGAGATCCGGCCGGTGCTGGGGGTGGGCGTGTCGCTCGCGACGGTGGGCACGCTGATCACCGCGGCGATCACCGGGCTGGCCGCGGCCTGGCTGCTCGACTTCTCCCCGCTCGAGGGGCTCCTGCTCGGGTCGATCGTGGCCACCACCGACAGCGCCGCGATCTTCTCCGTGCTGCGCGCGTCGAGCCTCAAGCGCAAGCTGGCGCGGACGCTCGAGGCCGAGTCCGGCCTCAACGACCCGGTGGCGATCCTGCTCGTGATCGGGTTCATCGAGCTGATCCAGACGCCCGGTTACGGCGTCCTGAACCTGGTCGTGCTGGTGATCACGCAGCTGGCGATCGGGGCGGCCGTGGGCGTGGCCCTGGGACGTGCGTCGGCCGCCGCCCTGCGGCGGGTGGGCTTCTCCACGAGCGGCCTCTACCCGGTCGCGACGATCGCGGCGGCGGCGCTCGCCTACGGGGCGGCCGACTTCCTCGAGGGCTCCGGCTTCCTGGCCGTGTACCTGACCGGGCTGGCGCTCGGATCCGCCCGCACACCGGCGCGAAGGACCATCGAGGACTTCCACGGCGGGGTGGCGTGGGTGGCGCAGATCACGCTGTTCCTCACGCTGGGCCTGCTGGTGTTCCCGAGCCGCCTCGTGGACATCGCCCTGGAGGGCCTGCTCCTCGCGGCGGTGATGGCGATCGTCGCCCGGCCGGTGGCCGCGATCGTGGCCACCACCCCCTTCGGCTTCGCCCTGCGCGAGTCGGTGCTCGTGGGTTGGGCCGGGCTGCGCGGCGCGCTGCCGGTGGTGTTCGCCACCTTCCCGGTGCTCGCGGGCGTGCCCGGGGGCGGACCGCTTCTTCAACATCGTCTTCTTCATCGTGCTCGTCTCCACGCTCCTCCAGGGAGCGACCTTCGAGCCGCTGGCACGAGCGCTCCGCCTGACCGGCAGCCTGCCCGCCCTCCCCCGCCAGCCGCTCGTCGAGGTCGGCACGATCCGCCGGCTCGGCGCGGAGGTGCTGGAGTACCCCGTCGGCGTGGACGACGCTATCGCCGGCCGGCTCGTGAACGAGCTCGGCCTGCCGCGGGAGGCGCTCGTGCAGCGTGATCGTCCGCCGCGACGAGGCGCTGCTGCCGCGCGGGTCCACCCAGATCGAGGCCGGCGACCGGCTTCACATCCTGGTGCGCGAGCCGGTGCGAGCGGAGGTCCAGGGGCTCTTCGAGCGCTGGAGGGTGGGGCCGGTCGGCGAGCCGGAGGGCCCGCTGGCGCCTCCCGTCGGCCGCCCGCCGATCTTCACCGTCCGCTCCTGGCGGCACTCCGACGGCGACCCCGGCAACCCGGAGCACGTGGCCGGCGTGGACGTGGCGCGACGGCTTCGGACCCGCCGCGCACGCCCCGGTGCCCTGGTGCAGCTCGTCGACGGCCGCTTCGCCGTGACCGGCGACGGCGTGGCCGCCGTCGGGCGGCCCCCGCCAGCTCTACCGGTACTGCCGGGAGCGCATCCGCCGCGTCCGAGGATCCTCAGTCGATCGGGCCTGGTGGCAGGAGATCGCCGGCGTGGTGTCCCAGCGCGCCGCTCGGTGACGCGACGGCCTCTAGTCCTCGGGCAGGCGATCCGCCAGGGCGCGGAAGAAGTCCGATCGCGTGACGATCCCCTCACGCGCCCTCGTCGGCCACCGGCATGATCAGCACGCGGTGGTGCATGAAGGTCTCGGCGAGCTGGGCGTCCGAGTAGTCGGTGCCCACGTCGACGTGCTCGGTGTTCATGTACTTCGACACCGGGGCGGACGCGCAGCCGGCGTTCTTCTCGAGCACGTCGTCGGTGGCCTTGGTCACGAAGCCCGCGTAGTGGAGCTCGCCCATGTAGCCGGGGAAGATCGCGCTGATGAACTCGCGCTCGCCGAAGATCCCGCGCAGGCGGTCGCTCGAATCGATCACCGGGAGCGCCGGCACGCCGATCTCGGCGATCGTCCGCACCGCCGCCGCGAACCTGGTCGTCGTCGCGCAGGAGCGGGACCTGACGGATCGTCAGCTCACCGAGCGTTCGCGGGGTCATGGCTTCCCTCCGGGTCTGGCGGCGACAGCGCGGCCAATGATGACGGGCGCCGGCGTCACAGGTAGCGCACCGCGATGTAGCCGGTTGCGATCGCGATCGACAGCAGCGTGACCGGCACGCCCACCTTGAGGAACTCGATGAACCCGATCGGCTGCCCGGCGCGCTCCGCCATTCCGGCAGCGGCGACGTTGGCCGCCGCGGCCACCAGCGTCGCGTTGCCGCCGAAGCACGCGCCGAGGGCCAGCGCCCACCAGTAGGCGTCGTCCCCGGAGTCGCCGCGCAGCTCCTCGACCACCGGGATCATCGCTGTGGTGAAGGGGATGTTGTCCACCAGGCTCGAGCCCAGCGCGGCACACCCAGGTGATGCCCAGCAGCTCCGCGCTGCGGTCGCCGTCGGTGACCGAGGCCACCGCCGTCGGCCACCTCGCCGATCGCGCCCGTCTCCTCGAGCGCGCCCACCATCACGAACAACCCGAGGAAGAAGAACAGCGTCCCCCACTCGATGCCGGAGATCGCCTCCTCGAGGTCCTGACGGGTGACCAGCAGCATGACCGAGGCGCCGGTGAGCGCCACCGTGGCGGGCTCGATGCCGAGGGCGCCCTGGACGAAGAAGGCCATGATCGTGAGCACCGCGATCGGCAGCGTGCGGCGCAGCTCATCCCGGTCCTCGATCGAGCGCCGGGCGTCGAGGGACATCACCTTCTCCCGAGCACCGGGCGCGATTCGAAAGCTCCCGCGGAAGGCGAGATAGAGCAGTCCGGTGACCACCACGAACGTGATCGCGGCCACCGGCGCGAGGTTGACGATGAAGTCCAGGAACGAGAGGTCCGTGGCGCCGGCGATGAGGATGTTCGGGGGGTCGCCGATCAGTGTGGCCGTGCCACCGATGTTCGAGGCGATGATCTCGATGATCACGAGGGGGATCGGCCGGATGTCCAGCGTGTCCGCCAGGAGGAACGTGATCGGGACCATCAGCAGGACGGTGGTCAGGTTGTCCAGGAACGCCGACAGGAGCGCGGTCGTGCCGGCCAGCGCGGCCACCACCGCCAGCGGCCGCCCGCGCGAGAGCTGGCCGGCGCGAATGGCGAGGTAGTTGTAGACGCCGGTCGGCTCGGTCAGCCGGACGATCAGCATCATCCCGGCCAGCAGGCCGATCGTGTTGAAGTCGATCGCCTCGATCGCGTGCTCCTGGTCGATCGTCCCGAGCAGGACCACGAGCGGCCGCCCCGATCAGGGCGATCTTCGTGCGGTGCACGCGCTCGGAGGCGATCAGGGCGAGCGCGATGGCGAAGACCGCGATCGCTATGCGCCACCGGGGCCTCCCTCGCGCCCGATCGTCGATCATGCGCGCCGCGAGAGTACGCGAGCGCCGCGCGGGCACGCCATGAGGCCTGGACCCCACGCGGCCTCGAGACGATGGCGACCCAGAGACAGGAGAGACCGGCATGAGAAGGCTCGAGGCATCGCTTCCCGGCGGTCGGCGGCTGCTGGCGCTGGACGCTGCGGTCGCTGGTCTGGACGGTCGCGTGGATCGCCACCGCGATCGCGATCGCGCTCCGAGGTGCAGAACCTGGGAGAGCTCAGCGACACCGTGAGCACCGTGGGCGGCGCGGCGGAGGCGTCGGGCGCGGCCCTCGGCATCCTGGGCGACATCCCCGTCTTCGGAGATGCCGTCGGCGAGGCGCTCGCGGGGCCGGCGGCCGAGATCGAGGAGGCCGGTCAAAACGCGCAGGAGAGCGCCGCGACCACCCGCCAGAGCGTCGACGTCCTGAGCGTCCTGCTCGGCCTGGCGGTGGCGCTCATCCCCATCGACCTCGCTGCTGGTGCTCTACCTGCCGGCCCGCGTCTCACGGGCCCGGGAGGCCCAGGCCGTCGAGGCCGCGCGCCGGCGAGGCTGCCGACGACCCGGTGTTCCACGAGTTCCTGGCCCGGCGCGCCGCGCATAACCTCTCGTTCCGCCGCCTCGATCGGGTCACCGCCGAGCCGTGGCGCGAGCTCGCCGAGGGCCGGTTCGATCGCCTGGCCCGAGCCGAGCTGGAACGGCTCGGGCTGCGAGGACGTCTGAGAAGGCCGCGCTAGTGGCTCGTCTCGGGGCGCCGCGCGCGCGCGACCGCAGCGGCCGACCAGGGACGCCTCTCCCTGACGGCGTCATGCCTCGGACGGGTCCGGGCTGCCTTAGCGCCCCTTTAGCCGCCCCGCCTACGGTGGCGGCCATGGCTGATCTTGCCGAGCTCGAGGAGGTCCAGCCGTTCCTTCAGGGGATCGGCCGCGAGGCGCTGCTCACCGGCGAGGAGGAGCTGGAGCTGGCGCGGCAGGATCGAGCGCGGCGACCTCGCCGCCAAGGAGCGCATGATCAACGCGAACCTGCGCCTCGTCGTGTCGATCGCCAAGCGCTACAGGGACCTGGGGATGCCCTTCAACGACCTGATCCAGGAGGGCACGATCGGGCTCATCAGGGCCGTGGAGAAGTTCGACCACCGCCGTGGCTTCAAGTTCTCGACCTACGCCACCTGGTGGATCCGGCAGGCGATCGCGCGCGGCCTCGACGAGAAGTCGCGCACGGTTCGGATCCCCGTGCACGTGGCGCAGCGGATGAAGGAGATCGCCCGCGCCGAGCGCAGGCTGGCGCTCGAGCTTGGCCGCGACCCCCAGCCCGCCGAGACCGCCGAGGCCGCCAGCCTCACGGTCGAGGAGGTGGAGGACGCCCATCGGTGGGGCCAGACGCCGGTGTCCCTCGAGCGACCGGTCGGCGAGGAGGGCGGCGCGGAGCTCCGCGACCTGATCCCAGACGACGAGGCGGAGACGCCGCTCGACCGCGTGGCCGACGACCTCTCGCGCTCGACGCCCTCCGCGAGGCGCTCGAGAGCCTGCCCTATCAGGGACCGGCGGATCGTGGAGCTGCGGCACGGCCTCTGGGGAGAGCACGCCGCGGACGCTCGACGAGGTGGCGCGGGCATTCGGGCTGACGCGCGAGCGCGTGCGCCAGCTCGAGGCGACGCGCGCTGCGCCGCCTGGCCTCGCTTCCGGAGGCCGCCGGCCTCCGCGGCGCCGCCTGACGAGGCCGGCGAGAGCTGCGCGCCCCGGCCTCGGGCGCCCGGAAACGTCGCCGCGTCAGCTCTGCAGCATCAGCGCGCTCCAGCCCTGCCGGCCGAGCCGCCGGGTCTCCACCAGCGGGGCGAACGCCGCGCCCACCTCATCGGCCTCCTCCTCGAGCAGCCCGGACAGATCAGCGTCCGGGGCCACTCCTCCATCAGGCGGGCGACCTCGAGCAGCAGCGGCCGCATCAGGTTCGCGACCGTCACGTCGCCGACCGGAGGCGCGCTTCGGCGAAGGTCGACGCGCTCCACCCGCTCCAGCCGAGCTCCGTTGGCACGCGCGTTTCGAACGCGGCGTCCACCGAGGCGCGATCGGCATCCAGGGCCGTCACTGGGCCGAAGCCCAGCTTGGCCGCGGCGATCGCGAGCACCCCAGACCCGCAGCCGAGGTCCACGAGCGAGCCGCGCGGCGCGATGCTCGAGCAGCAGCTCCAGGCACATCCGTGTCGTCGCGTGGGCTCCGGTCCCGAACGCTCGGCCCGGGTCGATCACCACCTCGCCACGCCCGGCCTGCACCGCCGGAGCCTCCCACGGGGGACGCAGGTACAGGCGGCCGCCGAGCAGGATCGGGCCGTGGAAGCGCTTCCACCGCTCCTCCCAGTCGTCGGGCACCTCGTCGGCGCTGACGAAACCGTCACCCCGCCCACGGTCGCCTCGCCGCGCGGAAGCGACGGCAGCTCTCCCGGCGCCCCGTAGATCGCGTACTCGACGAAGCCCTCGCCGTCGCGCTGCTCCACACCGCTCGGCGCCAGCTCGATCAGCGCGGCCAGCACCTGCTCCGCGCCGCCCGCCGGGACGCGGATGGCGAACCGGATCATCGCCTCAGCTAGAGCGCCGGCGACACCGGCTCGCCGCGCCGTCGCGCGCGCTCAGCGAAGCGCTCGCCGGACGCGCTGGAACAGCGACTCGTCGCCGGGTCGCCGAAGTTGCGCTCCGTCAGCGAGTCGGCCAGCCGGCGGCTCAGCTCGCGCTGCTCACCGTGAGGTTGCGCGGCACCACCACGTTGACCATCACGCGCTGGTTGCCGCGCGCTCCGCGACGCAGCGAGGGCATCCCGAGGCCGCGGAGGGTGATGACCGTCCCGGCTGCGTGCCGGGCTCGACCTCGACCTCCTCGTCGCCGGCCAGCGTGGGGACCGTCACCGTCGTTCCGAGCGCTGCGTGCGGCGCCGCGAGGTCGACCACGCTCACGAGATCGTTCCCGTCGCGGACGAACCGCTCGTCCGGCTCGACCCGGACCAGGACGAAGAGGTCGCCCGGCGGGCCTCCGCGCTCGCCCGCATGGCCCCGGCCCTGAATCCTTATCCGCTGCTCGTCCGCGATGCCGGCGGGGATGTCCACGGTAGGCTCGTGCGGCCAGCCTCGCGGCCGCGGCCCCGGCACTGCCGACATGGGGTCTGCGCCACCTTGCCGTCGCCCCCGCAGACATCGCACACCTGCGCCCTGACCAGTTGGCCGAACGCCGACCGGGCGACCGTTCGCACCTGGCCCGCGCCGCCGCATCGCTCGCATGTCTCGATCGGGGTGCCCGGCTCCGCGGCGTTCCCGTTGCACCGCTCGCACGGACGCACCACGTCGTACTCCACGTCGACCGTCGCTGCCGCTCGCCGGCGCCTCGAGCGGGATCTCCACCGACACCGCCACGTCGCCGCCCTGGACCGCCGAGCTCCCGAAGCCGCACGCGGCCGAAGCCTCCGCCTGCGGCTCCGCCGAAGAACGCGTCGAAGATGTCGGCGAACGAGCCGAAGCCGCCGAAGTCCGGCTCGAAGCCGCGCGAGGACAGCCCCTCGTGCCCGTAGCGGTCGTAGATCGCCCGCCGCTCGGAGTCGCGACAGGATCTCGTGCGCCTCGGCGGCCTCCTTGAACTTGTCCTCGGCCTCGGGGTCGTCGCGGTTGACGTCGGGGTGAAGCTCTCGCGCGACGCGCCGAAAGGCCTTCTTGATGTCGCTGTCGCTCGCGTCGCGCGAGACGCCCAGGACCTCGTACGGGTCGCGGTTCATCGGGCGGGAGGCCACCTCCACTGCTTCGTCGTAGATGTCGCCGACGAAGCGCGACAGCTCGGCGGCGGCGGCCTGCACCGAGATGATCGCCTTCGGGTAGTCCATGCGCATCGGGCCGAGCACGCTGACCGTTCCGAGGTTTCGGCCCGCCACGCCGTAGTTCGCCGCGACCAGGCTCAGCTCCCGTAGCTCCGGCGCCTCGTGCTCGCGGCCGATCCGAAGGTAGACGCGAGGCTCCTCGAGCGCGCCTCGAAGCAGCGACAGGATCGCCACGCGGCGCTCGAGGACGCGCATCAGATCGCTGAGCTGCGACAGCTCCTGGAAGCGGTCCTCGGACAGCAGTCGTGAGGTGCCCTCCACGTACAGGCTCTCCTCCGCGGTCTCCTCCAGCTCCGTGAAGGCGGGCGAGAGCGTTTCGAGGAACTCCCGCTCGGCGTCGGTAAGCCCGGGCGTCCTGAAGCTTTCGCGTGCAGCATCCTGGCACCGAGCCGGATGCCGCCGAGCGCCTCGTTGAGATAGCTGCCGGCCCAGTGGACGAGGCCGGCGTCGAGCGCACTGGTGGTACGAGAACACGCGCTTGGTCACGCCGCCGGTCGAGGTGATCACGACCACCATCGCGACCTGAGGCTGGAGCTGGAGCACCTCGATCCGGCGGATCGTGGTAGATGCGATCGGGGGTGCCGAGACGATCGCCAGCATGTCGGTGACCTGGGACAGCTGCTCGGTGGTCGCGCGCATCGCCTCGTCGACCTCGCGCCTCATCGCTTTAAGCGGCAGGCGGCCCGACGGTGCCGGGCAGCGCCACCCCCCTCGAGCAGCTCGTCCACGAAGTATCGGTAGCCGCGGTCCGTGGGCACGCGGCCCGCCGAGGTATGCGGGTGCTGAAGCAGCCCCATCTCCTCGAGTCGGGCCAGCTCCGCCCTCACGGTCGACGGGCCCCAGACCACGTCGTCCTGGCCCGCGACCCACTGGGACCCAACGGGCTCGCCGCCGTCGATGTGGGCCTCCACGACCTTGCGAAGCACCACGGCCTGTCGCTCGCTTATCTCCACGCCGTCAATTGTGGCTGATGGGGCGCGACAGCGCCCAGATGGCGGTATGGCCAGATTGGTAGTTGGTCGGATCGGCGCCGACGGCCCAGCTCCGCGGCTCCCTGCAGCTCCGCGATCGACTGCCAACTGCAGCTTCGGCTTCGGCGTTGCGGATGATCTGGTTGCCCGACTGCTCCGCCACCACGTCGATGATCGCGCCGCCGTCGACCCGCCTCCCTGACCGTGCCCGACACCGTCAGCTCCTGCTCGGGGAAGCCCATGCCCGCGGAACTGAACCGACAGCCGCCGGAGCGCGCGCGGGTCGCCGCCGGCGGCCTCCACGCCCGCGCGCGCCACCTGAGCCATGCCCCAAAGGCCGTGAAGGATGTTGCCCGGGCAACCCGACCGCCCTGGCGAACTCGGGGTCGATGTGGATCGGGTTGAAGTCTCCGGACGCCCCGGCGTAGCGGTGCGGAACGTACTTGTCGGGCGTGACCCTTAGCTCCTGGATTCGATGCCCCTCCTCCAACTCACCCTCCCCTGACGATGTTGGTCCAGGTGCCGCGAACGACCTCGTCGCCGTCCTGGTTCGTCGAGACCGACTCGAACACGTAGAAGGCGTTGGTTCCCTTCTCGTACGCGTCCTCTCAGCGACGCGTCGGTGCGGATCACGTCCCCGGAGCAGACCGGCTCGCCCCAGGCGAACTCCTGGCTGCCGTGGAGCAGCCGCGCATAGTCGATCCCGAAGCTCCGGATCGAGCACTGCCGGGCCCATCGCCCCCGCCGAGTAGACGACGCAGAACATCGGCGGCGCCACCACGTCGCGGAACCCGGCCGACCGCGCCGCCTCGCGATCGTGGTGGACCGGGCCGCCTCGCCGACCGCATTCGCGTACTCGCGGATCTTCTCGCTGCCGACCTCGTACTCGAACGGGGGTATCGCTTTCCGATCTTGCTCGCGTCGACCGCCATGCGCGCGGAGACCTTATCGAGGCGCGGCCCCGCCATGGACCGGCCGGACTGAACGAGCGAGGGGCGCGACCGCTCTCGCAGCCGCGCCCCTCTCCAGTCGAAAGGAAGGAGGGTGACCTCCCGACTAGAGGCTACTGGCCGGCACCGCCGTCGCCGACGATGAACGGCTCCACGGCGTCGAGCACCTCCTGCATGTCCAGCGTCTCGTCGAACGCCACCGGCGCGGGCTCCTCGCCGCGCTGCAGGCGGATCAGCGAGGCATGCCGGCCCTCGACCTGCACGATCGAGCCTGCGGCCGCCAGCACCTCCTTCGACTGGATCGTCGGCGCCGCGCCGTTGTAGGCGCTAACGCCCGTGTCCTCGAGCGTCTGCGCCAGCTCCAGGAACGCGTTCTCGTCCGAGAACGCATCGCCGAAGTCGAGCTCCGGCGCCGCTACGGGCTCGCCGCCCAGGTCCTGGATCGTCGACGTCAGCGTGTCGACGTGCTCGGCCTCGTTCGACTCGATCTCTTCCGTGAGCGTGGCGACGTCGCCGCTCAGACCGCCGACCTGGCGCAGCGCCTCCTGGTAGAAGGTCTGCTCCAGCACCTCGAGCGTGAGCGCGAAGTTCAGGATCTCCACGTCTCCGCCCGCCCCCTCGCTCTCCTGCGCGAATGCCTGCTTCACGTACGGCCCCACCACGGCACTGCCGTAGACGGCGCCCGCGGCGAGCGTGCTGCGCAGGAGGAACGAGCTGCGCGTCATCCCCTTGATCTCGACGGTGGCCAGCTGCGGGACCACCAGGTTCGATTCGGACATCGTTCGAATCCCTTTCCTTTCTCTGGTCGGTCCTTGCCTAGTTGCCGCCGCCGCTGCCGCCGCCGCTGGCGAGGAACGGCTGGATCTCTGACATCACCGTATCCCGATCGGCGGGCGCGGCGAAGGCGCCGTCGGGAATGCTGCCCTCGAACTGATCGGCGCCCGTGAAGCCGATGCCGGCCGCCTCGTTCAGCGCGGCGGCGTGGCGTGCCTCGACCGTGTGGATCGAGAGCGCCGCGGCGAGCACCTCCTCGCCCTGGATCTGCGCCGCCTCGTTGAGGTACGCGGCAGCGCCGACGTTCTCCACGCGGGCGGCGGTCGCCAGCACCTCCTCGGCGCCGCCCTGCAGCACCGAGTCGAAGTTGGCCATGCGGCGCCTCGGCCGGGGTGCCGCCCATCTGCTCGATCGTCGCGATGAGGGCGTCCACGTGCTCCTGCTCGTGGTCCCCGAACGTCTGAGACCAGCTGGGCGACCTCCTGCGACGGAGGCTTGATGTCGCTGTTCAGCACCGCTTCGTAGAAGCCCGCCTCGAGGTACTCGAGCGTGAGCGCGTAGTTGAGGATGTCGATGTCCATCTCGCCGCAGCCGTCGTTCGGTGCCCTCGGTCGTCCCGCCGGCGGTCTCCTCCTCGTCGTCCCCGCACGCGGCGAGCAGAAGGCGAACGCACTGGCCGCGCCGGCGCCACCGACCATCTTGAGGAAGCGCTTGCGGGAGGAGTCGTCCTCACGAGCCTTCGAAGCGCGCTGCCCTCCTTCGGTACGACCACCCTGCCCTGCTCTGGGCCAGGGCGCCTTGACTTGCGTGTCTTCCATTCTGGGTGTCCCCCTCGGATCGTTGTTCGAGGCTGGCGCCGGGCACGCGACCCGACCCCGTTTCCTTGGGTCTCGCCGTTGCTTACGCGGGGTCGAAGCGCGCGGATCACTGCTCGCGCCCCTGCACCACCCCGCTTATCCGGGGCTGGCCGAGCCAAAACGTGAATCGGCGTGCGCGCTCCGGATAGGGCGCCAATCCGCTCGCCAGAGCGGGCGGTCGAGGCCTCGATGGCAATCGGGGCGCCCGGATTTGAACCGGGGACCTCACCGACCCGAACGGTGCGCGCTACCAGGCTGCGCCACGCCCCGAGAGGCGTCAGTCTAGATGCCCGTTCGCGGACGCGGGCGGCGAGGCTGGTCTAGGCCTGGCGCCCCCCGCCGTTCCCGTCGCCGAGCGAAAGGACCGTCAGGAAGGCCTCCTGCGGCACCTCGATGCGGCCAACCTGCTTCATCCGCTTCTTGCCCGCCTTCTGCTTCTCGAGCAGCTTTCGCTTGCGCGAGATGTCCCCGCCGTAGCACTTCGCGGTCACGTCCTTGCGCATCGGCTTGACGCTCTCGCGGGCGATGATCTTCGATCCGATCGCGGCCTGGATCGGGACCTCGAACTGCTGGCGCGGAATCTGCCTCGACAGCCGCTCGCAGGTGGCGCGGCCGGCGGGGTATGCCTTGTCCTGGTGGACGACCATCGAGAGCGCGTCCACCGCCTCGCCGGCGAGCAGGATGTCGAGCTTCACGAGGTCCGACGGCCGGTTTCCGATCAGCTCGTAGTCGAGCGAGGCGTACCCCTTGGTGCGGGACTTGAGCTGGTCGAAGAAGTCGAGCACGATCTCGGCAAGCGGCAGGTCGTAGCGGATCTGCACGCGGGCCTCGGACAGGAAGGTCATGTCCACGTGGATCCCGCGCCGCTCCTGGCAGAGCTCCATCACCGCACCCACGTGGTCCTTCGGGCACAGCATCGTCGCGCGGATGTACGGCTCGCGCACCTCGGCGATCCGGCCGCGGTCGGGCATGTCGACCGGCGAGTGCACCGCCGCCTCGGAGCCGTCGGTCAGCACGACCTGGTACTCGACGTTCGGCGTCGTGGCGAGCAGCTCCAGCCCGTACTCGCGCTCGAGCCGCTCGCGAACGATGTCCATGTGAAGCAGCCCGAGGAAGCCGCAGCGGAAGCCGAACCCGAGCGCCTGACTCGTCTCCGGCTCGTAGCTGAGCGCGGCGTCGTTCAGGGCGAGCCGGTCGAGGGCGTCGCGGAGGTCGGCGAACCGATCGGTGTCCACCGGGAACAGCCCGCAGAACACCATCGGCTTGACCTCGCGGTAGCCGGGCAGCGGCTCGGCCGCGGCCCGCGCGGGGTCCGTGAGCGTGTCGCCGACGCGGAGCTGGGAGACGTCCTTGACCCCGGTGATCACGTATCCCGACCTCGCCCGCGGCCAGCGACTCGACGGGCGTCATCCGCGGCCCGAAGAAGCCGATCTCGTCGATGTCGGCGCGCGTGCCCGCCTGCATCGCGAGCAGCTGCCTGCCCGCTGGCGGAGCTCGCCGTCGACGACCCGTACGTAGGCGATGACGCCGCGGTACTGATCGAACTGCGAGTCGAAGATCAGCGCCCGTGCTGGCGCATCGGGGTCACCCTCGGGCGCGGGCACCTGATCGACGATCGCCTCCAGGACCTCCTCGATCCCCTCACCGGTCTTCGCGGACATGGGGATCACGCCGTCGCGAGCCGCCCCGAGCAGCTCGGTCATCTCCCCGGACACCTCCTCCGGCTCGGCGCTCGGAAGGTCGATCTTGTTCACCGCGGGAATCAGCTCGAGCCCGGCATCCACCGCCATGTAGGTGTTCGCGATCGTCTGGGCCTCGACGCCCTGGGCGGCGTCGACGAGTAGCAACGCCCCGTCGCACGCCGCGAGCGAGCGCGAAACCTCGTAGGAGAAGTCCACGTGCCCGGGGGTGTCGATCAGGTGGAGGCGGTACGTCCGGCCGTCGCGCGCCTCGTACTCGACGCGCACCGCCTGAGCCTTGATCGTGATGCCCCGCTCCCTCTCGAGCTCCATCGAGTCGAGCACCTGGGGGCGGTGCTCGCGGGCGTCGACGGCGCCCGTACGTTCCAGGATGCGGTCCGCGAGCGTCGACTTGCCGTGGTCGATGTGGGCCACGATCGAGAAGTTGCGGATGTTGTCGGCAGGTGCCGCCACGCGTTCAATTATGGAGGGACGCAGGCGCTACCGTCCGGCGCGCCGGAGGCGGGCTCGGCGGCGATCCGCCGAACCTGGTCCGCCTCCGGCACGCGAAGCGCGACCACCGCGACGGCGTATACGCCGAGGCCCGCGGCGATCGCGGCGCCCACCGAGACGACCTGCGCCCAGGAGCGACCGGCCGAGCCAATCGTCGAGCCCCGACCACACGAGCAGGCTCACCCCCGCCAGCGCGGCGGCCGCCACGACCATCCGGATGACCGCCGACGCGGTCTGTCGCGCCTCGACGCCGCCGAGGTGGCCAC
Organism: uncultured Thermoleophilaceae bacterium; assembly: GCA_963808955.1. Classification (GTDB taxonomy): domain Bacteria; phylum Actinomycetota; class Thermoleophilia; order Solirubrobacterales; family Thermoleophilaceae; genus CAWEHQ01. The sequence continues at coordinate 65,413 of CAWEHQ010000016.1, read as the reverse complement.
CGAGGACCACGGCCTGGGCGACCGCGAGGGCGACCGTGGCCACCGCCGTGCCGAGGACCACGCCGGCTATGCCCAGCGGCTCGTAGAGCGCCAGCGCAACCAGAGCGTTCACCACCAGGCTCCCGCCGGCCAGCGCGGTGGTGGTCCAGGGCCGTTGCAGGGAGAAGAACGCGCGCGAGAAGAGCAGGCTCGCGCCCTGGAAGGGGAGCGAGACCGCCCACACGAGCAGCGCCTCGGAAACGAGGTCGGTGGCGCCCGGCTCCGAACTCCCCACGCTGGTAGATCACCCGGGTTATCGGCTCCGCGAGCACCGCGAGGATCGCGGCGGAGGGGATCAGCAGCAGGCCGACCTGGCGGACCCCGTTCGCCATCGTCCGCCTGAGATCGTCGAGCGCGCCGCGGGATGCGAAGCGCGACAGGGTGGGGAAGAGGATCGTGGCGATCGCGACCGAGAAGATCCCCTGCGGCAGCATGTAGATCCGGAACGCCTTGTCGATCGCCGCCGGCGCCTGCTCCGACACGAGTGTGCCGAAGAAGGAGTTCACGAGCAGGCTGAAGTTGATCAGCCCGAGGGTGATCGTCACCGGGCAGCATCAGGATCAGCACGCGGCGGACGTTCGAGTCGCGCCAGTCGAGCGTCAGGGTCAGCCGGCCCCCCGCGCCCGCGCAGCCAGGGCACCGGCAGGAGCAGCTGGACGACCGTCCCGGCCAGCACCCCGATCGCGTAGGCGTAGATCTGGTCCTCCGCCGGGAAGGCGCGGCGTCAGCCCCACCAGCGCCCCGATGATCACGAGGTTCCAGGCGAGCGGCGCGAGCGCCGGCACGCTGAAGTGCTCGAACGAGTTCAACATTCCCACGACCAGCCCAGAGAGCCCGAGCAGCACCACGATCGGGAACAGGAGGCGGGACAGCGCGATCGTCAGGTCGCGCATCGCCGGGTCGTCGTCGAACCCGGGCGCCACGACCGAGATCGACGGCCGGCGCGGCGACGATGAACAGGGCGGTCAGGCCGCCGAGCACGAGGAAGACGAGGAAGAACAGGCTCGACGCCACCCGGAACGCCTCCTGGCGCCTGCCCTTCTCGAGCAGGTCGGTGAAGACGGGCACGAACGCGCCCTGCAGAGCCATGTCCGCGAACAGCGCCCGCACCAGATTCGGCACCTGGAAGGCGATCGTGAACGCCGACATGGCGCCGCTCACGCCGAAGTAGCTCGCCGCCACCACCTCGCGGCGAGCCCCGCCACGCGCGACAGGGCGGTGGCCAAGGAGAAGAACGCGGTGCTTGAGCGCCAGCCTGCTGCGACGGAGGCGGCCGGTCCGCCGGACCCTCCACGAGCCGGCGGGGGCCCACGTCGCCGCTCGCCCGGCCGCGCAGCCGTCGCCGCGCGCCGGCCTGCGCGTCGGCAGCCGCCGGGTCCCGCTGATCGCCCGCGGCCACGCGCGCGCTATCGTAGGCCGCCGTCGCCCGGCCGGACGCCCGCCTCACGCAGGCCCCGTCCGGGGCTTTTCCCATGGCAAACATCGCCTCACAAGAAAAGCGCATCCGGCGGGCGGAGCGTGAGCGGCAGGAGAACCGCCGCTACACGTCGGCGATGAAGACCTATTTCCGCCGTCTCGAGGATGCAGTGCAGACGGGCGATTCCGAGCGCGCCGACGCCGAGCACCGCCAGCTCGCTTCGCAGATCGACCGTGCGGTCGTGCGCGGGCGCGCTGCATCGCCGCGCGGGGCGCGCCGGCAAGTCTCAGGCCGCGCGCATCCGGGCCCGCGTCTAGGCGCAGAGCGCTCAGCCGGCGCTTCGCGACAGCGCCGCGGTGAACGCGGTGTCCTCGTCCACGCCGCCGCCTGCACGCGTCTCGACCTCGAGGTCGGCGAACGCACACAGGGCGCGCTCGAGCCCCTCCCGGTCGGCACGCCGGGCCTTCGCAGCCGTTCGCTTGGCCGCCCATGGCGGCATCCGAAGCGTCGAGGCGATCTGCTTCTCGGACGCCCCGCTCTCAATCAACCCCGCGGCCCGATGCACCTCGCGGAGCCGACGGACCACAGGCCAGACGAGCCGCGTGATGCGGTCCTCGGCCTCGACGCAGCTCCACCGCGAGCGACAGAGCGGTGACCCGGTCGCCCGCCACGAGCGCATCGGCGAGGTCGTAGGCGCCCGCCGTCGCCTCTCCGGCCACGAGCCGCTCGACCTCGTCAGCTGACAGCTCGGTCCTCGGATAGGCAGTCAGGGCGAGCTTCTCGACCTCCCGCGCCACCCGCTGCGGCCGACCACCCCCGACCGCGGCCACGACTGCCTTGGCGGCGTCGGCGTCGAGCGTGAGCCCCACCTCCGCCGCCCGCTCGGACGCCCACGGCGCCATCTGCCAGGGCTTCGGACCCTCGTAGTCCCGGACCTCGCCCGCGACCTTCCGCACCGAGTCCGCCAGCCGGCCGGGCGCCTTTCCGCGCGCGATCAGCACGAGCACCGTGTCGGGCGGCATGTCCGCGAGAGCGGGCTCAAGCGGCTCCAGGGCCCCCGCCTTCCATGCATCGACGCCGTCGACCAGCAGGTAGCGCGTGCCCGTGGAGAAGCTCAGGGTGGCAAGCGCCGCAGCGACGTCGCCCGGCGAGCTCGCGCTCGCCTCGATGGTCTCCAGCGCGCCGACGCCGCCCTCGCTCTCGGCGCGAGCGCGCACCCGTGCGCGCCAGACGTCGATCTTCGCGTCGTCATCACCGGTCACGAGGTAGACGGGCTTGAGCTCGGCCATCGCGGCCAGTCTACGAGCGCCGGGCGACGCGGCCGAGCGTTGGAGACCGGCGTGGGGCCCGAGGCGTCCGGTCACCGCTCGGTGGTCACTTCGATTCCGCCGTCGACCACGGTGGCCTCGATCGTGCCGTCGAGGTCCGTGCGGTAGACGTCGGCCCCGGAGTCCTCGAGGGCGTCGAGGGTCGACGGCGTGGGGTGCCCGTAGCCGTTGTCCTCCCCCACGCCGATTCCCGCCACCTCCGGCCGAAGCTCGGTCAGGAGCTGCGGCAACCCCTCGTCCTCGCTGCCGTGGTGAGGGACCTTGAGCGCGTCCACATCGGGGAGGTCGAGCGAAGCCAGCGATGGACTCTCCGCATCGCCGGAGGCCATCAGCTCGAAGTCGCCCGCCGTTACGAGCGTCGTGACCGCACGCAGGTTCGGGTCCTCCGGTGGCGGACCCGAGCGCGGCTCCGGCCACAGCACCTCGACCGCGAGCTCCCCGACCTGTAGCTCCTGACCAGCCACCGCGGGAATCCGGCGCACGCCCCTGGTCCTCCGCCTCCGCGAGCACGGCGCGAAAGTCCGGGTCGCTCGACCCGTCACCCCCGTCCAGGAGCAGGTCGACCGGAATCTGCTCGAGCACCTCACGGAGGCCACCGTGGTGGTCGGCCGCCGCATGAGTGGCCACCACGAGCCCGAGCCGATCCACGCCCGCCTCCTGGACCAGGCGGTAGGCGCGCGCCTCCGCCGGCCCGCCGTCGATCAGGATCGCCCCGCCCGCCGGATGCTGCACGAGCGTGGCGTCACCCTGGCCGACGTCGAGAAACGACACGGTCAGATGGTCGGGCGTGGAGGGATCGGTCGTCTCCGCGGTGAGCGCCAGTGCCCCGGCCGCCGTGGCGATCACGAGGGCCGCGCGGACGCCGCGGGAGGAGGTGCGCCACCGCCCCGCCGTCGCCGTGGCGTACGGCTCGGCGCGGCGGCCGAGGCGATGCGCAGCGAGCGCGATCACGGCGAGGACGGCGTACGCGGCCGCAACCTCGACCGGCGAGCCGAGCTCCACGCCGACCTCCGCCCACGGGAGTTCGGCGAAGCGGCGCGCGAGCCACGCGAGGTAGTCGAGCAGCGTCGCGTTGACGACACCGAGGGTCGCGACGGCGGCGTATGAGGCGGACCCGAAAGGCTCGGGCGCGGCGAGGCCCTGCCCGAGGCCGATCTGAACCATGCCGACCCACATGACGGGAGCGACCGCCGGGAGCGCCAGCAGGTTGGCCGGCAGGCTGGCCACCGACGCCTGCCCGAAGTGGTGCATCAGGAGCGGCGCCGTGGAGAGCGTCGCGGAGACGGAGAGCGACACCGCGTCCGCCAGGATGCGCGGAAGCCCGGCGAAGACCCGGCGGAGTCCCTGACCGAGCGAGAGGATGCCGATCACCGCGGCGAACGAGAGCTGCCAGCCGGCGTCGCCCGACACCCGTGGGTTCAGCGCCAGGGTGGCCGCCGGCAGCCAGCAGGAGCGCGTACCAGCGCGAGGGGGCGCGGCCGAGGGCCAGCGCCGCGAAGCTCGCCATCCCGACGGCACCGGCGCGCTGCAGCGACGGGCCGGCGCCGGCGAGCGGGACGTAGACGGCGATCAGCGCCCATCACCGCCAGCAGCCGCGCGCGTGGCCCCAGGCCTGAGTGCCGCCAGCAGCGGGAGCGCGAGGATGGCGAGCAGCAGCATGTTCTGACCGCTCACGGCGAGGAGGTGGCCGAGTCCCGGAGGAGCGGAAGTCGTCGCGCACCAGGTCGTCGATCCGCTCGTCCTGGCCCATGCACCATGCCGCGGACAAGGGCCGCCTGGGGCTCCGTGACGCCCGCATCGAGCGCTTGCTCCGCACGGTCGCGGACCGCGTCGACCGCGCCGGCGAGCCCACCTCGGGCGGTCGCCGTCGCTGTCACGCTCGTCGAGCTCGAGCTCGCCCGCGACTCCCATCCGGCTGAGATGGGCCGGCCAGTCGAAGTCGGCGGTCGGGTCGCGTTGCGGCCGGCGCGGCGTGACCCGCTAACCACGACCTCGTCGCCGATGCCCACCCCAGCGGGCCATTCGAAGTCCTCGGCCGCGCGGGCGATCAGGTGAGCGCCTGCGCCGGGCCCGCCCACGATCTCCACCTCGGCCGACGATCCAAAGTTCGAGGTTCGCGGCGCCTCGTGGAGAATCGCCGGTCCGTCGACGTAGACGCCGCGAGCGATCGCGTCGCGGGGCGCGTCGATGGCCTCGACTCGCGCCGCCCCCACCGCCGCGCCGGTCACCGCAAGCGCGGCACATGCGATGCCGACCAGGGGCGTCCCGAGCCACGCCAGCAGCGCACCGGCGAGCCCGGCGGCGACCGCGACGAGCTCCAGCGGCGCCGGGCTCGACCCCAGGCCGGCACTTCCAACGCCCGCCACGAACGCCACGGCGCAGACCAGGTGCGGATAGCGGCCCGGTGCGAGTGCGACGGCGCGGACACGCGCGACCGTACGACCTATGGGTGCCGTGGTCAGGGCACGAGCGCCTCACGGAGGGTCGCGAGACGCTCCTCGCCGATCCCGTCGACCTCCTGGAGCTGGTCGATCGAGCGGACGCTGCCGTTCTGGTCGCGGTACTCGATGATCGCCGCCGCGAGCACCGGGCCGATCCCGTCGACCGAGGCGTCGAGCTGTTCGGGCGTGGCCTGGGCGAGGCTGATCGGGGCGGCCTCGGCGCCCGCAACGCCGGCGGCGGTCCCGGTCGAGCCGGACCCGGTGACGCCGGCCGCCGTGGGCGCCGGAACCTCGCCGCGCCGCGGGACCAGCACCTGCTGACCGTCCTGTAGCTCCGCGGCCAGGTTCACGCCCGCGAGCTCGGCCCCGGCGGTGGGACCCCCGGCTCGGTCGATCGCGGCGCCCACGCGGGCGCCGCTCGGCATGCTGTAGAGGCCTTCCTCGCGTACGGCCCCTGCCACGTGCACGTGGAGCCTCGCCGCTGCGCGTCCGCTGCCCGTCCCGCCCGTCTCCGATGCGGGATCCTCGATCTCGACCGGCGCCGACGCGGGCTGGTCGTCGGCCCCGCCGAGATAGCGGAATCCGGCGACCGTCACGAGGACCGCTGCCGCGACGTAGGCGACGATCTGACCCCTGCTGCGCTCGCCCAGCGATCCCATGCCGGCGGACGCTAGGAAGACGCAAGCTACCTCTGGCGCACGAGGGCGAATTGTCGGCGACGGAAGAGCGACGAGTCGATGCGTCTCCTCGGTCGCAGGCGCGGGCGTCTAGCGAACGTCGAAGCCGGAGAGTCCCTCGGGCTCCTCCTGAAACTCCTCGACGCGCTCGACGTCGGCGCGGCTCGGCCCCTCGCGGCAGAAGGCCACCATCGCCTCGACGGAATCGCCGTCGCCCTCGAAGACCGCCTCCACCAACCCGTCGTCGCGGTTCGTCACCCACCCGGCCACGCCCCGTCGCTCGGCCTCGTCCCGGGTGGAGTCGCGGAAGAACACACCCTGGACCCGGCCGTGTACCACGACTCTGCGCCTCGCGGGTTCGCTTCCAGACATACGCAACAAGCTAGCCAAACGACCGCGCGCGATCGGCGGGCCGGCCGGTGCTCGCGAACGAGCCACTTGACCTCGAAAGCATCCTGAACGCCCGGGGGCTAGGGGAGCTCGCCACCAGCGCGAGCGCCCGCTCGACGGCCTCCTCGCCGCCCGACGCCCGCTCGATCGCCGCGACCTCGCGGCCGGCCTTCGCCAGTTCCCAGGTCTCGATGCCGACGACCGGCGTTCCGGTCTTCAGTGCGAGCGCGATCTCCGACAGCGTGCCGAACTCACCGCCGATGGCGATCACGGCGTCCGCCGCTCTGACGACCAGCGCGTTGCGAGCCTCGCCCAGACCGGTCGCGAGCGCGACCTGGACGTGTGGATTGGCCGCGCGGCGCTCGAGGCCCGGGAGGACGCCCACCGTCAGGCCGCCCACCTCGCGGGCGCCGCGGCACGCCGCCTCCATCACTCCGCCGAGCCCGCCACAGACGAGGACGGCATCGCGGCGACCGAGCTCGCGCCCCACGGCGAGAGCGGCGGCGAGCGCGGCGTCGTCGGCCGTCCCCGCTCCCACCACCGCCACGTGGGGGTCTCGGACGCCCAGCTCCGGCCCGCACCACAAAGTTCACGAGCCGACCCGGGACCACCACGGTCTTGACGATCTCGCCGCCGTTCAGGTGCGCCTCGACCTTGGGGGACGCGCGCGCGAGCCGTTCCTGCTCCTCCTCGGACGCGCCGCTCGGGGCCTCCACCCGGTCCCGCAGCTTGCCGTTCACCTGGACGATCAGCTCGAACGTCTGCGCGGTCAGCAGATCCGGATCGGCCTGCGGCCAGGGCTCCTCCCACACCCGCCGCCCGGTCATCAGCTGGTAAGCCTCCGAGCCGAGGTGGGGAGCGAACGGGAAGACGAGCGATGCAGCCGTCGCGACGGCGAAGCGCAGCTGCGCGAGGCCCGCTGACGTGCGCACAGCTCGTCGCGCTCGCGGTAGATGTCGTTCACGAGCTCGATCACCGCGGCGATCGCGGTGTGCGTGGCGAACCGCTCGCCCAGGTCGCGGGTGACCTTGTCGATCGCCCAGTGCGCCTTTCGCAGCAGTGGCGCCGGCTCGCCGAGCGCGCCGTCGCCGTCGCTCGGCTCGCCTCGCTCGGCCACCTCGACCGCCGCGCGCCAGAGGCGCACCAGGAAGCGGTGGATGCCCTCGATCCCGGCGTCGGACCAGTCGCCGCCCTCGGCCGGGTGGCCGACGTAGAGGATGTAGCAGCGCGCGGTGTCGGCGCCGTAGCGCTCGACGTACTCGCGCGGGCTGATCGCGTTCCCGCGCGACTTGGACATCTTGGCGCCCTCGCGCGTGATCATGCCCTGGGTGAAGAGCCGGGCGAACGGCTCCTCGACGTCGAGCAGCTCCATGTCGGCGAGCGCCTTGGTGAAGAAGCGCGCGTACATCAGGTGGAGGATCGCGTGCTCGACGCCGCCGATGTACTGGTCCACGGGCATCCACTCGCGCAGCGCCTCGCGGTCCCACGGCGCATGGTCGTTGCGGGCGTCGCAGTAGCGGAGGAAGTACCAGGAGGAGTCGACGAACGTGTCCATCGTGTCCGTCTCCCGCTGCGCCGCGCCGCCGCAGGACGGGCAGTCCACGCGAACCCAGTCCTCCGCCGCGGCCAGCGGCGAGCGGCCGCGCGGCGCGTAGTCCTCGACGTCGGGCAACTCGACCGGAAGCTGGTCGTCGGGCACCGGCACGAGCCCGCAGCGCTCGCAGTGGACGATCGGTATCGGGCAGCCCCAGTAGCGCTGGCGCGAGAGCAGCCAGTCGCGCAGCCGGTAGTTGACCGCCGGCCTTCCCCTGCCCTCCTCGGCCAGGCGCTCCGTGATCGCCTCGATGGCCTCGGGCACCGGGCATGCCGTCGAAGCGCCCCGAGTTCACGAGCCGCTCGTCCCCGGAGTGCTCGACGAAGGCCTGGTCCGCCGGGCGGCGACCCCCCCGCCGGCTCCACGACCCGCCTTATCGGCAGCCCGAACCGGCGGGCGAAGTCGAAGTCGCGCTGGTCGTGCGCGGGCACGGCCATGATCGCGCCGGTCCCGTACTCCATCAGCACGTAGTCGGCGACGAACATCGGGATCTCCTCGCCGTTGACCGGGTTCGTCACGGTGCGGCCAAGCGGCACGCCGGTCTTCTCCCTCGCCTCCGCCCCGCGCTCCTCGGCCGACTCGGTGAGCGCGCGGCTCACGTAGTCGCGGACCTCGGGCGACCCGTTGAGGCGCAGCACGTCGGGATGCTCGGGAGCGAGGACGAAGAACGTGGCGCCGAAGAGCGTGTCCGGCCGCGTGGTGAACACCGGGTAGTCGGTGCCGAGCTCCTCGCAGCGGAACACCACCTCGGCCCCCTCCGACCGGCCGATCCAGTTCTCCTGCATCGTGACCACGTGCCGGGGCCACTCGATCGTCCTCAGGTCGTCGAGCAGCCGGTCCGCATAATCGGTGATGCGGAAGAACCACTGCTCCAGCTGGCGCGCCTCGACCGGGGTGCCGCAGCGCTCGCAGCGCCCGTCCACCACCTGCTCGTTGGCGAGCACGGTGGCGTCCTTGGGGCACCACTTGACCGCCGCCTCCTTGCGGTAGGCGAGCCCGCGCTCGAACAGGCGCAGGAACAGCCACTGGGTCCACCGGTAGTAGCGTCGGCTCGTGCGTCCCGAACTCGCGCGACCAGTCCATCGACATGCCCCACGACTTGAACTGCCTCCGGAACTCGGCGATCGACGCGTCGGTGGACGCGCGTGGATGCTGGCCGGTCCGGATCGCGTGGTTCTCGGCCGGCAGCCCGAAGGCGTCATAGCCCATCGGGTGGAGCACGTAAGCCCGTTGCGGCGCCGGAAGTGAGCGATCGCGTCGCCCACCGAGTAGACCTTCAGGTGGCCGATGTGCGGCTCGCCCGACGGGTACGGGAGCATCTCCAGCACGTACGAGGTGTCGTCCCCCGCGGCCTCGGCGTTCGACACCTCCCACGTCCGCTCGCGGGCCCACACCTCCTGCCATTTGGCCTCGATCTCCGCGGGTTCGTAGCGGTCCATGGCGGGTTTCAGGTTAGCTCTGCGGCTTGTCGTCCCCGGCGGCGACCCGGAGTGCCAGGTCGGTGAGAGGGTGGGATGCAGCGCACCGCTGGTCAAGCGCGCGTACTCTCCGCGTCGAGCATCCTCGGGGGGCGGAGCTGAGACGATCGGGAACCAGGTGGAGCAGCGGACGCACGATGGCCGTCGTGGCGTCCGCGCTGCTCGTGGGGTCCGGGGCGGCGGCATACGCGCACGACACGTCGGGAGTGCATACGCGCGAGCAGACGGTCGTCGGCGACGACCAGGACACGGTCAGCGACCCGGGCACGCCTGACTTCTCGTTCCTGGAGCTCGGCCCCGGCGAGCGCCACCGGGTCCGGGAGGACCTCGCCGATGCTCGGCCCGGGAGATCCGAGAGGGCGGCGGTCGCTGATCTACTCGGCGCACATCAGCGACTTCCAACTGGCGGACGAGGAGTCGCCCGCGCGAGTCGAGTTCCTCGACCCCTTCGGCGGCGAGGTTTCGACGTCGGCGCACCGTCCTCAGGAGGCGCTGGTGCCTCAACAGATCGAGTTCACGGTCCGGCAGCTGAATCGTTTCCGGCGCGAGCGTCGTGAGGCAGGGCAACGGCGAGCGCGCGGAGATGGTGAACGCGGTCCTGACCGGTGACCTCGCCGACAACCAGCAGCTGAACGAGACCGAGTGGGTGCTGCGCCTGATCGAGGGCGGCTCGCTCGATCCGAACAGCGGCAGCACCGACCCGGCCGACTACGAGGACGAGCCGAGCTGCGCGGCGCTCACGGACGCCCAGCGGCATGCGCTGGTCGATGAGGCGCCTGCACTACACGGGCGTCCAGGACTACGACGACTACGCCCCGCTGCCGCCGAGCGGCGACTTCTACGACCCCGACGACGTCCGCGGCAGATTCGAGCAGAACGGCTACCCGGGCTACCGCGCCTGCTCGACCGCGGGCAGCTGCCCTTCGACGGCCCGCGGCCTGGACGTGCCGTCATACGTCGCGTTCGGGAACCACGACGGACTCGCACAGGGCAATGAGGACGCCACGAGGCCGTTCGAGGACATCGGCACCGGGTGCCTCAAGCCGTTCCCGCCGTTCACGTTCCCCGGTCGGTGCGACATCGGCGACGGCTCACTGTTCGACGACATCCTCGGCTCGCCGAGTTCGCCAGCCAGCAGCTCCCGGTCCCGCCCGACGAGGACCGCCAGTACGTCGACAAGCAGCAGTACAAGGACGTCTTCGCGGGCGGCGCCCAGGCGGACGACCATGGCTTCGCCTTCGTCGATCCGGCCGAGCTCGAGGCGTCCGCGGGCACTGCGTCCTACTACTCGTTCGTGCCCGACACCGAGACCGACGCGGTGCGCTACATCGTCCTCGACACGGTGTCCGAGGGCGGGGTCGTGGCGGTGTCCTCGCGCGGGAACATCGACGATCCGCAGTGGCAATGGCTCACCGCGGGAGCTCATGGAGGCGGAGCGCCGCGACGAGCTCGTGATCGTGTGTTCGGCACACCACGGCACCGACAGCCTCGACGCGAACGCGCCCGACGAGCTCGCCGCCGCGTGCGGCCCGACCGACGAGCACGGACACGGCAGCAACCCAGGATGCGACCGGGACCCGCGCACGTCCACCCCGCTCCACTTCGGCCCGGACCTGGTGCGGTTATTCCACCGCTTCCCGAACGTGATCGGGTTCGTCGCCGGTCACTCGCACGAGAACACTGTCCAGCCGTTCGAGGACGCCGACGGCAGCGGGGACTTCTGGGAGATCAAGTCGCCGGCGATCGCGGACTGGCCGCCGCAGCACCGGTTGATCGAAGTCACCGACAACCGGGACGGGACGCTGTCGATCTTCGGCACGATGCTGGATCACGACGGTCCATCGGGCGCGCCGCGGGGCGGGAACGCCGCGCGGTTCTCGCTGGCCGAGCTCGCCTCGGTGGGGCGCACCATTGCCTACAACGATCCCCAGGTCGGGCCCGACGGCTCGCAGGGCGAGCGAGCGGATCGCAACGTGGAGCTTCTGCTGCAGGACCCGAGGCGGGGCGAGCCGCCGGCCGTGCCGGGTCCGCCTCCGACCCAGGACGGCGGCCCCGGTGGTCCGGTCGGGGACGACGGCGAGGATGCCGATACGGGCGGCCGGAGCGGCGGCGTCGTAGGCAGCGGTGGTGGTGGGGCGGAGACGGCCGAGGTGGCGGGCGCCACCGGCGTCGGAGGTGACGACGACGGCTCGCTGCCTTTCACCGGCATGGGGATTGCGGCCCTCGTGCTCCTGGGCGTGGTGCTCGCGGGCGGCGGCGTGGCACTGCGCCGGGGCGGCGGTAGGATCGACTCGCCTTGAGCGCACGGCTGTACGTGATTCCGGGCTCGCATCCCTCGTTCACCGCGAGGCTGATGCTGGAGCGGAAGGGGATCGGGTACAAGCGCGTGGACCTGATGCCGATGATCGCGAAGCCGGTGCTCCGCGCGCTTCGCTTCCCCAAGGCGACGGTGCCGGCGCTGACGGTCGACGGACGGAGGATCCAGGGGACGCGCGCCATCGCGAGGGCGCTCGATGAGCTGTGGCCCGACCCGCCGCTCCTGCCCACCGACGTCGGGGCGCGCACGGCGGTGAACGAGGCGGAGCGCTGGGGCGACGAGGTTTTCCAGGGGAGCCCCCGACGCATCGTGTGGTGGGCGCTGCGGCGCGACAGGTCGGCGCTGACGAGCTTCTCGGAGGGGGCCCGGCTGGGAATCCCGATCGGTCTCGCGGTGAAGACCGCGGCGCCGATCGTCTGGGCCTCCGCGCGCTACAACCACGCGAGTGACGAGGGGGTGAGGGCTGACCTGACCGCCCTGCCGGGAATGCTCGACCGCGTAGACGGGTGGATCGAGGAGGGGGTGCTCGGCGGCTCGGAACCGAACGCCGCCGACTACCAGATCGCGACGAGCGTGCGGCTGCTCATGTCCATGGAGGACCTCCGTCCGGCGCTCGAGGATCGGCCCTCCGGCGGGCTCGCGCGGCGCGTGGCGCCGGACTTCCCGGGTCATATCGGACCGATCTTCCCGCGGGAGTGGCTGGAGCCGCTGGCGCGCGCTTCAGCGAGCTGACCAGCACGGCGAACAGCGCCTCGATGCCCCGCTACGGAGAGGACAGTCGCGCGCGAGGCCGTCCCCGCAATACGTGCTCTCCACCAGCGGCTCGCTGCATGTACCAGCCAAAGTGGTTACGGAACTCGTGCGCACCCACCGAGCATCCGCCAGACGGATCAGTGGAGCTGACGGGACTCGAACCCGTGGCCTTCGGAGTGCCACTCCGACGCTCTCCCAGCTGAGCTACAGCCCCTAGCCGGTAATCCGCGGCGTAGTTTATCGACGCCCTCTGGAAGTTCTTCGGGGGTTTCGCCTAAGCAATCTGAGACCGGCCGTCGATTTCCTCGACGGAACGACAGAGCAGTCATCAGTACCGGGACAGTAAGCGGCGATCGCGTCAATCTCATGTGCCTGGTAGTGCCCCTTCACGAAGCCGTCCGGACCTCTGGCGGGTCGTCGGTGCACGCACCACAACGACGTTGCCCTCAAGCGGTGGTTACCGCTCTAGGCCAGCCCTACGGCAGCCGGCCACCGCTGTACGGCTCGGTGCCCTGGGCAAGCGTCACGTCGAGTGTGGTGTTGCTCTCCATGTATGCGAGCTCCCGGCTCAGGTCGCTGACGCCGTTGCTGCCCGGCGCCGGGGCGAGCTGCACGGTGCTCAGGGTTCCGAACGCGCGACCCTGGGCGTCGATGAAGGCGCTGCCCGAGTCACCTGGGATCCCAGGCGTGACCGTGTAGACCTGATGGTTCCAGCCGCCGCCGCTCTGACCGAGGCTCTTGCCCTCCTTCGGCTTCAGGGGCTCGGCCCCGAATCGCAGCGACGAGTTGCCGTAGCTGTAGACGGTGTCACCGGCCTGAGTGGCGCCAACGAGCCCCGTTGGCCCGCCGAAGAACGGGATCGTCGGGTTGACCTCGTCGTAGTCGGCGGGGTCGATCTTCACCAGGGCGAAGTCGTTGAAGTCGCAGGTGTCCTGGTTCGTCTCGCCGTTCTCCTGCATCGTCAGCCATGAGCTGTAGGCAAGCGTTCCGGGCTGGCTAGCGCCCTCGATCTCCACCGGGGTGCCGATCGGTCGCGAGCCGGCGTCGCAGCCGTTCGTGGCCGTCGAGCCGTCTGTGCCCGCGCAGTGCGCGGCCTGGCCGATGTAGAGATCATCGGCCCCGTCGAAGAACACGAAGTTCGAGGTGCACTGGGCGCCGTCCGTGAAGGTCATCGACCCCGGACGCACGTCCGCCTCGCCGGCGGGTGCGAAGGTCGGCGCCGCGGTGGCGCTGGAAGAAGCCGCGAGAGAGAGCGCCAACGCCGCGACGAGCGCGACGACCAGCCTGCTTAGTCGCATCGGTGTAGGTCCCCTTGGTTGCTTGGCCCCTGTCGGAACTGCCGCCTGCCCTGTTCCCGGCCGCCCGCTTTCTAAACCCCCGGGACCCGTGCGATATCGAGCACCGCTACTCCACGGTCCGCGACGGGGCCTCGCCCCAGAGCTGCTCGAGCCGGTAGTACGACCGCGCGTCCGGCGTGAAGACGTGCGCGACGCAGTCGAGGTAGTCCATCAGGATCCATCTGGCCTCGCGCTCCCCCTCGACCCGCCGCGGAAGGAGGCCGTGCACGTCCTTCAGCTCCAGGCGAACGGCGTCGTGAATCGCCCGTGCCTGCCGGTCCGTGTTCCCGCTGCACACGACGAAGAAGTCGGTGTAGGAGATCATCGACCGAACGTCCAGGATGCGGATGTCCACCGCCTTACGGTCGGAGGCGACGCCGGCGATGCGGCCGGCGAGTGCCTCGGGGGCCATCGCCTCCACCGCTTCGCCGGAGCGATCGACGGCGCGCCGCGCCATCAGTCCGCGCCGACCCCGGCGGATTGGCGGTACAAGCCGCGCGCCTCGATCATCTCCGCGACGCCGTCCGGCACGAGATAGCGCACCGGCCGGCCCACCGCGACGCGCTCGCGCACCAGTGACGACGAGACATCGATCCGCGGCATGTCGAAGAAACCGATTCGCTCGGCGCCCGCGAGTCCGCCCACCGCGTGCCTGACCTCCTCCCGGCGTGCGCCCTCGCGCTCTGCGACGGCCACGACCGCGAGCCGCAGGACCTCCTCCGGCTCATGCCACCGCGGCAGGCTCGCCGCCTGGTCCGCGCCCAGCACCAGGACGTGCGCATCCCCCGGGCGCTCGGCGCTCAGTACCCGCAGGGTGTCGGCGGTGTAGGAGGGGCCGGTCCGCTCGACCTCGACGCGAGACACCGAGAAGCGATCGTCGCCGGCGACCGCGCGCTCGCACATCGCGGCTCGGAAGTCGCCCCCCGGGTCGTCCTCGACCGCTCGGTGGGGCGCCTCGCCGACGGGCACCAGCAGCAGCCGGTCCAGACCGAGCTGACCGTGTGCCTCCTGAGCGCACACGAGGTGGCCGAGGTGCGGAGGGTTGAAGACGCCGCCCAGGAGCCCGACGCGCATGAACTACGGGCGGACCTGCCCGGAGCCCTCGACCACGTACTTGAAGGTGCACAGCTCGCGGATCCCGATCGGCCCGCGCGCGTGCAGCTTCTGAGTCGAGTTGCCGATCTCCGCGCCCATCCCGAACTGACCCCCGTCCGTGAAGCGGGTCGAAGCGTTCACGTAAACGCACGCCGCGTCCACGGCCTCGGTGAACGCCCGTCCCGAGTCGTACGACCCGGTGACGATCGCCTCAGAGTGGCCGCTGCCGTACGTGTTCACGTGCTCGATGGCCTCCTCCACGGAGTCGACGACCCGCACCGCGAGCACGAGCGCAAGGTACTCGCTGGCCCAGTCCTCCTCCGTCGCGTCCGCGATCGTCTCCCCCAGCTCGCCCGCCGCCGCACGCGCCCTGCCGTCGGCACGTAGCTCCACGCCCGACTCGCGCAGCTCGCGAAGCGCACCCGGAAGGAACTCGGCGGCGATGTCCGAGTGGACGAGCAGGGTCTCCGCCGCGTTGCACACGCCCGGCCGCTGCACCTTGGCATTGACCGCGATCGCCGCGGCGTCGCGCAGGTTCGCGGACGCGTCGACGAAGACGTGACAGTTCCCCGACGCCGCGTACACGACGGGCACGGTGGCGTGCTGCTTGAGCGTGGCCTTTAGCCCCTCGCCCCCGCGCGGAATGATCAGGTCGAGGAAGTCCGACTGCGTGGCGAGCTCGGGAAGCTCCTCGCGCCCGCCGCCTGCCACAAGCGACACCGCCGCGCGCGGCAGCCCCGCGGCCACGACCGCGTCCTGTGCGACCCTCGACAGCACGGCGTTCGACGCCGCCGCCATCGACGAGCCGCGGAGCACGATCGCGTTGCCCGACTTGAGGCACAGCGCCGAGCAGTCGATCGTCACGTTGGGTCGCGCCTCGTACACGACCGCGATCACCCCGAGCGGTACGCGGACCTTCCGGATCTCGAGCCCGTTGTCGAGCCGCCGGCCTTCGATCACCTCGCCGACGGGATCGGGCAGCGCCGCGATCCGCCGGACGTCCTCGGCGATGCCCTCGATGCGCTCGCCAGTGAGCGTGAGCCGGTCCATAAGCGCGCTCGACAGGCCGCCTTCACTGCCGCGCTCGAGGTCGGCGGCGTTTGCCTCCAGGACCTCGTCGACGCGCTCCTCCAGAGCCACCGCCATCGCCTCGAGCGCCGCATTTCGCGTGCCGGCGTCCGCGCGTCCGAGCGCGCGCGATGCCCGCTTCGCCGCGGCGCAGACCTCCGCAACCGCGGGGACCTGGATCCGGTGGCTGGACTCGACGGCCATGTCCCGAAGGGTACCCCCGTCTGAGCCCTACTCGAGTACGAAGTAGTCGCGATGCACGGCCTCCTCCGTGGCGCGGGGCAGGATGCGACTCGCCTCGTCGGTCTTCAGCCCCTTGATGCGCCGCAGCTCGTCGGCCGAGTAGTTCACGATTCCCTTGCCGATCGGGCGCCCCGGGCCGCTCCCACCATCCTGCGAGGTCACCTCGACCGCGTCGCCGGCCTGGAAGTCGCCCTCCACCGCCACGACCCCCACCGGCAGCAGGCTCGTGCCCCGCTCGCGCAGCGCCCGACCCGCGCCCTCGTCCACCATGACCCGGCCCCTGCTCGGCTTCGCGTACTTGAGCCACAGCTTGAAGCTCGACACCCGCCCGCGCTGCGGTGCGAAGCGCGTACCCACCTCATCGCCGCGCAGCGCGCTCGCGAGGGGGCCGGGCGTGGTGCCGTCGAGGATCCGGGCGGGGATGCCGGCGGCCGTGGCCATCTCGGCCGCGACCACCTTCGACCGCATGCCACCGGACCCGAGCGGCGAGGCCGCCGCGCCGATGTCGAGCTGCGCGAGGTCGTCGAAGTCGCCCACCTCCGCCACCAGCTCGGCCGAGGGGTCCGTTCGCGGATCGGCCGTGTAGAGGCCGTCGATGTCGGTGAGGAGGAGGAGCGCGTCGGCGCCCAGCAGGATCGAGACCTGCGCCGCAAGGAAGTCGTTGTCGCCGAACGAGATCTCGTCGGTGGCGGTGGTGTCGTTCTCGTTGATCACCGGCACCACAGCCCAGTCGAGCAGCTTGCGGAGCGTGCGACGCGCGTTGAGGTAGTGGGTGCGCGCCGAGAGGTCGAAGAACGTGAGCAGTACCTGCGCGCTCGCCACCCCCCGCTCGGCGAGCAGCTCCTCGTAGACGCGAAACAGCTTGCCCTGCCCGAGCGCCGACGCAGCCTGAAGCTCGTCGATCGCCCGCGGCCGCTCCGGAAGGTCGATCGCGCGGATCCCCCGCGCGATCGCTCCGGAGGTGACGAGCGCGACACCCGATCGCTCCTCGTGCAGGCGCGCGGTCTCCTCGCACACGTGGCGGATCACGTCCATGCGCGGGTCGCCCCGCTCGTCGGCGACGATGCTCGATCCCAGCTTGATCACCACGAGGCTCATCGGCGACCGGATTATCCGCCCATGCCCGGCGCCTAGTCATCTACTCGGGGTCGAGCTCGAACACGACCCCTGCGATCTCCACGTCGTCCCCGGGCCGAAAGCCGGCCGCCTCGAGTGCGCGGATCACGCCCATGTTGCGGAGCCGGTCCTCCACATGCCGCAGCGCGTCCTCGTTCCCGAGGTCGTGACGGGCGAGGAGCCGCTCGACCGGCGGGCCCGCCACGCGGAAGGCTCCCGCCCCGGCGCGCTCGATACTGAAGCTCTCGCTTGCGCCGGGGCGGTACACGCGGTGCTCGGGCGAGGGCTCGGCCTCGATCCCGGCGCCATTGGGCATCGCGGGAGCCTCGGCGGGCACCTCGCTCACGATCGCGGCTCGCAGCTCGTCGAGGCCCCCACCGGTCACGGCCGAGGTGGCGATCACCGCGCGTGCATCAGCCGCGAGCCGGTCACGCCATGCTGCCTCCGCGACGGCCACCTCGTCGTCCGGCGCGAGGTCCGCCTTCGAGAGGCAGAGGATCCGTGGCAGGCGCTCGAGGCCGGCGCCGTACCCGGCGAGCTCGCCCTCGACGGCCGCGTAGCCGGCGGTGGGATCGGACCCATCGGCGGGCGCGAGGTCCACGACGTGCACGAGCAGGCGCGTCCGCTCGACGTGCGCGAGGAACTCAAGTCCAAGACCGGCGCCCGCGCGCGCGCCCTCGATCAGCCCGGGGATGTCCGCCACGACCAGCTGCCGGCCATCCGCCTCGATGGTCCCGAGCGCCGGCTCTAGCGTTGTGAACGGGTAGTCGGCGACCTTGGGCTGCGCGCGCGTCAACCGCGCGAGCAGAGAGGACTTGCCGGCGTTCGGAAGCCCCACGAGGCCCACGTCGGCGAGCAGCTTGAGCCGAAGGTCCACCCATCGCTCCTCCCCGGGGAGGCCGCGCTCCGAGAAGCGTGGCGCCTGGTGCTCGGCACCCGCAAAGCGGCGATTGCCCCTCCCGCCTGGACCCCCATGCGCAACGACTGCGGTCGCCCCCGGGGTGGCCAGGTCGTATCGGAACGCGCCGTCCACCGCCTCGACCACCGTCCCCGGCGCCACGCCCACCTCGAGCGCCTCGCCGTTCCTGCCGTGACGGTTGGAGCCCTCGCCGTGCCCACCCCGTCCCGCGCGGTACCGGCCACGTCTGCGGAACCGCTGGAGATCGCGGAGCGACGGGTCGCAGATCAGCACCACGTCGCCGCCGCGGCCCCCGTCGCCCCCGTCGGGGCCGCCCCGGGGCACGTGCGCCTCGCGCCGGAACGACACCGCGCCGTCGCCGCCGGCGCCGCCCCCGACGAGAATCCTGGCCCGATCGTGCAGCATCGCCCGATCGTAGAGCGGCGCGGGAGTGGAACGGGTCGGGGTGTCGCTGGTCGACGGGCGGAGCCGCCTATCGGGCCACGAACCGCAATCCCGAACCGCGAGACTGCCCGGCGTGGTGGAGCTCGACATCGGCACGGGGGCGTTCCTCGCCGCCGCGGGGCTGCTTGCCGGCGCGATCAACGCGGTGGCGGGCGGCGGCTCCCTGATCAGCTTCCCGGCGCTCCTCCTCGCCGGCTACCCGGCGGTCACCGCGAACGCCACGAACATCGTTGCGGTGCTGCCGGGCTATGTCGGCGGCTCCGTCGGCTATCGGCGCGAGCTACGCGGCCAGGGCCGTCGCGTGCGGGCGCTCGCGGTAACGAGCGCGGCCGGAGCGATCGTGGGCGCGGTGCTGCTGGTCGCGGTGCCCGCGAGCACGTTCGAGGCGATCGCGCCGTTGCTGATCCTGATGGCGTGCGCGGCGCTCGCCGCGCAGCCGCTCCTCGACCGCGCTGCGCGGGGGCCGCACCCGAGTCGCTCAGAGCACCGGTCGGTGACGCTGCACGTGCTCGTGCTCGCGGCAGCCGTGTACGGCGGATACTTCGGGGCGGCGCTCGGGATCATGCTGCTGGCCGTGCTGGGCCTCCGGATCGACGACGACCTCCAGCGCCTGAACGCGCTGAAGGGTCTGCTGTCGCTCGTGATCGCGGCGGTGTCCGCCGTCTACCTAGCTGTGTTCGGCCCCGTGGTCGCGGCGGCGACCGCCGCCGTGGCCGTCGGCAGCCTGATCGGGGGACGGCTCGGAGTCGGGCTCGCCCGGCGCATGTCGGGCGGAGTGCTGCGCGGCGTGGTCGTGGCCTACGGGGTCGCCGCGGCCACCGCCCTGGTCGTCACCTGAGGGGTTCCGCTGGGTGCTACTCGGAGGGCACGATCGACACGGTGCGCCCGCGGCCCCCGCTGGCGAACTCGACCGTGCCGGCCCGTCGCGCGTAGATCGTGTCGTCCTTGCCGATGCCGGCGCCGTCGCCGGGCCGGAAGCGGGTCCCCCGCTGGCGCACGATGATCTCGCCACCGTTGACGGACTGCCCCGCGAACACCTTCACTCCGAGCCGCTGCGCCTGCGAGTCGCGGCCATTGCGGCTCGATCCCAGTCCCTTCTTATGAGCCATCCTTCGCCCCCTTCTTCGCGCTGCCGCCCGAACGCGATCGGGAGCCCCCCCGCTTCTCCTCGCCCGCGTCGGCGTGAGACGGCGACTCCTTGCCGGCGGTCGCCGTCTCGGCCTTCTTCGTGGCGGGCTTGCGTGAGAGCATCTTGATGTCCTTGATCTCCAGGCGGGTCAGTTCAGAGCGATGACCTGAGCGACGCTTGTAGCCGCGCTTCGGCTTGAACTTGAGAACGTGCACCTTCTTGCCGCGCTCGTGCCCGGTGATGACGGCCTCGACCTTCACCTTCCGCAGCGCATCGGCGTCGAACACCGCGTCCTTGTCCGAGCGGTAGAGCAAGGGCTCCAGGGCGACCTTGGCGCCCTCGTCGTCGCGCAGCCGATCGACGACGAGCGAGTCGCCCTTCTCCACGCGGTACTGCTTACCGCCGACTTTCACGATCGCGTACATGGCACAAAGACGGCGCCCGCGGGCGCCGGACCGGTGAGTCTAGCGCGGGCTCGCGGCGCGGGCGGGGGGACGCCGAACTGTGCGTCGCGCCCCCCGGCCAGCGGTCAGTCGGAGGTCTCCGGTACCTCCTTGGCCCCGCGCCGCCGACGCCGCGATCCGCGTCCACGCCGGCTGGCCGGGGCGGTCTTCTCCGGGCCAACGCCGTCGGCCCGGCCGCCGCCGGCACCAGCAGGGGCGCCCTTGCGCGCCCCCGGGTCATCGACGAGGACCGCGGCGGCCGCGCGCCGGCCGACCTGCTCGATCCGCACCAGGCGCTTCTCGCCGATGAGGTCGCCCGCTCCCGCGACCGAGATCACGTACCCGTCGATCTTCGCAACGGCGTAGTCCTCGTCGTACATGTGCGGCTCCTCGATGCCGACGTAGATCTCCTCGCCCTCCCGGAACGGGAGCGCCCGCTCCTCCACCTCCTTGCGCGAGCCCGCCAGGGACACCGCGAAGTGATCGAGCGGCAGCCCCTCGCCGCCCTCGAAGTGGAAGTGCTTACCGACCTGCTCCTCGAGCTCGAGCAGTGGTCGGCCAGGGCCCGCGAGCAGCGTCTGGACCACGCGCGGATGCGCCTGCACGAGGTACGCCTCGGCGTCGGGCTGCTCGTCGGCGAGGTCGCGCAGCTTGCGCTCGATCTGAAGCGCGACGGTCTCCTCGGACAGGACCACGCCCTCGCCGTCGCAGGCAGGACAGACCTTGGTGAGGATCTCTCGCACCCCGTCGGTCACGTTCTGCCGCGTCATCTCCACCAAGCCGAGCGGCGAGATCTCCACCACGTACGTCTTGGTCCGGTCGCGGTCGAGGGCCTTCCGCAGCGTCTTCAGCACGGTATCGCGGTTACGCGCCCTCGCCATGTCGATGAAGTCGATGACGATGATCCCGCCGATGTCGCGGAGGCGGAGCTGGCGGACGACCTCGTCGGCGGCCTCGAGGTTGGTCTTCGTGATCGTGTCCTCGAGGCGGGCGCCCCGGCCGCGTCCGATGAACGACCCGGAGTTCACGTCGATCACGGTCATGGCCTCGGCGTAGTCGATCATCAGGTAGCCGCCCGACGCCAGGTCCACGCGGCGGTTGAGCGTCGACCGGATTACCTCCTCGACGCCGTAGCGCTCGAACAGCGGCTGCCCTTCCTGGTAGTGCTCGACCCGGCCGACCAGCTCTGGCGCGGTGCGCGTGAAGAACGATGTCAGGCGGCGGAACTGCTTGTCGTCGTCCACCACTGCGCGATCGAGCTCACCGGAGAAGATGTCTCGCACCACCCGAACCGACAGGTCGGCCTCCTGGAACACCATGGCCGGCGCCACCGCCTCCTCGACGCGGCGCTGCAGGATCTCGTGCAGCTTGAACAGGTATTGGATCTCGCGGTCGAAGTCCTCCCGCTTCGCCCCGCGCGCGGCGGTGCGGATGATCGCGCCGCCGCCCCCCAGGTCGAGCTTCGAGGCCTGCTTGCGCAGCCGATCGCGCTCCTTGTCTTCGAGGCGGCGCGAGACGCCGACGCCCTCGCCCTGAGGCACGTACACGAGGTAACGGCCGGCGATCGACAGCTGCATGGTCAGCCGCGCGCCCTTGCTCTTGAGCGGGTCCTTCGAGACCTGGACGACGACCTCCTGGCCCGGCTTCAGAAGCTGGGAGATTCGCTGGCCCTTTTCCCCTCCGCGGCCGCGGCGGGCGACCTCGACGCCGGGCATGACGATGTCATCGACGTGGAGGAAGCCGTTCTTCTCGAGGCCGATGTCCACGAAGGCGGCCTCGAGGCCGGCCAGCACGTTGTCGACCTTTCCCTTGTAGATGTTCCCGACGAGCGACCGCCCGCCGAGGCGCTCCACGTACAGCTCGGCGACGCGAGCGTCGCCGCGCGGCCCATTGCGGCCTTCCCCGCTGCGCCGGCCCCGCCGGCGCCCGCGGCTACCGCTCTGGGAGCCCTTCTGTGATCCGTTCTCCGACCCCTGCGAAGGGGTCGCGTTCTCCTCTTCGAGGATTGCGACTCTGGTTTCGCCACGGTCGACCGTGACGAGTACTTCTTTTCTCACGTAGTCCTCTCATGCAAATGATTCGTGGCCCTTGGCGGCAGCCGTCTCGCGCGCTTGCACGTGTATCGACTGGAGCAGGCCCAGGGCCAAAAAGGTGACGATCACCGAGGAGCCGCCGTAGCTCAGGAGCGGCAGGGTGACCCCGGTGATGGGCATCATTCCGATCGTCATGCCCACGTTGACGAAGATCTGGAACATCAGCATCGCGATCACGCCGCCCGCGATCAGGGCGCCGTAGAGGTTCTTCGCCATCGTCAGGATGCGAAGCGCCCTCCACACGACCAGCGCGTACAGCGCCAGTACCACCGCGGCGCCCACGAAGCCGAACTCCTCACCGACCACCGCGAAGATGAAATCGGTGTGGTGCTCCGGCAGGAAGTCGAGCTGCGTCTGCGAAGCGTCCTCGGCGCCGCGCCCGGTCTTCTGACCGGATCCGATCGCCGTCATGGACTGCTGCAGCTGGTAGCCCTGGTCCCGCGGGTCGTCGCTCGGGTTGATGAACGCCGTCAGGCGATCGACCTGGTACGGCTTGAGCACCTCCACTCCCACGGCCGGAGCCGCGAGCAGCACGATGGCCAGCGCCGCCGCTGCCAGACCGCCCAGCGCCGCGAAGTGGGTCCACTTCGTGCCCGCGACGAACAGCAGCGCGACGGCGACGGCCACGTACACGAGGCCGCTTCCGAGGTCTGGCTGGACGATCACGAGGATCGCCGGGACGAGCATCAGCAGCATGATCCTGCTGGTGGTGTCGCGCTCTGACAGCCTCCGGACGCGATCGATCACGAACGCGCTGAGCGCCACGATCAGGAGCACCTTGCCAAGCTCCGAGGTCTGGACCTCGAAGAACGGCAGCTCGATCACCCGCTTCGAGCCGCGCGTGGTGGTGCCGATCGCGATCGTGACGAGCAGCAGGCCGATCAGCCCGCCGTAGATACCGAGCTTCATCTCGCGCAGCCGCGTGTAGTCGAGCCGCGCGAGGCCGAGCATCAGCAGGATCCCCACCCCGCCGTACGCCGCCTGGCGCCACACGTAGTGGTAGGGATCCCCGTCGATATCGCCGAGCGTGGCCGTGCCGAGCGTGTACACGCTCGCGGCCATGAGCCCGATCGCAGCGAGCAGGAGCAGCGGATCCATCCGCAGCCAGGGGCCGGGCTGGCGCTGCTCGTGGTCGCGGAACTCCTTGACGGTGGTGCCGAGCGATCCGGCTTGCATCATTCGAGGCTATCGGGGGGCGACGTCATCCGGCCGGGCCGGGCCTCGTGTGCGCCGGAGCATGACGTGGGTCCGGCCATCAATCGATTGCCGTGGGGTCGCCGGCGACGGCACCCGCGTCGTTGACCTCGAACAGTGCCGCGAGGATCTCCCGCACGGCCGGCGCCGCCGTCTCGGCGCCGAAGCCGCCGGCCTCGAAGGTCGCCACCACCACGTACTTGGGGTTGGGGTAGGGCGCGAGCGCCGCGTACCACGACTGATCCGCCCTGCCGAGCCCCTTCTCCGCGGTGCCGGTCTTGCCGGCCACCTCGATCGGGAAGCCAGCGAAGACGCTCGCGGAGGTGCCCCCGGCCTCGGTGGCGGCGCGGTGCAGTCCGTCGAGGATCGCGGTGCGGTGCTCCGGATCGATGTCGAGCTCGCGAGTGCCGTCATGCTCGAGCTCCTGGATCGGCTCCCCGTCCGCGCCCTCGATCCTCATGCCGAGGTGCGGCTGCACCACCGTCCCGCCGTTTGCGATCGCCGCGTAGGCGACCGCCATCTGGAGCGGGGTGGCCTGTAGGTCGCCCTGGCCGATCGAGAAGTTGATGTTGTCGCCCACCGACCACGGTCGGTCGGTGAGACCCTCGTCGTAGAGGTCGTTGCGCCATTCGGGGGTCGGGATCAGGCCGCCGAGCTCGCCCGGGAGATCGACGCCGGTGGGCTTCCCGAAGCCGTACTTCGCCGCCCACTCCTGGATTCCCTGGCCGTTGTTGGCCATCTCGCCGAGCTGGTAGAAGAAGTCGTCGCTCGAGACTTTGAGCGCCTCGGACAACGCCAGCGGGCCGTAGGAGGCGCCGCCCGCGTTGGCGAAGAAGCTCGTCCCCACCGAGTGGCCGCCGTCGTCGACGAGCACCGAGCCCGTGTCGATGAGGTCCTCCTGGAGCGCGGCCGTGGCGGTCACAAGCTTCCACGTCGAGCCCGTCGGGTACAGGCCCTGGGTCGCGCGGTTCGTGAGCGGGGCGCCGTTGTCCTCGTCGGTGAGCCGCTCGTAGTCGGACGGCTCGATGATGCGCGAGAAGATGTTCGGGTCGAACGACGGCGAGCTGCCCATGCCGAGGATCTCGCCGTTCTGGACGTCCATCACCACGAACGCGGCCTCCGCGCCGGCGATGGTGGCCTGGCCCGCCTCCTGCACGTCGAGGTCGACGCCGAGCCGGAGCTGCCTCCCCTGCACCGGCTCCTCGACGGCCGCCTCGCCCTGGAAGTTCCCGAGCGCGTCGACCACCACCCGGGTCGCCCCGTTCTCGCCGCGCAGGAAGCGGTCGTACGTGTACTCGACGCCCGACTGACCAACGCGGTCACCGAGTTCGACGCCGGTGTAGCGCTGGTCCTGATCGAGCTGCTCCTCGGTCACCTCGCCCACGGTCCCGAACAGGTGCGCGCCGAGCTCCGCGTGGGGATAGGAGCGGAGGAAGACGCGTTCGACCGTCACGCCGGGGAACTCCTCCTGGTTCTCGAGGACGTACTGGATCACCGGTAGGTCCACGTCCTGCTCGACCGTCGCAGCCGAGAACGGCAGCTCGTCGAGCTGCTCGTCGACCCGGCGCTCGACCGTGGAGCCCGGCACGTCCAGGACCTCCCCCAGGCGCTCGTAGAGGTCCTCTCGTTCGCCGGCGTCCTCGGGGATCTCGTTCGGGGCGAGCTTGACCGCCAGTCCGACCCGGTTCTCGACGAGCATGCGCCCGTTGCGGTCCACGATCTCGCCGCGCGGCGCCGACACCTTGATCTCGCGCACGCGGTTGTCGTTTGCCTCGGCGCGGTACTGGTCTCCCGAGAGAATCTGGAGGTACCACAGCCGGAAGAAGACGATCGCGAACAGGGCGAGCGCCACGCCGCCGATGATCGCGACGCGGAGCGCGAGCTTGGGCGTGATCGGCCGGTCGGCGGTCCTGCTTGTCGAGGTACATGCTCGGTGCCTAGTGCCCTAGACCTCGAGGCCGCGGAGGCCGAGCGGGCCGGTCTCGCGGGTGCGCTGGCGACGGCGCGCGAGCCATCGGATCGGAGACTAACGCTGGCGCGCAGGACGCTTGCCGAGCAGCCAGAAGACCGGCAGCGCGAGCAGCCCGTTCAGGAGCACGGTGACCACGCGTCGCGCAGCACGAGCGCGCTGACCGAGGCCTCCACGCTCGAGCATGAAGGTCACGGCCGCCGTAGGCGACGAGGTAGCCGGCGTGGCGGCCACGCCGACCGGGATCGGCATCAGGCCGTGCGCCGGGTCGCGCAGCTCGCGGAAGCGGCCGACTCCGTAGCCGACGCGGTGAGCACGAGCGAGGAGCCCCGGTCATGGCCGCGAGCGCGAGGTCGAACAGCAGTCCGGCCGACGAAGCCGGCCGCCGGCGCCCGGCACGCTGCCGCCGAAGAGCGCCACGCCGGCGACCACGAGCGGGATCAGGTCGGGCGTGCCGCCGAAGATGCGGATCTGAGCCGACGCACGAGATCTGCAGGACCACCGCGAGCGAGGAGGACGAGGCCGACGCGCACGAAGGCGCCGGGCGGAGGCGATCACGGCTCGACCTCGGCGCGACTCCACGCGGCCGCGCCGGCGGTGAGCACCTGGACGATAGTCGATCCGCCTGAAGTCGGCGAACGGGCTCCACGTGCACGCGCTGGTAGAGCTCGAGCTCGTCGAGCGTCGACGCTGCGTCACCCTCCGATCGGGATCCCGCGCGGGAACAGCGACTCGAGCCGCGACGAGCGTGAAGCCCGGAGGTGACCACCGTCAGCCCTCCTCCACCTCCTCGTCGAGCTCGACGAAGTCGAGCAGCAGGTCCTCCGGGTTGCCGACCGGGGCCCGAGCACACCGCGCGTGCCGTTCGGCACGACCTGCGGCCGACACCGCGCTGATCGGCGTCCGTGATCAGCGCCACCGTCGCGGTACCGCCGGTGGTCTCGGTCACCTTGCCCGCGAGCCCGTCGCCGGCGATCACCGGCTGATCGACGCGCACGCCGTCGCCCGACCCCTTGTTGATCTGAACGGTCGAGTACCACGCCGGTCGGGCGATTGCGCGATCACGCGCGCCGTCACGGCGTCCTGCCCTCGGAGAAACCGGCCTCCTCGCTGGACGTCCACGATGCCCTGGAGCTGCTCGGTGTCGCGGATGGCCTTCTGGGCTTCGGCGAGGTCGCCTGCGAAGGGTCTCGACCTCCGCCTCGAGCTGCTCGTTCTCGTCCTTGCGCGTCGAACGTGTCGCCGACCCAGTTGACCGCGTCGCGGAACGGCTTGAACGCGCTGGCTGGCGCCGGACTCGATCGGCGACAGCACCTCCTGCGCCCCGCGCTGGATCGTCGCGAGCGGGCCCCGGCGACTCGCCGAACGCAGCCGTGAGCAGCCCCATCGACAGGAGCACCAGCACGGCGAACACCGCCCGGCGCCTCCGGACCACTTTCCTGTCCTGCATCGCGCTCGCGGACCTCCGCTAGTAGCGTCGGCGCTGTCGGGAGTTCTGATTCGAGCGGTGGATCGCCTCGAACTCCTCCAGCGAGCGTCCCGAACCGACCGCGACGCATGTCAGCGGCGACTCCGCCAGGTGCGCGGGCATCTGCGTCTCGTCGCGCAGGCGCTCGTCGAGCCCCTGGAGAAGCGACCCGCCGCCGGCCAGCATGATGCCTCGGTCCATGATGTCGGCGGCAAGCTCGGGCGGCGTGCGGTCGAGCGTCTCCTTCACCGCGTCGATGATCGCCTGGAGCGGCTCCTCGAGCGCCAGGCGGACCTCCTCGCTCGTGAGGACCACGGTCTTGGGAAGGCCGGAGACGAGGTCGCGGCCGCGGATCTCGGCCTGCACCTCCTCGTCGAGCGGGAAGGCGGAGCCGATCTCGAGCTTGACCTCCTCGGCGGTCTGCTGGCCGATCATGAGCTTGTACTCGCGCTTGACGTAGTTGATGATCGCCTCGTCGAGCTCGTCGCCGCCGATGCGGATCGACTGCGACACGACGATGCCGCCGAGGGAGATCACCGCGACCTCGCTGGTGCCGCCGCCGATGTCGACGACCATGTTGCCGGTCGGCTCGCCGACCGGCAGACCGGCGCCGATCGCCGCCGCCATCGGCTCCTCGATCAGGTAGGCCTGGCGGGCGCCGGCGGAGAGGCAGGCCTCCTCGACGGCGCGCTTCTCCACGCCGGTCACGCCGGAGGGCACGCAGACCACGACGCGCGGGTGGGCCCAGCGGTTCTGGTGCACCTTCTGGATGAAGTGCCGGAGCATCTGCTCGGTGACGTCGAAGTCGGCGATCACCCCGTCCTTGAGCGGCCGGATCGCCGAGATCGTGCCGGGCGTGCGGCCCAGCATCCGCTTGGCCTCGATTCCCGACCGCGTGGACCTCGCTCGAGCGGGAGTCGATCGCGACGACCGAGGGCTCGGACAGGACGATCCCGCGGCCGCGCACGTAGACCAGCGTGTTCGCGGTGCCGAGGTCGACCGCCATGTCGCGGCCACCAAACCCGGTGACATAGGAGAAGAAGCCCATATGCAGGTGAAGACTAGGCCGCCCGTCGGCGGCCGCCCCCAGGCGCCGGCCGCACAGATCAGTCGCAGGGAGGCCCGCGCTCCGGGCGGAGTGTAACGGACACCGAACCCGCCACCGGTTACGCGGCTGACCCCTCAGGGGTCCCGCCAGGCTAGCGGCCGAGGGGCCGTCCGCCCACCGGGCCAGACACGCCTGGGCGGGGCGGGCGGGGAGTCTTCGGGTCGATCACTGATGCATTTGGGCCCTTGGAGGGGCCAAAATCCAGCTTCGGAGGCTCGACCTCTTCGGTGATCGATTACACCACCTACAGGGGACGCATCAATCAGCGTCCCCGCGGACGAGCCCCGGCTCGAGCCGCAGCAGCGCCGCCACCGGCAGCCCGACCACGTTCCAGTAGTCCCCGACGATCCCCTCGACGAGCGCCGCCCCGCGCGCCTGGATCGCGTAGCCGCCGGCACGGTCGCGCCACTCGTCCGTGGCGAGGTACCAATCGAGCTCGGCCGGCTCGAGGCGACGAAAACGCACCTCGGTCGACGCCGCCGTGGAGCGGATTTCGGCGTCGTTCGCCGGGCCGAGAAGCGCAATCCCGCTCCAGACCTCGTGCGCGCGCCCCGAGAGCGTCTCCAGGAACGCGTGCGCCTCGCGAGCATCCTTGGGCTTCCCCAAAGCCAGGCCGTCCACGACAACCGCCGTGTCCACCCCCAGGACCAGGCCGCCGGCGCCGCGCCCGGCCGCGGCCGACGCCTTGCGCCGGGCGTTCTGCACCACCATCTCGTCCGGCGGGCCGGCCGTGGCCTCGTCGACATCCGGCGGCACCACCTCGAACTCGACCCCGAGCTGTTCGAGGATCGCGCGCCG
The DNA here is from genome assembly GCA_963808955.1 of uncultured Thermoleophilaceae bacterium. GTDB lineage: Bacteria > Actinomycetota > Thermoleophilia > Solirubrobacterales > Thermoleophilaceae > CAWEHQ01. The sequence goes on along the minus strand of CAWEHQ010000016.1, from coordinate 36,555 downwards.
CTGCGGGGACCTGGACGCGAGGACGAGCGGGGCACGGCTCCCCGCAGCCGTGCGAGACGAGGACGTCAGGCGAGCTCGGGGAAGAACACGTCGATCTCGCGCGCCGCCGATTCAGGCGAGTCCGAGCCGTGGACCAGGTTCGTCTGGACCTCGAGCGCGTAGTCGCCCCGGATCGACCCCGGCGATGCCTCGAGCGGATTGGTGGCGCCGATGACCTGGCGCGCGGCGGCCACGGCCTCGTGACCCTCGAGCACCATGGCGACCAGCGGACCGCTCGTGACGAACTCCACGAGGTCGCCGAAGAACGGCTTCTCCGAGTGCTCGCCGTAGTGGCGCTCGGCGAGCGCCCGGTCCATCTGCATTCGCTTGAGCGCGGCGATCGCGAGCCCCTTGCGCTCGAACCGCGCCAGCACCTCGCCCGTGAGGCCGCGCGCGAACGCGTCCGGCTTGACGAGGATCAGGGTCCGGTCCACAGCGGGATTCGATCACATGGCCGCGCCGGACGGCGGCCACGCCTGCCATCGGGCGGAGCGCCTCAGCTGGTCGAGGGACCCGGACGCGCGATCGGCGACCGCTCGGGCTGCCCCTGCGGCGCGCCCTCGTCCGCGGGCTGGCGCCCCGGCTCGCGGCGCGCGGGCGCCGACCCGTCGGACGCCCTCCGCACGGTCTCGGCGTCCGTCGATCGGCCGCCCTGAGCAGGGTTCGCCGCGGGCTGGGCCCGGGTCGCGGTCCGAGCGGGCGGCCGATCGCCCTGGGGGGCACGCTCGGCGGGCGGCGGGCGTTCCGCGGCGACGGCTCGCCCGCGCTCGGGCGCCCTGCGTCGACGCCGCTGCGGCGGCGCCTCGCCGACCTCGGCCTCACAGTAGGGACAGATCCTCCAGCGCGGGTCGAGCGCCTGACGGCAGCTGGTGCAGGGCTGCTTCAGCCGCTTCAGACAGCTCGGACAGCGGAGGAAGCTCTTCTCGACCGGGAACGCGCAGAACGGGCACGCCTGCTCGTGCATCTGGAGAAGGCGAGCCTCCGACGCCGCTATCTCGAGCTCGCGCTCCCGCACGTCCTCGAGATACTCGGGCGGGCGCAGGATCAGGTAGACGATCGTGCCGATGAAGGGGAACAGAAACGACGTGGCCGTGGCCGTCGCCACGAGGAGCGGATCGCCGATGCGACGCACCGCGTCCTTGTAGGTCCAGAAGACGAGCGCCAACCAGAGCACCGCGAAGAACAGAACGAGCAGGTTGACGACCGTGTTGGCCGTGTCGTTCTCGATGCCGAAGAGGGCAATTGGGGGCATCTGAGCAGAAAAGTTTAACCTTGCGCCTCGGCGGGACGCCGCATTGCGCCGCCACGAGCGGCGGCCTGGCCCGTCTCGGCTGCGGCGGAACCTACAGGAACACGCGGCCGATCAGGTACCCGATCCCGAAGAAGACCAGGATCACGGCCGCCACCAGCACGGCCACGAAGCCGATCATCGTCAGGAAGCTGGGTCCGTCGCCGTCGCTCATGGCACTCCGTCGTCGGGCTGGCGGGATCGCTCCATAGTCATAGCGTGGAAGCCCGCTCGACGCCAGGCCGACGTACGAGATCGGCGATCACGTGGAGCGAGCCCGTGACGAGGACGGCGCCGTCCGGATCGGCGATCGCGCGTGCCCGGGCGACCGCCCGGCGTGGATCGGGCGCCGGCTCGACCGACGCGTCCGTCAGCCGTTCCGCCAGCGAGACGAGCGTGCCCGGGGGGAGCGATCGCGGATGCGCGGCCCGGGTCACGACGACGTGGCTGAGAAGGGGAAGGAGTTCGCCGAGGATCCCGGCGGCGTCCTTGTCGTCGAGCACCGCAAGCACTCCCACGACGGGACGCTCCGCGACAAGCTCGGGCAGGGCCTCCGCGAGCACAGCCGCGCCGGCGGGATTGTGAGCTCCGTCATGGATCACGAGCGGCCGCGTGTCCACCACCTCGAGCCGGCCGGGAACCTCGACCTCCGCGGCTGCGCGCCGTACCTGCTCGGGGTCCAGCGGCCGGCCCAGGAACCCCTCCGCCGCGGCCATCGCGAGCGCGAAGTTACGCCGCTGGACGGCGCCTCTCGCCCTGAGCTCGGCGGGCGCCGGCGTCGGCGCCGAGAGCCTCCGGGCGTGCCGCTCCGAGGTGACGCGCTCGGCGACCGCCTCGGCCTCGGCGGGAAGCGGTCCCGTCACGAGCCGGCCATGGTCGCGCACCACCGCGAGCTTCTCCTCGGCGATGTCGCGGATAGTGGGTCCGAGCCAGCGGGTGTGCTCGAGCGCGACGCTGGTGAGCACCTGCACCCGGGAGGGGATCACGTTGGTGGCGTCGTAGCGCCCTCCGAGCCCGGCCTCTACGACCGCCACCTCGACGCGACGTCGCGCCAGCTCGTGGTAGGCGGCCGCGGTGAGCGCCTCGAACTGGGTCACCTCGTCGCCCGGCTCGGCCGTGCGGTCGACGAGCTCCGCAGCGTGCGCGGCGCGCGACACCGCCGCGGCGAGGTCGGCCTCCGTCACAGCGCGTCCGCCGACCTCGATCCGCTCGGCGAACGACTTGAGGTGCGGCGACGTGTAGCTGCCGGTCCGCAGGCCGTGCCGCTCGAGGATCGCGGCGATCATCCGCGTCGTCGACGACTTGCCGTTCGAGCCGACGACGTGGATGCTTGCGAACCGGCGCTGCGGCATCCCGAGCGCCGTCATCAGGCGGTACATGCGGTCGAGGCCGAACCGCATCCCGAACAGCTCGAGGTCCAGCAGGTACCGCTCCGCCTCGCGCGGGTTCACGACGTCAGGCCAGCTCGTCGAGCTCGCGTCGGAAGCCGTCGAGCTTGCGTCGCTCGCGCTCCACCACGTCGCTCGGCGCGCGCTCGACGAACTGCTGGTTCGCGAGCTTGCCCTCCGCGCGGGCGATCTCCTGCTCGAGCGCGCCGCGCCGCTCGGCCCGGCGCCGCTCCGCTCCCTCCGGGTCGATCGCCTCGGAGGGGAGGATCTGGATCGACCCGCCCGGCACGGCGACGGACGCCACGGCGTCGCCGTCCTCGCCACCGCCCACGAGCTGCACGCGGGCGAGGCGGGCGACGTGGTCGCCGGTCTCCTCGTACCCCTCCGCCGCGAGCCGCGCCGGAAGGCGGGCCGCGGCCGGCGCCCCGACGTCGCCGGCGGTTCGCCGCAGCGCGGCCACGGCCTCTATTGACGCGACCCGTGACGCGCTCGGCCTCGGAGTCGAGGAGCTCGTCGTCGCGCTCGGGCCAGGGCGCCGTGGCCACCAGCGCCGAGCGTCGCTCCGACGCCGGGAGTTGCCCCCAGATCTCCTCGGTGACGAACGGCATCACCGGGTGAAGCAGCGCCAGCGTGCGCTCGAGCGCCCACAGCAGCGTGGCCGACAGCGGCGCGCGGTCGGCGGCCTCGTTGTAGAGCCGGGGCTTGACCAGCTCGAGGTACCAGTCGCACAGCTCGCCCCAGAACACCTCGTACAGCTCGAGCGCGGCGTGCGAGAAGTCGTACCCGTCGATCAGCTCGGTGGCACGACCGGTGAGGCGCGCAAGCCGCGACAGGATCCATCGGTCCTCCACCGTCTCCGGCCGTGGCTCCGCCTCCACGCCGTCGACCTGAAGCAGCACCAGGCGCGACGCGTTCCAGAGCTTGTTGGCGAGCCCCCGCCCCTGGCGAACCTTCTCCTCCGAGTACCTCACGTCCTGCGACGACGACATGGCAAGGAGGCCGAAGCGAAGCGCGTCCGCTCCGTACGTCTCGATCTCGTCCAGCGGGTCGATCCCCGTTCCGAGCGACTTCGACATCCGCCGGCCCTCGGGTGACTGGATCACCGAGTGGATGTTCACGTCGGCGAAGGGAGGACTGCCGGTGAACTCCATCCCCATCATGACCATGCGGGCCACCCAGAGGAAGATGATGTCGCGCGCCGTGGAGAGCACGTCCGTGGGGTAGAAGGCCTCGAACGCTTCGGTCTGCTCCGGCCAGCCGAGCGTGGCGAACGGCCACAGCGCCGACGAGAACCACGTGTCGAGCACGTCCGCGTCGCGCCGGAGGGTGCCGCCGCAGGCTCCGCAGCGCTCCGGGTCGCGCTCCGCGACGTAGGTCTCGTCGCACGCGTCGCAGTACCAGACCGGGAGCCGGTGCCCCCACCAGAGCTGACGCGAGACGCACCACGGCCGGATGCCCTCGAGCCAATCGAGGTAGACCCGCGTGTGCGGGCTCTCGGGGTGGAAGCGCACGCGGCCGTCGCGGACGCAGTCGATGGCCGGCCCCGCGAGCACCTTCATGTCGCAGAACCACTGGAACGAGATCAGCGGCTCGATCGGCTGTCCCGAACGGTGGGAATGCGGCACCTCGTGCCGGTAGGGCCGCGAATCGGAGATCAGGCCCTCCTCGCGCAGCGCTGCGACGACCGCGGCGCGGGCCTCGGACACCGACAGCCCGGCGAAGTGCTCCCCTGCGGAGGCTGTCATTCGACCGTCCTCGCCGATCACGGAGACCTCGTCGAGGCCGTGCCTCCGGCCGATCTCGAAGTCGTTCGGGTCGTGGCCCGGGGTGATCTTCAGCGCACCCGTGCCGAACTCGGGGTCGACGTGCTCCTCGGCGATGATCGGGAGCCGCCGCCCGACCAGCGGGAGGATCGCCGTCTCCCCGATCAGCCTCGTGTAGCGCTCGTCGCCCGGGTTCACGGCGATCGCGATGTCCGCCAGCATGGTCTCCGGACGAACCGTCGCGACGGTCACCGATCCCGACCCCGACGCGAGCGGGTACTCGATCATGTAGAGCCGGTCCTCGACCTCGCGCGTGACGACCTCCAGGTCGGAGATCGCCGAGCGCATCCCGGGGTCCCAGTTGACCATGTAGTAGTCGCGGTAGATCAGGCCCTTCTCGAACAGCCGCACGAACACGTGGGTCACGGCGGCGGCGTAGGCCGGGTCCATGGTGAAGCGCTCGTCGCTGTAGTCGGCCGACGCTCCGAGCCGCTGGTACTGCTCGACGATCGTCGAGCCGTAGCGTCTTCGCCACTCCCACACGCGCTCGACGAACGCATCGCGCCCGAGCTCCGTCCGGCTGGTGCCCTCCGCACGCAGCTGCTCCTCGACCTTGACCTGGGTGGCGATCCCCGCGTGATCGGTCCCGAAGATCCACTTAGCGCGCCGACCCTGCATCCGCCGCAGCCGGATCAGCACGTCCTGGATCGACCCGTTGAGGGCGTGACCCATGTGGAGAGCGCCAGTCACGTTAGGCGGCGGGATCGCGATCGAGAACGGCTCTCCCGCCGCGTCCGGCGGCGGAGGACTGAACACGCCCGCATCGCGCCAGCGTTCGAACACCCGCGGCTCGACGTCGCCGGGCTCGTAACGGGTGCGCTCCTCGAGCGTCCTCAGGCGGTCGGACACCTCCACCCGGCGCAGTCTAGGCACGCCGCCGGTGCGCGCCTCAGCGAACGGGTTCGACAGTACTCAGCTCGGGAGCGCGCCGGCGAAGTCGACGAACCGGCGCGTGTCGCGAAGCGGTGGGCCGTGCCCGAAGCAGACGACCGCCGGCTCGAGGCCGGCGAGCCTGCGGGCCGACTCCCGGTTGCGCGCGGGGTCGGAGGTGAGGTAGGCCTTCGGCTCTCGCAGGCCGGCGGTGCCGGTGAAGATGTTCATGTTGAAGAACACGTCCCCGAGGATCAGCACACGGTCCGACTCGCGCCAGAACGAGACGTGGCCGGCTGAGTGGCCGGGGGTATCCAGCACGCGGAAACCGCCGACCTCGTCGCCCTCCTGCAGCCGCCGCTCCACGGGGTGGCCCGGCCCCGTGAACATACGGTCGAAGAGCCACGCGATCGGGTGGTTCGGCTGGCGCTCGCGGATCAGGCCCGGGCGCTCCGCCGCGTCGGCGTCTGCCGCGCCGCACCAGAGTGCCACCCCGAGGCGCTCGCACAGCTCGTGGCTCGCACCCTGATGGTCCGGGTGGGCATGCGTCAGGGCGTGGGCGTCCACGCGGTGGCCTGCCAGCTGGCGCGCGACGCGGCGTCCGGCGTGACGGGACGCGGCGTCGACCAGGACGCCGCCCATCAGGTAGACGTTGATCCCGTTCGGCGGAAAGCCCCGCAGCTGCCACAGATCGTCCGCGACTCGCCTCACGCGCCGCGGGAGGCGATCGGCAGGTGCTTCGCCGCGCCGCTCACTCGCTGGGGGAGGCGAGCTTCCACTCGCCGCCCTCGCGCATCATCTGGTTCGTGACGTTTCCGCCGGGGCCGCCCCTGATGACCGCCGTCGCCACGTCGCCGGCCACGTTTACGTCGCCGACACTCAAATCGTCGAGCTCACCTCCCTCCGGCGACGCCCCGCCGAGCACCTCCGTCAAGGCCTCCGCGCATGGCGCCTCCGCCTGGTCCTCGAGCTGCGCGACCGCTCCCCGGCTCAGCTGGTCGCAGGCACCCTCGCCGTCGCCCTCCCTCAGGGCCTCCACGTAGCGCTCGGCGGCCTCGCGCGCGGCGTTCGCGTTCTCCTCGGCCGGACTCTCCCCGCAGCCCACCAGCACCGCCGCGGCGGCCACCGCGGCCGCCGCCCACAGCCTCTGAGGTACTACGCCGACTCCTCGGCGAGCTCCTCGCCGGGCTCGTCGGCCGCCGCTTCGGTCACGAGCGTCGGCTTGAGACCGCGCTCGATCGTCTCCTTCGTCACGACGCACTTCTTCACGTCGCGGCGTGAGGGAAGCTCGAACTGGACCTCCAGGAGCGTCTCCTCGAGGATCGAGCGAAGGCCGCGCGCCCCGGTCTCGCGGTCGAGCGCCTTGTCGGCGATCGACTGGAGCGACTCGTCGGCGAACACGAGCTCGATCCCGTCGAACTCGAAGAAGCGCTGGAACTGCTTGACCAGCGCGTTGCGCGGCTCCGTGAGGATGGTCACCAGGTCATCGCGAGACAGTTGGTGGATCGCCGACGCGACCGGGAGACGCCCGATGAACTCCGGGATCAGTCCGTACTCGACCAGGTCCTCGGGCAGGCAGCGCTCGAACATCTCGCCGGTGTCCTTGTTGTGCTTCGAGCGAATTGCGGCGCCGAAGCCGACGCCCTTGTTCCCGACGCGGCGCTCGATCACCTTGTCGAGGTCCGCGAACGCGCCGCCGCAGATGAAGAGGACGTTCGTCGTGTCGATCGTCAGAAACTCCTGGTGCGGATGCTTGCGTCCACCCTGTGGAGGGACGGACGCGACGGTGCCCTCCAGGATCTTCAGGAGCGCCTGCTGGACGCCTTCCCCCGACACGTCGCGCGTGATCGAGGGGTTGTCGGCCTTGCGGGCGATCTTGTCGACCTCGTCGATGTAGATGATCCCGGTCTCGGCCTTCTTCACGTCGTAGTCCGCGGCCTGGATCAGCTTGAGGAGGATGTTCTCCACGTCCTCGCCGACGTAGCCGGCCTCGGTAAGGGCCGTTGCGTCGGCAATCGCGAACGGCACGTTGAGGATGCGTGCGAGGGTCTGGGCCAGCAGCGTCTTGCCGCAACCCGTGGGACCGAGCAGGAGGATGTTGGACTTCTGCAGCTCGAGCTCCTGCTGCTCCTCGGACTGCATCATCTGCACGCGCTTGTAGTGGTTGTAGACGGCCACCGACAGGGTGCGCTTGGCGGGCTCCTGGCCAACCACGTACTCCTGGAGGACGGAGTCGATCTCGCGCGGCTTGGGAAGGTTCTCGAGGTCGAAGGTGCTCGGGGTGGTGAGCTCCTCGTCGATGATCTCGTTGCAGAGATCGATGCACTCGTCGCAGATGTAGACGCCGGGCCCGGCGATCAGCTTCTTGACCTGGCGCTGGGACTTGCCGCAGAAGCTGCAGAGAAGCTGTTCGTTGGAGTCTGTCGGCCGCGCCATCTCGCTCCCCCCTCCGGAAGCGCCGGGGCTTCCCCCAGCTTAATGCTGGGAGATCACCCGGTCGATCAGGTTGTACTCCTTCGCCTCCTCGGCGCTCATGAAGTAGTCACGCTCCGTGTCGGTGGCCACCTTTTCGAGATCCTGACCGGTGTGGTCGGCCAGGATCTTGTCGAGCCGCTTGCGCACGTCGATGATCTCCCGGGCGTGGATCTCGATGTCCGACGCCTGGCCCTGGAAGGCGGACGAGACCTGGTGGATCAGGATCTTGGCATTGGGGAGCGCCATGCGCTTCCCGCTCGCGCCGCCGCCCAGGAGCAGCGCCCCCATCGACATCGCGATCCCGACGCAGATCGTCTGCACGTCAGGGCGGATGAACTGCATGGTGTCGTAGATCGCGAGGCCCGCGTAGACCGACCCACCCGGCGAGTTGATGTACACCGAGATGTCCTTGTCCGGATCCTCGGACTCGAGGTGGAGGAGCTGGGCCACGATCAGGTTGGCGATGTCCTCCGTCACCGGCGTCCCGAGGAACACGATTCGCTCGTTCAGGAGCCGGGAGTAGATGTCGAACGAGCGCTCGCCGCGCGAGGTCTGCTCGATCACCATCGGGACAAGTGGGCTCATGGCTCTCGCTTCAATTTCGCTTCCTCGCTCTTATTCCTTCACGCAGTCAGCGGCATCGACGCCCGGTGCCCGTGACTTCTGAGCCCCGCGTCGCGGGCCAGTCTAGCGAGGGGACGATGGGCGGAGTCGCGGCTCCGGCGCTGCTTGGCGGGAACCGCAGGTCAGCTCCCCGGGGTCCAGATCCGCTTGTCGCCGGCCTGCTCCTCCTTGTCCGGTGTCCACAGCTTGTCCCTTGCCGCTGCCTGCTCCGCGGCGATCGGGCTAGCGCTCTCGACGAGCTCGTCCACCGCCTTTCGCATCGCGATGTCCTCCCGCAGCATGTCGGCACGGCCCTCGCTGCGTGCCCGGTCGAGCGAGCGCCGCAGCTGCTTCTCGCTGGGGGCCCGATCGGGCGACTGCGCCGCCGCCGCGGCGCGCAGCGCATCGAGCACCTCGTCGTCCGTCACCGCGATCTGCTTGTCCTCGACCACGGCCGCCAGCACGCTCTCGCGACCGAGGGCGGTGCGCGCATCGTCCTCGGCCTCGTGCACCAGCTCCTCCTCGGACTTGCCGATCATCTGGAGGTACTGGGACGGCTCGATGCCCTGGGCACGGAGCCGCCCAGCCGTCGCGGCCCACATCTCGTGGGCCTTGGCGTGCACGAGCTCGTCGGGGAGCTCGACGGTCGCGCGCTCGACCGCGGCGTCCACCACCGCCTCGCGAAACTCCCTATCGACGGCCTGCTCATCCCGCTCGCGGAGCCGCGACTCGATATCAGCGCGGAGCTCGTCGAGCGAGTCGTAGCCCGCCTCCGCCGCGAGGTCGTCGTCCGTAACGGGCAGGCGCTTCTCCTTGACCTCCTTGACCGCCACCTGGAACGTGGCCTCATTGCCCGCCAGCTCCTCGACGCGGTAGTCGTCTGGGAAGGTCACGCGCAGCTCACGCTCCTCGCCCGCGCGCGCGCCGGACAGCTGATCCTCGAAGCCTGGGACGAGTCGGTCTGAGCCGAGCTCCAGGAGGTAGCCGCGCGCCTCCCCGCCCTCGAACGCCTCGCCGTCGATCCGTCCCTCGAAGTCGAGCACCAGGAAGTCCCCCTCTCCGGCCGGGCGGTCAACGGTCTCGAGCGAGGCCATCGACTCGCGCAGCCGGTCGACCTCGGCCGCGACCTCGGCTTCGTCGACCTGTGGGGCGCGCCGACCGACCTCCAGTCCCTCGTAGTCGCCGAGAGTCGCCACCGGGCGCACCGCAACCTCGACCGAGAAGCCGAGCGGCGAGCCCTTCGCGGGCAGCTCCTCGAGATCGACCTTCGGGTCGCCCACGGTGACGAGGCCCTCCGCCGAGACGGCCTGCTCGTACCAACCCGGGAGCCCCCGACGCACGGCCTCGTCGAGCACCGCGTCTCGACCGACGCGCTGAATCACCACCGGAGGCGGCACCTTGCCCTTGCGGAAGCCAGACAGCCGCATGTCGCGCCCGAGCTCGCGCGCGGCGCTCTGGATCTCGCGCTCGACGGTCCCGGGCTCGACCTCGACGTCGAGCCGCACGCGCGCGTCGCCGAGCTCGGTCTTCCTCGTCGTAACGGTGGCCGCCATCGCGCGGTTGACGATACCGTGAGGCGAGTGAGCGCCGGCGACGCGGGCATCAGGCGGGGAGCGGGGGAGCGCCTAGGGGCGTGGCTCGCGACCGGACCCGCCGGGCACCTCTACAGCGTGCTCGCGGACCTCGCGGGTTACGGGATCGCGAGCGCGCGCCGCAGCGCCGCGGCAGGGCACGGTGCGCGGCCGATCGCCGCGCTCAGGTCGGAGGGCACGGTCTGTGTGATCGGCGCGGGCTCGTCCGGCATCGCGGCGTGTCAGGTCCTCCACGCGCGCGGGATCCCGTTCGATTGCTTGGAGAAGGGATCCGCGGTGGGCGGCAACTGGCGCTACATGAACGACAACGGGATGTCGGCCGCGTACCGCTCGCTCTTCATCAACACCTCCCGGCGCCGGATGGCGTACGCGAGCTTCCCGATGCCGGAGGACTACCCGGACTACCCGCACCACACCCAGATCGCGCGCTACTTCGACGATTACGTGGACCGTTTCGGGTTCCGCGACCGAATCCGCTTCAACACCGAGGTCACGTCCATCGAGCCGGCCGGGAACGGCCGGGACGCGTGGAACGTGACCACGGACGATGGCGAGACACGCGGCTACGCGGCCGTGCTCGTGGCGAACGGACATCACTGGGACCCGCGCTGGCCCGAGTTCCCCGGGGAGTTCGAGGGCGAGGCGATCCACGCGCACGACTACAAGACGCCGGACGGCTTCGAGGACGCGAACGTGCTGGTGCTCGGGATCGGAAACTCGGCGTGCGACATCGCGTGCGAGACGTCGCGCGTCTCGCGGATGACCTACCTGGCGATGCGCCGCGGCGCCCACGTGATTCCGAAGTACCTGAGGGGAACGCCCACCGACGAGCTCGGCACGGAGCTCACGAGCCGCCTGCCGCTCGGCCTCCAGCGCGCCCTCTACACGGTCCTCTTGAAGCAGGCACAGGGCGACATGACCGATTACGGAATGCCCCAGCCCGACCACAAGCTGCTCGAGGCACACCCCACCATCTCAGCCGAGCTGCTCGCCCGGATCGGCCACGGCCGCGTCAAGCCGAAGCCGAACATCGAGCGGCTGGAGGGCGACCACGTTCGATTCACCGACGGCTCCGTCGAGCAGATCGACCGGATCGTGTACTGCACCGGATACAAGATCACCTTCCCGTTCCTGTCCGAGGAGGTGCTGTCGGCGCCCGACAACCGGGTGCCGCTCTACCGGCGCGTGGTGCACCCGGAGCGTCCCGGGCTCTTCTTCATCGGGCTCGTGCAGCCGCTCGGCGCGATCATGCCGCTCGCGGAGGCGCAGTCGGAATGGGTCGCGGACGTGCTCGAGGGAAGCGCCGCGCTACCGTCGCGGAGGGAGATGCTGAGGGTGATACGCCGGGAGGACGAGCGCATGCGAAAGCGCTACGTGACCTCGAAGCGCCACACGATCCAGGTCGACTTCTTCCCGTATCTCCGCACGATCAGGCGCGAGCGCCGGCGTGGCCGCGGACGCTCGATCGCCTCACGTGTGGCGGCCAACCGCTCGCACGAGCTGCGGCTCGGTAGCCCGGCCTAGGGCGAGCCCGACCAGCTGGCCCGAGGACGGTCGGATGAGGCGCGACGACGCGGCCGGCGCGTCCTGGAAGGGCCTCAGTGCTCGTGGGCGTGGTCGTCCTCGAGGCCCTGCTCGTGGACGTGCGGGTGCGAATGGGTCACGTCGCCGTGGCTGTGCTCGTGCTCGTGCTCGGTGTGCACGTGGTCGTGCTCGGTGTGGCTGTGGGAGTGCTCCCGCTCGCCGTGGGCATGCCGGTGGCTGTGGGGCTGCTCGTGGTCGTGCTTCTCATCGCGGGAGTGCTGGCTCATGGCTGCTCCGATCCTGCTCGCGTCAGATGATCTCCGCCTGCTGGAGCTTCGCCGACCACCGCTCCTCGATCCGACCGAATCGCCACACCGCGACGGCGAGCGCCCAGGCCAGGACGAAGGTCGCCACGATCGCGTAGCCGACGTGGCTGAGGTCGATTCCGGCGATGAAGCCGATCACTCCCCCGCTCAGGCTGAACTTCTCGGCGAGCACGGAGATCAGCGAGATGGGCCCGATGATCAGCGCCACGACGACGGACAGCGCGGTGACCGTGAGGTTGTAGAAGACCTTCCGAACCGGCTTGAAGAACGCCCAGCCGTAGGCGAAGTTCATGAAGGCACCGTCGAGGGTGTCGAAGAGCGACATGCCCGCGGCGAACAAAATCGGGAGCGACATGATCGCGTACAGCGGAAGGTCGCCGGCCGCTGCAACGCCGGCCGTCGCGAGGAGCGCGATCTCGGTCGCCGTGTCGAACCCGAGGCCGAACAGCACGCCGAGCGGATACATCTGCCACGGCTTCTTGACGGCGCGCGTCGCACGGCCGTAGAAGCGGTTCGCGAATCCGCGCGCGTTCAGTTGCTCCTCGAGCTCTTCCTCGTCGTACCGCCCCTGCCGCATGCGCAGGAAGATCCGAACGACGCCGATCAGGATGATCAGGTTGAGGACCCCGATCAGGACCAGAAACGTTCCGGCGACCGTTGGGCCAATCGCGCTCGTGATCTGGTGCAGAGCGGAGCTGTCGTCCTCGATCGCACCGCTCAGCCCTCTTATTCCGACCGCGAGAACCACCGCCAGGCCGAAGACGACGGTGGAATGGCCCAGGGAGAAGAAGAAGCCGACGCTCAGCGGTCGCTGGCCCTCGCCGACGAGCTTGCGCGTGGTGTTGTCGATCGCGGCGATGTGGTCGGCGTCGAAGGCGTGCCGAACGCCGAGCATGTACGCGGTCACGCCGAGGGCGAATCCGAAGACTCCTCCGTCGGCCAGCGAGAAGCCCTGGTCGGCGGCGATGGCGAGCAGGCCGAACCCGAGAGCGTGCAGCCCGACGACAACCGCCGCGAGCATGGCCGCACGACGCCACTCCCGAGGCGTCAACGCATGCGTGACTCGCCGCCACCGAGATGCATGCGCCGGCGGTGAGCCGCCCCTCATCGAGCGCAGTCGGGGCACAGGCCGACGATCGGGAAGTGCGCGAAGCGCGGCTCGTAGCCAGTCGCTTGGCGAATTTCCTCGCGGGCGCCGTCGAGCATCGACGGCCGGACGCCTCGCAGCTCCCCGCAGCGCTCGCATTGCAGGTACTCGGACTCGACCCGGTCCGCGATCGCGTAGAGCCCTGGCCCGTGCCCGAGGTGGACGTGCCTCACGAGCCCTATCTCCTCGAGCAGCTCGAGGTTGCGATAGACGGCCGCGACGTCCGAGGACGGAAGCCTGCCAGCCACCCCGTCAGCGATCTGGGCCGCCGAGGCGGGCTCGTCGGCGGCGAAGAGCGCCTCGATCAGGAGCCGGCGCGCGCTCGTCAGGCGAAGGCCGCGCGCCCTGACCGCGGCGGCCGCGGCGTCGGCATCGGGCGCCGCGACGGTCGGGCTCGCAGACGAGACGGTCATCCGCTTTGGATTCAATCACGACCGGCCTGCTATTGCGACCAGGTCGCAGCACGATCCGAGCGGAGTCGCTCGGGGGCCTGACCACCGGAAGGCTTACAGCGTTCGAAGCCAATGCGCCGGCGGGTCGCCGTAGGCGTCGGCGAGCCGCGCGATGGGCTCGCGGTACCTGCGCGCGAGGTGGTGCCGAAGGTCCGGTGGCATCGGCGACCGGCAGGCTGCGTTAATCACGCGAGACCAAGCGGGCGGCGGGGTCAGGCCAGCCTCCACGCCCAGAAAGCCGCAGATCCGCTCGAAGAATCGGCCGGGGTCCGCGACGAGGTGGTCGTAGAAGGTGACGTGGAGGTGCGTGCTGCCGGAGGTTGCTCCAGAGCCAGTCCGTCCCCGCGCGTTCCGCTCCGATGATCAAGAAGTCCGGGCGATGCACGTCGTCCCCCCCGGGACGGCTACGACCGATCCGATGCTATGCCGGTGGGCGGCACGCCGCCACCGCGGCCTGCCCATACGCGATGCCCCCATCGTTCGGCGGTAGCACGTGCGGCACGAGCACCCGAAGCCCGGCCTCGGACAGGAGCGCCGCGGTCCGCTCCACCAGCACGCGATTCTGGAAGACGCCGCCCGAGAGCGCCACCGCGTCGAGACCGTGGCGGCCAGCGCAGTCGGCGCAGGCGCGCGCCGTGGCGGCGGCAATCGCGTTGTGGAACCGCGCGGCCACCACGCTCTGTGGCGCCCCCGCCGAGATCTCACGGTCCACCGCACGCACGGTCTCCCGCGCGTCCATCACCCCGTCGGCCCCCACCGGGAGGGGGTAGGCGCCGTCCTCGGCCGTGGCGCAGGCCGCCTCCAGCTCTGCCGCAGCCTGACCCTCGTACGTCGCTGCCGCCCGGATCCCACACAGCGCGGCCACGGCGTCGAACAGCCGGCCCATGCTCGTCGTGTCGGGCGAGGCGAGGCCGTCGGCCGCGAGCCTCCCGATTGTGTTCCAGGTACGTGCCTCCACGTGTCCCCGAAGCGCCACCGGCAGGTCCGGATCTCGCCCCTCCGCCGCGACGAGCCAGGCGCAGGCCATCCGCCACGGCTCGTGGACAGCACGGTCGCCGCCCGGCATGCGGACGGGCGCGAGATGGCCGGCCCGCTCGAAGCCGCTGGCATCTCCGACCAGGATCTCCCCGCCCCACACCGTGCCGTCGGTGCCGAAGCCGGAGCCGTCGAAGATCGCTCCCACGGCGGGCCCTTCCTCACGGTGCTCCGCGAGGCAGGCCGCCAGGTGCGCGTGGTGGTGCTGAACACCCACCTGCTCCACTCCCTCGCGCTCCAGGGCATACCGGGTCGAGAGGTAGTCGGGGTGCAGGTCGTGCGCCACGATCTCCGGCCCGACGGCGAACAGGCGCTCGAAGTGGGAAACACCCTCGCGGAACGACCGCAGGGTCTCCCAGTTCCGCAAGTCCCCGATGTGATGTCCGATCCACGCGCTGCCCCCCTTGACGAGGCAGAACGTGCTCTTCAGCTCCGCGCCGCAGGCGAGAATGGGGCGCTCGGCATCGGGGGCGAGCGGCAGGCTGCGCGGCACCCGGCCGCGCGAGCGCCTGAGCGTCAGCGCCTGCGGTCGGCCCGCGACGGTGGCGGTCCTGACCACCGAGTCGTCCGTCCGGGTCTCGATCGGACGGTCGTGGATCAGGAAGAGGTCTGCGATCGTCGCGAGGCGCTCCACGGCGTCGTCGTCGAGGTACGCGATCGGCTCGTCGGACACGTTGCCGCTCGTCATGACGAGCGGCACACCAACCTCGGCCATGAGCAGGTGGTGTAGCGGCGAGTAGGGCAGCATCACCCCGAGGTCGCCCGAGCCGGGTGCCACCGACGGGGCGGCGGCGCCGGAGCCGCGACGCGGGGCCACGACGATCGGTCGGTCGCGCCCGAGCAGCACCCGGGCGTCTTCTTCCCCGAGCTCGACGAGCTCGCGCACGAGGTCGAGCGAGGGGACCATCAGCGCGAAGGGCTTGTCCTCCCGGTGCTTTCGGCTTCGGAGGCGCGCGACGGCCTCCTCGTCGTCCGCCCGGCAGGCCAGGTGGAAGCCTCCGATGCCCTTCACCGCCAGGGCGCGCCCGGCGAGGAGCGCTGCGGCAGCCGCTGAGGTAGCGTCCTCGGCCGGGCCCTCCGCGCGCTCGCCGCCGGAGTCGACCAGGCGCGCGCTCGGGCCGCAGGTGGAGCAGGCGTTCGGCTGCGCGTGGAAGCGGCGGTCGGCCGGGTCGTCGTACTCGGCGCGGCAGGGATCGCACATCGAGAACGCCGCCATGGTCGTGAGCGGCCGGTCATAGGGGACGCCGCGGACGATCGTGAAGCGCGGGCCGCAGTTCGTGCAGTTGATGAACGGGTAGCGAAAGCGGCGGTCGCCGGGGTCGAAGAGCTCCGCCAGGCAGTCGTCGCAGGTGGCGGTGTCGGCGGAGACGGGCGCGGCGGGCTCGCCGGACGCCTCGCTCTCGAGGATGCGGAAGCCGGGGGCGCCCGTGGTCGGCACGTCCTCGGGAATGACCCGCTCGACCAGCGCGAGCGGGGGAGCGTCGGTTCTGAGGCGTGCGAGGAAATCTTCGACGCGGCGCTCCCCTCCCTCGACCTCCACAAGGACGCCCTGCTCGTCGTTCAGAACGTAGCCGGCCAGGTCGAGGTCGCGCGCGAGGCGGTAGGCGAACGGCCGGAAGCCCACGCCCTGAACGGTTCCCTCCACACGCGCGCGCACGCGACGCGACGCGGGCCCGTCAGCTCCCACGTGACCGAATCCAGGAACGAGTGAAGCTTTCTGGTCCCTATAGGGGCCCAAATGCTTTCAACCGTCGCGTTCCGGCGCCCTCGCGAGCTCCACCAGCTCCCTAAGCGCGTGGTAGGCGGCGGCCTGCGCCTCCTGGATGCGCGGAATGTGCTGGGAGCGCGTGACGACGACGTGATCGGCCAGTCGCTCCTCCGCGACACGGCCGCCGTCGTAGCCGACCAGCGCGATCGTCATCAGGTCACGCCGGCGCGCCTCCGCCAGCGCCTCGATCACGTTGCGCGAGTTGCCGCTTGTCGAGAGGCAGAGCAGCGCGTCGCCCTCGCGGCCGTACGCGATCACCTGACGCGCGAAGATGGCGTCGGTCCCGATGTCGTTCGCGATCGCGGTGAGGATCGCGGCGTCCTCGGTGAGGTCGAGAGCGGCCCGCGGCGGCCAACCGTGCAGCGCCGATCGAAAGTCGGCCACCGCGTCCATCGCGTCCGTGGCGGAGCCGCCGTTCCCGAGCGCCAGCAGCTTGCCGCCGTCGTCGAAGGCGTCCCGCAGCGCGCCGGCGGCGGCAGGCAGGACGTCGTGGCCATCGCTCAGCGTCTGCTCGCGAAGCGACCCCACATCACGGGCCTTCATCTGCACCGAGCGGCGCACGTCCTCGACGACGTCGTCGAGTCCCCGCTCCGACTCGGCGAGGAACGGATAGAGGAAGCTCGACGCGCCGGTGTCGTGAACACGCCGCGGCTCCCTGCCGCTCAGGAGCCCGCGATGCTCGAAGAACACGTGACAGAGCTCCCATAGGACGTGGTAGAGGGTCTCGACGAGCTCCTGACGCACGAAGGGGTCATCGCCAGGCGGGTGGAACTCCCACTCCGCCCCCACGCCCGAGAAGGCGATCGTGAGGCAGCCGCGTTCCGATGCGGCCCGCAGGGCCTCGGCGGTGACCGCGGCGCTCTCGACCGCGACCGGGTCCCCGCCGGCGTCGCGGACATCGGTCCCGAAGGCGATCGCGACGTCGTCCGGTTCCGCGACGAGGTCGACCTGGCGGTCGAGCGGGCCGCCCTCGCTTGACAGCGCGATCGCGGGCAACGCCCGCTTTCCAACGATCACCGGGTGGACGAACTCGACGGCGACGTGGCGCGCGTCCGAGCGCGCGGCCGGGCTGATCCCGAGCGCCACCAGGCGCCCGCCGCGCGCAAAGCGCTCGGCCATCCGGTGGCAGAGGCGCGCCACGCGCTCCGCCTCGACGGCGAAGAAGCGCCCGTTCGCCACCGTGCGCTGCTCGCGCAGCTCGTCGAGCCGCGCCGTCAGGCGATCGGCCGCCTTGACCCGAGTCACGACGGCCCCCTCGCGTCCGCGGGAGCGGCGCGCCGCCCGGCTACACGGGGGCGCCGACGCGAGATGCCGTCTCGATCAGCCAGTCGCGCCACTCGCCGACGCCCTCGCCCGTCCGCGCGCTCACCGTGATCCGCCGCGCCTCCGGGTTGACCGCCTGCACGTTGTAGAGGAAGCGGTCGAGGTCGAAATCGAGGTGCGGAAGCAGGTCGATCTTGTTCACGAGCACCAGCTCGCAGGCGCGGAACATGAGCGGGTACTTGAGCGGCTTGTCCTCGCCCTCGGTGACGGAGGACACCATCACGCGCGCGTCCTCGCCGACCCTGAACTCCGCGGGGCAGACCAGGTTGCCGACGTTCTCGATCACGAGCAGGTCGATCTCGTCTAGCGGCAGCGACGGAACCGCTGAGCGAACCATGTTGGCGTCGAGGTGGCACTCGCCGCCGAAGCCCGGGTCGGTGTTGATCTGCGCCACTGGGACGTGCAGCCCGGCAAGCCGGTCGGAGTCCATGCTGCCCTGGACATCGCCCTCGAGCACGCCGACCCGCACCCCGTCGAGGTCACTGACCACCCGCTCGAGCAGCGACGTCTTCCCGGCGCCGGGGGCGCTCATCAGGTTGACGACCGTGACCGACTCGCGGTCGAAGTCCGACCGGTTGGCACGGGCGATCGTGTTGTTCGCGTCGAGCGCGTCCTCGACGACCCTGATCTTGGTCCGGTGCATTCTCCTCCTGTGTGTGGATCGTAGTGCGGGAGGCCGAGCGGCCCCGCCCGTTACATCTGCTTCATCTGGATGTAGCGCTTGATCTCGGGCATCTGCGCCGCCACGGCCGCAGCGGCCGCAGCCAGGATCCCGAGGAACAGGACTCCAAGCGTCCCCGATCCGATTCGGACCTCACCCATTCGCTCCACCTTCCCTTCCGTCTTCGCCTGCCGTGACCAACTCCCCGACCAGCGACTCGACGAGCCTGACGGCCTCGTCGAGCGAGGCCCTCACCGGCTCCGATAGCTCCATGACGATCTCGTCGTCGTCGTCGCCGCTCATCCTCGTCTTCGGCTCGCACCCCACCACCAGCACCCGCTCCGGCAGTCCGCCGAGCTCACGAGCCAGCGCCAGGACCTTGACCGGGTCCATGCCGTGGGCCTCCGGGACCGCGTCGCCCGTGTCGAGGTCGGGCTCGATCACGAACAGGGTCCCCGGCGCGTCCCCGCGCGGCACCGCGTCCACGAAGACCGCCGCGTCGTAGCCGTCCTGCAGCGCGTACGCCAGGTCCATGCCGCGGATGCCGAAGTCGGCGACGTGCACGCCCTCGGGAAGCCGCCGACCTGCAAGCCGCGCCGCGACCTCCACCCCGAACCCATCGTCGCCGAGGAAGACGTTCCCGATTCCGGCAACGAGGACGCGGGCGGTCGACTGCTCCGCAGACTCGTCGTCCGGCAGCGGCTCGACCTCGTCGAGCGAGAAGAAGAAGCGGTGCCCCGGCTGACGCCGAAGCCCGAGGTCGCGACCCGGATCGTCGTCCACCGCCACCGCGAGCTTGACGTTGTCGTCGAGGTCAGTGTCGATCCCCTCCACCACGGCGAGCTTGCCGGCGAGCGCGACGTCGAACACGTCCCCGCGGGCGCGCGGCCGGAGCCGCACCCGGCTGCCGGCGCGAACCTCGACCCCGTCGACGGTCACGCGATCGGGACCGGGCCGCTCGAGCTGGTCCCAGACGGCATCCGGTACACCGGGGTCGCCCGTACCGCTCACTCTCGCACCGCCTGCAGCTCGCGGATGGCGCCCTGCAGGCGCATCAACTCCGCGGGCGACAGCGACTCGGTGCGCTCCAGTATCTCGCGCGCGCGCGGGTCGGAGTCGCGCATCTCGCGCTTCTCCTCATCGGTGAGGCTGAGGATGCTGAGCGTGAGGAGGCCGTCGATCTCGGCGCCGTCGAAGAGGTCCCCCGGGCTCTCGGGCGCGATCTCCGGGTAGTCCTGCAGGATGATCGGCGACGAGAGGAGGGTGTGACGCTCGCCCGGCGCTCCCACGAGAACCGGCCACGTTCCGTCGTTGCGGCAGGACTCCGCGGCGGTGCGCAGATCGTCGGGCGGGTCCGTCAGCGACGAGAACGCGCCGCCCTCGACGCGCAGGGCCGTGTGGGTGGAGACGAAGGTCTGCCTGAGCGCCTGCTCGCGATCATTTCCCTCGTAGGGGCTTGCGTTGTGAATCCGTACCGCGAGCCGGACGAGGCCAGGCGACAGCTCCTCGCCGGAGACCTCGACGACCCC
The DNA here is from genome assembly GCA_963808955.1 of uncultured Thermoleophilaceae bacterium. Classification (GTDB taxonomy): domain Bacteria; phylum Actinomycetota; class Thermoleophilia; order Solirubrobacterales; family Thermoleophilaceae; genus CAWEHQ01. The sequence continues at coordinate 16,712 of CAWEHQ010000016.1, read as the reverse complement.
GCTCAGCGCCCGCCAGCTGCGCACGATCACTCCGTCAGGCTCGCCGCCGTCACCGACCAGCTCCTCGCGCTCGCTTCCGGCCGGCACCTCGATTCGCTCGATCAGCGGCGAGCCGAGCCCGACAGGCGACAGGCCGCCGACCACCACCTCGCGTTCCACCGCCTCGTCCCAGGAGAGGTGTCGGGTGCCGTCCACCGTGAGCTCATCCACCGGCTCGAGGACGTCGCCCCGCCGGCGCATCACCGCGCGATCGACGACGTGGAGGAACCGGACCCGCACCTCGAGGCTGGTGCCGGCGCCCGCCTCGACCAGGCATTCGGTCCGCATCTCGCACGGGTCGTCCTCGCGACCCTCGCTATGGGCGCTCGGATAGACGCCGCCGAAGGTCCAGCGCCGCTGGTTCTTCGTCGCCGAGCGGCTGTACGGCCAGAGGATGTACCCCTCGTACAGGACCGCGTCCGCGATCTGGCGGATCGGGTCCGGCCCTTGTCCGGCGCTCTCCACTACCGATCACCCTGCGGGTTCGAAAGCAGCGCGTCGATCGCCTGCTCCCATGTCAGATATCCGCCGCGGGCCTTGAACGCGTGGAGGCGGTCGAAGCTCTCCCGACGCAGCCGGAGCCAGGCGCTGTCCGGGAAGTAGCGGTCCATCATCTCCCTCCACACCGCCACCGGCAGCCGGTACTCGGCCTCCTTCTCCCACGGGACGTGGGCGATCCGCAGCTGCCCGTCGAGGTCGCCGTAGAAGAGCGTGCCGCTGAACAGGAGCTCGAGCGGCACCTCCCCCTGCCCGAGCGCGTGCAGGTACTGCGCGGTCGTGACTTCGAAGTCGTAGGTGCACGCCACGGGCATGTCCACGACCGTGGCGTCGTCGAACGCCGGCACCTGGACCGTGGCGTTGGTCCACGGAAAGCTCCGCAAGGCTCCGCGACCATTGGTCCGCCGGCCCGAACACCTCGAAAAGGGCCTCCTGCTCGAGCGCGTCATACGAGCGCCGCGTGGCCGCGATTCGGATCTGCGTGTTGAGCGCGATCGATCGCACCGGGCCTCCCCCCACCCGCTGGACCGCCACCTTGAAGACGAGCGTCGGGACGAGCGCGAACCGATCGGCCTCGACCGTCTCGACGGCGAACGCGAGCTCGGGCGGGCTCCCCACGGGGGCGGTGCCCCCGGGCCAGACCTGTGCCCTCACGCCGTCGCCTCTACCCCGGCGAGAGGTTCGGCATGCTGGGGTCGATCGGGTTCATGGCCTCGGCGTTCACTCCAGTGGAGCGCCGGGACGTCGAGCGTCCGTCGCTTAGATGCCCGTCCTGCTTCTCGTAGCTCCCCTTCGCGTTGCCCTGCTTGATGCCCCCGACATGCGAGGGCAGGTCCGGGCTCACGTCGGGCTTTCCGATCCTCAGGTTCGCCATGTCGCCTCCTCTGCTGTGCCGGTGCCGTTGACGGCCGCCGGGCTCGACACCATTTCCGTACCAGCGTTCGCAGCGGGCCGCGCCCGCCGCTCCAGTCGCTCGTAAAAGCGCTCGATCTCGGCCCAGACCTCCTTGCCGCCCGTCAGGCCCTTCCAGCGCGTCCGGATCAGGCCCACGAGCTCGTAGCAGTCGTCGATCGGCACGATCCAGTGCGACCGGGCCCCTCGCGCCCGGTTCACAAGCAGCGCCTCGACGTCCGGCTCGAGCTCGGCAAGGATCGGGTTGTCGCGCTCGAGCTCCGTCCACGAGCGCAACTCGAGCAGCGACTCGGTGGCCCCCATCGGGCTCGGGTAGAACGCCATCACACGCTCCCTGCGCGTGTCGTTGAAGAAGAACGCCATGTCCACCGGAATCCGGAGCTCCTCCCAGCCGGCGTCGCCGAGCTCGAATCCATCGAGGCGCAGCCGGCGGTCGGGCACGAGCCGGTAGTGCCCGCCGCCCGCCGCGCCCCGGTCGAACAGCACCTTGCACGCCTGGCAGCAGCACATGAGCTCCCGGCTCTCGAGATCCAGCATGTGCCGATGGTCCGCGGGGATCGCCGCGCTGCACAGGTCGCAGAGCTCGGGCGCGGAGCGCGGCTCGTCCCGGCTCTGCCGCGCCAGGCGCCGGAGCCGCGAGGAGGCGGGCGTGGTCGCTCCGCTCCCCATCTATGCGGCTGCCGCGGCGCCGACGGCGATCTTGACGAGCCCGGCGTCGGTCACGAGCAGCGGGATCGGCTCGAGGTACCGGTCGGGCGCGTCGAGGCAGCGACCCGCCCGCTGGACGTCGTAGCGGGCGCCGCAGCCGCCGCAGGTGAGCTCCGCGGCGCGGAGCGCGGCCCCCTCGAGCGACGTACCGCACCCCGGGCACGACGAGCGGTAGGCGTAGGGCGTCGATTCGAGCTTCAGGAACAGGACCGGCTCGCCCGCGACACGCTTGAGGACGGTCGCGCCGGCTCCGAGCTCCGCCAGTCCGCCCGCCATCGCCCACTCGACCTCGCCCCCGGGGGTCGCGGACCCGTTCTCCGCTCCCAGCGACCCCGACACCTCGAGTTGCAGCAGCTTCGGCGCCGCGGACTCTTCCGACACCCCCTCGGCCTCCACCGCCTCGACCTCGGGCGCCGCCTTGTGGATCGCATCCTCGATCGCGAGCTTCAACGTCATGGTGGACGAGGGGCAGCCGCTGCAGCTGCCCGCGAGCCGGAGGTGCACGACGGCGCCCTCGACCCCGACCAGCTCCACGTCCCCGCCATGCGACTCGAGGTAGGGGCGCACCTCTGCGAGGGCGCCGACGACCCGCGTCTCGACGTCCACGGGGTGCAGGTCGTGGAGCAGCAGGAGGTGCGAGATGAGCTCGTCCTCGGCCAGCTGTGCGGGGAGCTTCGCGTCCGACTCGCCGAGTCTGTCCACGATCCTGGCGAGGCCCTCGCCGTAGAGGTCCAGCAGTGCGCCGGCCATCTCGGTCGCCCGCTCGCGCGCGACCGGGTCGGGAACCGACTCGAGCTCCTCGAGCAGCGTCTCCACGCGCGCCACGCGCTCCCGTGTCTCGGTGTCGTCCAAGCCGCGTCCCAGGCGCCCTACGCGTGCTCGCCGAGCATCGGCTGGTGCACCCGCTTCAGCGTCTTCCCGCCGCCCAGGTACATATGCACCCCGCAGGGGAGACACGGGTCGAAGCTGCGCACCGCCCGCATGACGTCGATCCCGCGGAAGTTGTCGCGGCCGTTCTCCTCGAAGATCGGCTGTCCCGTGACCGCGTCCTCGTACGGTCCGAGCGTGCCGTAGGAGTCGGTCGGGCTCCCGTTCCACGGGGTCGGCGGGTAGGGGTGGTAGTTCGCGATCTTCCCGTCGCGGATCACCATGTGGTGCGACAGCACCCCCCGAACCGCCTCGTGGAAGCCGCAGCCGATCGACTCGTCCGGCACGTCGAAGTTCTCGAACACCTTCGTGCGGCCGGCGTGCACCTCCTCTAGCGCCTTGTTGAGGAAGTGGAACGACATCGACGCTGCGTACGCGACGAAGTAGATCCGCGCACGGTCGCGCTCGATCGCGTTGGACCACTGCGGGATGTTCCACTCCAGCGTCTGCTCGGGCGTGTTCGGGGTAGCGGGCAGGTTCATCTGCACGCTCTTGCCGGTCGACTTGACGTATGTCGTGTCGACCTTGCCCGCGAGCGCCGTGGCCCACAGGCGGGCGAGCGCGCCGCCGCCGGTGTCGAGCGCCAGGTTGTCGCCGGTGCGCTGGTCGTGCCAGCGTGGGCTCATCACCCAGCTGTAGTTGCCGCCCTCGAGGTCGCGCTTCTGCGGCTTCGGGATCGTGGTCTGGTTCCACGGGTGGCGCTTGTCCACCGGGTTCCCGAGCGGGTCCTTCGGAACGAAAGTCTCCTCGTTCGTCCAGTCGTCGTAGTACGAGCTGCCGAGCAGGATCCGGATGCCGAGGTTGATGTCCACGAGGTCCGTGGTCACGAGCTCGCCGTCCACCACGACGCCGGGCGTCACGAACATCTCGTTGCCCCAGTCGTTCATGGTCTTGTACTCGTACGTGCAGTGGTCGGGGTTGTTGAAGGCGCCCCAACACCCGAGCATGATTCGCCGCCGCCCAACCTCCTCGTAGCCCGGCATGGCCTCGTAGAAGAAGTCGAACACGTCGTCATTCATGGCCACGGCCTTCTTGATGAAGTCGAGGCAGCGCAGAAGCCGCGACAGGAAGTCCGTGAACAGCGTCGGAGTGGCCACCGTGCCGACGCCGCCCGGATAGATCGTCGACGGATGGACGTGGCGCCCCTCCATCAGGCAGATCATCTCGCGGCCGATCCGGCTCATCTGGAGCGCTTCCCTGTACGTCTCCCCGACGAACGGGTTGAACGACCGCATGATGTCGGCGATCGTCCTGTGGCCGTGCAGCGCGGCGCCCGGCGCCTCGGTCTTCTCGGCCTTCTGGAGCACGCTCGGGTTGGTCTCCTTGACCATCTGCTCGCAGAAGTCCACGAACACCAGGTTGTCCTGGAAGATGATGTGGTCGAAGATGTACTCCGCCGCCTCGCCGAGGTTCACGATCCACTCGGCCAGGGGCGGTGGCTTGACCCCGTACGCCATGTTCTGCGCGTACGTCGAGCACACCGCGTGGTTGTCGCCGCAGATGCCGCAGATGCGGCTCGTGATGAAGTGGGCGTCGCGCGGGTCCTTGCCCTTCATGAACACGCTGTAGCCACGGAACATCGAGGACGTGCTCTTGCACTGGACGACCTCGCCCGAATCGAAGTCGATCTTCGTGTAGATGCCGAGGTTGCCGACAATCCGCGTGATCGGATCCCACGACATGTCGACGATGTTGCCGGCCTTCTTGTCGACCTTCTCGCGTACGGCCATACCGATCTCCTCTCCTCCCCCGGCGCCCTAGTTGAACGCCCGCGGCTGGTAGCCGGTCGTGAGCTCGGAGCGGTTATGCCGCCACTTCGGCTCCTTGTTGACTGTCTTGTTGGTGATCGAGCGCAGCTTGCGGATGACTGGCCCGTAGGCGCCGGTGATCGCCGACGAGACGCCTCCGCCCGGCGGCGCGTCCATGAACGGCATGAACTTGTCGGGGAAGCCGGGCATCGTGCAGCCGATGCAGATCCCGCCCACGTTTGGGCACCCCCCGATCCCGGCCATCCAGCCGCGCTTCGGGACGTTGCAGTTCACGACCGGCCCCCAGCAGCCGATCTTCACCTGGCACTTCGGCGAGTTGTAGTCCTCGGCGAAGTCACCCTGCTCGTAGTAGCCCGCCCGGTCGCAGCCCTCGTGGACCGTTCGCGAGAAGATCCACTGCGGCCGCAGCGCCTCGTCGAGCGGGATGGTGGGAGCGAGCCCGGCCGCCTGGTAGAGCAGCCAGGTGAGGGTCTCCATGAAGTTCTCCGGCTGCACCGGGCACCCGGGCACGTTCACGATCGGCAGGCCGCCCGCCGAGCGGAAGTCCCAGCCGAGGTAGTCCGCGAGGCCCATGCATCCGGTCGGGTTGCCGGCCATGGCGTGGATGCCGCCGTAGGTGGCGCAGGTCCCGATCGCCACGACGCCCCATGCCTTCGGCGCCAGGCGGTCGATCCACCACGGGATCGTGAGCGGCTCGCCCGTGGCCGGATCGTTGCCGAACGAGCTCCAGTAGCCATCGCCGTTGATGTTCTCGTTCGGGATCGAGCCCTCCATGACGAACACGAACGGCGCGTCGAGCTCATCGTTGATGGCGTCGAAGAAGGGCTTCATGAACTCGTCGCCGCCGAGCGTCGGGGAGAGCACCTTGTTGTGGAGGTGGACCTTGGGGAGGCCGGGGATCGCGCCGAGCAGCACGTCCTCGATCGCGGGCTGCCCCGCGGCCGTCACGGAGACCGAGTCGCCGTCGCAGCTCATTCCCTCGGAGCACCACAGGATGTGGACCTCTTCGACGCCCTGGGCCGTCGCGCTCATGCGTGTCTCCCTCCGCTCGTTGCCAACCCTTCCTCAAGCTCCAACGAATCCACCAGCAGCTCCTCGCCGCGGATTACCTCCACGTCCAAGCCGCCGCAGCCCCCGCAGTGGAGCGGGAACTCACTCACCTCCGTCTCCGCCGAGCACGTATCGCAGGCCACCGTCGCCGGGATGGCCTCCAGATGGAGCTGGGCGCCCTCGACCGGAGTTCCCTGACCCACCAGCTCGAACCCGAACTCGAGCGACGCCGGCACCACCTGTCTGAGGTGTCCGACCTTCACGTGGACGCTCGTCACCCGGCGCTCACCCGCGTGGGCGCTCGCGACTCGGACGATCGACTCCGCTATCGCGAGCTCGTGCATCAGCGCCTCAACAGATCCTCGGCAGGGGATCCCCGACCAGTTGATCCATGACCCGCTTACCGCCGAAGGCGGTCTCCACCAGCACCATCCCCGGCGGCTCGGTCTTGACCTCGCCGATCTCAGTCGCGCGCTCGCAGCCGGGTGCTGACCTCAGCGCGTCCAGCGCCGCGTCGACCGCCTCGGGCGCGACGAACGCGACCAGCTTGCCCTCGTTCGCGACGTACATCGGATCGATGCCGAGAATCTCGGCCGCGCCGGCGACGGCCGGATCGACGGGCACGTCGCCCTCGCGCATCAGCATGGCCACGCCCGACGCGCGGGCGAGTTCGTTGAGCACCGAGGCGACCCCGCCGCGGGTGGCGTCGCGGAGGCACCGGAGCGACGGTCCGGCGGCGTCGAGCAGCGCGTCGACCGCCGGCCACAGCGGGCGGGTGTCGGACTCGATCGGCGCATCGAGGTCGAATTCGCCGCGCGCCAGCATGATCGCGGTCCCGTGGTCTCCGACCGAGCCGGACACGATCACGCGATCGCCGGGACGGAGCGCCGCCGGAGACAGGGTCGCGCGCGGGTCGACGCTCCCGACGCCGGTGGTGCACACGTACATCGAGTCGGCGTGTCCGCGCTCCACGACCTTGGTGTCGCCGGTGACCACCTCGACCCCGGCCGCGTCCGCGGCTGTCGCGATCGCGGCGACCTCCGCCCGCAGCTCGTCGGCGGGGAGTCCTTCCTCGAGGACCAGCGCCAAGCTCAAGGCGAGTGGCCGCGCGCCCGCCATCGCCAGGTCGTTCACCGTGCCGTTCACGGCCAGCTCACCGATCGAGCCGCCCGGAAAGCGGATCGGCTTGACCACGAAGCTGTCGGTGGTAAGCGCGAGCGGCGTCCCGTCCACGGTGACGGCGCCGGCGTCGCCAAGCGCCGCCAGGCTGTCCGAGCCGAAGGCCGGCACGAACAAGCCCTCGATCAAGGTCTGGGTGGCCTTCCCGCCGGCGCCGTGCGCCATCGTGATCTGGGCGTCCTTGAACTTCGGGCGCTTGGAGCGCGCGGTCTCGATGATCCCGAGGATCCGCTGCTCGCGATCGGAGGTCGCGGATGCCGCGGCGCCCTCGGCCACGCTCACACCACCTCCCGCTCGCGCGCGAAGCGGCCGTAGTTGTAGTAGGCGGCGCAGGCGCCCTCCGGCGACACCATGCAGGTGCCGATCGCGTGCTCCGGCGTGCACGCGGTACCGAACACCTTGCATTCCCACGGCTTGATGACGCCCTTCAGCACCTCGCCGCACTGGCACGCCTTGGGGTCGGCGATCCTGACGCCGGGCACCTCGTAGCGGATCTCCGCGTCGAGGTCCGCGTACGCCTCGGTGAGCTTCAGCGCGCTCTGGGAGATGAATCCGAGCCCGCGCCACTCGAAGTGAGGCCGCAGCTCGAAGACCTCGCCGAGCACTTGCAAGGCTCGCTCGTTGCCCTCGTAGGGGACCACCCGCCGGTACTGGTTCTCCACCTCGCAGCGCTGCTCGGCGAGCTGGACGAGGATCATGTGGATCGCCTGAAGCAGGTCCAGCGGCTCGAACCCCGCCACCACCAGCGGCTTGCCGTAGTCGGCCGGGATGAACTCGAAGGGACGTGCCCCGACCACCGTGGACACGTGACCGGGTCCGATGAAGCCGTCGAGGCGAAGATCGGGTGAATCCAGCAGCGCGCGCAGCGGCGGGACGATCGTCACGTGGTTGCACATGCAGAAGAAGTTCTCCACTCCCTCCGCTCGAGCGCGCTTCAGCGTCAGCGCGGTGGACGGGGCGGTCGTCTCGAAGCCGATCGCGAAGAACACCACGTCGCGATCGGGGTTCTGCTTGGCGATCCGGAGCGCGTCGAGCGGCGAGTAGACCATCCGCACGTCGGCGCCCTGGGCCTTGGCGTCGAGGAGCGTGCCCTCGGAGCCGGGCACCCGCAGCATGTCGCCGAAACAGGTGAAGATCACGCCCGGGCGGTGCGCGATCGCGATGCCGTCGTCGACGCGCCCCATGGGGATCACGCAGACGGGACACCCGGGACCGTGGACGAGCTCCACGTTGGCGGGCAACAGGTCGTCGACCCCGTACTTGTAGATCGAGTGCGTGTGCCCGCCGCATACCTCCATGAGCTTGTAGTGCCGTCCGGGCTCGACCGCGGTGAGGATCTCGCCGGCGAGCGCGCGGCCGAGCTCGGCGTCGCGGAACTCGTCGACGTACCTCACGCGGCCTCCACGTTCTCGTCCTCGAGCCGCTGGAGCGCAACGGCGGCATGGACGAGAACGGTCGCGCCGGGCTCGACCTCGCCCACCAGCGACGTCTCGACCGTTTCGCGGGCGCCGCCCGCGTCGGTGCAGAGCGCGAGCCCCCTCACCTCGTCGACCTTCACGACCCGCATCGGCACCGCCGTGTCCCCGCAGGTGATGCAACCAACCTCGTGGTCGCATCTCGGGGCGACGTCGGCGCGGGCGATCACGCTACGCCTCGGCCGCCTTGACCATCCGCGGGGTCATTCGATCACGCTCGCCTTCAGCTCCTCGAGCTCCTGCTCGTAGTCCGCGCCCATCTGCTCGAGCAGCTTGCGGGTGGCGAGCGCCTCCTCCTCGTCGACCTGCGAGATCGCGAAGCCGACGTGGATGAGCACCCAGTCGCCGGGGCCCACGCCGTTCCCGTCCGAGTCGAGGAGTCCGACGTTGACGTTCCGCTGGACGCCGGCCACATCGACCTTCGCCAGCCGATTCGCGTCGTCGACCACGTCGATGATCTGGCCTGGAATCGCCAGGCACATGATCCGCTCTCCTCCCCCGGGGCCCGGGTCTTCCGCCCCGCACGGGTTTTTACCAGTTTCGTTTCCGCGCCGGAAGGGGTCACCGGGAATCGGCGACGATGCAGCGCCATGCCGGTGATCGGGAGCAAGTAGCTTAGGTATGCCTAAGCCTGGGAAATGGCGTGTCCGTTGCCCATCCAGTTGCGGACGACGTCCCGCATCGAGATGACGCCCCTGATCTCGTGGGGTGCCTTCCTTGATGGGTTTGCGATATTGGATCGGAATGGTTTTTTCCAAGTAAAACACGATCGGCTCTTTGGGGTGGCGACATCGCGAGAGTCGCATCTTTCTTCTCTAGCTGCCAGCGATTGATGTATTGACGAAGTGGTCTTTGTCGCCTTTCTTCGAGAAATCCTTGAGCACGGTCGTGAAATAGCCCAGGCGATCGTCGGCCAGCCGCGGCTTGTAGCCGGTGCTCGGTAGTCGCCGATGGAATAGTGAACATTGATGGTCGCCGATCGGCTGTCGGCCACGGTGGGAATGTCGGTCTCGCCGGTCGAACGGTAGACGGCCGCCACTTCCAACTCGACGTTGCGATTGAAAACTTTGACGGCCGACCAAGTCGAGGACCGCGTGGGATCAAAGGCGAAACCGCGCAGCACTGCTGAATTTGCGGCAAGTCGGACATGAAGACGCTGCTCAAGTCGACGACATCGGCGCCGCCGGCGACCGAGCGATGATCGGCAAGCTGAACATCACGCTGTCGGTGTAGGCCAGTTTCACCGCATTGGCTTCAGGCGTGTCGGGCGTTGCGACGAACCGCACATTGCGGGCGATGATTTGGATGTTCTTGTCGACCTTGCGGAAATGCCAGATCCAATCATCGCCGAAATTCCACGACATTCCTCCCAGCAGGCTGCCTTGCCCGATGCCCTTGGCGATCGAGATCAGCACGAACAGGTCCTTGTTCAAATGCTGCGGCGCGATCGCAAAAAGCTGCGTATTCTTCTGGTGCAAGGTCATGTAGCCCTTGACCGTCTTCGCGTCTTTGATGAGCATCGTAGGTCGAGTGCTTTCTCGGCGGCCGGCGTGGTCGCCACGGCGGCGGCGGCTGGCTTTGCTTCCGCCTCTTTGTTGTTCGCTTCGGGATTCTTGGTGCGAGCAGCGGTGCTGGCGGACAAGATCAGCAAGGCGACCGCGACGTGTGAATAGCACTTATTCATGATGAAAGTTTCTCGTTATGCTCAAGAAGAAGAGGAGGAGTGCGCGGCTGGCGGCACGCAGGAGGTCGATGGCGGAGGCAGTGTGCTTGTGGGGATGCCAAGTCGGCGGCATGCACTTTAACATGTTAAATATACCCCATTTTATCCCGTTTGCGAATTAGGCAAAAACCGCCCGGAGCGTCCAAGTCGGCATATTCGGACCCCCCTGGGTCTGGTCGAATTTTCGGCAAGACGGTCATTCCGCTGCGGAGTGCCAGTTCCTGCCCGTACAGCCGGTTCTGCAAGTTCTGATTGGCTACGATGAGATGATGGCCGCCAGTTCAGAAATTTTAGGTTTGCTCGACCGATTCTGGCAAATCGTGCCCTCGGCGAGGTCGAGTCGCTGGGTGTCTGGGGGTTCTAGCGGTATTGAGATTTTGGAGCCTCCAGACGCGAGGTTCGCGGTATTGTCTTCGTGCTGGCCCGCCGAATACCCTGCCGCTGTCGACCTGGCCTGCGGATTTATCGCACCTTGCGGCATGCGGCTCGAGAGGGCATTGATTTTTGCCCGTGCCGCTGCCGACGATTCGTGGCGAAACTTTTATTGAGCTTGCCGGACACCTGTGGGAACGTGGCTGCCGGGCGTCGCCGACTATCATCGTCAGCCGTCAGAAGCGAAACTCTGCTGGGCGCATGGTTGTGCTGGCCGCATTTCATCGTGCCTCCGCACCGGAAACGCGAAATCAATCGCAAGCCGTTTTGCGCGAGCGATTGTTGCGCGGTGCAGCGGCTGGACGCACTGCTAGGCGGCGGTCTGCGGCAGATCGAGCGGAGTATCCAGCCAGGCGATTGGCCTGAACTAGCGCCCGCGCGCTTGCGCATCGTGAACTTGCCGCGAAGGCAGCCGCAAACCAGTACGACTTCGCCTCGAACCGCTGTGCGGGGCGTGTGTCGAACTGCAACCGGCCATTCGGCGACATCTGGCACGACCATGTCTTGTTCACCTGGGCGAAAGCGTCACAGGCATCGTCGACTTTGGGGCGACGCGCATCGACACCGTCGCCGCCGATATCGCGCGGCTGGCCGGTTCGCTGGTCGGCGACGACGACTTGTGCGACATGCTGCAATCGCCGCCTATGAATCCGTGCGGCCGCTTACGCACACGGAACGCGAACTTGTTTCGCCGCTCGACCACAGCGGCACGCTCATCGGCGCGATCAACTGGCTCGACTGGATCTACCGCGAGGACCGACAATTTGTACAAATTCCGTCCCGACGCATCCTTGCGCGGCTTGATGTGATGTCGGCCAGGATGGAGCGTGAAAACCGAAACAACCGCGAGCGATTACGGTGCCACGGTCTGCCAGTGTCTGCCGCTACACGACTGAGATGTTTGACAACACTGGCACACTCCAGATTTATGAGACCGGGCCCTGCTGATCGTCAGATTGCGGTCACATCATAGCCGTTGCGCAGCCCACGCCCCCCGGAGAGTAAGGAAGGTGCCCTTCCCCTACGTATAGCGATGGGAAGGTGCCCTTCCTTACTTACGGACGTGGCGGGTGAGGAGGAAGCCCTCGTCGGTGGTGAGGACGTGGGCGGTGGTCATGGGGCGGGGAGGGTGGGCGGGCCGGCGGTGATGCGGCCGGAGCCGGGCCCGGCCAGCAGCGGGGACAGGGTCAGGCACAGTTCGTCGACCAGGTCCTCGTCGCCGAGGGAGCCGAGCAGCGTCGGGCCGCCCTCGCAGAGGAGCTGGGTGAGGCCCGGCCGTGGAGCAGGCGCAGGCCGCTGGCCAGGTCGGGGACGTCGGCGATGTCGGCGACCGAGGCCAGCGCGCGCCGGGCGGCCGGGTCGGCGGCGGGGCCGGTGAGGATCAGGGGCCGCACGGGGGCGTCGGCCAGCGCCGGTGCGGCGGGGTCCAGGCGCAGCGTGGCCGAGACGACGACCAGCCGGGGGTACGCGGGCAGCCCGTGCTCGCCGCGCCAGGCCCGGCGGGCGGGGTCCAGGGTGAGCGGGCGGTAGCGCTCGTCGCGCAGCGTGCCCGCGCCGACGAGCAGCCCGTCGCAGAGCATGCGCAGCAGCCGGAACACCCGTTTGTCGCCGCGCCGGACAGCCCGGTGGACAGCCCGTCCACGGCGACCGCGCCGTCGAGGCTGGACACGAAGTTGACCCGCAGCCGGGGGGGTCGGCGCGGGGGTAGAGCCGGCGCCAGCTCGTCGTCGTCGAGCGCGGCCAGGTGCGCGGCGATCACTCGCCCGCCGCCCCGGTGGCCGGGGGAGTGGGCTGCGGCGGCCGGTGCTGGCAGTCGCACCAGGTCCTGCCCCGGCACTCGCGGTGCCGCCGCTCCCGGCACGCCTGGCAGATCATGTGACCACTTTATCAGCCGGCCGGGTCGGGTCAGGGCGTGCCGATGACCGAGGTGACCTCGCCGTTGCGCTTGCGGGGCGGCAGCCGACCACGACCAGGCAGTCGGTGGCCTGCCAGCGTGGCGACCTCCTGCCAGGGCAGCGCCTTGCCGCCGCGCAGGACCGCGACCACCGGCTCGGGGCACTCCCGCGGGTGCGGCCGACCCTCCTCGGGGCGCACCGCGCGCTCGACCAGCTCCAGACCGTCGCCGTGCACCAGCAGGTCCGAGAAGACCTCGCTGACCAGCGGCGACTTCGCGGCGACGCCGAGCAGCCGGCCCGCGGCGTCGGACGAGGTGATGACCGACGAGGCGCCGCTCTGGTGCAGCAGGTCGGCGTTCTCGGCCTCCCGCACCGCGGCGACGAGGGTGACGCTGGGCGCGAGCTGGCGGACGGTCAGCGTGGTGAGCACCGCCGTGTCGTCGCGGTTGACGGCGATGATCACGGCGCTGGCCTGCTGGATGTCGGCCTCCTTGAGCACGGCATCGCTCGTGGAGGAGCCGTGCACGGTGGCGAGGCCGGCGGCCTGGGCCTCCGCGATGGCCTCGTGGTCGTTCTCGATCACGACGACCTTGTCGCGATCGAGCCCGCGCTGGACGAGCGAGCGCACGGCGCTGCGGCCCTTGGTGCCGTAGCCGCAGACGATGACGTGGTCGTTCACTCGGGACCTCCAGCGGGCGACCCTGAACTGGTCGCGGGAGCGTTCGGTGAGGACCTGGATGGTGGTGCCGACCAGGACCAGGACGAAGAGGAACCGCATCGGGGTGACCAGCAGGGCATTGGTGAGCCGGGCACCGGTGGTGACCGGTGTGATGTCGCCGTAGCCGGTCGTCGAGAGCGTGACGGTCGTGTAGTAGAGCGCGTCCACGAGGACAGCTCCCCGTCGGCGTCGTCGGTGTAGCCGGTGCTGTCGGCCATCACCACGCACACGACGGCGGCCAGGATGCCCAGGCCGTACAGGACGCGCCGGGTGATCTGGCGGACCGGCTCGATCTCGCGCTCGGGCAGCTTGATCTGCCCGCGCTCGATCGCGGCGGCAATCATCCGCTTCAGCCCGGCCATGCTGGGAGAGTATCCGACGAACGGCTGCCGAACCCTGACCGTATGAACGAATTAGTAATCGTCGAACGGCCAACAACCCCGGCGTCGTTCCTGGCCAGGCGCTCTCGATCATGCAGTGACGTAGGTAACAGAATGGGAACGCTCCCATCAGCCTCCCTTGACACCCACGTAACCTCACGGCAATCTCATGGGAGCGCTCCCGACCATGTGGTCCACGCCACACGGGAGTGGCGATCCCCACGTTTCACCCCCCACCGCACATCGACGACCTGAGAGGGGTCAGGATGAGCGTCACACCTGCGTCGCCGTTCGGCTTCGCGGCGATCGCACTGCGTCTGCCGCGGTGCTCGCCGCGGCGCAGCGGCCTGCGGCGACGACGCGCGAGCCCGACCGACCGAACGAGCCGATCACCCTGATTGTCGATGTCTTCGGCGAGACTTCGGCTACGAGGAGCTCTACAAGCAGTACATGGCGGACCACCCGAACATCAAGATCGTCGAGCGGGGCAAGGGCTCGCAGCTGGACGACTACAACCACGCAGCTGACCCAGCGGATCGCCGCCGGCACCGGCGCGGGTGACATCGTGGCGCTCGAAGAGGGCACGATCGTCAGTCCTACATGGACAAGGCCAACAACTGTTCGTCGACCTCGCCGACCACGGCGCCAACGACCTGGCGGGCAACTTCCTGCCCGTGGAAGTGCGAGCAGGGCACCACCGCCGACGGCAAGATGCTCGGCCTCGGCACCGACGTCGGCTCGATGGCCATGTGCTACCGCACCGACCTGTTCAAGAAGGCCGGCCTGCCGACCGACCGCGACGAGGTCGGCGCCCTGTGGCCGACCTGGGACGCACTACATCGAGACCGGTCAGACCTTCAAGCGCAAGGCGACAAGGACGCCAACTTCATCGACGCGGCGACCAACATCTTCAACACGATCCTGATGCAGAAGGCCGGCTCCGGCGCGGGCTACACCTACTTCGACAAGACGGACAACGTCATCGATCGACACCAACCCGGCCGTCAAGGACGCGTACGACCTCGACGGTCAAGATGATCGACGCCGGCCTGTCGGCCAAGCTGCAGGCCTGGTCCCAGCGAGTGGAACACCGGCTTCAAGAAGGCGCAGTTCGCCACCATCGCCTGCCCGGCGTGGATGACCGGCTACATCAAGGAGCAGACCGGCGACGGCGGCAAGGGCAAGTGGGACATCGCCGACGCTGCCCGGCAGCGGCGGCAACTGGGGCGGCTCGTTCCTCGCCGTGCCGAAGCAGAGCAAGCACACCAAGGAGGCCGTCGAGCTGGCCAAGTTCCTGACCAGCCCGGCCGGCCAGACCGCGGCCTTCAAGACGGAGGGCAACCTGCCCTCGTCGCCGCAGGCGCTGGACGACCCGGCGGTCAAGGCCGCGACGAACGAGTACTTCAGCAACGCCCCGGTCGGCAAGATCTTCGCCGAGCGGCGCGCAGGAGCTCAAGCCGGTCTACCTCGGCCCGAAGAACCGGCCGGTGCGGACGCGGTCGAGAACGCCCTCGCAGCGGTGCGAGCAGGGCAACGCAAGACGCCGACGACGGCCTGGACGGACGCGGTCACGACGGCAGAGGCCGCCGGCAGTAAGTCGACGCCCGATGACGCCGGGGCGGCGGTCCCGGACCGCGGCCCGCGCGGCCTCCAGCCAGGGTCGTCGACCAGTCCGATCGGCGGCACCGGATCTGGAGCACCGGCCGTGACCGACGACCGGCACGCGAGCTGACAGGCGATCGCCAGGGCGCGCGCCGCACGCGGGCCGGATCGCAGCGCCCACGCCGCAGCGGTCGCAGCGGAGCGCTCGGGCCGCTCGACATCAAGGGACTCGCCCGTACCTCTTCATCGCGCCGTTCTTCATCCTGTTCGCGATCTTCGGCCTGTTCCCGCTGGTCTACACGTCTGGGTGTCGCTGCACGACTGGACCTGCTGCGCCGACGAGCGCGACGTTCGTCGGGTTCGACAACTTCGCGAAGCTGCTCGGCGACGAGCGACTTCTGGAACGTCGCTCGTCAACACGTTCGGCGATCTTCATGATGTCCACGGTGCCGCAGCTGATCCTGGCGCTGTGCTGGCCAACGCGCTCAACAAGCGCCTGCGCGGCCGCACGCTTCTGCGGATGGGCGTGCTGATCCCGAACATCACCTCGGTCGCCGCGGTCGCCATCGTCTTCACCCAGCTCTTCGACCGCGACTTCGGCCTGGTCAACTGGCTGCTCGGCCTGGTCGGCGTCGAGCCGATCGACTGGACGGCGAACAGCTGGTCGTCGTGGTCGCCATCTCCTCGATGGTCGACTGGCGCTGGACCGGCTACAACGCGCTGATCTTCCTGGCCGCGATGCAGGCCGTCCCGCGGACATCTACGAGTCGGCGTCGATCGACGGCGCGTCGGCCTGGCGCCAGTTCTGGACCATCACCGTGCCGCATGCTCCGGCCGACGATCATCTTCGTGACCATCATCTCGACCATCGGCGGCCTGCAGCTCTTCGCCGAGCCGCTGCTGTTCACCGGCGGCGGCAACCCGCTGCTGGGCGGCTCCGACCGCCAGTCGCAGACGGTGACCATGTTCCTGATGGAGCAGTTCTACATGAAGTTCGAGCTGGGCCGTGCCGCCACGGTCGCCTGGCTGCTCTTCATCCTGATCCTGATATTCAGCGTCATCAACTTCCTGTTCACCCGGAGCCTCCGGTCGGCCGACGGGAAGGCCAAGCAGAGGAAGGCCGTGAAACGATGACGACCACCGCTGTGAGGACCGGAGCCGCCACGCCCGCCCCGACTCGCCGTCGTCGCCGCAAGGGCGGCGGGGCCGCCGAGCGGCTCTGGCAGGCCAGCCCGCTCACCTACGTCACGCTGCTGGCCGCGGTGGCGCTGTCGATCTTCCCGCTGTACTACATGTTCGTCATCGCGACCCGCACCAACGACGCGATCGGGCAGACCCCGCCGCCGGTGACCCCGGGCGGCGAGATCGGCGGCAACGTCGACCGCCTGCTCAACAACGACAGCGC
>CAWEHQ010000015.1:0-167427 GCA_963808955.1 uncultured Thermoleophilaceae bacterium | reverse complement strand
CGTCTGCTGGCAGAACGACGAGGCGGGTTACAACTGCGGCCGTTGCGTGAAGTGCCTGCAAACGATGGTCAGCCTGCGGCTGGCCGGGGCGCTCGACCGGTGTTCGACTTTTCCCAGCGAGCTTGACACCGGCCGTGTCGCGCGGACGAGGTTCCGTACAGAGAGCGGTCGAATCTTCGCCCTCGAGAACCTGGCCGAGCTGGAAGGCTCCGGGCGCGATCCCGAGCTCGAGCGAGCACTGAGGGCCTCTCTGTTTCTACAGCCCGTGTGGTCGGGTGTGCAGTCCCTGAGGAATAGAGCCGGGCGGCTCCGACGGGGCCTCAGGGGTTGAGCGGGAGCTTGGTCACCGCGTTCGACGGCGCGTTCGAGAGGACGCTATGCGGCCTGCGGGGACCCGTTTCCGCCTAAGGTGCTCGAACGCTGATGACGATCCACTCGATCGAGACCTTCATCCGCGAGCCGGTCGGCATCGTCCGCGTGCGCTCGACTGACGGAGCGGAGGGGCTGGGGCAGATGGCGCCCTACAGCGTGGCCATCACCGCGGCGGTCCTTCACCGGCATATCGCGCCGCATGCCCTCGGCCGGGACGCCGATCCCGAGGGTCTGGTCGACGCCTGCCTCGACGGCGAGGGGAAGTTCGTAGGGTCGTACCTGGCGCGCGCGCTGGCCGGCGTTGACACCGCGTTGTGGGATCTTCGCGGAAAGCTCGAAGGCAAAGGTGTCTGCGAGCTCGCCGGAGGCGATCGGCGGTCGGTCCGGGTCTACGCGTCCCGCCTCGGACGCCGCGTTCGACCCGAGAAAATCGCCGAGACGGTGGTGCAGGAGCGCAACGCGCACGGCTACAGCGCCTTCAAGGTGAAGATCGGTAGCGCCCAGTGGGGCGCCGCGGATGAATTGCCGAGACGGACCTCCGCCTTCATCGACGCTTTACGCGATGCGCTCGGGGACGAGGTGGAGCTGCTCGCCGACGCGAATGGAGGCTATACGCCTGAGTCGGCCATCGAGGCAGGGAGGTTGCTTGAGCGGCGCGGCTTCACGCAGTTCGAGGAGCCCTGCCCGCGCCAGGAGCTCGAGTGGAACGCGCGCGTCGCCGACGCCCTCGAGATCGACGTGGCCGGTGGAGAGCAGGAGCACGAACTGGCGCAGTTTCGCCGCATGCTGGCCCTGCGGGCGGTCGACGTCCTTCAGCCCGATGTCTGCTACGCGGGCGGATTCACCCAGGCTCTGCGGGCAGCCTCGCTGGCCGCCGCGGCGGGGATTCCGTGCCAGCCCCACTCCGCCAACCGATCGCTCGTGATGGTTTTCGGGCTCCACCTGATCGCCGCGGCCACGCGTCCCGCCCGCTACACGGAGTGCCCCGTCATCACGATGCCAGGAATCAGAGGGCTGTTCCATCCTCCGATCGAGGTCCGCGACGGGCACGTGCGCGTGCCCGAGGGGCCAGGCTGGGGGGTGGAGGTAGACGGCGCCTGGCTCGCCAGCGCCGAGCGGCAGCTGAGCGGCGCCAGGGGTGGCTCCACGCGGCTCGCTCGCGCGGGCGCTCGCGGACGTGGCACGCTCTCCCGCGGAGGGCGGCGTAGGGGCCGTCCGTGATGATCCGCTCGACCTCGACGGCCCGCGACCGCACCCTCCGCTACCCTGACGTGCCCTCCGCGGTCATGACTCCCAAACCGTAGGGGCAAAGGCATGCCCAGGTACAGCGACCTCGACTACTCGGTGACGGTCGCCCTCGACGGGGCGCGCACCGTCCTCGACGCGGGCACGGAGCCTCGGAAGGCCAACCCCGTCCTCGGGTACCACGAGGAACCGGCGCCCGAGCGCGCGTGGTGAGCACGCGGGCGCTCGTAACCGGCTGTGCAGGCTTCGTCGGCTCGCACCTAACCGAGTCGCTGCTCGCGGACGGGTACGAGGTGCTCGGGATCGACTGCTTCAACGCCAACTACGCCCGCGCCGACAAGCTTCGCAACCTGGAGCGCGCTCGTGAATGGGACAGTTTCGAGTTCGTCCCGATCGACCTCACTCGCGGCGACCTCCTGGACCTGGTCGCCGAGTGCGAGACCGTCTTCCATCTGGCCGCCGAGCCGGGTGTGCGGACGAGCTGGGGCACCGGGTTCGAGCGCTACGTGCGCAACAACGTCACAGCCACCCATCATCTGCTGGAGGCGGTCCGCGCCGTTCGTGGGCGCCGGGTCGTCTACACATCGTCTTCCTCGGTTTACGGCCAAGCCGAGAGCCTCCCGACCGCAGAGGACGTTGTGCTCCAGCCCGTCTCACCGTACGGCGTTACGAAGCTCGCGGCGGAGCACCTCTGCGGGTCATCGCCGATGCGTTCGAGCTCGACATCGTGGCGCTGCGTCTGTTCTCGGTCTTCGGTCCCCGCCAGCGACCCGACATGGCCTTCGCGGCCTTCTGCCGTGCGATCCTGGAAGGGGAGCCGCTACACGTCTACGGCGACGGCCGCCAGACGCGCGACTTTACCTACGTCGGCGATGTCGTCGCGGCGACACGGGCGGCAGCGGCGGCCCGGCCTGCGCGGGGCCGTGCTGAACATCGGTGCCGGCGCTCCGGCCTCGCTCGACGACGCTATCGAAGCTCTCGCCGAGCTCGCCGGCCGGCAGATCCCAGTGACGCTGGAGCCCCGGGCCCCTGGCGACGTCCGCCACACCGCGGCGGACGTTCGCGAGGCCCGCGAGCGGCTCGCCTACGAGCCGCAGGTCAGTCTGCGCGAGGGGCTGGCTGCCCAGTGGGCCTGGCACTCCGAGGCTCTCGCCGAGGCACGCTGAGCGGGGGCTTCTGGCGAGGCCTGGCTAACCGGCTGCGACACCGTGCGTGGCGGGGCTCCGAGCCGATTGTCAAGCGCACTCCAGGCGCGTCGCGCGGGGCGACTCCCCCACGAGCTCGATCCGTCTGCGCCGCTTCCGCAGCTCGAGCAGGTGCCTGCTGAGCCGTCGCGCCAGCGCGAGGATCGTGAAGGTGGGGGCGACGCTATGGCCGGTCGGGAAGACGGAGCTGCCGGCGATGAAGAGGTTTGCAATGCCGAAGACCCGGAGGTCGAGTGTCAACCACCCCCTCGCTCGGCGCCCTGCGATCCGCGTGGTCCCGATGTGGTGAGCGGCGTCGACTGTGTCCTCGAGGCTGAGTGGATCGCGCCCGAAGTCGAGGCGGCCGAGCCCGGCATTCGCGAAGGCGGACTGAACGCGCCGAGCGTGCGGCGGAACGATCGGTGATCCAGGTCCGTCAGCCGCCAGTCCACGACGAGCTTTTGCACCCCGATGGCGTCGTGCTCGGCCCCCAGGCGGACGCGGCTGTCGGGGCTCGGAGCCTGCTCGACGTACATCTTCAGCCCGTAGTGGTGGAGAGTTCCGCCCTGGCTGCGATGGCCCTGCCTCCTGGCGACCCTCGCCACGGAGCCAGGCGAGCGAGCGAGGGCCAGGCTCGCGCGCGCCAGGCGACGGACGCTCCGAGCCCGTACCGCGCCGCGGATGCCTTCGCGTGCTCTTCAACGATGTCGTCGCGGTACCTGGGCTTGAGGTATAGGGCATGCCCCAGGAGCGCCTGCTCGCGCTGAACCTCGTCTGAGAGCGAGAAGCTCACTTGCGGTCGTGGCCGCGGCCGCTCCGCAGTGAACGCCGCCAAGGGCTCCCGGAGCTCAGGACCGGGCCTGAGCGTACCCCGCTTGTGCTTGGGATGCTCCATGAAGAAGCGGCCCACGAGGTCGCGGTCGTTGCCCACCCCGGCGGGCAGCTGCCGGTTCGAGGCGAGCAGCAGCCGGGGGACCTCGAGCGCCCCGGCGGTGAGCACGTAGGTCTCCGCCGCGAGCTCGAAGCGGCGGCCGTCCAGCGACTTGAAGACGATCGACCGCACGCGCTCGTGATCGTCGGCCAGGACGAGCTCCGTGGCGTTGGCTCCGAGCACCACGTCTATGGTCGGCACGCGGCGGAGTTCCGGACCGTAGGCAGCGGCCATGCGGAGAGTCTGCCCCTGCCACACGTGACCCGACACCTGCAGTCCGGTCCCAGCGGTCACGGTGCGTAGGCGCTTGAACGCCTCCTCGGGTCGGAACCGGTGGATGTCGTCCGGTCCGTAGTCGCGGCCCACGGCATCGTAGAACGGATGCAGGTCCCCGAGGCCGATCGGCCAGCCGCTGTGGGGGACCCAGGACCGCCTCTCGAAGTCGATCGGGTCGAATCGCCTCCATTTTCCGGTCCAGGCTTGGGATGTGCCGCCGAACTGCCGGATGCGGGTCTCTCCCCGGTAATGGGGGGGCAGGTACGGGGTGAACGGGCCGTCGGGGTCGACCTCCGGATGGGCTTGCCGATGCTGTCGAACCGGGCGAGCTCCTGCGTCCCGGGGTCGAAGTCGAGGCGGCCGCTCTCGATTACCACGACCCGCACGCCCTGGCGTCCGAGCTGGCGGGCCACCTCGACGCCCGCGAAACCCGCGCCGACCACGCCCACCTCCCCGTGGATGACGGCCCCCTCCTCGAGCTCGTCGACGTCGCGGATCACTTCACCACGACGGCGTGCACCGCCGCAGGCATGAACGCGTCCGTCCTCGCTCGCTCGCTGCGGACGTCCAAGCCATCGTACTGGCGGAGCACGAGCGCATCGAGCCGCGGCAGGACGCGCGAGAGAAGCTCGATAACCGGCCGCGCCGGGGGTACGACGGCGCACTGGATGAGGATCCGCTCCAGCAGGATCGCGATCGTCTCGAAGGTCCGCTCGAGCCGCGCAGCACCTGGAAGTGCGACCAGTCGCAAAACAGTAGGCGGAAGCCCCCGGCAGTGAAATGAAAGAAGCTGTACGGGCTGTTATGGAAGGAGAAGACGGCGCTCGCGGTCACAATGAGACGCCCGCCCGGCGCCAGTATTCGGTGGAACTCACGGATGAGCCGTGCCGGGTCGGAGACATGCTCCAGGAGACCTGTGCAGAGGACCATCGGGAAGCTCTCGTCGGCGATCTCCCGAAGGTCCGGCAAGTAGGGGACGACGCAGGGGTCGGGCTCAGCATCCAGCACCCTGCTGAGGACGACCGAGTTGGGGAAGAATCTCGCGTGCTCGACGTCGCGCGAGTGCACGACGAGCGTGCGTTCATCGGTGGCTGTCTCCTCGCACAGACACACCAGACTCAACCGCGAGATCCGCGGCCTGGCGAAGGGGAACCGACTGGCGCGCCTCCACAGGGAGCGGGGACGCACCGCTCTCGGCACCGCACGCCGGGCCACCCACCGGGCGGTCTCGCCCGGAGCCACGCGTGCCGCTCGCGCCACCGCGCGGCCGGCGACCCATCGCTGCCCCATGGCCCAGGAGGTGCGCGCGTGATCGAGCGCGAACTCGGCGTAGGCGGTCGGATGCGACTCGAACGCCTGGCGGTGCTTCGCCACGAGCTGAGTGAAGCTGCGCTGTCGAAGGACTGGATCCTTGCCCACGCGCGGACCGGAGTGCTTCCGCAGGCGGTAGGTGACCTCGGGGACCCCCACCAGCGAGCAGACCGGGTTCAGCCGTAGGAACAGCTCGGAGTGCACGCGCGAGCGAAAGGCGGGGTCGAAGCCCCCCAGGCTCAGGACGAGCTTGCGATCGACGACCAGGGTCTGCTTGGTGTTGTAGGACCGACCATTCACCCCGCCCTCTAGCGCGAAATGGCTTCCGCGCGGAAGCTCCAAGGGCGGCAACCGGCGCTCCAGGACCTGGCCGCGCTCATCGACCACCTCGATGCCCGACAGGGCCGCCACCGGCGCCGGCAGGCCGCTGTCCCGAATCGCCGCGAGCGAGGTCCGCCCCGCGTGCGGCGAGGAGCTCGTCGTCGTCGTCGAGCCACATGACCCACGGCGCCACCGCCGCGCGGGCGCCGAGGTTGCGCGCGGCGCTGCCCCCCTGCGAGCGCTCGTGGCGCAGGACGCGGAGCCGCGGATCCCCTGCCAGCGCCACGGGCTCCGGCGACCCGTTGTCGACGATGATGACCTCCACCTCGAGGTCCTGGCGGAGCGCGCTCTCCACGGCTGCCCGCAGGAGGCCGGGCCGGTCGTGCGTCGGGATCACGATCGAGAGTTCAGGCGCCATTGGCCGGTTGGAGATCGTAGCGTTGGGAGCAGCTGGGTTAAGAGCGCAAGCCGGCGCAGGTATGGCCCTCCCGCCACCTGTCCGGCGAGAATAACGACAGCATCGAACTACGGCTGTCCGCTGGCCGCTCGACAGCTGTCCCAGTCGGTCGGGCAGCCATCTCGCGCTCGTCGAGCTCTACCCGGCGCGCTGCCTTGCTCGGCGACGGATCACCCGAGAGCTGGCCAGCCCGGCGCACGCGCGTCGCCCGGAGTGGGATGCTTCAGAACGCGAGCTCGAGCCCGGTCAGGTTCTCAATTGAACGGGTGGTTCGTGCCCACAAACACGTCCAGCAGCGGCGGTGCCGCCGTTCCGCCCCGCAACTAGGGTCCAACCTCTTCGCTCTCGCGGCTTTCGATGGCGAGCGCGGAGAGGTTCTCGTTGAGGTCGTACGTGTTGCCCTCGATGGACGTCGTCAGGAGGCGCACAGTTACGCCGCAGGCGGCGGTGAAGTCAGCGGGTTCGACATCACAGCTGAATAGGTCCGACTGTCCGCCGACCGCGGTCCCCGCGTCGTAGGCGCCGAGGGTCGAGAAGAAAGCCGGTCCCTCGTCCACGCGAAGGCCTCCCGAGGCGCCCTGCACGAACGAGAAGGCGTCGATGTCCTCGCTGTTGCCGTCGTTGAGGTCGTGGGACGAGCCGTCGAAGGCGCGGTCCTGAGTCGTGCAGCTCGACGAGCTGTCCCCCGTGTCGGCGCCGCGACAGGCGAGGACGTCCTCGTCCGCGCCGTTGAGCCCCCCGGTCGAGAAGCTGCCGGTCGTCGATCGGTACAGGTCCTCGTTCACGATCTCGACGCCGTCGACATCCTCGCTGCTCGTCTTGAGGCCGACGTCACTGCCTCGAAGAACTCGCTGAATTCGCCTTCCATGTCTTCGCGATCTCTTCCGGCGTGAACAGCGCCAGTCCGAATCTTGCGCCCCGCCCACACCGGACCGCGCCGGCCTTGGTGAATCGAGAGTACCGAACCGGGAGTTCTCGGCCCGGCAGTGGGAACTCGCTCGGGACCTCTGGATCCTGGACCACAGCGAGAGCATGCAGGCGAAGGTCTCCAAGGCCCACGTCGCCGCCGTCGAGCACCATTTCGTAGACGCCGCCGGTATGCCGGATGACGTCCTCGTTGGCGAAGAACCGTTCCTGGTTCCGTCCCCGATGGGTAGCCGCTTGCCAATGTCGAGGCCAACGGAACTCGGTCTCCTCCTTTCCAGCCCACGTGTACTCACCGGGGTCCTCGGGATCCACGGCTATGTCCGGATCTACGGAGTTGCCGAAGTCGTGTCAGGTTCCGGCCGTCGTCCCAGTTACCGTCGGAGTCTCCTCGGTAATAGAAGATCTCGCTGACGCCAGTTCCACCTCCTGCTCCACCGCCAGGTGCAGGGCGTCGCCGACGCCCTGGATGCCCACCTTGATCGAAGGCAACGTGCTCAGCACCTGGGCGTTGGCGAAGTCGCGCCGCCGTCGGTGGACCGCCAGTAGAGGAGCTCGTTGTCGTCGTCGGAGCCACAGCGCTCGTCCTTTGCCGGCCACCACATGAGCCAGGTTCCCGTCGAGGTAGACCGAGGGGGTATTGCCGGCGACACCGCCGACAATACCCCCTCGGTCTACCTCGACGGGAACCTGGCTCATGTGGTGGCCGGCGACAAGGACGACGCCGCTGTGGCTCCCGACGACGACAACGAGCTCCTCTACTGGCGGTCCACCGACGGCGGCGCGACCTTCGCCAACGCCCAGGTGCTGAGCACGTTGCCTTCGATCAAGGTGGGCATCCAGGGCGTCGGCGACGCCCTGCACCTGGCGGCGGAGCAGGAGGTGGAGACCGGCGTCAGCGAGATCTTCTATTACCGAGGAGACTCCGACGGTAACTGGGACGACGGCCGGAACCTGAGCACGAACTTCGGCAACTCCGTGGACCCGGACATAGCCGTGGATCCCGAGGACCCCGGTGATGTACACGTGGGCTGGAAGGAGGAGACCGAGTTCCTATTCGCCCTCGACATTGGCAAGCGGCTACCCATCGGGGACGGCAACCAGGAACGGTTCTTCGCCAACGAGGACGTCATCCGGCATACCGGCGGCGTCTACGAAATGGTGCTCGACGGCGGCGACGTGGGCCTTGGAGACCTTCGCCTGGATGCTCTCGCTGTGGTCCAGGATCCAGAGGTCCCGAGCGAGTTCCCATTGCCGGCCGACAACTCCCGGTTCGTACTCTCATTCACCCAGGCCGGCGCGGTTCCGGGTGTGGGCCAGGTGCAAGATTCGGACTTGGTGCTGTTCACGCCGGAAGAGATCGGCGAAGACACGGAAGGCGAATTCAGCGAGTTCTTCGACGGCAGCGACGTCGGCCTCAATACCAGCAGCGAGGATGTCGACGGCGTCGAGATCGTGAATGAGGACCTGTACCTATCGACCACCGGCAGCTTCTCGACCGGGGTGCTCAACGGCGCGGACGAGGACGTCCTCGCCTGTCGCGGCGCCGACACGGGGGACAGCTCGTCGAGCTGCACGACTCAGGACCGCGCCTTCGACGGCTCGTCCCACGACCTCAACGACGGCAACAGCGAGGACATCGACGCCTTCTCGTTCGTGCAGGGCGCCTCGGGAGGCCTTCGCGTGGACGAGGGACCGGCTTTCTTCTCGACCCTCGGCGCCTACGACGCGGGGACCGCGGTCGGCGGACAGTCGGACCTATTCAGCTGTGATGTCGAACCCGCTGACTTCACCGCCGCCTGCGGCGTAACCGCGCCCCTCCTGACGACGTTCATCGAGGGCAACACGTACGACCTCAACGAGAACCTCTCCGCGCTCGCCATCGAAAGCCGCGAGAGCGAAGAGGTTGGACCCTAGTTGCGGGGCGGAACGGCGGCACCGCCGCTGCTGGACGTGTTTGTGGGCACGAACCACCCGTTCAATTGAGAACCTGACCGGGCTCGAGCTCGCGTTCTGACAGCATCCCACTCCGGGCGACGCGCGTGCGCCGGGCTGGCCAGCTCTCGGGTGATCCGTCGCCGAGCAAGGCAGCGCGCCGGGTAGAGCTCGACGCAGCGCGAGATGGCTGCCCGACCGACTGGGACAGCTGTCGAGCGGCCAGCGGACAGCCGTAGTTCGATGCTGTCGTTATTCTCGCCGGACAGGTGGCGGGAGGGCCATACCTGCGCCGGCTTGCGCTCTTAACCCAGCTGCTCCCAACGCTACGATCTCCAACCGGCCAATGGCGCCTGAACTCTCGATCGTGATCCCGACGCACGACCGGCCCGGCCTCCTGCGGGCAGCCGTGGAGAGCGCGCTCCGCCAGGACCTCGAGGTGGAGGTCATCGTCGTCGACGACGGGTCGCCGGAGCCCGTGGCGCTGGCAGGGGATCCGCGGCTCCGCGTCCTGCGCCACGAGCGCTCGCAGGGGGGCAGCGCCGCGCGCAACCTCGGCGCCCGCGCGGCGGTGGCGCCGTGGGTCATGTGGCTCGACGACGACGACGAGCTCCTGCCGCACGCGGGGCGGACCTCGCTCGCGGCGATTCGGGACAGCGGCCTGCCGGCGCCGGTGGCGGCCCTGTCGGGCATCGAGGTGGTCGATGAGCGCGGCCAGGTCCTGGAGCGCCGGTTGCCGCCCTTGGAGCTTCCGCGCGGAAGCCATTTCGCGCTAGAGGGCGGGGTGAATGGTCGGTCCTACAACACCAAGCAGACCCTGGTCGTCGATCGCAAGCTCGTCCTGAGCCTGGGGGGCTTCGACCCCGCCTTTCGCTCGCGCGTGCACTCCGAGCTGTTCCTACGGCTGAACCCGGTCTGCTCGCTGGTGGGGGTCCCCGAGGTCACCTACCGCCTGCGGAAGCACTCCGGTCCGCGCGTGGGCAAGGATCCAGTCCTTCGACAGCGCAGCTTCACTCAGCTCGTGGCGAAGCACCGCCAGGCGTTCGAGTCGCATCCGACCGCCTACGCCGAGTTCGCGCTCGATCACGCGCGCACCTCCTGGGCCATGGGGCAGCGATGGGTCGCCGGCCGCGCGGTGGCGCGAGCGGCACGCGTGGCTCCGGGCGAGACCGCCCGGTGGGTGGCCCGGCGTGCGGTGCCGAGAGCGGTGCGTCCCCGCTCCCTGTGGAGGCGCGCCAGTCGGTTCTCCTTCGCCAGGCCGCGGATCTCGCGGCGGAGTCTCGTGCGTCTGTGCGAGGAGACAGCCACCGATGAACGCACGCTCGTCGTGCACTCGCGCGACGTCGAGCACGCGAGATTCTTCCCCAACTCGGTCGTCCTCAGCAGGGGGCTGGATGCTGAGCCCGACCCCTGCGTCGTCCCCTACTTGCCGGACCTTCGGGAGATCGCCGACGAGAGCTTCCCGATGGTCCTCTGCACAGGTCTCCTGGAGCATGTCTCCGACCCGGCACGGCTCATCCGTGAGTTCCACCGAATACTGGCGCCGGGCGGGCGTCTCATTGTGACCGCGAGCGCCGTCTTCTCCTTCCATAACAGCCCGTACAGCTTCTTTCATTTCACTGCCGGGGGCTTCCGCCTACTGTTTTGCGACTGGTCGCACTTCCAGGTGCTGCGCGGCTCGAGCGGACCTTTCGAGACGATCGCGATCCTGCTGGAGCGGATCCTCATCCAGTGCGCCGTCGTACCCCCGGCGCGGCCGGTTATCGAGCTTCTCTCGCGTGTCCTGCCGCGGCTCGATGCGCTCGTGCTCCGCCAGTACGATGGCTTGGACGTCCGCAGCGAGCGAGCGAGGACGGACGCGTTCATGCCTGCGGCGGTGCACGCCGTCGTGGTGAAGTGATCCGCGACGTCGACGAGCTCGAGGAGGGGGCCGTCATCCACGGGGAGGTGGGCGTGGTCGGCGCGGGTTTCGCGGGCGTCGAGGTGGCCCGCCAGCTCGGACGCCAGGGCGTGCGGGTCGTGGTAATCGAGAGCGGCCGCCTCGACTTCGACCCCGGGACGCAGGAGCTCGCCCGGTTCGACAGCATCGGCAAGCCCATCCGGGAGGTCGACCCCGACGGCCCGTTCACCCCGTACCTGCCCCCCCATTACCGGGGAGAGACGCGCATCCGGCAGTTCGGCGGCACATCCCAAGCCTGGACCGGAAAATGGAGGCGATTCGACCCGATCGACTTCGAGAGGCGGTCCTCGGTCCCCCACAGCGGCTGGCCGATCGGCCTCGGGGACCTGCGTCCGTTCTACGATGCCGTGGGCCGCGACTACGGACCGGACGACATCCACCGGTTCCGACCCGAGGAGGCGTTCAAGCGCCTACGCACCGTGACCGCTGGGACCGGACTGCAGGTGTCGGGTCACGTGTGGCAGGGGCAGACTCTCCGCATGGCCGCTGCCTACGGTCCGGAACTCCGCCGCGTGCCGACCATAGACGTGGTGCTCGGAGCCAACGCCACGGAGCTCGTCCTGGCCGACGATCACGAGCGCGTGCGGTCGATCGTCTTCAAGTCGCTGGACGGCCGCCGCTTCGAGCTCGCGGCGGAGACCTACGTGCTCACCGCCGGGGCGCTCGAGGTCCCCCGGCTGCTGCTCGCCTCGAACCGGCAGCTGCCCGCCGGGGTGGGCAACGACCGCGACCTCGTGGGCCGCTTCTTCATGGAGCATCCCAAGCACAAGCGGGGTACGCTCAGGCCCGGTCCTGAGCTCCGGGAGCCCTTGGCGGCGTTCACTGCGGAGCGGCCGCGGCCACGACCGCAAGTGAGCTTCTCGCTCTCAGACGAGGTTCAGCGCGAGCAGGCGCTCCTGGGGCATGCCCTATACCTCAAGCCCAGGTACCGCGACGACATCGTTGAAGAGCACGCGAAGGCCATCCGCGGCGCGGTACGGGCTCGGAGCGTCCGTCGCCTGGCGCGCGCGAGCCTGGCCCTCGCTCGCTCGCCTGGCTCCGTGGCGAGGGTCGCCAGGAGGCAGGGCCATCGCAGCCAGGGCGGACCTCTCGACCACTACGGGCTGAAGATGTACGTCGAGCAGGCTCCGAGCCCCGACAGCCGCGTCCGCCTGGGAGCCGAGCACGACGCCATCGGGGTGCAAAAGCTCGTCGTGGACTGGCGGCTGACGGACCTGGATCACCGATCGTTCCGCCGCACGCTCGGCGCGTTTCAGTCCGCCTTCGCGAATGCCGGGCTCGGCCGCCTCGACTTCGGGCGCGATCCACTCAGCCTCGAGGACACAGTCGACGCCGCTCACCACATCGGGACCACGCGGATGGCGGGGGCGCCGAGCGAGGGGGTGGTCGACACTGACCTCCGGGTCTTCGGCATTGCAAACCTCTTCATCGCCGGCAGCTCCGTCTTCCCGACCGGCCATAGCGTCGCCCCCACCTTCACGATCCTCGCGCTGGCGCGACGGCTCAGCAGGCACCTGCTCGAGCTGCGGAAGCGGCGCAGACGGATCGAGCTCGTGCGGTAGTCGCCCCGCGCGACGCGCCTGGAGTGCGCTTGACAATCGGCTCGGAGCCCCCGCCACGCACGGTGTCGCAGCCGGTTAGCCAGGCCTCGCCAGAAGCCCCCGCTCAGCGTGCCTCGGCGAGAGCCTCGGAGTGCCAGGCCCACTGGGCAGCCAGCCCCTCGCGCAGACTGACCTGCGGCTCGTAGGCGAGCCGCTCGCGGGCCTCGCGAACGTCCGCCGCGGTGTGGCGGACGTCGCCAGGGGCCCGGGGCTCCAGCGTCACTGGGATCTGCCGGCCGGCGAGCTCGGCGAGAGCTTCGATAGCGTCGTCGAGCGAGGCCGGAGCGCCGGCACCGATGTTCAGCACGGCCCCGCGCAGGCCGGGCCGCTCCGCTGCCGCCCGTGTCGCCGCGACGACATCGCCGACGTAGGTAAAGTCGCGCGTCTGGCGGCCGTCGCCGTAGACGTGTAGCGGCTCCCCTTCCAGGATCGCACGGCAGAAGGCCGCGAAGGCCATGTCGGGTCGCTGGCGGGGACCGAAGACCGAGAACAGACGCAGCGCCACGATGTCGAGCTCGAACGCATCGGCGTATGACCCGCAGAGGTGCTCCGCCGCGAGCTTCGTAACGCCGTACGGTGAGACGGGCTGGAGCACAACGTCCTCTGCGGTCGGGAGGCTCTCGGCTTGGCCGTAAACCGAGGAAGACGATGTGTAGACGACCCGGCGCCCACGAACGGCGCGGACCGCCTCCAGCAGATGATGGGTGGCTGTGACGTTGTTGCGCACGTAGCGCTCGAACCCGGTGCCCCAGCTCGTCCGCACACCCGGCTCGGCGGCCAGATGGAAGACGGTCTCGCACTCGGCGACCAGGTCCACCAGGTCGCCGCGAGTGAGGTCGATCGGGACGAACTCGAAGCTGTCCCATTCACGAGCGCGCTCCAGGTTGCGAAGCTTGTCGGCGCGGGCGTAGTTGGCGTTGAAGCAGTCGATCCCGAGCACCTCGCACCCGTCCGCGAGCAGCGACTCGGTTAGGTGCGAGCCGACGAAGCCTGCACAGCCGGTTACGAGCGCCCGCGTGCTCACCACGCGCGCTCGGGTGCCGGTTCCTCGTGGTACCCGAGGACGGGGTTGGCCTTCCGAGGCTCCGTGCCCGCGTCGAGGACGGTGCGCGCCCCGTCGAGGGCTACTGTCACCGAGTAGTCGAGGTCGCTGTACCTGGGCATGCCTTTGCCCCTACGGTTTGCGAGTCATGACCGCGGAGGGCACGTCAGGGTAGCGGAGGGTGCGGTCGCGGGCCGTCGAGGTCGAGCGGATCATCACGGACGGCCCCTACGCCGCCCTTTGCGGGAGAGCGTGCCACGTCCGCGAGCGCCCGCGCGAGCGACCGCGTGGAGCCACCCCTGGCGCCGCTCAGCTGCCGCTCGGCGCTGGCGAGCCAGGCGCCGTCTACCTCCACCCCCCAGCCTGGCCCCTCGGGCACGCGCACGTGCCCGTCGCGGACCTCGATCGGAGGATGGAACAGCCCTCTGATTCCTGGCATCGTGATGACGGGGCACTCCGTGTAGCGGGCGGGACGCGTGGCCGCGGCGATCAGGTGGAGCCCGAAAACCATCACGAGCGACCGGTTGGCGGAGTGGGGCTGGCACGGAATCCCCGCCGCGGCGGCCATCGACGCTGCCCGCAGAGCCTGGGTGAATCCGCCCGCGTAGCAGACATCGGGCTGAAGGACGTCAACCGCCCGCAGGGCGAGCATGCGGCGAAACTGCGCCAGTTCGTGCTCCTGCTCTCCACCGGCCACGTCGATCTCGAGGGCGTCGGCGACGCGCGCGTTCCACTCGAGCTCCTGGCGCGGGCAGGGCTCCTCGAACTGCGTGAAGCCGCGCCGCTCAAGCAACCTCCCTGCCTCGATGGCCGACTCAGGCGTATAGCCTCCATTCGCGTCGGCGAGCAGCTCCACCTCGTCCCCGAGCGCATCGCGTAAAGCTTCGATGAAGGCGGAGGTCCGTCTCGGCAATTCGTCCGCGGCGCCCCACTGGGCGCTACCGATCTTCACCTTGAAGGCGCTGTAGCCGTGCGCGTTGCGCTCCTGCACCACCGTCTCGGCGATTTTCTCGGGTCGAACGCGGCGTCCGAGGCGGGACGCGTAGACCCGGACCGACCGCCGATCGCCTCCGGCGAGCTCGCACACGCCTTTGCCTTCGAGCTTTCCGCGAAGATCCCACAACGCCGTGTCGACGCCGGCCAGCGCGCGCGCCAGGTACGACCCTACGAACTTCCCCTCGCCGTCGAGGCAGGCGTCGACCAGACCCTCGGGATCGGCGTCCCGGCCGAGGGCATGCGGCGCGACATGCCGGTGAAGGACCGCCGCGCTGATGGCCACGCTGTAGGGCGCCATCTGCCCCAGCCCCTCCGCTCCGTCAGTCGAGCGCACGCGGACGATGCCGACCGGCTCGCGGATGAAGGTCTCGATCGAGTGGATCGTCATCAGCGTTCGAGCACCTTAGGCGGAAACGGGTCCCCGCAGGCCGCATAGCGTCCTCTCGAACGCGCCGTCGAACGCGGTGACCAAGCTCCCGCTCAACCCCTGAGGCCCCGTCGGAGCCGCCCGGCTCTATTCCTCAGGGACTGCACACCCGACCACACGGGCTGTAGAAACAGAGAGGCCCTCAGTGCTCGCTCGAGCTCGGGATCGCGCCCGGAGCCTTCCAGCTCGGCCAGGTTCTCGAGGGCGAAGATTCGACCGCTCTCTGTACGGAACCTCGTCCGCGCGACACGGCCGGTGTCAAGCTCGCTGGGAAAAGTCGAACACCGGTCGAGCGCCCCGGCCAGCCGCAGGCTGACCATCGTTTGCAGGCACTTCACGCAACGGCCGCAGTTGTAACCCGCCTCGTCGTTCTGCCAGCAGACGCGAAGGTGGCGCATGGCCACGTCGCTCTCCGCAAGAATGGCAACCTTGCGCGGCCGGTCGACATCGGCGCCATCGTGAACGATCTCGAGCCGCTCAGTCGACCAGAGCGGATCTAGTAGCGGGTGCGAGCCCATCGGAATCAGGTGGTGGTAGGTGTGGCTTGCCGCGACGAACACCTTTTGCAGCCGGCCTTGCAGGAGCAGCGCCACGACGGCCAGCGCCGGCCCGTGCAGCAGCCGCCAGTCTAGGTACCGGTCGAGGTGCGTCCGGTAGTCGGTCTCCACCTCGACCAGGTTCATCCCCAGCTCGTCTGCCACATCCCGGGCCGCGCGCGCCGCTCGCCGCCTGACCGCCGTGTGGGCGAGCGAGAAGTCGAACCCGTGGACGAAGATCAGATCCGTTATCTCCTCCCGGTGGGTCAAAGCGGTGTAGAAGGAGTCGACGCCGCCCGAGAAGAAGGCTCCCACCCGCGGGTCGGACCCGTGGGCGGAAGGATGCGCCTTCGCACTGACGTCGACCTTGCGGAGACCTTGGTCCCAGCAATGAAGGATCTCTTGGATGCGCGCCACGCTTTCGAGGAGGCGCTGCGAGGCGCGGTCCACCGACAGCGGGGCTCCCAGCCGCATCGAAGGGGCGAGGCCGATGGCCAGCTGGGCGTCGCCCGAAGGCTCGATCTCCTCGGTGGAGCGAAACCGGACTCGGGCGCCGCCGTCGACCTGGACGGTCAGGTCAACCTGAGCCATGCGGTCCGAGTCTACTGACGGGAAACGCGTCCCAAGAAGCCCGCTGTTTAGCGCTCGCGCGGTCGTTGGTCCACATGAAAGGGCCGGCGAAGCGCAGGTGCACGGCCGACTAGCTTTCCGGAGCGTGCGGTTCGAGAAGTGGCAGGCGCTCGGCAACGACTACCTGATCGTCGAGGAGGCTCAGCTCCCCTGGGAGCTGACTCCGAGCCGGATTCGGCGGATCTGCGCGCGGCATACGGGGGTCGGATCGCCGCACCCAGCCAGACCAGCGACCAGTACCGCAAAGAGGCCCGGTGCTCGCTTCCTAATGATCCACGGGGGCGAGAGGTGCCCGCTGCACTTAGTCCATCGCGGGCCAGTTGAACCACGTACGGAGCGGGGCGGCTCGGATAGCGCCTCATCTCTGCCCAGGGATCGCGGTCTCCGCGCGGCGCAGCCAGCCGAACCCGGGAACCTCGGCTACTCGCAGTGCGAGCCACCTGCGGGATGAGGGTCTCGCCCCGCGATCCCCGAGCAGTCGCGCAGCGACTGCAACAGCGCGTCGAGCCTTTGCTTCCGAGCCGGGGACGGCGCGAGCGGTCGGAGTCTCAGTGCTCGATCGTGAACCGCACCAGGTCGGTGCGGGTGCTGAAGCCGCTGCTCCTTGTACCCCTGACTCTGAAGCGGATCTCGCGCGAGGTCGGCGATACGTAGTCCGCCGGGGAGGTCGAGTTGGACCAGCTGAAGCTGCGGTCCGAGGTCACCCCCGTTCGGGGCCCGTCGATGGTCTGCCACGCGCCGGCGGCGAAGTTGTAGATCCTGAGCCTCAGAGCGGCACTCGACGAGCTCGCGTTCCCGTTGTAGTCGACGGTCAGCTTGTCGAGGCTCGCGCGGTCCTCGGCGATCCTGGCGTATGGCTGGATCTCCGAGACGTACGTGCCGCCCGTCTTGGTGGCGGTGATCTCGACCCGGCTTCCGTCGTCCTCGTACAGCCGCGACACTGCTCCGCGGCCGCTGTAGACCGTCCCCGAGACCCGCGTGTAACCGGCGGGCCGGTAGTCGGTCACGGTGGGACCAGGGTCGGTGGCGCCGCCGACCTGCACCATCTTCGCCACCGACGGCACGCCGTCCGCGTCGACCACGAACAGCATGTAGACGCCCGGCGGCGCGACGTTGGCGTTGGCCGGGGCGGTGGCGTTGACCACTCCGCCGTCAGCCGTGAACTGAAGCGGTACGTAGCGCTGTTCCATGTTCACGGAGTGCGTGACCGCGCCCAGCCGGACCAGCGCCACCTTGCTGATCGACGCCGGATCAGGCGTCGAGACCTCGAACGGCGCGTCGTAGGTCACCTCGTCGGGTGCGGAGGTGATCTCGGGCCGCGGGGCCAGCTCGCCCGACCCGTCCTTCTTGAACAGGTAGGGCGGGGAAAACACCTCGGCGTTCTTCGCCAGGTAATCGGCGTCCGAGTTGGCACCGCCTGCAGACAGCACGCGCCCGTCGGGCAGCAGCAGCGCGGTGGAGTGGTACTGGCGCGTGACCTGCATCGCGGCGAGGGTCTCCCACTCCCCCGTGGCGGGGTCCCAGAGCTCGGCCGTGTAGACCCCGTTGTCCATGTCGGCGAGCACTGCCCCGGATGAGTTGCCGCCGGTGGCGAGCACGGTGCCGTCCGCCAGCACGGTGAGGTTGTGTTGTCGGCGGCCGGTCTCCATCGGCGCCGTGGCCGATACCTGGGGCGTCGCCCCGTTCAGGTCAATCACGCGCGCATCGGCGCTCGAGGGGCCTCCGCCCGCGACCAGGATCTTTCCCACGTCATAAAGGGCGTGGCCGCCGTAGCTGCGGTTCAGCGAGTCACGTTCGCCGAAGCTCTGCCACGAGCCTCCTCCGGCGGTGTCGAGGCTCCGCAGCGTGCTGGAGGGGCCGGAGTAGAAGGCGCGGCCATCGGGCGCCACGTCGATCCACGGGTAAAGCGGCAGGTCGAGCGAGGCCGTGTTGAGCGCGCGCAGGGCACCGTCGGTCGTGCGCACCTCCGGCATCTCCGGTCCGCCGTCGGCGATCAACATCTCCCCGTTCGAGAGGGGGGTGACGGTCGGGTACCAGCGGGCCTCCACCATGTCGGGCCCACGGCTCCATGTATTGCTGTCCGAGTCGAAGACGTTCGTCTGGACGATGGCGTCGACCGCCCGGCCGCCGCCGCCGCCCGCGACGAACAAAGAGCCGTCCATTAGATGGGCCAGGCCGCTGCAGAAGATGTTGATGCCCGTAGTCACGTTCGCCGGCGCGTGCATGTCCGTGGCGGGGTCCCACACCCACACCTTGGAGCGAGCGTCGGGGCACGTACACGAGCACCTTCCCGTTCTCAAGGAGGGCCGTGTGCACGCCCACCACCGGCCAGTCGATGACGGGACCCCACTGACCCACCTCGCCCTCGTTGCCGGTGACCGCCTCTGCCGCCGCCTCGGCGTCCGCCGCGGTCGCCGTGCTGGTGCGCCGCTCGAGCCGCCGCTCAGTGGCCGGGTCGTGGACAACCGAGGCCCTGTCCTGCTCGATGTGGTCTCGAACGGCGCTCGCGGGCGCATGGTGCGCAAGCGCGTCCGTAGGGGCTCCGGTGGCGATCGCGGAGGCCCCGAGGGCGATGGAGACGACGAGGATGCGGCGGCGTAGGGCCAGGTGATGACTGGCGCTCGAGACGACCGTAACCCCGCCCTGCCCTGTAGCCACGCAGCCTCCCTGCGCCGCCGAATGAGTGCGGCCGAGGCTCCTAGCCTCGGCCACCTGACCCTGCCTGTGGCCCGAGCATGTACGCAACTGGGCGTCCTGTCAAACCGGACTCTAGGGCGTGGGGACGCGCGCGCGTTTGCCTGCGAGATGTCTGAGCGGGGCGATAAACAAGAAACGAACGTCACCGCCGCCCTCTCCCCTCCCCCCGGTACCCCGTGCATCCCGCTTTCGGCTCCAGCGCGATCTCCGGATTTCGCGCTGTTGATGGGGAGACGAAAGCTCTAGCGGAAGCCTGAAGCTCACCCGCCCAGGCGAAAGCTAGGTGACGCTAGTGGGAGAGCTTTCTTTACAGCAATCATCCCTTGCTGTCGGGTGCGGTCCCGCTGCACGCACCGTGAACGCATGCTCGCTCGGCACGGCCGCGTGACCGCCTCTTAGGTACAAGAGCCAGCATTCGCCACCGAGTTGCTGCGGACCTGTCTCCGGCGCTCCCGGCGAAAGTGCCGGGCCAGTTGGGCAACCATTGGGCACCACGGCGGATCTGGTGCCCAAATCGCCTCTCATCGGCCGCAAATACGGCACCTCTTAGGAGGCGCCAGAATGCCGGAACTCCCGGACGGGCGGAAGATCACCGCGGGAGGACATCGCGAGGCTGCGCGTGGGGGGTTAGGCGCTAACTTGGTCCGCGGTGTACCGGATCGAGCGTGTCGGCGAGCGTGAACTTTCGGACCTGCTGCCGCTCATGCGGGCGTACTGCGACTT
This sequence comes from uncultured Thermoleophilaceae bacterium, assembly GCA_963808955.1. Taxonomy (GTDB): domain Bacteria; phylum Actinomycetota; class Thermoleophilia; order Solirubrobacterales; family Thermoleophilaceae; genus CAWEHQ01. Next base: position 147,859 of record CAWEHQ010000015.1, on the reverse strand, counting down.
CCACGGAGTCCGGGCGGGGGCGCGGCGACGTAGGCCACGCTGGCGGACGAGGCGGCCAGTCGATCCCTCCGATCAAGCGCTGCTCGACATGTCCAGGGCGCTCATCGCCGACCCACAGCGGGAGGGGCTGCAGCTGGTGGCTCGGGACGGTGAGGGAAAGGCGGTGGGCTTCGCGACGATCGTCTGGAGCTGGTCGACCCTGTCGGGGGCGGCACGGATCGGCGTGATGAACGACCTCTATGTGGCGCCGATCGCCCGCGGCTCGCGGGTCGCCGACGCGCTGATCGAGGCGTGCCGCGAGCGGTGCGTCGAGCATGGCGCTCGGGAGCTCTCCTGGCAGGCTGCGAAGGACAACCTCCGCGCGCAGCGGGTCTACGAGCGGGTGGGTGGCCGGAGCGCGGAGTTCGTCCTTCACCGTCTGCCAGTCCGCCTCTCCGCGCCGATCCCTGAAGACGCCCCTGTGACGAGGGACGTCGTGCCGGGGTCGGCAGGGGGCAGCGCCATGCTCCTCAGGAGGCTGTGGTCGAAGGGGCGGCTTCATCGCCGCCCCCTTCGTGTTCGGACACGCATGGCGTCCCATTTCCGCAGCTTCTGAGCCGCCCGCTGACTGGGCGATCGAGGCAGCCATTGGGCGCAGCGCCGATCGTGCGCCCGGCCACGTTTCATCGACCTCGCGCTCGCCGCTCGGCCGGTCCGCCCCGCGATAGATAATCAAGAAACACACGAACGTCACCGCCGTCCTCTTCTCCTCCCCCGGGTGCCCCGGGGTCCGGGATCTGTGCAACTCCGAATTCGGATTCGCGCTACGACGGTGGAGCGGAACTACGACGTAGCGAGGATCGTCAGGTCCCCGCGACGGGACAGCGTGGGCGACGGAGCCGCGAGCGAGATTCCCCCCGACGACCAGCAAAGAGGAGGACTGGTGAAACCAGATCGCTGCCGAGCTACTCAAACTGCACCTTGACGTTCAGACGTCCGGTCCCGGCGGCGCCCCCGGTTAATTCGACTGCTCTACCCGCGCGGGAAATTTCCCCCCTCCCGCATTCTGCGATCGAGTCGCGGCTCGTGCTCGAGCTCAAGGGCCCCCGGACGCAGGGAAGACCGACTTCACCGAGGACCTCACGAAGATCGACGTCCCGACCCTGATCGCGCACGGCGACGACGACCAGATCGTGCCGATCGGCGCCTCGGCGGAAAAGTCGTCGAAGCTCATCGCCGACTCGACCCCAAGGTCTATCCCGGTGCCCCCCACGGCGAGCCGACTAGCTTTCCGGGCTGTGCGGTTCGAGAAGTGGCAGGCGCTCGGCAACGACTACCTCATCGTAGAGGCGGCCGAGCTCCCCTGGGAGCTGACTCCCAGCCGTATTCGGGGGATGTGCGCGCCGCATACGGGGGTGGGGTCGGACGGCGTGCTGCTGCTGACGGAGGCCGCCGACTCGGGCGCCGTCGCGACTCTTCGCGTCTTCAACCCGGACGGGTCCGAGGATGAGATCTCGGGAAACGGCGCTCGGCAGGCAAGCCTCTACCTGCAGCGGAGGACCAACCGAGACGAGTTCGCGCTCGACACCGCAGCTGGACGGATCCGCTCTCGAATCACGGCGCCGAGCATATGTACCGTCGAGATGGGACGAGCGCGCCTCACCTCTCATAACTACCCCTCCGGCGAGATAGATGGCAGGGGCACACTCATAGCCGCCGGCCGGGAGTTCGCATTCCAACACGTGCTGGTAGGGAACCCTCAATGCGCGATCGAGCTCCCCGACGAGCTGGAGGGGGTTGATCTCGAGCGCTACGGCCCGCCGATCGAGCGCCACGAGCTGTTCCCGAATCGGATCAACGTGTCATTCTGGCGGCGCGACGCCGAGTCGAAGGTCACCGTGCGCATCTTCGAGCGTGGGGTTGGTGAGACGCTTTCCTCGGGCACCGGCGCGAGTGGCGCGGCCGTCGCGGCGGTGCTCCGAGGCGCCGTCAGCCCAGTGATCGTCCACCTCGACGGCGGCAACCTCGAGGTGAAAGTCACAGACGACCTCGACGTGACCATCACGGGGTCCGCCCTGCCGGTCTACGCCGGGGTGGTGAGCGACGAGCTGATGAGAGAACTGAGCGGCATTTGAGCTACCTCGGCGAGGGCAGCATTCCGGTATCGGAACCTGGGTCCCTCGCATGGTCCTCTGGCGGACCTGGGCCGGCCGTTTGGCCGGTCGCCACGACCCGACTCACGAGTCCCTATCCCATGACGCGTCGCCGAAGCCTGCCCGCGCGGTTTCGCGCCGCCTGGACACCCGACCGCAGAGGTTGAAGCGCGAGCGAGGTCCGCAGGGCCAGCTCCAACTTTGGATTGCGCGTCGAGCCTTCGAGCATGGCCAGGCTATCCCGGGTGAAGACGCGATCGTGGTCATCCAACGGCAGCCGCGCGACGCGGCCGAGATCGAGGTCGTCGGGCAGCGTTGCACAGCGCTCCAGCGCCCCCGCCAGCCGCAGGTTGACCATCGCTTGTACGCACTCCACGCAACGGCCGCAGTTGTACGCCCCCACCTCGTTCCGCCAGCAGATGCGAAGGTGGCGCATCGCCACCTCGCTCTCGGCGAGGCGGGCGATCTTGCCCGGGCGGTCTGAGTGCGCCCCATCGTGGACTATCTGGAGCCGCTCCGTAGACCATAGGGGATCGAGCAGCGGATGCGAGCCCACGGGGAGCAGCCGGCGGTAGCTGTGGGTCGACCCCACGAACACCTTGCCCAACTGGTCCTGCAGCAGCAGAGCGACGGCCGCCAGCGCCGATCCGTGCAGCAGCACCCACCTCAGATACCGGTCGAGGTGCCTCCGGTAATCGGTCTCCACCTCGATCAGGTTCTTGCCCAGCTCCCGCGCCGCGTCGCGAGCTGCCCGCGACGCCCGGCTCCTGGCCGCGGCGCCGTCGAGCGGGAAGTCGAAACCGTGCACGAAGATCAGGTCGGTTATCTCCGCCTGATGAGTCAGCGCCGTATAGAACGAGTCGACACCGCACGAGAAGAACGCCCCAATCCGATCCGCGGAGGCGTCCTGTGAGGTGTATCCCTCCGCCGTGACAGCGACCTCGCCGAGCCCCGGGTCCCAGCAGTGAAGCACTTCCTGGATGCGGGGTACGTTGCCGAGCAGTCGTCTCGATGCGCGATCCACCGACAACCCGGTGCCCAATCGCATCGAAGGGACGAGGCCGAGGGCGATCTCGGCGTCACCCGACGGCTCGATCGCCTCGTTGGCGCGGAACCGAACCTGCCCGCCGCCGTCGATGTCGAGGGGCAGGTGTACCTCCGCCATGACGCTAGGAGTCTACTTTGACGCTGCGAGGCGGTCCGAGGGTTGTGTATCGCCCGCCGCGCGAACTCTCCCGGGCGCGGCGGCCTCGATCGTCGGCTAGCTCACCCCGTAATGCGCCGCCGGAGCCGGCCAGCTTGGTTCCGCGCCGATCGCACGCCGGTCCGCAGAGGCTGAAGCGCCGAGCCTGCCCTCGCCTCATGCCGATCGAGCTCGGCGAGCACGGCATCGAGCACACGCTCCGCCCCGAAGCGGACCACGTCGTCGGCCGCCACGCCCGAGGCTTCCTCGGCCTCGGCGATCGCGGCCCGAGCGGCTGTGTCGTCGAAGCCCGAGGTGTCCAGTACGACCGCCGCCGTGCGGGCGGGACTGATCGGTCGGCAGACCGACTCGTAGGCCGCGATCAGCTCCGGCAGCGACGGCAACCTGATGCTGGGGTAGGCGCGGAGCGCGGTGGTCCCGGCCCTGTGGGCGAGGACTAAGACATCCGGGACCGACCCGTGCAGCAGCCCGAGGGTCACGCCGGAATAGCCGGGGTGGAACAGTGCACCCTGCCCTTCCACGAACAGCACGTCGCCCTGCTCCGCGCCCTGGTGCACAAGACGCTCCGCCGCACCCGCCACGTAGTCCGAGATCACGTGGTCGACCGCGATCCCCCAGCCAGAGATCGCGATGCCGGTCTGGCCGGTAGCGACGAACACCGACGGGAGGCCACGCTTGCGCGCGGCGTGGTCCAGCTCCAGAGCGACAGTCTTCTTACCGACCATCACGTCGGAGCCCACACTGTGCACCACTCGCAACCCGGTGCGGTGTGAGCGTGGCGCGCGCGGCACGTCGAGGTCCGGTGGGGCCGCGCGGAGATCCCGCAGACGGACGCCGCTGGCGTCCGCGGCCGCGCGGAGCTCCGGATCGTCGGAGAGAAGCGTATGGAGACCCGCCTCGATGTCGAGTCCCTCGTCGATCGCCTCGAGCAGGAGCGCCCGAAACCGGGAGTCGAGCTTTCCGCCCATCGGTGCCACGCCGACCAGCAAGCAGCTGGCACCGCGCGCGACGGCCTCCGCGACCGAGGCGACGACCGGGACCGGTCGCGCGCAGAATGGCACCACCTCATCGGCGGTCCGCCCCGCCCACCCCGAGTCGACCACGGCAATCACTTCGCGGCGGCCATAGCGGATGACGCCGTGGGCGGTCTTCGCGTTGCGCTCGCGGAGGAGCCCTTCGGTCAGGATGGCCAGGCGCTCGCCCTTCATGCGTCTGCCCGGATCCCGAGGCCGGGATCGGAGGAAGGGATCACGCGACCCTCGACGAGGCCGAGACCCGTGAACGGTGAGTCGGCGATGAGAAGGTGCCCGTCGAGGTCCGTGTCGTCGGCCAGGGAGGCGATGTGGGCGGCGGGAGCGACACCGAGCTCCGACTCGATCATGCACCCCAGCATGACTCGCAGGCCCAGCGAGCGCGCCGCGTGGATCATCCTCAGAGCCTCGCGCAGCCCACCCGCCTTCGCAAGCTTCACGTTGATTCCGTCGGCGTAGCGGGCGACGTCGGCCACGCTGCCGAGATCCCTGCACCCCTCATCGACGATCACGGCGGGTCGCTCTCGGAGCTCGCGGAGCGCGCGGAAGCTGTCCAGGTCGCCGGCAGGAAATGGTTGCTCGAGGAGCTCGACGCCCAGCGCCGTCAGCGCGGGCAGGAGATCGCGCACGTTCTCGAGCGTCAGTCCCTCGTTCCCGTCGACCCTGATTCGCGCGTCCGACTGTCGCCTGACCGCCTCAAGCCGCGCCAGATCGTCCGGGCCGCCGAGCTTGAGCTTGAGCACTTCGAACCCCTCCGCCCGGCGCACTCTTTCGACCGTGCCGGGGATCGTGTCCAAGGCGATCGTGTAGGACGTTGGTGGCCCGACGGGATCAAGGCCCAGCAACCGCCAGATCGGTTGGCCGAGGCGCTTGCCGATCCAGTCGTGGAGTGCTGCGTCGAGGGCGGCCTTCGCGCCCTGCTGGCCCGGATGGACCGCGAGCCCCCGACGGACTGCCTCGAGAGCGAAGGGATCGTCCGGTACCAGCGTGGGCGCCTCGTGGTCCAAGAACGTGATGGCGGACTCGGCTGTCTCGCCCCAGTAGTAGATCGGCGCGGCCTCGCCGATTCCGACCACTCCGTCGTGCTCGAGCTCGACCTGGACTACCTCCTGGACTCGCCTGGAGACGCGTGCGATGGCGAAGGTCTCGGCGAGCGCGAGTGTCCTCTTCCGGGCATGGATCTCCACAGTGAGAAGGATTACCGCAGCGCAGGCAGGCGTTCGGGGACAGGATGTGGAGCCTCGGGGTCCCCGACGACGGCTGCGCCGGAGCCCCCGGCCGTCTCGCGCCTATCGTACGGAGAGCACGATGCGGGCAATCTTCGTCACGGGCATGCAGCGCAGCGGGACGACTTGGATCGCGCGGGCGCTGGCGGCGGCAACGCGAAGCCGCCTGGTCCACGAGCCCTTCAACTGGCGCCTCCACGGCGACGACGGCAAGCGCTTCCGCTATTACATGAGGTACCTGCCGCGCGGCCAAGCGGACCCGGAGTTCACCGCAATCCTCCGAGAAGCCGTCAACGGTGCGCGCCAGCCGCAGCTCCCGTGGCTTCGAGACAGCGTGGTCGTCAAAGACGTTCACGCCTCCCTGGCCGTCGAGGCGGTGCACGACGAGCTTCGGCCGCTGACCGCGATCGTGGTGCGTCATCCTTGCGCGACGGCCTTGAGCTGGGCGCACCTCGAATATGGCATCGGTAACGGCTTCAGCGCGCTCCTGGGCCAGGAGGAGCTTCAGCGAGACCATCTCGCGCCATTCGTGACCCACATGCGGAAGCGGGACGACTACTTCTTCCAGCTCGGCGCGTGGTGGGGAGCGGTGTACTACACGCTGGCTCGGCTCGCCCAAGGCCATCCGGACTGGCTGTGGATCAGCCACGAAGCCGTATGCCGCGAGCCGGTCGCGGAGTTCAAGTCGCTTCTCGGCTCAGCCGGCCTCCGGATGGCTCCAAGGGGACGTCGTTTCCTGGCGGCGCACGACCACGGGCAGAATGAGGAGCGGCCGTACTCGGTCGATCGGGCCGCCGCCACGGAGCCCGATAAGTGGCGCGGCCGCCTCGACGCGGACGCCGCGAAGCGGGTGATCGACGGCGCGAGCCCCTTCGGCGTGCTCGAGCGCTTCTACCCGGATGGGTAGGCCCGAGGTCGGAACCGACGGGAGCAGTCGAGCGCTGATCTCGTCCGTCCGCGCCAAGCTGCGCGAGGCGATCCAGAGCATCGTCGCCCCGGGATCACGCGTGGCGCTGCTCGACTTTCCGCGCTACCGCAACGTCGGCGACTCGGCGATCTGGCTGGGGGAGCGGAGGCTGCTGACCGAGATCGGCGTGAAGACCGCCTACACGTGCGACCGGCTGACCTTCTCGCCCGAGGCGCTCACGAGGAGCCTGCCGGAGGGGCCCCTCCTGCTCTCGGGCGGAGGAAACTTCGGCGATCTCTGGCCAGACCATCAGAACTTTCGGGAGCGTGTGATCGAGGCGTTCCATGACCGGGCGATCGTCCAGCTTCCACAGAGCGCCTGGTTTGGCGACGCTCGCAGTCTCGACCGGGCCCGGTCCGTGGTGAGCCGCCATCCTGACATCACGCTCCTGTGGCGAGACCGCCAGAGCCTCGAGCTCGCCCGCAAGCACTTCGACGCCCCGAGCATCCTGTGCCCCGACATGGCGTTCGCGCTGGGTCCGCTCACGCGTCCCGACCCGGCCCAGGTGGACGTCGTGTGGCTCGGGCGCGATGACCACGAGTCCACGCTCAGGCCCGATCCGGACGAGCGGATCGAGTTCGTCGACTGGATCCATGGAGGACCTGGCATGGACAGCTTCGTGCGCCGCCAGCGCAGGCTCGCGAACCTGGCCCGGCCCGGGCTGGCTCGGCGCAACACCGGGCTGCTCGGCAGGCTCGTGGACCTGCTGTCCGACTCGATGGCACGTGAGAACCTGCGAGCCGGCGTGCAGATCCTGTCCCGGGGACGGGCCGTGATCACCACTCGCCTGCATGGCCACATCTTGAGCGTCCTGCTCGGGATCCCCCATGTCTTGCTGGACACGAGGCAGCGCAAGGTCTCGGGGTTCGTCGAGGCCTGGACCCGGGACTGCCCGCTGACCTCTTGGGCGACCTCTCCGTCGGACGCGGCGCGCGTAGCGAAAGCGCTGACTTGAGCTGTTCGCTTCCGGGGCCGCGTGCGGGGGTCCTCCAGTGAGATCCGGACCTTCGCCGCCGCCCCGAGCCGGTCGCCGCGCGGGCGCCCGCGCTCGCAAGCCCCGGCCGCCCATCTCACTCGCGCCGCGCGCGCTCGTTATGCTCGCGGCCGATGGATGACGTGCCTATGGCTGGGAACCGGCGCTCGGCCGGCGCTGGTGTGTGGTGCCCGGGGACGAGGTAGAACGCGCGCCATCGTCGGCGGGCGCTCGACGCATGTGAGACGAGCATGACGCCTGCGGGCAGCGTAATCGTTCGGGCGAAGAACCGGGCAGCCACCCTTGAGCGAACGCTCTCGCAGCTTCGCAATCAGACCGTGGAAGTGGAGCTCGTGGTGGTCGACTCGGGGTCGACCGACGGGACGGTCGAGATCGCCCGGCAGTGGTGCGATCAGCTCATCGAGCTTCCCGGCGAGCGGTTCACGTTCGGGCGCGCGCTCAACATCGGCGCCGAGGCGGCGTCCGCGCCGATTCACTTCGCCGTCTCAGCCCACTGCTGGCCGGAGAGATCGGACTGGATCGCGAGGTCGCTACGGCAATACGAGCGAGCCGACGTGGCCGCGACCAATGGAGCCCGCTTCCGACCGGATGATGTCCCCCTCCACGAGACCTTCTACCAGGACGCGGCGACCGCCCGAGCGCACCCGCTGTGGGGCTTCTCCAACCACGCCGCTTCCTGGAGGGCTGCTATCTGGAACGAGTTCCCGTTCGACGAAGAGATGGAGGCGTGTGAGGACAAGGAGTGGTCCTGGCGCGTCCTGAACGCGGGCTGGTTAGTGGCTTATCACCCCCTGCTGTCTGTCAGTTCGGCGCACCGGCACCGGAGCGGGGTTCGCCCCTACTACAGGCGCATCGAGCTAGAGACTCGCGAGCTCGCTGCCCGTGACGCCTTCCCGGCGTTCGGGCTGAGAGATGCTTTCGAGGAATGGTGGCGCGGCTACCCGGACGAGAGCCGCTATCCGCCGCTGGTCCACCGTGTCAACTACTACAGGGCCGCCGAGATCGCGGGCAAGTACGTCGGCGGCCGTCAGGGACGAAGGAAGGCCGCGCTCGACGGCGCGGGGCGCCGAGTCCGCAGGAATGACGCAACCGGATCATGAGGGAGCCCACCGGGACCAGGTATTCGCGCTAGCCTGGGGCACCGCCGAACCCGGTCCTGATCCACTCACCTCCGCCTCGTGTCCCGGCGCAGCGCTCGTTCGACCCCGCCGTCGAACGCGCGCACCATCGCCTCGAGGGTGAGGTCGCCACGCGTCGCCAGCGCCTCGCGGGCGAGCGTCTCCTGCCGGGCCGGCAAGTCCACGAAAGCCGCAAGGGTAGAGGCGAACGTCTCGAGGTCCCCCTCCACCCGCAGTCCGTTGACCCCGTCGATGATGTACTCCGCCTCCGCGGCGTGGAGGCGGCTCTCGCGCGTGATCACGGGAACTCCATGCGCGAAGGCGTGGTTGACCGCGAGTCCCACCTTTCCCGGGATCACCACGGCCGAGGCGACTCGCAGGTAGCGAGCAACGGCCTCCTGGTCGTAGAGCCCGCCGAGGAAGTGAACGCGGTCCCCGCCTGCAGCTCGGGCGCGAATGCCCTCGAGCTCCGGACCGTCGCCGATCACGACCACCTCGACCGGTTTGCGGGTGAGCCCGCGGCTCTCGATCGTTCGCGCCGCGTCGAGCAGCTCGTCGAGGCGCTTCTCCCGGTAGACGCGACCAAGGAACACCAGCACTGCAGAGTCCGAGGCCAGCCGCAGCTCGTCCCGGAGCTCCCACTCGTCGGCGCCCTGCAGCTCCCCGTGCAGTTGAACCTGCCTGCTCATGTCGAGGGTGTTACCCACTACGGTGATCTTGTGCCGGGGCACCCCCGCCCCCGCGAGATGCTCGGCTCCGCCCGTCGTATATGCCAGGTAGCCGTCCGCGACGCCGGCGAGCAGAGCCTTGACGCTGCCGCCCGCTCCGTACAGGCGAGCTGATGCGCCCCGGACGTCCTCATCCTTTTCGAAACCCTGCCCCCACAGCACGACCGGTCGGCCGGTGCCCTTGTACAGCGCGAAGAGGGCCACGTTCGATACGAACTTGACCTCGGTTCCAAGCACTACCCCGTCGTACCGCGAGCTCCACAGCTCGCGGAGGACCCGCTGGTAGATCGCCGACCGTCCCAACAGCTCGACCTCGACCGAGCGGACGCGAAGGTTCGGGAAGTCGAACGGGCCAGTGGCCGCCCGGTGCCCCCTGCCGGCGGGCGGCTCGCCATGGAAGATCACGTAGTCCCGGGCGCTTCGCTCGTTCAGCAGCTCATAGAACGCCACCCGGTAGGTCGGGACGAAGCCCTGGTGAAGGACTGCGATCCGTTCCGCGCGCTCCCCAGGTGTCCGCGCGCCGGTCGCGCGCCGCGCGGCCTCGATCACGCGGAGAGCGGCGCGGACTGGTCGCCGGCGTCGGACCGCCGCGAGGCCGCGAGGAGGTGGGTCAGCCCCAGCAGCATCGACGCATTCGCCCCCCGCATGTGGGCCGCCGGGTCGCGCCAGAGGCGTCGGCGCTGGAAGGCGAACGCACCGTCGCGACGCATCATCTTGGCCACGCCGAAGTCGAGCACTCGCCACGCGTCGGCCAGGTAGTTGCGGTCTCGCTCCGAAGCGATCGCGAAGGTCTGAATTCCCTGCGCCACGCACTGGGCGTCGATGGGGTACACCGATTGGTTGAAGTACTTCGGTGTTCCATCGCCGAGGAAGAGCTCGTCCCGGTAGTACTTCAGTCCGCGCCGGAGGGCCTCGCCGATCCGCGGGTCGATGCCAGCACGGTCGCATACCTCGAGCGCGTCCAGGACGAACCCGGTGTGGAAGTTGTCCACCCAGCGCAGGCTCGGGAGTTCCCCGTAGTCCCATGAGCCGTCATCCTTTTGGTGAGCGAGCGCGTAGGCGACGCCCCGCCTGGCGGCCGCCGCGAACCTGTCCCCATTCCCGTGGGCGGACAGGCGGGCCAGGAACGCGCAGGCGTGCAGGTTGGCGTTGTGGACCGGGGTGGTGTCACCTACCCAGTAGCCGAAGTAGGCTCCCCCCGGCGTCACGGTCTGCGTCACGTGGCGGAGGAAGAACGCTCCGGTCTCACGTGCAAGGTCCAGCAGGCGCGGCTCGCGTGTCCGCTCGTGGGCGTCGAGGAGGGCCATGCCGGCATAGACGGTGGCGATCGTGTTGGGTTCGTCGCGATTGCCACGTGACATGCGCGTCTGAAGCGGGAAGTGGTACCCCCAGCACGGCTCCTGATAGCCCGGCAAGCGCATCGTCTCGAGCAGCCCGATGGCCCGACGCAGCTTCGACGGGTTGGCATCGGCTCCCAGCGAGTCGTCGAGCGCATACGCTGAGGCGACGTATGCCATCGTCGCGGAGTTCCTCTCAGGGCGAACGCCGAGCAGCGGACGGAGGTCCACCGGGCTCCGCTTCACGACCTGCGTGAGAAGCCGCCTGCCGAGATGCGTGCGTGGCAGCGGCCCTACGAGCCGGGTGGCGTTGACGCCGTCGTAGGGATCGGTCCCGATCCAGTCACGGGCACTCCCCCAGCGCTCGAGGCGCTCGAGCACGGCAACCAGGCGCCGCTGCCGGTCAGGGTCGCCCGCCCGGGCCGAAGGGGCAGATCCGTACGCGACGGCAGCGTTCCTCGCCCCCCCCACCGTCACGCCTTGGCGCTCAGCTCACGGGTGAAGCCGCTGCGATCGCCGAGCAGGCGGTTCTCGCGCGCGCTGTAGTAGGTGGCGCGATGCTCGTCCTGAGGCCGCGCGACGATCCGGTCGAGCAGCGGCATCGTCTGCTCGAAGAGGACCCACCCGTAGGCGAGCGCCCGCTGGTAGACGTCCCTCACCTCGTCGACCTCGGGATAGATCGAGTACTCGAGCTGCGCGACGATCGGGCCGTCGTCGATCCCGGGAGTGACCTCGTGAATGGTCACACCGTGCGATCGCTCCCCGTTCTTGAGTGCCCAGTTGATCGGCGAACGCCCCGGTACCGTGGCAGCGGCCCGTTGTGCAGGTTCAGGAGGCGATCGAACCGCGCGATGAAGGCGGCGGTCAGGATCCGGTCGTAGAAGACCGAGATGCCGAGCTCCGCCATTGGCCGGTCATCCTCCGCGGCCAGCTCACCGTAGTCCCCGCTTTCGACGTGCGGGACGTCGTGCCGGCGTGCCCACGAGACCAGCGAATCGGTCCAGGTCGGCTCGGGGATGACCGGGACCACGCCGGTCAGCGTGTACGCCTCGCTCCTCAGGAACCACTGTGCGATCTGGACGGCGAGCGTTCCCTTGCCGAGTACTATCGCTCGCTTGGTCGCCATCGACGACAGCCGAGAAGCTGACGGCTAGTTGGCGCCGCGCCGCAGTCACGACGGCCGGAAGGGTGCGCAGCATCAGCCGGACGTCGGTCCACAGCGACCAGTTCGTGACGTAGAGGTAGTCGAGCTTGACCATCTCCTCGAACGGGATGCTGGTGCGGCCGAGCACCTGCCAGAGGCCGGTGAGCCCCGGCGTCAGGTCGAGCCGGCTGCGGCGCCAGCCGGTCGAGCTGGCCGTCCTCGTCGTCGATCAGGGGACGCGGGCCGACCAGGCTCATCTCGCCCTTGAGGACGTTCCAGAGCTGGGGCAGCTCGTCGAGGCTGGTGAGCCGCAGGAAGCGCCCGACGCGAGTGACCCGCGGGTCGTGCTCGAGCAGCAGCCAGTCGGGGTCGTCGCTGCCGCTCGAGCAGCTTCTCTCGCTGGTCCTCGGCGTCGGCCACCATCGTCCGGAACTTCACGAGCCGGAAGCGTCCGCCCGCGCTGCCGATCCGCTGCTGGCGGAAGAACACCGGCCCGCGCGAGTCGAGCTTGATCGCGAGCGCGATGACCGCCAGCACCAGCGGCGCGGTAGCGACGAGCAGCGACGGCTGCGCCGACGAGGTCCATCGCCCGCTTCAGGAAGTCGCGACGAGCGCGAGAGGACGGGCGGGTTGACCCCAAGCACCGTGATCCCCTCGACGTCGTCGACCTCGACCGACGGCCCCAGCGCGTCGAAGAGCTGCGGCAGCACGCTGACCTTCAGCGACAGCTCGCGGCAGCGCTGCAGCAGGGCCGAGCAGGGTCGGCTCGTCGAGGCTCTGGCGACGATCACGACGCGGTCGATCCGCGTGTCCCGATCTCGTTCACGAGCTCGAGGTCCCCTAGATCCGTCGGGTGCCGAGCCGCGACACGTTGCCGTTCCGGCCGCTGTGGGGCGGAGGCGACGATCCGACGGGCTCGAGCCCGTACTCGGGGTGCGTGCGCATCTTGCGGATCAGCGCGGGCACCGACGTCTCCGTCGCCGACGAGCAGCACGCGCTCGGGTCCGAGCACCCGCCGCGGGCCCTGCGCGTGACCGCCCGCGCCAGCGGGACGGCGAACATCGCGATCGCGCCGAACCCGAGGATCGGGAGGGCCTCGACGTTGCGCCGCGGGCAGCGCCCGGTAGAAGAGCCACAGCAGCAGGCCCGCCCAGGAGCAGGGCGTGGAAGATCCAGGGCAGGTCGTCCACGGTCGTGTGGCTGATCCGCTTGATGTCGCGGTCGTAGAGGCCGTAGAGCCTTGAACAGCACCACCCAGACGGGGAGCGTCGGCAGGCCCCAGAGAAGCTGACGGTCCCGCCCATCGGCGTGGAAGACGGTCAGCGCCAGCGCCAGCGCGAGCGCGAGCGCGATCACGTCGCTCAGCGCGAGCAGGCGCCGGACCAGGTAGTCGCGCCGCCCGGACGGCGCGAACGAGGGCAGCCTCGACGCGCAGCCGCCGCGTCCGCGTCGGACCGCAGCGACGCCCGGCCCTCGCCTCGGCGCGAGCCGAGGTCGCTCCAGCTCGGGACCTCTCGCCGGCTCGCTCAAAGCTCTTTCGCGACGGGCGTCGAGCGCCGCGCGGCGATCGGGTCGACGGGCTTGCGAAGCGCCCCGGTCCGTGGATCGGAACCTGGCGCCGCCGCGGCGCAGCGACTCCTCGGCCGCCTCGGTCAGCCGCACGACGTCCTCGCGCGAGCGCGCACGTTGCCAGCGTCATCGAGGCGCCCGTCCGACAGCGCCTCGACGAAGTCGGCCAGCTCGAGCGCGAGCGGCTCGTGCGTGTCGACCTTCGGCGAGACGATGTCGCCGGTCCGGTAGGAGAGGTGGTACTCGCCGAACGTCTCCGGGTCCTCGTAGACGACGCCGTGGTCGAAGACCCGACCGGCTCGGCGGTCCCGTCGTCGTAGACGACCATCTTCTCGCTGCCGACGACCACCGTGCGCCGCAGCTTGCTCGGCGCGAGCCAGCTCAGCTCGACGTTGGCGACGATCCCCGAGGGGAAGCTGAGCGTCACGAAGGCGACGTCGGGGATCCCGTGCACGATCGAGTCGCGCCCGACCGCGCGGACCGGACTCCGGCATCTCGTCGAGCCAGTAGAGGAGGATCGAGAAGTCGTGCGGGCCGAGGTCCCAGATCACGCTCACGTCGCGCTGGTGCAGGCCGAGGTTCACGCGGCTCGAGGAGACGAAGTAGATCTCGCCCAGCTCGCCGTCGTCGAGCAGCTCCTTCACCGCGCTGACCGGCGGGCTGTAGAGGAAGGTGTGGCCGCACATCAGGAGCCGAGCGCTCGTCCTGCGCCAGCTCGCACGAGCTCGTCCGCCTCGTCGCGCGGAAGCGCGCCAGCGGCTTCTCGACGAAGGTGTGCTTGCCGGCGCGCAGCGCCGCGACGGCGAGCTCGAAGTGGGTGAAGACCGGGGTCGCGATCAGGACCGCGTCGACCGCGGGGTCGTCGAGCACGTCGTCGACCTCGCGTGGTCGCGCTCGCCGCGGGTAGCGGCGCGCGAAGCGCTCCAGCCGCGCCGGGTCGAGGTCGCAGAGCCACGCCACGTCGACGTCCGGCATCTCCGACAAGGACGCGCAGCAGGTTCGGCCCCCAGTAGCCGAGCCCGATGACCCCAAGGCCGACGGTGCTCGGCGGGTCAGGCGACACTGGACGCGGGGGCTCGATGGACCTCGTTCACGGCGATCGCGAAGGCGGCCGTGACCTCGCCGATCTCGGTCTCCCGGAGCTCCGGGAACATCGGCAGCGAAAGCTCCTCGCTGGCCCACCCCTGCGCGACCGGAAGTGCATCGCGTGGAGCGTACCTCGCGAGCGGCGGCTGGTGGTGCAGGGCGGGCGAGTAGTGGACGCCGCTTGCACGCCATCGTCCGCAAGTCGCGCCGCCACGGCGTCCCGATCTGGGACTCGCACCGGGAACAGGTGGTAGACGCACGGGCTCTCGGGACGCTCGTCGAGCAGGCGCGCGACGGCCGGCCAGCGACCGGCGGTAGGCCGCCGCGTGCCGCCGCCGCGCGGCGTTCCAGCCATCGAGTCGCGCAGCTTGACCCTCAGGAACGCGGCCTGGAGCCCGTCGAGCCGCTCGTTGAAGCCCAGCTCGACGTGCTCGCCCTTGGCTCGCTGGCCGAGGTTGCGGAGCTCGCGGACGCGGCCGGCGATCGACGCGTCGTCCGTGGTGACCGCGCCCCCGTCCCCGAGCGCGCCGAGGTTCTTGCTCGGGTAGAAGCTGAAGCCCGCGCCGCGCCCCGAGCGAGCCGGCGCGCCGCCCGCGATAGGTCGCGCCGTGGGCCTGGGCGGCGTCCTCGAGCAGGAGCAGGCCGTGGCCCGGCGCGAGCTCGGACAGCGTCCTCATGTCGCACACCTGGCCGTAGAGGTGGACGGCGAGGATCGCCGCGGTCCGCTCGCTGATCGCGGCGCGGCCGACGTCCACGTCGATCAGGCCCGTGCCGTCCTCGACGTCGCAGAACACCGGCGTGGCGCCGGCGTGGACCACGGCCAGCGCCGAGGCGATGAAGGTGTGCGCGGGGACGATCACCTCGTCGCCGCGGCCGAACGCCGCTCGCCAGCAGGGCGAGCGTCAGCGCGGCCGTGCCGGAGGCGACGCCGACGCAGTGGCCGACGCCGCAGTAGTCGGCGAACTCCTCCTCGAACCGCTCCACCTCCTCGCCGAGGATGAAGCCGCTCGAGTCGACGACCCGCTCGAACGCCGCTGCCAGGTCCGCCCCCAGCTCGGCGTGAGCTCGCCGGAGATCGATGAACGGCACGCTCTCGCGCATCCCGTGGATCTGGGTGGTTCTATGCTGGTTGGTCAATGTCCCTGCCTAGCATCGGCCCGACACTTGTCCCGACAATCCGTTCCCGGAAATCCGACCTGTGCACGGCCGGTTCGAGCCTACAGCGGTGGAACCCTGGTGTAAAAAGCGAGAGAAGCTTTCTTCTAGACTTTGTAGACCGCGAGCACGATTCGAGGCTCACATAGTGCGAAACCATCGACGGCGTCTTCTGTCCGACCGGCCGAGGCAGCGTACCTGAAACACGCTCAGTTGCCGATCCTCTCGGTCCAAGTCGCGAGGGTGGAAAGTTGAGCGGAGTGGCTGCTTCAGGACCTCGCCGGGCGCTGCTCCGACAGCCCCAGAGTTACTGGAGATTCCCGTCTGCCGGCCGGCCTTGACGCGGTGAGACTGCGTCGCGACGACATCGAATGGCGAGAGGCGGACGGCGAGGTGCTGGTCCTCGACCGTCGTCGAGGCCGTTACCTGGGCGTCAACCGCTCGGGCGCGCCGCTCTGGCTCGAGCTGGCGAGCGGCACCTCGGAGGAGTCACTTGTCTCCACGCTCGCCGACGCGCACGGCTTGAGGCGCGAGCGCGCCCAAGCCGACGTCAGCACGTTCCTGCGCTGGCTCGATGATCACGACCTGCTGGAGCGGTGAGGGCGGTCCGCGACCGCCAAGACGCGGCTACCGTGTGATCGGCGGTGAGAAGTCGTTCGGCTCGCCCGAGAGCGCGTCCGGCTGGGCGGCTCCCTTGTCGGCGGTCAGCTCCGCGACGTCCCCAAGCTCCACCACCGTCGGCTGCTCGTAGGTTCCGGGCCTGCCCTGCGTGTCAGCGTCCATCTACCCCCGTCCTTTCGGTCGTGACCGGCAATGGTACTCCGAACATGGCACCTGATCACGACGATGTCAAGTCCTGTACGCCAACCTTCGAGGCACCATCGCGACCCTCCACTCCCTGTTGCAGGCCGGGGCCGCCGCGATCCGCAGATGTGACCGGGCGTGGCTCGTCGCCCGCTGCCCCCGACCGCCGCAGGTCGTCGTGTAGCCACGCCGCGTGCAGCAGCAGCATCGAGCGAAGGTCGGGTCGCTCGGCGCGCCACATCTCCCGCAGCGCGTCCGAGTCCACCAGCGAGTCGTCGAGACCGCCGCCGGACCAGCTGTCGGCGAACGCGCGCAGGCGAGCACCGTAGTAGACGTCGGAGTACGAGCGCTCCCGGCGAGCGAGCACCTCCTCCGGGAGCAGGTCTCCCACCATGGTCAGCATCATCCGCGTCCGATCGCCCCAGCCGGTCCGGCCGCCGTCACGCGCCACGGCGCCGACGTACACGGGATCGTAGGTCGGGATCGACACCGAGGAGCCCGCGCCGTCGGCGAGGGCTTCGAGAGTGCGCACCGCCGCCGAGAAGCAGCGGTGACGGCGATGCGTCTCGATCGCCTTGTTGAACCGCACCGGCTCGGTCCCCACTTCGTGGGCGAGAATCCCGACCACCTCTTCCGCGGCGTCCTCGCGCAGCCACGGAAACCGGTCCGGCGGAGCCACCCTGCGTGCTAGCGCGCCTCGCACAACTCGCGGGAGCGCCGCCATCGCCAGCGGCCGCAGGTCACCGCGCCGCGGACGCGCCCGGCGGGCCAGCACGTCCGCCACTCGCGTCCACCGCCAGAAGAGGAACAGATCCGAGCCGCCGAAGGCGGCGATCAGGGTCCCGCCGCGGGCGCGCTCCAGCGCAGGAAGCAGCAGGAAGGCAGTGGCAGGGAAGAGAGGGCCGTGCCGGCGCAGGGCGGTCGCAGCAATCGGCCCCGTGAACTCGAGCTCGTCCGTGATATCGATCCGCTCCCAGTCGCGCAGACCGAGGTGCCGGACCACCTTCTCCTGGTAGCCGTCCTCGACGGCGTTCGGCGCCTCCGAGAAGCGCAGGGTGACGGGGATCGGGTCCGGAAGACCTTCCCGCCGGGCAACATGGGTTGTCATCGCGAGGACCCCAGACGAGTCCCGCCCGCCGGAGAACGACACCAGGCAGCGACCGGTCTCGAGCGCGGGGCGGACCGCCCGCGCGAACGCCTCCCGTCGGGACAGCGACCGGGGCGGCGGCCGGAGGGGATCGCGGGGCTCCGTGCCGAGCAGGATGCCCGCGGCGAGGTCCAGCGGCCTGATGCCGGCCGGATTGGGTCCCGGGATCGGTGCGTCCGTGGCCAAGGAGCCGGCCACGCTACCCGGCGGTTCGGCGGAGTGCAAGGAGGCCAGGCTCGGCGTCCGCGAGCTCGAGGTCGAGCGCCTCCGCGAGCAGCGTGACGGTCGCACCGAGCGCGTCCCAGCCGGGCGGACGGCCCAGCTCGAACGCGGGGAGCATCGCGAGGCCGAGCAGAACGCTCGGATCTCGCGGCCAGCGGTGCTTCGCTCGGTGAGCCGCCACCCGCGCGAGCCGCTCCTGCGGCGCGAGGCGCTGGATCGCCAGCTCGTCACGCCACGCCAGGTGCACGAAGCCGCGCAGGGTCATCTCGCCTGGTACCGGTGGCAGCGCGACGCGCCAACGGCCGGCGCCCCGCACCCGCTCCCCGTAGCCGAGCCGGGCGGCGGCGTCGTCGCGAAGGTCGAGGGCGCGGGGGCCCGCCAGGCAGCTTCCGTTCCGCATGATGAGCACATCGTCCGTCAAGATCTGAGCGCCATGTGCGGCGCCGGCGGCCAGCAGCGTGCTCTTCCCTGCCTGCGTCGGACCCACCACGGCCCACGCGCCCTCGGGCACCCCGATCGCCCCGGCGTGCATCGCTTCGAGGCCGTTCTCGGGCGCGAGCATCAGGGCGGCGCGGGCCAGGACAGGGTGCACGAACTCGTCGTCGGCCAGATCGGCGGCGATCGTCGCGCGCCGGCGACCCGCGTCGATGCCGACGCCGGGGTAAGCCGGCAACCCTCGCGCGCGGTCGACCCGGAGGGTTGGCCAATCGTCGACCCCGTGCGCGCCGAGCCAGCGCGCGACGTCGATGCCGACGATCCGGTGGCCGTAGGCCGCCTGGACCGGCGAGTCGCTCACGAGCGCCCACCGTTCTCGTCGCCCGGCACCTGCCCACCAGGCTGCGACGTGGCGCGGTGATCGTGCAGCCAGGCGATCTGCAGGAGCAGGGCGCTGCGGTAGTCCGGTGGCTCGGCGAGCCATGCCCCGCGCACGGCGTCGGGGTCCACCACCGATTCGTCAAGCCCGCCGCCCGACCACCGCTCGGCGAAGGTTCGCGCCTCATCGGTCCAGAAGGCGTCGGTGAAGACCGCCTTATCGCTGCGGGTCAGCACCGGAGAGGGCAGCGCGCCCTGGAAGACGTAGCGCATCGCCGCGGACCGGTCCCCGAAGCCGGTCGAACCGCCCGCACGCCCGACCGCTCCAAGGAAGCGATCGTCGACGAGCGGCGCCCGAACATCGACGTCGAGGTCGGCGCCGATCGTCCTGAGGAAGCCGACCGCGAGCCTGATGTCGCGGCGGGTGGCCAGCGTCGCGGCGAAGCGCGCCCAGCGCGCCGGCTCGTGCGCCTGTCTCGTGGCCTGCAGCGCCCGGACCGCCGGCCGTGTCTGTTCGCGAAGCCAGGGCAGGCTCGCCAGCGCGGCGCGCCGGGCGAGCAACGGTTTGCGGAGCCGCACGGGGGCAAGCGCGAAGCCGAGCCGGAGGGGGTCTCGCAGGCACGGACCCTCCTGCGCGCAAGGGCGTCGGCCAGTCGGCGCCAGCGCCAGAGGGCAAACAGCTCGTCTCCTCCAAGCCCGACCAGCAGGCTGCCGCCACGAGCCCGCTCCAGCATGGGCACCACCAGGCAGGCGTTGGCCGGGTAGAGGGGGCCGTGGCGCAGGAGTGGGCCGCGCGCGTAGCGGCCGACGAAGTCGAGCTCGCGGTCCAGCTCGACGCGGATCCAGTCCTCCAGCCGAAGATGACCCACGACATCCTCCTGCCAGGCGGTCTCCTCCGTCTCCGGCGCGCGCGGGAAGCGCAGGGTGATGGGAACCGGCGCGGGGAGGCCCTCGCGCCGCGCCGCGCCTACCGCGGCTGCCAGGACCGCCGAGGAATCGCGGCCGCCGGAGAACGACACCAGGCAGGGCGGGCGAGCGAGCGCCGGTACGACCGCGTCCTCGAGCGCCGCCAACGGACTCACACCGTGGGCCCGGATCGGATGGTGGCCCCGACGGTCGCTGCCGAGCGGAATCCCGACGGCCGCCTCGATCGACGACATCCCCGATGGTCTCAGCATGGTGCCCCCCGCTCGCCGGCAATCGTATTGCCATCGTCGGGCCTTGCGAGGACTGGCCTGCTACTTCGCGGCGCGGAGCGCTCCGAGCACGCGGTCCGCGCCTTCAGCGACCGGCACCTCACCGCCGATCTCGAGCTCGGGGCTCGTCGGCGCCTCGTAGGGGTCGTCGACGCCGGTCAAGCCCGGTGATCTCGCCGCGCGGGCGCGCGCGTAGAGGCCCTTCGGGTCGCGCCGCGCGCACTCCTCGAGCGGGGTGTCGACGAACACCTCGATGAACGGCAGCCCGGCCTCCTCGTGCAGCGCGCGCGCGAGCGTCGCGGTCGGCGCGGTAGGGGCTGACGAGCGCGCACCAGCGCGACCACGCCGGCGTCGGCGAACAGGCGCGCGACGTGCGCCGTGCGGCGGATGTTCTCCGTGCGGTCGCCGGGCTCGAAGCCGAGGTCGCCGTTCAGCCCGTGGCGCAGGTTGTCGCCGTCGAGCATGTAGGCGGGCCGCCCGGCGCGACGAGCAGCTGCTCCTCGACCGCGACCGCGATCGTCGACTTGCCCGAGGCCGGAAGGCCGGTGAACCAGACCGTCGCGCCGCCGCGCCGAGGCGCTCCAGCGCGCCTCCCGCGTCAGCGCGCCCGCGTGCCAGCGGACGTCGGGGCTCCGCTCGCCAGGGACGTCACGCCGGCGGCCCCGGCCCGGCCACGCCGCTCACTGCTGCTCGGGTCCGAGGATCATGCCGGCGCCGACCGTGTCGTTGGTGCCCTCGTCGATGAGGATGAAGCTGCCGGTGCTGCGGTTGCGGCGGTACTCGTCGATCAGGAGCGGCACGCTGGTCGCGCAGCCGGACGCGGCCGATCTCGTTGAGGCCGAGCGACGTCGGCGTCCTCGTCGCGGTGGAGGGTGTTGACGTCGATCTGGTAGCGCAGGTCCTCGACGAGGGCGCGCGCGGTGCGGGTCGTGTGCTTGATCGAGTAGCGGCCGCGGGGCTGGAGCTCGCGGTCCGACATCCAGCAGACCATCGCCTCGAACTCCCGCGTCGTGGTGCGGCTGGTTGTGCGGGCGGCAGATGATGTCGCCGCGCGAGATGTCGATCTCGTCCTCGAGCAGCATGGTCACCGACAGCGGCGGGAAGGCCTCCGTCGACTGGTCCCTCGAAGGTGTCGATCGCGGCGATCTTGCGTCTCAACGCCCGACGGCAGCGACCACCACCTCGTCGCCCGGCTTGAAGACGCCGCTGGCGACCTGGCCGGCGTAGCCGCGGTAGTCGTGGTGCTCGTCGCTCATCGGCCGGATCACCCACTGCACCGGGAAGCGGCAGTCGATCAGGTTGCGGTCCGATGCGATGTGGACGTGCTCGAGGTGGTAGAGCAGCGATGGGCCCTCGTACCACGGCATGTTCTTCTCGGACCGCTCGACGACGTTGTCGCCGTGGAGCGCCGAGATCGGGATGAACTGGATGTCGGACACGTCGAGCTTGGTCGGCCCAGCTCGAGAAGTCGTGGAAGATCTGCTCGTAGACCTCCTCGTCGTAGTCGACGAGGTCCATCTTGTTGACCGCCACGAGAGGTGCGGGATGTCGCAGCAGCGACGCGATGAACGCGTGCCGGCGCGACTGCTCGAGCACGCCCTTGCGCGCGTCGATGAGGATGATCGCCAGGTCGGCGGTGGAGGCGCCCGTGACCATGTTGCGCGTGTACTGCACGTGCCCGGGCGTGTCGGCGATGATGAACTTGCGCCGCGGCGTCGCGAAGTAGCGGTAGGCGACGTCGATCGTGATCCCCTGCTCGCGCTCGGCGCGCAGGCCGTCGGTGAGGAGGGCGAGGTTCACGTAGCCGTCGCCGCGTCGCTCGCTGGTCCGCTCGACGTGCTCGAGCTGGTCCTCGAAGATCTGCTTCGAGTCGTAGAGGAGGCGGCCGATCAGGGTGCTCTTGCCGTCGTCGACCGAGCCCGCGGTGGCGAAGCGAAGGAGCTCGGAGGTGCTCTCGTCGAAGCCCTGGAGGACCCCGTTCACGCCCGCGCCGGGCATCAGGACGACCTCCGGTCCATGGCTAGAAGTAGCCCTCCCGCTTGCGATCCTCCATCGCCGCCTCGGAGGCGCGGTCGTCCGCGCGCGTCTCGCCGCGCTCGGTGATCCGCGTGGCCGCGATCTCGGCCACGACCTGCTCGAGGGTGGCGGCCTCCGAGCGCGACCGCGCCGGTGCAGCTCATGTCGCCCACCGTGCGGTAGCGGACCGAGGACTCGAACGGCTTCTCGCCGTCCTGGAGCTCCACGTACTCGCTGACCGCGTAGCAGCATGCCGTCGCGCTCGAACACCTGGCGCTGGTGGGCGAAGTAGATCGACGGGATCTCGAGGTCCTCCTCGTCGATGTACTGCCAGATGTCGAGCTCGGTCCAGTTGGAGAGCGGGAACACGCGCACGTGCTCGCCCTTGCGGATGCGGCCGTTGTAGAGGTTCCAGAGCTCGGGCCGCTGGTTCTTCGGGATCCCACTGGCCGAAGTCGTCGCGGAACGAGAACACGCGCTCCTTCGCGCGGGCCCGCTCCTCGTCGCGGCGGGCGCCGCCGAAGGCGGCGTCGAACTGGTGCTCCTCGATCGCGTCGAGCAGCGGCACGATCTGGAGCTGGTTGCGCGACGCGTGCGGGCCCTTCTCCTCGACCACGCGGCCCTTGTCGATCGCCTCCTGAACCGACGCGACCACGAGCCGCGCGCCGAGCTCCTCGACGCGGCGGTCGCGGAACTCGAGCACCTCGGGGAAGTTGTGGCCCGTGTCCACGTGCATGACCGGGAACGGGAACCGGCCCGGCCAGAACGCCTTCTCGGCCAGCCGGAGCAGGATGATCGAGTCCTTGCCGCCCGAGAAGAGCAGCACCGGCCGCTCGAACTCGGCCGCGACCTCGCGGAAGATGTGGATCGACTCCGACTCGAGCTCTCTCAGGTGGCTGATCTCGTATGCCGATGCGCGTGATCAGGCGTGCTCGGGTCCCGACCGCCACGCCTCCGGATCGCGGGTGAGGGTCGGGACGGGTTCCGGTAACGACCCGTCCACGATATCGGCCAGGGTCACCGACTCGAGGACGGCTCGGAGGTTAGCCCGAACGGCGATCCACAGCTCCTGCAGCGGCGCGGCCACGCCCTCGAAGCTCATCGCCTCCGCCCGTTCCCCCCGCACGGTCGCGAGCGGCCCCTCGACGGCACGGATCACGTCGGCCACCGATATCTCGCCCGCCGGGCGAGCGAGCCAGTAGCCGCCTTCCCGACCGCGCTGGCTGCGCACGATGTCCGCCTGCCGCATGTCGAGCAGGATGTTCTCGAGGAACTTCAGCGGTATCCCCTGCGCCGAGGCGATCCGGTCGCCCTTCAGCGGCTCGGGACCGGCTGCCGCGAGCTCGCTCGCGGCGCGGACCGCGTAGTCGACCTTCGCCGAGACCCTCACGCGCCCACTGCCGCGCGCGCGAGCGACGCCACGACGCCCCCGGCGCGGAAGCTGCTGATCCTGTTGTTAGACTGCGCCACTTGCTTTTCCTACTAAATCAGTCTGGATAGTAGCGTGGACTTCGAACCCTGGGTGGTCATAGGGTTCGGGCTCGGGGTGGGAATCCTTGTCGGGATGACCGGCATCGGCGGAGGATCGCTGATGACGCCGCTCCTGATCCTGGTCGTCGGCACGCCCCCGGTCACCGCGGTCGGCACCGACCTCGCCTACGGCGCGGTCACCAAGACCGTCGGCGGATACAAGCACGCGCGCCAGGGTACGGTCGATTTCCAGCTGTCGAAGTGGATGGCGTTCGGCTCGGTGCCGGCGGCGGTGGGCGGCGTGGCCGCGCTGTCGTGGCTCGAGGAGCAGGCCGGCACCGACTTCGAGCCGATCCTGATCAGCGTGCTCGCGGGCGCGATCCTGTTCACCGGGATCATCACGCTCGTCCGGGCGATCTTCCTCAAGCAGCTGGTCCTGAAGGAGCGGGAGCGGCTCACGCTCGCGGCGCGATCGAAGGCGGTCGCCGTCGGGATCGGCGTGGTGGTCGGGTTCATGCTCGGCGTCACCTCGGCCGGCAGCGGCGCCCTGATCGCGCTCGCGCTGATCCTCCTGTTCCGCCTCGTCCCCCAGCGCGTGGTGGGCACGGACGTCTTCCACGCCGCGGTCCTGTTGTGGGCTGCGGCGGCGGCGCACATCGTCGCGGGCAACGTCGACTACGCGCTCGCCGGAACGATCCTGATCGGCTCGGTGCCCGGGGTGTGGGTGGGGAGCCACCTATCGGTGAGGCTCCCGGCCGGCACGCTGCGCACCATTCTCGGCGTGGTGCTGGTCGGCGCGGGTCTCGGGCTCGCGTCCAAGGCGGGCGCCCCCATTCCGCCCGTCGTGATCGGCGCCGTGCCGGTGATCCTCGGTGGCACTCGTCCTGTGGGAGCGCTTCCGAGACCGGATCCCGCGGGACCGGGCCGACACCGAGCAGGCGGGCGATCTGGCGGCCGCATCGGGCGCGCCGAGCCCCGCCGCCGAGCGCTCCGGCTCCTAGGTGAGGAGGGTCGGACTCGGTACGGTTGATCGATCGCCGCCGTGCCGACAACCGCGTTCGTAACCGGCGGTTCGGGCTTCATCGGAGGGCGCCTCGTCCAGCGCCTGGTGGCGGGCGGCTCGGCGCGTTCGGGCGCTTGCTCGCTCGAGACCGTCGGCCGAGGCCGTCGAGAAGCTCGGGCGCCGAGCCCGTGCGCGGCGACCTCGAGGAGTCGTGCCTCGATGTCCGAGGGCGCGCGCGGGCTGCGACGCGGCGTTCCATCTCGCGGCACACCTTGGCTCGTGGGGATCGCGCGAGGAGTTCGAGCGCGGCAACGTTGTCGGGACCGAGAACGCGCTCGCTGCAAGCGCGCGAGGCGGGCGTGCGTCGGTTCGTGCACTGCGGGACCGAGGCCGCGCTGATCGCCGGCGAGCCGCTCGTGAACGTCGACGAGACCAGCGCCGCTCAGGCCGGACTCGAAGGCTCTCTACGCGGCGACCAAGGCCCGTGCCGAGCAGGCCGTGCGCGCGGCCACGGCGATGGCTTCGAGACGGTGTGGTGCGGCCGCGATTCGTGTGGGGCGCCGGCGACACGACGCTGCTCCCGGCACTCACGGAGATGGTCGAGCAAGGCCGGTTCGCCTGGATCGGCGGCGGGCGCCACCTGACCTCGATCACGCACGTGGACAACGTCGTCGAGGGTCTCCTGCTCGGAGCTGAGCGCGGCATCCCCGGCGAGTCCTACTTCGTCACCGACGGCGAGCCGGTGGTGTTCCGGGAGTTCGTGTCGGCGATGCTGGACACCCAGGGCGTGCAGGCGCCCGGCCGCTCGTTGCCGGCGCCCGTGGCCGGGGCGGCGGCCGTTGCCGTCGAGGGAGCCTGGAAGGTGCTGCCGCTTCCCGGCGAGCCGCCCCTGACCCGCTTCGCCCACTGGGCCTCCTCCCAGGAGTGCACGATCGACATCTCGAAGGCGCGTCGCGAGCTCGGCTATGAGCCGGTGGTCTCGCGCGAGCAGGGCCTTGCCGAGCTGCGCCGGTCGGGCCGCCAGTAACCTGACCGCCGGTGTTCTCGAAGGTCCTGGTAGCCAACCGCGGCGAGATCGCGGTCCGCGTCATGCGCACGCTCGAGGAGCTCGGCGTGGGCACCGTCGCGGTCTACTCGGAACCCGACCGCGACGCGCTCCACGTCCGGCGAGCGGACGAGGCGTTCCTCCTCGGCCCGGGCCCCGCCACCGAGAGCTACCTGGCGATCGAGAAGCTCCTGGACGTCGCGAAGCGTGCCGGGGCCGATGCGATCCACCCCGGCTATGGCTTCCTCGCCGAGAACGCCGGCTTTGCCCGCGCCTGCGACGAGGCGGGGATCGTGTTCATCGGACCACCGGCCGACGCGATCGACGCGATGGGGTCAAAGACACGCGCGCGCGAGCTGATGCAGGGTGCGGGCGTGCCGATCGTGCCCGGCACCACCGACCCTGTGGCCACGGTCGACGACGCCCGACGGGTGATCGACTCAGGAGTCGGCTACCCGGTCGCGATCAAGGCGGCCGGCGGTGGAGGGGGCAAGGGCTTCCGCGTCGCAGCCGACGAGTCGGAGCTCGAGAAGGCGTTCGAGGGCGCGGCACGCGAAGGGGAGAAGTTCTTCTCCGACGCCACCGTATACGTCGAGCGCTACCTGCCCGACCCGCGCCACGTCGAGGTGCAGGTGCTCGCGGACTCGCAGGGCAGCGTGGTGCACCTGTTCGAGCGCGACTGCTCGGTCCAGCGCCGGCACCAGAAGCTGATCGAGGAGAGCCCGGCCCCGGCCGTCGATCCTGAGCTGCGCGACCGGATCGGGCAGATCGGGGTGGAGGCGGCCCGCGCGGTCGGCTACCGGTCGGCGGGAACGGTCGAGGGCCTGCTTCAGGACGGGGAGTACTTCTTCCTCGAGATGAACACGCGTGTCCAGGTCGAGCACTGCGTGACCGAGATGACGACCGGTGTGGACATCGTGCGCGAACAGGTCAAGATCGCCGCCGGCGAGCCGCTTTCCTTCGCCCAGGACGACCTCGTTCTCAGGGGCCACGCCATCGAGTGCCGGGTGAACGCCGAGGATGCCGCCAAGAACTTCGCCCCCGCCCCGGGCAAGATCGGCTCCTACCGCGAGCCCAACGGCCCATTCGTCCGGGTCGACTCGGGCGTCGAGGCCGGCTCCGAGATCTCGCCGCTCTACGACCCGATGGTCGCCAAGCTGATCGTCTGGGATGTCGACCGTGAGGCCTCCACCCGGCGCATGCGCCGCGCGCTGCGGGAGTTCGAGATCGGCGGGGTGAAGACCCTGATCCCGTTCCACATCGCCCTCCTCGGCACGGATCAGTGGGCGCGCGGTGAGACGTGCCGCGACCTCGTCGAGGATCGGGACTGGCTCAAGGAGCACGGCGCGCCCGCTCCGGCTGAGACGGCCGCCCCCGCGGAGGAGGAGGCCGACGACGTCCTGAAGCTGGAGCGTGACTACGCCGTCGAGGTGTCCGGCAAGCGGTTCGAGGTGAAGGTGATCGGGGCCGCGCTCGAGAACGGCGCTGGCCCGGCCGAGACCACCGGCACCGGCGCGCGAAAGCCGCCCAAGCGGCGCGAGCGCGCGGGGGGCGGAGGCGGCGGGGCGCCCGGCGAGATCGTCTCGCCGATACAGGGCACGGTGCTTCGGGTGGCCGCGGAGAAGGGCGCCGAGGTCGCCGAGGGCGCGCTGATCTGCGTCATTGAGGCGATGAAGATGGAGAACGAGATCTCCGCGCCGGTGGCCGGGACCGTCGAGGAGCTCCCGGTGTCGGAGGGCGGCGTGGTCTCCTCCGGCGACACGATCGCCGTCATCAAGTAGGCGCTCGGGCCTCGGCGCGTCCGCTCGGACGTCGGCGCTCCCGGCGCGGCCCTCGGCTCGGCCGGCTCGGCCGTCGGTGCGCCCGCTGCCCGGCATGGTCGCGGCCGCGCGGCGGCCCACATCCCTTCGCCAGCCCCTGGGAGGAAAACCAAGGACCTTGCCTCCCGGGCAAACGTGCGCGGGGGAAGTTGCCTCAGGCGCAACTTTCTTGGTATTTCGCCCAGGGCACCGACAGCGGTAGTCCCCTCCGATCGGTCAGCCGCTGAGCCCGCGGCCTGCCGAGATCGGCGTGCGAAGCTGCCGCTGTGCGGATCGCGAGCTACATCGCCAACGGGCGAGGGGCGAGCGCCGGCGGACAGGCGACGGCCGGCGAGCTGGAAGGCGACCTCATCCACGAGCTGCGCGCCCCGTCGGTGATCGCCTGGCTGGCCGGCGAGGGCCGGCAGCGCCAGGGCGCCTCGCACCCGGTCGACGAGGTTCGGCTGCTCGCCCCGGTGCCCGAGCCGCCCAGCGTCCGGGACTTCTACGGATTCGAACGGCACGTGGCAACCGGCTTCGAGCGCCGTGGAGCGGCCGTTCCCGCCGCCTGGTACGAGGCGCCGGCGTTCTACTTCTCGAACCCGGCGTCGATCCACGGACCGGGCGAGCCGGTGCCGCGCCCGGCCGGAACCGAGATGCTCGACTTCGAGCTTGAGGTGGCCGCGGTGGTCGGCCACGACGGGGGCATCGCGGGGTTCACGCTCATGAACGACTGGAGCGCGCGCGACGTCCAGAGCCGTGAGATGACCGTCGCACTCGGCCCGCACAAGGGCAAGGACTTCGCCACCAGCCTGGGCCCCTGGCTTGTCACGCCGGACGAGCTCCCGTACGTGGACGGCCGGCTGGGCCTCATGGCGACGGTGCGGGTGAACGGACGCGAGGTCGTGCGCTCGAGCGCCGGCGAGCAGCACTTCCCGTGGCCGCGGCTGATTGCGCACGCGGCCGAGGGAACTCGCCTCCGGCCGGGCGACGTCCTCGGGTCGGGCGCGCTGAACGGCGGCTGCCTGCTCGAGCTAGGGCCGCTCGAGGGCGGGCGCTGGATCGAGCCCGGCGACAGGGTGGAGCTCTCGGCTCCGGGTCTCGGCACGCTTGAGAGCCCCGTCGTATAGGCCCGCCCGGGAGCCGTCCCGTACCCGCTTGCGGGCGGCCCGCGTGGTGTCCACCATGTCGCGGGTGCTGAACGCTCGCGGGCTCGGAGTCGTCCTGTCGCTGGCGAGCGTGGCCGCCCTCGCGTTGCTCTCGGGTGACGCGGCGCACGGCGCTGATAGGTCGGCGCGCCCCGATCCGCGTCCAAACATCGTCGTCGTGACTACCGACGATCAGGACGTCGCTTCGCTCTCGCGGCGAACCATGCCGAACGTGAGCCGGCTTCTCGGGAGAAAGGGCACCACGTTCACGAACAACGTGGCGAGCGGGCCGCTTTGCTGTCCGTCGCGAGCTGTCTTCCTAACCGGTCAGTACGGGCACAACAACGGGGTCCTCTGGAACCACCCGAACCCCTACGGCGACCTCCGCGGCAAGGGAAACACGCTGCCCGTCTGGCTGCAGCGGTCGGGGCTATAGGACCGCCCACGTCGGCAGGTACCTCAACCTCTACGAGGTCGCGGTCGATCGGCCCAACGAGGTGCCGCCGGGCTGGGACGAATGGCACACCATCCTGGAGCCGCTGCGCTACTTCGACTACAAGCTCCGTGTGAACGGCGGCGCTGCCCACTACGGGAGCCGCAGCCGCGACTACCTGACGCGGGTGCTCAACCGCACGGCCGTGAACCTGGTTCGCCGCCACGCCGCCGGTCGCAGGCCCTTCTTCATGGCGGTCGACCATCTCGCACCGCATGCCAACCCGGCCCCGGGCACGCCGTGCGAGCGGTCGGCGACGCCGGATCCGCGCGACGCCCGCCGCTTCGCGGACGCCGCGCTACCGCGGCCGCCGTCCTTCAACGAGCGCGACATGAGCGACAAGCCGAGCTTCCTCCGTGTCCGGCCCGGCCTCGGGCCGGCCGCGAACGCCGACATCACCCGTCAGCACCGCTGCCGGCTGGCGTCGCTGCTCGCCGTCGACCGGGGCGTCGGCCAGATCCACCGTGCGTTGCGCGCGGAAGGAGAGCTGCGCAACACCGTCATCGTCTTCACCTCCGACAACGGTTGGTTCGCGGGCCAGCACCGGATACCCGGAGGCAAGGTCGTGCCGTACGAGGAGAGCCTGCGGGTTCCGCTCCTGGTGCGCCTCCCCCGGACCCTGACCCGCTCACGAAGGGCACCGCGCGAGGTCGGCGCGCAGGTGGCCAACGTCGACCTGGCCCCGACGATCCTCCGGATGGCGGGCGCCCAACCGTGCCGGACGGGCCCGGACTGCCGGGTGCTGGACGGACGCTCGCTCATACCGCTGCTGGGAGGCCGGCGCGCAGAGTGGCCGGCCGATCGGGGCATCCTGGTAGAGCTCGAAGCCCCCGAGCAGCGGGCTGCCGCCTACCACTCGTGCGACTACGAGGGGATACGTGTGCGCGGGTACGTCTACGTGGAGCACCACACCGTCACCACCGCGCGCGGGGGCCGGTGCCGGCCCATCGGTGAGACTGAGCTCTACGACCTCCGCAGCGACCCGCTTCAGCTCTCGAACCTCGCCCCCACCGCGCCTGGCACAGCGGAAGCGAGGGTGGAGGCGTCGCTCGCAGCTCGGCTGTCGCGGCTACGTAGCTGTGCGGGGGTGGCGGGGCGCGACCCGCTCCCTCCGAGCGCCCACCATTGCGAATGACGTAACCCCTGTACGGCCGGAGGCGGTCTACCGCGGCGCTCCCGTCGCGTCCAGGTCCGCGCGCAGCTCGCGCACCTTGCGCCGGTAGGCGTCCTCGTCGCCGCCCAGCAGGTGGCTCCCCCAGCGAACTCCGTTGTGGACGTGCGGCACCTCGTCGGCGAGCAGGTAGTCGAACACCTTCGCCACCGACTCCTGGTCGAGGTCCACCAGTGCCTTGCGGCGATGGGAGTGGCGCCACATCGCCTTCTGCTCGCTGGTGCCGTTGAACAGCGCGAGCCGGCCGAGCAGGTCGTAGGCGTAGATCGACCTGAAGTAGGAGAAGCCGACCGGGAAGTCGCCCCAGCGGCAGTCGAGCTCCGTGGCCATCAGCACGTCGTGCACACGGGCGTGGCGGAGCTCGTCCCACGTCTGCCGCGCCATGTCCACGTGGAAGTCCCAGGGCATCTCCGGGTGTTCGTGGGAGTTGCGGGCCATGAGCTCCGCGGCGCAAAGCTCCGCATCCATCAGCCCGTGGAAGAAGTGCCGCTGCTCCTCCCGGTCGACCGGCACGCGGTTCTCCTCACCGTTCACGTACAGCTCGTCGACCAGGTAGGGGTCGCCGTCCTCGGTCACCTCGACGAAGTCGTCGCGCGCCGGCTCCTCGAGCGGCGGCATCACGGTCAGGTCGCGCTTCTCGCGGAGCCGGACCGGGATCGACCCGATGTCGATCGGGAGCTCGTCACCCGGCTCGCTCGATCCCGCGTCAAGGACACCGCCGAGCCCGCCGGCGTCTCCGTCTCCGCCGTCACCGCGGCCGAGCTCGCGAACGTGGCGGCGCTGACGCTCGGCCATCTGTCGCAGCAGCCGCAGCGAGGGCTCGTCGGTGACGGGGTCGAGCCTCTCCACCTGGATGCGGATGGCTCGCAGAAGAGCCGGCTTGGCCTCCCCGTACGCCACCGCTACGTACTCCGCCGGCGTCGCGGCCGCCCCGAGCGCGTCGAGCAGCGGCACCAGCTCCTCCCCGGGCGCGCCGGGGTAGTCGGTCGGGTGACGCAGCTCGTAGAGGCGGCGGCGCACCTTGGAGACCGTGCGCGCGTCGTCGTGGAGGTGGTCTCCCAGCGCGTACTTCCGCGAGAAGCTCGGCTCGAGCGCGAGCCAGCCGGACGAACGGTGCACCAGCTCGCGCAGGACATGGAACAGGTTCGAGAAGCGGATCGCGTTCTCGTCGACGTCGTAGCCGTGCTTCAGCGGCGTGCGACGGGCGACGTCAGGCGCGGGCATCCCACGCCTCCTCGCGCCGGCTCGCCGGCTCCTCCGCGATCGGGTCCTCCTCGGCCAGCAGCTGACGGCGGTGGCGGCCCACCACGCTCGGCAGCAGGCCGCCGCCGTCCGAGACGTTGATCACCGCCCGGTCCGAGATCCGGGTGATCATGCCCGCGTAGCGACCACCGATCCCGAACGGGTTGATGTTGAATCGCTTCAGGCGCATCTGCACATGCCCGTCCTCGACGGTCGGGAACATCTCCTCGGGCACGGGCACGTACTCCTGGGCCACGAGATCCTGCTCGTCGGCGTGCTGTCGTACGAGGCCGTCCCAGGCCGACTGCTCCGTCTCGATGCCGAGCGCGACTCCATGCCCGCCGTAGTCGGACGCCGGCTTCAGGACGAGTCGCTCACGGTTGTCCGACACGAACGCCAGCAGGTCGACCGTCCATTCGCCGTAGTTGGTCGGCCTGTCTCGCAGCACGCGCGTCCACGGGATCGTGGCGCGGATCGCCTCTGCCTCCGCCGCGTCCACCAGGTGGCCGAAACGGGGATCGTCGAGCAGGGCCAGCAGCTTCTTGTTGTTCGCGACGCGCGCCCGAAAGGGGTTGACGACGGCGACACGCCGGTCGCGCGCAGCCGCCATCAGGTCACCCTCCGGAAGGTCGTCGACGAGCGCGCGCCGGTAGACGAGGTGTACCGGGTCGCCGCCCACGCTCAACGTCGAGCCATCGTAGGCCAGGTCCTCCGTGGTCGCGTGGAGCGCGTCGACGCCGGCGTCGTGGGCGGCGGCGCAGATGATCCGGAACTCCGGCACCGATGGGCTGCCAGGCGTGTCGATCAACGCCATCCGCGGCACTTCGGGTAGGTCGGTGCGCGCCGAGCGCAGCTGGGTGTAGGCGTCGAGCAGGGCGGCGATGAGCCCCGGCGCCATCGGCGTGTATGCGGTCTCGAACTCGGCGGCCACCCGCGGGAGCTCGAGCGCGCGCGCGAGCCCCTCGTAGAGCACGTCTGTGTAGCCGATTCCCGCGGGCGAGTCCGCGTTGAACTCGAGAAACTTGACCTTGTACCCCTGGAGGAAGGCGTCCAGGCGGCAGATCCGTAGCGGCCGCGAGAAGCCCGGCTCGATCCGGATCAGGGCGTCCTCCGCCTCCGAAAGCGCGAGCTCGTCTCGCAGCCTGGCGTCCGTGGGGTACGCATCGCAAAAGCGATCGAGCACCCGCAGCAGGCAGTCGACGGCGCCGCGCACCCGGCCCTCCTGGCCGGGCGACACGAAGTGGGGCATCAGGACGAACGGGATGATTCGGTCGGCGAACACGACGTCGTGGTCGCGAAGCCATCCCGCGATCTCCTCCTCGACGCGTGCGCAGTCGTCGCCCAGCTTCGAGAGCTCCACGAGGTGCTGGAGCTTGAGGCTGTTCGCGTGGTCGATCACGACCGGCCCCGAGCCGCTAGCCGGTGGTGCTGGCCCCGACCGGCGCCGGCTCCTCCGTGTACCAGGAGAGGGCGTACGACGGGTCGTCGATCTCGCGGGCGAGCGGCGTCAGCCGGAGCGGGCGGAACGTGTCCCACATGACCGCGAGCTCCTCGGTGCGGCGCGCGCCCAATGCCTTTTCCACGAGCCCCGGCTGAGGCCCATGCGGCAGCCCCGACGGGTGCACCGTGATCGAGCCGACCTCGATCCCCTTGCGGCTGCCGAACTCACCCGACACGTAGTAGATGACCTCCTCCGACTGGACGTTCGAGTGGTGGTAGGGCAGCGGGACGGCGTTGGGGTCGTAGTCGAGCTCGCGCGGGCAGAAGGAGCAGACCACGAAGTTCGGCCCCTGGAACGTCTGGTGCACGGGCGGCGGCATGTGGATGCGGCCCGTGACCGGCTCGAAGTCGTGGATGTTGAACGTGTACGGGTAGACGTAGCCGTCCCAGCCCACCACGTCGAAGGGGTGGTAGTCGAGCCCGTAGCGCTGGATGCCCCCGCGCACCCGCACCAGCAGCTCGAAGTCTCCACGCTCGCGGTGGGTCTGGAGCTGGCGCGGCGGATGAAAGTCCCGGTGTGAGTAGGGCGCGTGCTCGAGCAGCTGGCCGTAGCGGTTGCGGTAGCGGTTCGGCGTCTCGATCTCGCCCGGCGTGTGGAACGCGAGCCACAGCTGAGGCCCGTCGTCCAGCCGGAAGCGGTAGGTGGTCCCGCGCGGGACGACCACGTAGTCGTGCTGGCGGAAGGGCAGGCTCCCGAACACAGTCTCGAGGGTCCCCGACCCCGCGTGGATGAAGAAGACCTCGTCGCCCTCGCCGTTCCTGTAGAAGGCGTCGACCTCCTCTGATGGCGCGCACACCGCCATCTCGAGGTCGGCGTTCCACATCAAGACCCGGCGACCCGAGATCGGATCGCCCGCGGGCTCGAGGCCGCGGGTGGCGAGATGTCGGTGGACGTGCGCGTCGGGCACCCACTCCTCATGGAGGATCGGGACGAATTCTCGAGCCTCGCGGATCCGGCAGGGCGACTCGAGGTGGTAGAGGATCGACTCGTTCCCGGAGAAGCCCTCGAAGCCGAGCACCTCCTCCACGAGCAGTCGGCCGTTGTCGCGGAACTGCACGTGGCGCTTGGCCGGCAAGTCCCCCATCCGCTGGTAGCGCATCGTGGTCTCTCCTCTCGCTTTCGGCGGCTCCCGTCTAGAGGTTTCCGCGACTTGCCTGGTCGCGTTCGATCGCCTCGAAGAGGGCCTTGAAGTTGCCCTCGCCGAATCCGCGAGCGCCGTGCCGCTCGATCAGCTCCAGGAACAGCGTGGGCCGGTCGCCCAGCGGCTTGGTGAAGATCTGGAGCAGGTAGCCCTCGTCGTCACGGTCCGCGAGGATCCCGAGCCGGCGCAAATCGGCTAGATCCTCGTCGATCTCTCCCATTCGGCCGGGCAACTCGTCGTAGTAGGAGCCAGGCGTCCTCAGGAACCTCACCCCCCGCTCGGCGAGCGTTGTGACGGTGCGGACGATGTCCGTCGTCGATAGCGCGACGTGCTGCACGCCTGCGCCACCGTAGTACTCGAGGAACTCCTCGATCTGCGACTTCCGCGCGCCCTCCGCCGGCTCGTTGATCGGGAACTTGATGCGCCCGCTCCCGTCGGCCATCACCTTGGACATCAGCGCGGAGTACTCGGTGGAGATGTCCTCGTCCGAGAAGTGGATCATCTCGGTGAACCCGAACACGCGCTCGTAGTAGCCGACCCACTCGTCGAGCCGCCCGAGCTCGACGTTGCCGACGACGTGGTCGACGCCGGCAAGCAGGCCGGCACCGCCTCCGGAGGTCTCGACGGGCGCGTACCCCGGGAGGAACGCCCCCGCGTAGCCGTCCCGCTCCACGAAGGTGTGGAGGGTCTCGCCGTAGGTGGCGATCGTGGAGAGGCGAACGGCTCCCCCCTCGCCAGCGGATTCGTGCGGCTCGCGCACGCCACGCGCTCCGCGGCGGACCGCCTCGCGGTAGGCGTGCTCGGCGTCTGGCACGCTCATCGCCACGACCTTCACGCCGTCGCCGTGCTCGCGGTGGTGGCGCGCGATCTCGGAGTCGGCACCCAGCGGGGCCGTGACGACCAGGCGGATGCGGCCCTGCTCGAGCACGCGCGAAGCGCGGTCGCGAACGCCGGTCTCGAGGCCCGAGAAGGCGGTTTCGCGGAACCCCATCGCCTGGGTCAGGTAGTGGGCGGCGTGCACGGCGTTGCCCACGTAGAGCTCGATGTGGTCGATGCCGAGGAGCGGCATCGTGTCGGCGGCGCCGTTCGACCGGGGGCGCTCACGGAGTGATCCCGAGGGCGCGCGCGTTCTGGCGGGGGTCGTGGTGGGCGGCATTCATCTCCTCCTCGTGGGCGAGTGCAGCTGGCTTTATGATTCCCCTCTTGCGCCTGCCCCTCAAGCCATGTTCGTTGCGTAAACAAGCAGGCGCGACGCCAGATGGACGAAATTGACCGTCAGATCGTTGCGCTGCTGCGGCGCGACGCCCGGCGCTCGTTCAGCGACATCGGGCGGCACGTCTCGCTCTCGGCGCCGGCCGTGAAGCGGCGGGTCGATCGGCTGGAGGAGCGGGGCGCCATTCGCGGCTATTCGGCGAGCCTCGACGCCGAGGCGTTCGGCTGGCACAGCGACGCGTTCGTCGCGCTCTACTGCGAGGGTCGCATGTCGTCTGCCGACGTCCACGCGGCCGTGGCGGGCCATGCGGAGGTCGCGGCCGCCTACACGGTCGCCGGCGAGGCCAGCGCGATCCTCCACGTGCGCGCCACGGATTCGAAGCACCTGGAGCAGACGCTCGAACGGATCCGCGACGCCCCCGGCGTCATCCGCACGCAGACGCAGGTGGTGCTGTCGACGCTCTTCGAGCGCCCGTTCGCGCCCGAGAACTAGCGCGAGCGCACGCCCGCGGCGCGCGCGTCCACCCACTCCCCGACCGACCCGAACGCGTACGCGACCCCGTGCGCGGCGCGCCCGGCGGCGGACGGCTCGAGCGGCTCGACGGCACGGTCGGGGTCGTGGCCGGCCGCGACCGCGGCCCGGCGGACCGGCGCCTCGACGCGACCCAGGCGACGCTCCCACGCGCGGCAGAAGGCGGCCAGCTGCTCGTCGCCGCGCGTGTCGGCGACCGCCGCGAGATACTCGAGCAGCACCCGCAGCCTGTGGGCGTCGGGGACGGCCGCGCGGAGCGCCTGGTTGCGCTCGAGGAAGCGATCTCCCACCTCGGACCGTCCGGAGGCGATCCGGGCGCCCAGTCCGCGCGCGGCCGGGTGGCCATGGAGCCCGTAGGCGGCGGTGCGGTCGGCGAGCTCGTCGACCAGCCGGCGGCCGGCCTCGGCGCCGCGCTCGAGCGCCGTCACGGCATCGTGGTCCTCGAGCCGCCGCGCAAGCCGCTCCCACCGGTTCACGAGCTGCTGCGTGAACACGTAGAGCTCCCGGTAGCCGCGGTTCTCGGCTGTGTGGAGGGGAGTCGGCGTCATGGTCGCCCGAGGCTAGCGGCTCAGCGCGGCCAGGTTCTCCGCGTGGAGCTCCTGCTGCCGCCGGCTGTCGCGGCCGGGCGGGAGCCTCGGCCGCGACTCGCCGGCCTCCAGCGCGTCGAGGTAGTCGACGTCCTCGTCCAGGGTCCCGAGCGCGCGCTCGCGGTCCTGCGGCGAGCCGTGGCCCGGCACCACGACGTCGGACGCCTCGACCAGCGGCGCGAGCCGGGCGAGGGTCGCGCGATAGCCGTCGAGCGTGCCTCCCGGGGAGATCAGCGGGATCTCAACGTCCGAGAGGTAATCGCCGCACACCAGCACGGCGGCGAAGCGGGCGAACACCGCCGTCCCGTCCGCGGTGTGCCCGTCGGCCGGGTGGAGCTCGAGCCGCTCCCCTCCCACCTCGACGAACCCCGGCACGGGAAGCGCCTGGACGCCACCGAGCGCGAGCGGACGCGAGCGCTCCACGTAGTGCTCGGCATCCGCCTCGCGGAGCTCGCGCTGGGCCGCTCCCGGCTCGGCGCGGACTCGCTCCATGGTCGGCTCGCCGACCCCGAGGGTGTGCCCGGGGAAGGCAAGCCGGCCGAGGAGGTGGTCGAAGTCGGCGTGGGTGGCGAGCAGACCCTGGACACGGAATCCGGCCTGCTCCAGGAGCGCCGGCAGGAGCTCGAGCTCGTCCGGGAAGTACGGGGAGTCGACGAGGAAGGCCTCCTGCAGCTCGGGGCGATCACCGCCGACGACGGGCGCCCGGATCGCGGTCGCGGTCGTCTGCCACAGCCGGCTCGTGACCACCACCACATCGGGATGAACGGCTACGGCACGCAAGGGGCCGTCCCGTAATCCTCGCTGCGCGCTACAGCGCGCCCAGCAGCTTCGCGGCCTCGCGGAGGTTCTTCACTTCCTCGGTCGGCTTCCGCTGCCCCTGCTCCAGCTTCTGCCCGTGGCGATTCACCCAGATCACCGGGACCCGCTCCTTGAGGCACGGCGCGACGTCCGTCTCGTAGCCGCTCGCGATGTGAACCCATCCGCGCTTGCCTCCGATCCGGCGGGCGCACTCCTTGAAGTGGGCGGGGTCCGGCTTATAGCTCCGCACCTGCTGCGCCGTGACCACGAGGTCGAAGTCGACCCGGAAATGGCGCCGCGTCGCCCCGAGGAGCTTGTCGTCGATGTTCGAGAGCACGCCGATCTCGAACTTCTTCCCGAAGCGCTCGAGCTGCGCGTTGGTCTCGCGAAAGGGCGGCCAGCGCGGCACGCTGCCCGGTAGGAACCCGGATCGCGAAGGCTCGAGGTCCCAGCCGAGCTCCTGGGCGGAGCGCACGGCGGTGCGGCGGAGCACCTCCGCGTACAGCTCGTAGGAGCCACTCTGGACCTGTCGCTGGATGTTGATGAAGAGCGGCAGCACCGCCTCGCGGTCGACGGTGAAGCCGTCGCGCTCCGCCTCGGCCGCGTACGCGTCGTAGGCGCCCGTCTCCCAGTCGATGAGCGTGCCGTAGCAGTCGAACGTGACGAAGCGAACCTGTTTCGGAAGCGGCAAGGGTCTCCTCGGTGACTCGGTCGGGCTTGCGATAGGGTGCGCGCGCTCTTGGCCCCGAAGGGGCTTCGGGCGCGGCCCGGAGCGGGCACGATGCCGCCGCGAAGGCGGCGCGCCCGGGGCGGGACCCACATTCTAATTTCTCATGGATCTCCTCGAGCATCAGGGCAAGGCGCTGTTCAGAAAGCACGGCGTCCCCGTGCCGAACGGCCGCCCCGCGAGCACCGTGGCGCAGGCCGTTGAGGCGGCCGAGGAGCTCGGCCACCCGGTCGTGATCAAGGCACAGGTCCACATCGGCGGCCGGGGCAAGGCCGGAGGGATCAAGCTGGCCACGGATCGCGCGACGGCCGAGGAGCATGCGAACGCGATCCTGGGCATGGACATCCGCGGGTTTAGGGTCCACGAGCTCTACGTCGAGGAGGCCTCGGAGATCGCCGAGGAGTACTACGCCGCCATCCTGCTCGACCGCGGCGCGAAGAAGCCGCTGGCGATGCTCTCGCGCATGGGCGGTATGGACGTCGAGGCGATCGCCGAGAGCGATCCGGAGGCGATCGTGCAGGTCCACGTCGATCCCCTGATCGGCTTCCAGGACTTCCACGGCCGGCGGCTCGCGTTCGAAGCCGGGATCGCGGAGGACGTGATCCGGCCGGTCGGCGCGATGCTCTCGCGCCTCTACGACGTGTTCGTGGCCGAGGACGCCACGCTGGTGGAGGTCAACCCGCTGCTCGTGACCAAGGATCGCGACGTCGTGGCACTCGACGCGAAGGTCACGGTCGACGGGAATGCCCTCTTCCGCCATCCGGATATCGCCGAGCTGCGCAGCTCGGGCACCGAGGACGAGCAGGAACGGATGGCGCAGGAGCGCGGGCTCACGTTCGTGAAGCTCGACGGGAACATCGGCATCCTCGGAAACGGCGCCGGGCTCGTGATGTCCACGCTCGACGTCGTGGCGCAGGCGGGCGGGCGCCCGGCCAACTTCCTCGACGCCGGGGGCGGCTCCAAGGCCCAGGCGATCGTGGACGCGGTGGAGGTCGATCCTGTCGAACCCCAGCGTCACCGCGGTGCTGTTCAACATCTTCGGAGGCATCACGCGCTGCGACGAGGTCGCGAGGGGCTCGTCACGGCCTTTGGCCAGATCGACGTGAAGGTGCCGTTCGTGGTGCGTCTCGATGGCACCAACGACGAGGAGGGCCGTCAGATCCTCGCCGACGCCGCCCTGGACAACGTGCACGTGGAGACGACCATGCTCGGCGCCGCTTCCCGGGTCGTGGAGCTTGCCGGTGGCCCGGACGGGACGGCGACCGAGTGAGCATCCTGGTCGACGAGGGCACGAAGCTGGTGGTCTCGGGCCTGACGGGGCGCGAGGGCAGCTTCCACGGCATGAACAACCGCCGCTACGGCACCGACGTTGTCGCGGGCGTGACCCCGGGCAAGGGCGGCCAGGACGTGGAGGGCGTGCCGGTCTACGACACCGTGCACGAGGCGGTGGCCGAGACCGGCGCCAACACGAGCATGGTCTTCGTGCCGCCGCGCTTCGCGGCCGACGCCGTGCTCGAGGCCGCCGATGCGGCCGTCGACCTCGTGGTGTGCATCACGGAGGGCATCCCGGTCCAGGACATGCTCCGCGTGTACACCCACCTCAGGCGCGGCGGCCCACGCCTCGTGGGCGCGAACTGCCCGGGGATCCTCTCCCCCGGCAAGGCCAACGTGGGGATCATCCCGGCGCATTTCTTCTCGCAGGGGAACGTCGGGCTCGTGTCGCGGTCGGGGACCCTGACCTACCAGATCGGCAATGAGCTGGCGGGCCGCGGGTTCGGCAACTCCTCGATCGTCGGCATCGGAGGCGACCCGATCGCGGGTTCCTCGTTCATCGACGTGATCTCGCTGTTCGAGGACGATCCGGACACCGAGCTGATCGTGATGTGCGGCGAGATCGGCGGCGACGAGGAGGAGCGGACCGCCGAGTACGTGGCCGAGCACGTGACGAAGCCGGTGGTCGGCTACATCGCTGGCTTCACCGCCCCGCCCGGCAAGACCATGGGCCACGCAGGGGCGATCGTGTCGGGGTCCAGGGGCACGGCCCAGGCCAAGGCGGAGGCACTCGAGGACAAGGGCGTGCGGGTCGGCCGGACGCCGACCGAGGTCGCCGAGGTGGCAGCCGACATACTGGGGGCATGAGCGCGCCCGCTCCCATCTCCTTCGCCCGCGGAGCGCCCTCCCTCGACATCGTGGCCGCCGACGCCCTGCGCGAGGCGGCGGGGCGCGTGCTCGGGTCCGACCCCAAGGGCGCCTTCTCCTACGGGACGAGCGTGGGCTACCCGCCGCTTCGCGAGTGGATCGCCGAGAAGCACGGCGTCCCCGTGGAGAGGGTGATCGCTACCAACGGGTCGATGCAGGCGGACGCGTTCCTGTTCGAGCACTTGGTGGAGCCGGGCGACACCGTGGTCGTCGAGGCCCCCACCTACGACCGGACGCTGCTGTCGCTCCGCGGCCGCGGAGCCGAGCTGATCGCGATCCCGCTCGAGGCCGACGGCCTCGACGTCGAGGCGCTCGAGCGCGCGCTCGCCGCGGGCGCGCGTCCCAGGCTCGCCCACATCATCCCGAACTTCCACAACCCCGCCGGCTGCACGCTGTCGGCCGACAAGCGCCGGCGCCTGCTCGAGCTCGCTTCGGAGCACGACTTCACCATCTTCGAGGACGACCCCTACGTGGAGCTTCGATTCGAGGGGGACCATCACGCCCGGATGCTCGAGCTGGACAGCGAGGACCGCGTGGTCTACGCGTCTTCGTTCTCGAAGACCGTGTGCCCGGGGATCCGCGCGGGCTACCTCGTGGGAGCGGAGGAGCACATCAGCGCGATCACGACCCTCGCCACGAACACGTACATCTCCCCCAGCATGGTCGCGCAGGCGATCGTCGCCGAGTTCGCCGGCTCGGGCGCCATCGACGACTCGATCGCCACCGTCACCGCGGCGCTCCGAGAGCGGTGCGACGCGCTCTGCCAGGCGCTCGAGCGGGAGCTTCCCGAAGCGCGATTCGTCCGACCGGAGGGCGGCTACTTCCTGTGGGTGGACCTGCCGGAGGGCACCGACGTGAGTGCGCTCCAGGAGGCTGCCTCCGGACACGGCGTGAGCTTCGTCAAGGGCGCCGACTTCCTGCTCGAGGGCGGAGCGAGCTCGCTGCGACTCGCCTACTCCGGGGTGACTCCCGACGAGATCGGCGAGGGCGTGGGCGTCTCGCCGGCGCGTACCGGTCCGTGGTCGGCGCGGCCGCCTGAGCCCGGCGTGTTGATCCCGTGGGCCTCCTCGACAGGCTGAAGGCGGGAAGTCGCGGCGTGATGACCGCGGCCGACCCGACACCCGGCACCAGCGCGGCGCCGATCGACGAGGTCAGGCGGCGCCTGCTCGAAATCGCAGGCCGCGGAATCGAGACGAGCGAGGAGGGTGACGAAGTGATCGTGACGTGGTCGGCCACGGTGAGACGCTCAGGCGGCGGCGCCCACGCCGCCTACGACCGCCTCTATCGGGCGGTGCGGGTCGAGCTCGACGCCGCCGACGCCACCGCGGCAGGGATCTGCCTGAAGGCCACCGCGGAGGCCGACCTGCGCCGCGGCGAGCTGTCCGGCTCGAAGAAGTGGGAGCGGGGCCAGCACATGGGATCCGAGTCGCTGCGGGTGGTGGCCTGGGGCGGCGCGCTCGTGACCGAGGGCGCGGCCGACGAGGAGGGCTTCAAGTTCCGCTGGGCCGACCTGCGCCAGCCCGTGATGGACGCCGTTACGGGCGCCGGCTGGACCTACCGCCCGAAGCGGATCTAGGCGGCCTGCGGCTAGCGCCCGTAGCGCTCCTTCCCGAGCACCAGCTGCTCGGGAAGGGCCGTGCGCGGCGGCGGCGAGGGGTCGGCCACCACGGAGACGGTCTCGGCCACGCTGCGCGTGAGCTCGTGCCGGTCGCCGTTCGCCTCGATCGCCACCTCGTCGTCGCTCGAGTGCGCTAGCCGGCCCTCCAGGCCCGGGTGCAGCCCGGCCTCCTTCAGGTAGTGCAGCAGGTCCTCCGCCTCGTTCTCGAACCGGAGCACCCTCACGCTCGCGCCCTCGGAGACGTCCGCGAGCGGCACGCCGTCCTCGCGTGCTCCCTCCACGATCGGATGCCCGTGCGGGCAGGTGCGGGCGTCGCCGATGGCGGCCAGCATCCGCTCCTCGAGCACCGACGACATCGCGTGCTCGAGTCGCTCGGCCTCCTCGTGGACCTCGTCCCAGGGAATGCCGAGGACGTCGGTCAGGAAGCGCTCCACGAGCCGGTGGCGGCGGACGATGTGCGAGGCATGCTCCTGGCCGCTCTCTGTGAACGCGAGCGACTTGTCGGCGTTGCGCGACACGTACCCGTCACTCTCGAGTCGTCCGACCATCTCGTGCACGGTGGGCGCTGAGAGCTGCATCGCGCGGGCGATGTTGGCGCCGGTCATGGGCAGGCCGGCCTCCTGGAGCCAGTACATCGTCTCGAGATACTCCTGCTCGGCGACTGTCGCCTGCTCGCGCGACAAAGCGGACCTCCTGGTCGGTCGATCCATCCTACTCCGCGACCGCGCCCCGCCTCGGGGGCTCTGCAAACCGGGCCGTGGCTAGGATGGCGCGCGTTGACGCTCCCGCTCACACCGCCCGTCAAGCCGCAGCTCGCCCGCACCGCGAAGTCGCTTCCGGAGGGCGACCAGTGGCGCTACGAGCCCAAGTGGGACGGCTTCCGGACGATCGCCTTCCGCGACGGTCAGGACGTGCATCTCCAGAGCCGCAACGGTCGCCCCATGAACCGCTACTTCCCCGATGTGGCCGAGCAGGT
Organism: uncultured Thermoleophilaceae bacterium; assembly: GCA_963808955.1. Lineage (GTDB taxonomy): Bacteria > Actinomycetota > Thermoleophilia > Solirubrobacterales > Thermoleophilaceae > CAWEHQ01. Next base: position 105,308 of record CAWEHQ010000015.1, on the reverse strand, counting down.
GCTCGCGCTTCCGAGCGAGCGGCTGGTGATCGACGGCGAGATGGTGGTGGTCCGCGACGGCGTCCAGGAGTTCGATCTCCTCAGCCAGCGGATCCATCCCGCGGCGTCGCGGGTGGAGCGGCTCGCGCGCGAGACGCCCGCGGGCTTCGTCGCATTCGACCTGCTGGCGGAGGGCGACCAGGTGCTGCTCGACCTGCCGTACTCCGAGCGGCGTGAGCAGCTTTCCGAGGTAGTGCGGGACCCGGTTCAGCTCACCCCGGTCACCGCCAGCGCGGACGACGCCGGGCAATGGCTCGAGGGCGCCTCCGAGGGCGTGATCGCCAAGGAGTCGGAAGCGCCCTACCTCCCCGGCGAGCGGCGCGGGATGGTGAAGATCAAGCGAGTCAGGACCGCCGACACGGTGGTCGCCGCCTTCCGCTTCGGCAAGGAGGAGGGGACCGTCGGCTCGCTGATCCTCGGCCTCTACGACGACGACCGCCAGCTCCACGTGGTCGGGCACGTCTCGGGTTTCTCGGCGAGCGAGAAGCGCGAGCTCGTGACCCGCCTGGAGCCCTATCGAACCTACGAGCGCGGGGCCGGGGAGCCGAGTCGCTGGAAGAGCGAGGAGGAGCTGGTGTGGGAGGGCCTGAGACCCGAGCTCGTATGCGAGGTCGCGTTCGACCACATCACCGGCAGGCGCATCCGCCACGGGGCGAAGTTCCGCCGCTGGCGGACCGACAAGGATCCGCTCGACTGCCACGTCGACCAGCTCCGGCCGGACCGCTGACAGCTGCTTCATGCCTCGCAGCCCGTGCCTAAGATCCGTCGCGTGCTCGCCTCCGGCCGCCGTTTCGCGCCTCGCCTGTCACCGGTCGCGGCACTGCTCGCGCTCGGCGCCGTACTCGCGGCCCTCGCGGCCTCGCCCGTTGCTGGGCGAGGCGGACGCTGCCCGGCTCGACCGGGTCGGGACCTTTGACCGGCCGATCTATGTGACCGCCGCACCGGGCGACGAGCGGAGGCTCTTCGTCGTCGAGCGTGAGGGCCGTATCCGCGTGATGCTGAACGGCAGGAAGCTGCAGCGGCCGTTCCTGCGGATCCCCGGCGTGTCGACAAACGGCGAGCGGGGGCTCCTGTCGATGGCCTTCCACCCCGGCTACGAGCGCAACCGCCGCTTCTATGTCTTCTACACGGACGACGGAGGCGCCCTCCGGATCGACGAGTTCCGGCGGTCGAAGAGCGGGAACCGGGCCACGCGGCAGAGCCAGCGGAGGGTGCTCGACATCGGGCACTCGAGCGCCACGAACCACAATGGAGGCCAGCTTCAGTTCGGGCCCGACGGCCTGCTCTACATCTCCACGGGCGACGGTGGTGGCTCCGGCGACCCGGACCGCAACGGGCAGGACGTGGACAGCCTGCTCGGAAAGATCCTGAGGATCGACCCACGCCCGTCGGGGGACCGCCGGTACACGGTTCCCCGGAGCAACCAGTTCGTCGGCGGGCGCGGACAGGACGAGATCTTCGCTCTCGGGCTCAGGAACCCGTTCCGCTTCTCGTTCGATCGCGCCACCGGCGCCCTCGCGATCGGCGACGTTGGTCAGGGCCGGGTCGAGGAGGTCAACTACCGCGAGCGCTCCGCACGGCCGGGTGCCAACTTCGGCTGGAACTGCTTCGAGGGAAGCGACCGCTACGAGGGCGCGCCGTCCGGATGCAACCTGTCATTCGGGAGCCACGCGGAGCCGGTCATCGAGCGCCGCCACTCGCAGGGCGACTGCGCAGTGATCGGCGGATACATCGCCCGGCACGAGTCCCTCGGGCAACTGCGCGGCCGCTATGTCTACGGCGACCTCTGCACCGGGATCATCCGCTCGGCAAGGCTCACACCCGAGGGGACGCGGGGCAGGCCCGATGCCCGTGTCGCGAGCGTCGGTTCCGGCTCGCTCGTGTCGTTCGGAGAGGGTGCCGGCGGCCGGCTGTACGCCGTGTCCCAGGACGGGCCCGTGTACCAGCTGCGGGACTAGGTGACCGGTGGCTGCGCTCGAGGTCACGGAGACCGACGTCACGAAGCTCGACGTCGACGCCATCGCCAACGCCGCCAACACCGAGCTGAAGCACGGCGGCGGCGTCGCGGCCGCGATCAGCCGCGCCGGCGGCGCCGAGGTGCAGCGCGAATCCGACGAGCGCGCGCCGATCGGGCTCGGGGAGGCCGTGGAGACGACGGCGGGCGACATGCCGTCGCGCTACGTCATCCACGCCGCGACCATGGAGCTCGGCGGCCCGACGTCGGGGGACATCATTGAGCGGGCCACCCGTTCCACGCTCCGCCGGGCGGATGAGCTCGGCTGCAAATCGCTCGCACTGGTCGCATTCGGCACCGGCGTCGGCGGCTTCCCGGTGGATGATGCGGCGCGGCTCATGGTCGGTGCGGCCCGGTCCCACGCCGGCGGGCTCGAGCGAATCGTCTTCGCGGTGCGCGGGGCGGATGCGCGCAGGGCCTTCGACTCCGCCGTGTCCGCGGGATGACGCCGGTCGGCGCGGCGGCCGTGGAGGCGGCTTCCGCGCCGGTGCTCGTATCGCCTGACAGCTTCAAGGGGTCGTTCTCGGCAGCCCAGGTGACCGCCGCGCTCGCTGCGGGTCTCCGTGCCGCCGGCCAGGACGCCGAGGAGCTCCCGATCGGCGACGGCGGCGAGGGCACGATGGACGCCCTGCTGGCGGGCGGGGGTGAGCGCCACGAGGTCGAGGTCGAGGATCCGCTCGGCCGGCCGGTCACGGCCGCCTTCGGGATGCTGCCCGACGGGACGACCGCCGTGGTGGAGGCCGCTCAGGCGAGCGGTCTCCATCTCGTGCCCGCCGAGGAGCGCGACGCGTGGGCGGCGTCCACCCGCGGTACGGGCCAGCTGATCGCCGCCGCAGCAGCGGCCGGAGCCAGCGAGGTGGTGGTCACGGTCGGCGGCAGCGCCACCACGGACGGGGGCAAGGGGGCGCTCGATGCGCTCGACGACGCGGGCGCCTCGCCCAAGCTGAAGGTCGCTTGCGATGTTCGAACGCCGTGGGAGGACGCTGCCCGCGTCTTCGCTCCCCAGAAGGGGGCCGACCCGGAGACGGTGCGCCGGCTCGAGCGGCGGCTGGCGGCGCTGGCGCGGTCAGCGCCGCGCGATCCGCGCGGCGTGCCGATGACCGGCTGCGCGGGCGGTCTGTCCGGCGCCCTGTGGTCGCATCGCGGCGCGCAGCTCGTCGCGGGAGCGGCGTTCGTGCTGGACGCGCTCGGCTTCGACGGGCTGATGCGGTCGGCACGCTTCGTGGTCACCGGGGAGGGCCGCCTCGACGAGCAGACGCTCGCCGGCAAGGCGGTCGCCGAGGTCGCCACCCGCTGCCGGCAGGCAGGCGTCGCGTGCCACGCGGTGGTGGGCCGCGACGACCTCGACGCCTTCCAGGCGCGGGTGCTCGACCTCGCGAGCGTACTGGAGGCGGGAACGGCGTCGCAGCTGCGGGCGGCAGGGCGTGAGCTCGGGGAGGCGGCGCAGGCCTGAGCACCAGGCGCTGGACGGCCGGCCCGACGACCCCCTCCCGGCGAGGCGTGCCGATGGTTTCTCCGCGAGATAGTCCGGAAAGGTGCGCACCAATCCGCACCACTTTCGAGGACATGAGCGGCTCGGACCGCATCCGCTACGGCGTGGTGCCCGAGCGGTCCGCCGCCCGGGCCGAACCGCCGCTAGGCCCGCAGGTACGTCAGCACCGCCAGCACGCGCCGGTGATCCTCGGGCGCCGGGGCCAATCCCAGCTTCTCGAAGATGCTCGTCACGTGCTTCTCGACGGCGCGCTCCGTGATCACGAGTCCCTCGGCGATCGCGCGGTTCGAGCGCCCCTCGGCCATCAGCTCGAGCACCTCGCGCTCTCTCCCGGTGAGCGATCCGAGCGGGTCGTCGCGGCGGTGACGGCCCACCAGGCGGGCCACGACCTCCGGGTCCAGCGCCGAGCCTCCGGCTGCGACGCGACGCACGGCATCGGTGAAGCGCTCGACGTCCGCGACCCGGTCCTTCAGCAGGTAGCCGATCCCGCTGGCGTCGCGCCCGAAGAGCTCGAACGCGTAGGCGTCCTCCATGTACTGGGAGAGCACCAGCACGCCGGTGTCGGGTAGCTCGGACCGGATCAGGAGCGCGGCGCGCAGGCCGTCGTCGGTGTGCGTGGGCGGCATGCGGATGTCCACGACCGCCACGTCCGGCCGGTGGGCACGCGTCTTGCGGAGCAGCTCCTCCGCGTCGCCTGCCTGCCCCACCACCTCCATCCCGGCCTCCGCGAGGAGGCGGACCACGCCCTCCCGCAGGAGCACCGAGTCGTCCCCGACGACTACTCGCACGGGATCCGTGCCCGCACGACCGTGCCCTGACCGGGCGGGCTCACCACCTCGAAGCTTCCGTCGAGTGCCGCCACGCGGTCGGCCAGGCCGCGCAGGCCCGAGCCTGCCTCCGGCTTCGCGCCCCCTACGCCGTCGTCGCGGACCTGAACGTCGAGCGTCCTTCCGTCGCAGACGGTGCTCACCTCGGCGCCGGTCGCGCCCGCGTAGCGGGCCACGTTCGTGAGCGCCTCCGCCACCAGGAAGTACGCCGCTGACTCCACCCGCTCGGGCAACCGCGAGCACGGCGCGCCCACCAGGTCGACCGGAACGGGCGTGCGCCTGGCGAGTGTCTCCAGCGCGGCGCCCAGCCCGCGCTCGGCGAGCACCGGCGGGTGGATCCCGCGCGCGAGCTCGCGCAGCTCGCCGGAGATCCGGCCGAGCTCGTCGGTGGCCTCGTCGAGCAGCGCCGAGGCCGCCGCGGGATCGTCCGCCACCTTGCCGCGGGCGACCCGGAGCCCGATCGCAAGCGCCACGAGCCGCTGCTGCGCCCCGTCGTGCAGGTCACGCTCCAGCCTGCGCCGAGCGCGGTCACCGGCCTCCACGATCCGTGACCGGGAGCGCCTCAGGTCCTCGATCCGCGCCCGCAGCTCGGCGTGCAACCGTTCGTTCTCGAGCGCGAGCCCGACGGCGGCGCCCGCTGTCTCGATCAGCGCCGGCTGCTCGCCGAGTCCTCGGTCGTGGATGATCGCCGCGACCCGACGGCCATCGCGCTCGACCACGCTCACGGCGCGCCACGGGTCGCCGTGCGCCGGCGGCGCGACCGAGTGTCCCTCCACGTCCACGTAGCGCTCCTCGTCCGGCAGCCAGTAGGCGAGCGTCAGGGTTCGGTCGGCGAGTGCGTCCGCGAGCGCGTCGCGCACGCCACGCGAGCCGTCACGCCCGTTGTCGCCGAGCCGCTCGACCAGGCGACTCACCGCCTCCGCGTGTGACAGCCGCGATTTCAGGATGCCGCCGACGAACGCGAACGGCACCACGGCGAGCGTCGCCATCGTCCCGTATGCGAGTCCGACTACCGCGGCGTGCGAGAAGCCCACGTACGAGGCGACCAGGAGGAGGACCAGCAGGATCGCCGTGGCGCCCCCGGCCAGCAGGACCGGAGCCACGGCCCCCCGCTCGCGCGGGACGGTGCTGCGCCAGCGCCGGACCAACGCTACGAGCAGCCCCATGGCGAGCACCACGCCGAGGCCGTCGCCGACCGCGATGACCGCGTCGCCCACCGCGCCCTCGCTGATGAAGAGGGGGTTGTCGGGACATTCGCCGCAGTCCCACACCGGCTCGCTGAAGAGGATCAGTGGGAGCTGGAGCGCCGTGGTGGCGAAGTACGCCCCCGCCACGACGCTCCGGTCGAGCGTGCCGCTCAGGCGTCCGCTGGGGTACGCGAGGAGCAGGTGGATCAGGACGGCGTACGGCAGGACCGCGCCGAGCATGCCCAGGATGTAGATCCACGGCGAGCTCGACACCCCCAGCACGGCCACGAGCCACGCGAAGCCAGCCGCCGTCATCAGCCGGCCGACGTGGTTCTCGGGCCGCCGCGACCACGCGAAGAGCCCGGTGCCGGCGAACAGCCAGCCGAGCACGAGCGCCAGCACGGAGCCCACCTCGCGCTGACCGAAGGGGTCGCTCGCCACGATCAGCTCGAGGCCGATGCCGCCAAGCACCAGCGCGGCCACTGCAAGCGCGAGGAGTGCGCTCCGCAGGCCGCCGAGCCTGGCCCCCATCCTCGCTGCCTCGGCGTCCGTGCGCGCAACGCCCGAACGCTCGTCGATCGAGTGCGGAGCTACTCCCACGTGCGGATTGTGGCGCGTTGCGGACATCCTTCACATACGGATAGCCGCACTCGGCCGAGCGCGTTCACGCGTTCGGGGGTTAACCGCACCCAGGGATGCGGGGGAACCGGCTTATCTGCCCGAGTGCACTCCCGTCATGCTGGGCCCGTACCCGAGTAGACGGGGACCTGATGCGAGCCCGCCTGACAAACCTCCTCACACTCCCCGCCGGCCGCCGCAGCAAGTGGGTGGTCCTCGTGGTCGGCGTGATCCTGGCCTTCGGAGTTGCCGGCTCGCAGGCGGGTCAGTTCGAGGATGCGCAGGAGAACGAGGCCTCCAGCTTCCTGCCCGGCGACAGCGAGTCGCTCGCCGTCAACGACCTCCAACGAGAGTTCCCGTCCGGCGAGAACCTGGACGCGCTCGCGGTCTATCAGCGCGACTCCGGCCTCACACCCGAGGACGAGCGGCTCATCGAGAGCCATCGGCAGGAGCTGAACGAGAACCCGCCGCCCTCGGCACAGCCGGTTCCTGAGCCCACGGTGTCCGAGGACGGGACCACCGCCCTGCTCCCGGTCAACCTCGTGCTCGAGGACCCGGACGACGAGCGCTTTCTCGACGCGACCGAGGACATCCGCGAGCTGGTCGGCGACGGCGGCGACGGACTCCAGATCGCGGTCGGCGGAGGCGCCGGCTCGGCCGCGGACCAGATCGAGGTCTTCGAGCAGATCGACGGCACCCTCCTGTTCGGCACCGCGCTGCTCGTGGTGCTGCTCCTGATCGTCATCTACCGCAGCCCGATCTTCTGGCTGCTTCCCTTCCTCGCCGTAATCGCCGCGGAGGTCGCGTCCCGCGGACTCGGCTATGGCCTCACCGAGCTCGGGGTGACGGTGAACGGCCAGTCCGCGAGCATCCTCGTCGTGCTGGTGTTCGGCGCCGGGACCGACTACGCCCTGCTGCTCGTGGCACGCTATCGCGAGGAGCTCCGCCAGCACGAGGACAAGCACGAGGCGATGGCGCTGGCACTTCGCCGGGCGGGTCCCGCGATCATCGCGTCGGGGCTGACCGTAATCGCCGCGCTGCTCTGCCTGACGCTCGCGGATCTCAACGGGACCGCCGGGCTCGGTCCGATCGGGGCCATGGGTGTGGCGCTGGCGATGATCACGAGCCTGACCCTGCTACCCGCGATCGTCCTCGCCGGTGGGCGGCGCGCGTTCTGGCCATTCGTGCCGCGCTACGGGGCGGAGGGCACCGACGAGACGCACGGCTTCTGGCGCCGCGTCGGCGAGCGCGTGCGGCTCCATCCGCGTCGGGTCTGGATGGGCAGCATGGCCCTCCTCGCGGTGATGATCGCCGGGCTGGCATTCTTCAGCACAGACCTCACGAGCGCGGACGCCTTCCGCGAGGACGTGGAGTCGGTCGAGGCGCAGGACATGGTCGGCGAAGCGTTCCCCGCCGGTGGCACCGCCCCCACGATCGTCTATGTCCCGGACCCAGAACGCGTCGACGAGGTCTCGAGCGCGCTCGCCGACGTACCCGGCGTGGCCGACGTCGGCAACGTGGAGCGTGGGGAGCCGGGCGCGCTGGTCGACGTCACGCTGGAGCAGGACCCCCTCAGCCTCGAGGCCTTCGACCTGGTGCCCGACCTCCGAGCCGCCGCGAAGGAGGCGGGCGGCCCCGAGACCCTGGTGGGCGGCCAGAGCGCCGTGGAGTACGACGTCCGCGAGTCAGCATCCCGCGACAACGTGGTGATCATGCCCGTGGTCCTCGTCGTCGTGTTCCTGATCCTCGCCGCGCTTCTCCGGGCGGTGGTCGGCCCGCTGTTCCTGATCGGGACCGTGATCGTGTCGTACGCGGCGGCGCTCGGCGTCGGATCGTTCCTGTTCGACACCGTGTTCGGGTTCCCCGGCGTTGATCCCGGCCTGCCGCTGTTCGCCTTCATCTTCCTTGTGGCGTTGGGTGTGGACTACAACATCTTCCTGATGGCTCGCGCCCGCGAGGAGACTCAGCGGCGTGGGACGCGCGAGGGCATCGTCCGTGCGCTCGCCGTGACCGGGACGGTGATCACGTCGGCGGGGATCGTGCTCGCCGGGACCTTCAGCATCCTGGGAGTGCTCCCGCTCGTGTTCCTCACCGAGATCGGCTTCACGGTGGCGTTCGGTGTCCTCCTCGACACCTTCCTGGTGCGATCCGTGCTCGTGCCGGCGCTCGTGCTCGACATCGGGCCGAAGACCTGGTGGCCGTCACGACTCGCCCGCGAGGACGGGCGCGAGCGGGAGCTCGAGCCGCCGCCCGAGGGACGCGTCGCGCCGGCGGGCGCCTCGGCCGACCGCTGAGATAGAGGAGACGCGGGGCCGCTAACCGCCGCGCCCCTCCGCCAGCGACCGCACGACCGCCTCGTAGAAGCCCTCACCGTTCCGCTCCTCGGTGACCTCGACGTTCGCCCGCGCCGCGATCACCGCACCCAGGCCCGGGTCCTTCTCGAGCGCGTTGCGGACGAGGAAGAACCGGCCGACGCCTCGGCCACCCCGAGATCCTCGCGCGAGTCGCCCACCGCGACGCACTCCTCGGGCGCGTAGCCCCGCACCCGCATGTGCTGGGGCACCGCCGCGCCCTTCGACGCGACGCGCGGGATCAGGTGGTAGGCGTGCGGCGGACCGTCGAGGTCGAGGGTCGTCTCGCGAGGGGAGATCGCGCCGTTGTCAACGAGCCGCAGGTCGTCGTGCCCGTGCTCCGCGAGCAGCTCGTCGGCGGCACCCGGCGTCCACCCGGCCACGCATCAGGTGTGACACCTCGCGGTCCTGGTGCCAGGGCGCGTGGTACTCGAGCCGACCGGCGTAGGCGCTCCAGCAGGAGCTGCGGCGCGCCGGCTCCTCGATCAGCTGGTGGATCGTCCTGCCGTCGCGCGGCTGGAGGTCGCCGGTCAGGTAGGTCTCCTCGCCATCCACCACGAGCCCGCAGCCGACCTCGAAGATGTACGACGTCTGACCGATCAGACGGGCGTCCTCCGCGACCTGCGCCTGGCGCCGGCCGGACTTGATGACCACCTCCGCCCCGGCCCGGTGGCACGCCTCGAGCCCACGGGCTGCGAGCAGGGTGAAGTCGCCGTCCGCGTCACGGAAGAGCGATGCCCCTCGCCCCAGCATCGTGCCGTCGAGGTCGGTGTAGACGCAGCGGATGGCCATGGCGAAAGCGAGCCCGGGTCGGGCGAAAGCGGCGCCTACTATGGCAAGCGGTGGCGAGTGCGCGGAACGAGAGCCGGTGGGCCGACGTCCTCGAGCCGGCACGAGGCGATCAACTCGTGCGAACCGCTCGCTACGGCGCTCGGAATGCCGCCACCACGCCGCTTCCCGCCGAGCTTCATCCGCGGCTATCCGAGCTCCTGGCGCGGCGCCGGCATCGACGAGCTCTACGCGCACCAGGCCGAGGCCTTCCATTCCGCCATGGAGGGGCACACGATCGTCACCACCGGCACCGCGAGCGGCAAGTCGCTCGCGTTCAACCTGCCGGTTCTGCACACGCTCGCTCACGATGCGCGCGCCCGCGCGCTGTACCTCTACCCCACCAAGGCGCTGGCCCAGGACCAGGCGCGCAAGCTCTCCGAGCTTCGGGCTCCGTTCCTCCGCCACGCGATCTACGACGGCGACACCCCGCGCGAGGAGCGCCGCGCGATCCGCACGCGATCCAACCTGGTGCTCACCAACCCGGACATGCTGCACGTCGGGGTGCTCCCCAACCACAAGGCGTGGGGCGACGCGCTGGCGAACCTCGCCTGGGTGGTGGTGGACGAGGCGCACGTCTACCGCGGCGTCTTCGGCTCTCACGTCGCCAACGTGCTGCGGCGCCTGCGCCGGCTCGCGAACGCCTACGGCACCGAGCCGCGGTTCCTGCTCACGAGCGCAACGATCGCCAACCCCGTCGAGCTCGCGGAGCGCCTGTGCGGACTCGACTTCAGGCTGGTGGACCGCGACGGCTCGCCCCGGGCCGAGCGCCAGGTCGCGATCTGGAATCCGCCGCTCGTCGATGAGGCCACGGGCGTACGCGCCTCGGCCCTGTCTGAGGCGGCGGCTCTGCTCGCAGCGCTGGTGAGCCGTGAGGTCCGCACGATCTGCTTCCTGAAGTCGCGCCGCGGCGTGGAGCTGATCCAGCGCCTTACCCGGCTTAGGCTCGAGGAGGAGGGGCGTGTCGACCTGGGGGAGCGGATCGCGCCGTACCGCGCCGGCTACACGCCGTGGCAGCGGCGCGACATCGAGCGACGGCTGGGCGAGGGCGAGCTGCTCGCGGTGGTGGCAACCAGCGCGCTGGAGCTCGGGATCGACGTGGGACACCTCGACGCGGCCGTCTGCGTGACCTTCCCGGGCACGGTGGCGAGCCTCCGCCAGATGTGGGGGCGGGCCGGCCGACGTGACACCGGCCTCGCGCTGTACGTGGCCGGCGACGATGCCCTCGACCAGTTCTTCTGCCGCCATCCCGACGAGTTCCTCGACCGACCGGTGGAGTCGGCGATCCTCGACCACGAGTCGGAGCAGATCCATCGCGCCCACCTCGCGGCCGCCGCCTACGAGATGCCGCTGACCCCGGGCGACGCGGAGACGCTCGGCCCGCGCTGGGAGGCCTACGCCGAGCGCCTCGTGAGCTCGGGTGAGCTGCGCGAGCGCGGCGGCAGGTACATGCCCCGCGGCCCCGGCTTTCCCGCGCAGCGCGTGTCGCTCCGGTCGAGCTCGATGGACGCGTTCGCGGTGCTCGACGCGAGCTCGGGCGAGCTGCTCGGCACGGTCGAGGCGGCGCGCGCTCCCGACACCGTGCACCCCGGCGCGGTGTACCTCCACATGGGCCAGACCTACGAGGTCGAGGAGCTCGACCAGCGCGATCGTCGCGCCGTCGTGCGCCCGTTCACCGGCGACTGGTACACGCAGCCGAAGAAGGAGACCGACACCTTCATCGAGCAGCTCCGCGAGCGCCGGTCGGTGCTGGGCGTGGAGCTCTCGTTCGGCACGGTGTCGGTCACCGAGCAGGTGGTGGCGTTCCAGCGCAAGCGGGTATCCGACCACGAGGCGATCGACCTTCTCCCCGTCGACCTCCCGGAGCAGCACTTCGTGACCCAGGCGCTCTGGTACGTGGTGCCCGAGGAGGTCCTGGGCCCCGACTTCCCGCTCGAGCGGCTGCTCGGGTCGCTCCACGCAGCCGAGCACACACAGATCGCGGTGCTTCCCCTGATCGCGATGTGCGACCGCTGGGACATCGGCGGGCTCTCGACCAACCTCCACCCGCAGACCGGGCGCCCGACGATCTTCATCTACGACGGCCACCCAGGCGGGATCGGGATTGCCCACGCCGGCTTCGACGCGTTCGAGGCGCTCGTGGCCGACGCCCGCCGGCTGATCGCCGAGTGCCCCTGCCGCTCCGGGTGCCCGTCGTGCGTGCAGTCGCCGAAGTGCGGCAACCTCAACGAGCCGCTCGCGAAGCACGGCGCGCTCGAGCTGCTCGACCGGATGGGCGCCGCGGAGCGCGCGGCGGCCTGACGTCTACTTGAGCGCGCGCTACTCGACGGTGAGCAGGAAGTGCCCGCGGAGGCCGCTCGTGTCCGCCTCGAGCGAGCCGGTGAGGTCGCCGAGCGGTTCGACGAAGGACTGCGGGTTTCCGAGGACGACGGCGAACGGGGCGACCGCCTGCTCGGCGATCGTCGAAGCATCGGCGCGCATGGTCACTGAGCCCGTCGCGTCCGTCACCACGTCGGGAGACGCCGCGGCCAGCTCCTGAGCCAGCCCCTTCGTCCGCGCCGCGACCAGAAGGTCGTCCTCGATGCCGAGCACGAGCGGCGGGCCGTCGGGACCGCGAAGGGTGTAGAGGCTCGACCCCGCGGACGGTCGGCCGAGCTCGACGCCCTGGGCGCCGAGACCTGCGGCCGCGCTCGGAAGCCGCTGCGCGACCTTCCTGAGGGTCTCCTCGAAGGCATCCGGGTCCTCGACCTCCGAGCGGAGGCCCACGAAATCGCCCCGGAGACCCACGGTCACGGAGGCCTCGCCGGTCAACTGGTCGAGCACCTCGGTGTCGAGGTCGATTCCGAGACGCTCCGAGATCTGCGCCTTGGCGAGCTCGACCTCGCCGGCCCCTGCCTCGTCGGCCGCCAGCTCCACGAACCGGGCGATCTGGCTTGGATCTCGGATCCCGATGCCGATCTCGTCGGGGTCGGAGACCACCGGCGGCGGATCCTCGGTGCCCGCGGCGATCGGGAGCTGCGCGTCGGTGAGTCCCTCGGGATTGGTGACGAGGTTCATGTCCACGGCGAGGCCGTCCTCGCTGGCCGAGGCGGTCAGGCCGAGCGACTCGAGCGCGCCGACCCACGGAACCTCCTGGGCCTGCTCGCCCTCTGGTTCGGACGCGATGATGGTGGGCATGTCCGCGTAGACCTTGATCAGCGCGTCCGTGGGAAGGCCGGCGAGCGCCTCGTCGAAGACGGTCGTGGTCAGGCTCTCGCCCGAGGCGCTCTGCGTGAGCGCCTCCTCGAGCTGCTCCTGCGTTTCGGCGAAGACGACCACGCTCCCGTCCACCGCGAAGCGGTCCTCACCCATCTCGTAGACCGTGGCGCCCTCCACCTCGGAGACCTCGGTCGCCCCCTGCTCCTCGATCAGCGCCGTGAGCGCTGCCGTGTCGCTCACGGGCAGAGCGCCCACGAACTGCTCCTCCTCGGAGTTCAACGCCTCCACGTCCGGCGCAGCGATCACGAACTCCTCGCCGAGCAACGGCCTGACCTGGTCATCGAAGCTGACGTCCTGCTCCTCGATGCTCGACTCGATGCCCTGGACGAGCTGGTCGCCCGCGGGGAAGCGCTCGATCAGGTCGCCGAGCGTCTGGTACTGCGAGCCCTCGATATCGGTGTTGAGGGTGATGGCCACGGGCGCGTCGGCCGGGATGTAGGACAGCGCCTGCTCGAAGGGGTCGGGCGGATCGTCGCCGCCGCACGCGGCCAGGGTCAAGGAGGCGGCCGCGAGCAGGGCGATTACGGCAATTACGCGTAGGTGGCGTCGCACGGCCGCGGAAGGTTAACGCTCACCGGGGGGCGGGGCGGATATTGGGGCTGGGCGACTTAAGCATCACATCGATGCAGAAAGCGCCCAGCCTCCCTTCGATCGGCGGATCGCGGAGCTCGCGGCCCTGCAGCACGGGGTGGTCAGCCGGGCGCAGCTCGAGGCGATCGGCCTCGGGCGCGGTGCCATCGCAAGGCGCTTGGAAGTCGGGCGACTTCACCCCGTTCACCGAGGCGTTTACTCGCCCGGTCATCGCCTTCTCACGGCCGAGGGGCGATGGATGGCCGCTGTGCTCAGCTGCGGGCCGAGCGCCTTACTCAGCCATCGCAACGCCGGCGCGCATTGGGCCATTCGACCCACCGGAACCGGCGCGATCGACGTCACGATCCCGGGTCGAAACGGACGGCGTTCTCGCGGCGAGATCACGATTCACCGCTCAGGAACGCTCACCCCCGAGGACATCGCCCGACACGAGCGCATCCCCGTCACCTCGCCCGCCCGCACGCTCCTCGACCTCGGCGACATCCTGCCCGCCACCACACTTGAGAGGGCCTTCGAGCGGGCCGAGGCCCTTCGGCTGCTCGACCTCACCTCGATCCGAGCGGCGCTGGCCGCCAACCCCACCCGGCGCGGCAGCGGCCGCCTGGCCGCGATCCTGGAGCAGCAGCAGGCGGATCCGGCGATCGAGCGAAGCGAGCTCGAGGGTCTCTTCCTGGAGCTGTGCACCGGCGCAGGCATCCCCCGCCCGCTAGTGAACGCGCGAGTCGGTCCCTATGAGGTCGACTTCCTATGGGCCGACGCCCGCGTGGTGGTGGAGACCGACGGGCGCTCCTTCCACTCGACGCGCGCGGCGTTCGAGCGCGACCGCGCGCGCGACGCCCTGCTCGTGGCGTCCGGTTACCGCGTGCTCCGGTTCACCTACCGGCAGGTCGTCTGGGAGCCGGAGGTCGTGGTGCGGCGCCTGTGCTCTGTCCTCGGACTCGAGGTGAGCTAGGTCAGGCCAGCGCGAAACGCGGCCGGCCCCCGACGCCGACTGACCGCCGCGGGCGTTGCCGAGGCCCTACTCCTCGAACGGGGGCGGGCCCAGTATCTCGACGCCAAAGCGTTCGGCGGCCGCCTCGACCCGCTCCATGTCGGGCGGACCTGCGGGCGGGAGGGTGCGCTCGGCGGCCGGCTCGCCGGCCGCCCGAAAGAAGGCCTCATGCTGCGCCGTCGTCAGGACGAGTATGCGCGCCGTATCCGAGTCGATCCGAAAGGCGTGCGGCGTTCCGGCGGGCACGTGGACCGTGGCGCCGGACCCTACCTGGGCGGTGTTGGCGCCCGCCCGGAAGGTCGCCTGGCCTTCGAGGACATAGAAGGTCTCGGAATCATCTGGTTGGCGATGCAGTGGCGTGGCCATGCCATTTGGAGCGAACTGCTCGATGAGGCATGCCAGTCCCGCGGTCTGCTCCGAGGAAGCGCGCACGAAGATCAGCGTGCCGAAGAACCACAGAGCCTCGCCTTCCTCGGAGTTGAGCGTGTACGGAGGTGCTGACGATTCGGGGCTCACGAGTGCTCCTCGGTCGCTCGATTACGTGACTACGACGGCCTTCCTCGGCAGCCGCTCAGGACCCCTCGATCAACTCGATCCGGTACCCGTCGGGGTCCCGCACGAAGCAGATCCGAGAGCCACCCTCCCGAACCCGGTAGGGCGGCTTCTCCGGCTCGATGCCTTGGTCGGCAAGCCCGGCCAGCTTCGCGTCGATGTCGTCGACAGTGACCGCGATGTGGTTGTAGCCGGTGCCGAGCTCGTACGAGTCGACGCCGTGGTTGTAAGTCAGCTCCAGCCGCGCGCCGTCGCCCGGCAGGCCCATGAAGACGTTGATCGCCTCGTCGCGGATGGGCATCCGGCGCAGCTCCTCGAAGCCGAGCGCCTCGTAGAAGGCGACCGAGCGGTCGATGTCGCCGATGCGATAGCAGGTATGGATCAGTTCGCTCATAGGCGGAACGCTAGCGCGGCGCGAACGCCGTCCAGGGCACCCCCGGCGCTACCATCGGCCAGCTGCGGCGAGGTAGCTCAGTTGGTAGAGCACACGACTGAAAATCGTGGTGTCGCCAGTTCGATTCTGGCCCTCGCCATTCACTAAAGCCGCTGCATATCGGAGAGTTTTCTGCCGCCCCGGCGACCTGATTTCCTAGCGCCAAGCACGGCAGCGCAGGCGACGAGGTCCAAAATCGGGTCCAAAGACCCCCCTCGTCGCCGCTTTCGCTGCGCTCGGGGCTGGATCGAAGCGCGGCGTCGAGCTAGGGTCGCCAGGTCCATCTGCTGCCCGACCGCCGGCACGACCAGGTTCGTACGACCGCGTGCCTCACGCCGCTTCGTTTCACTCGAGAACAGGTGAGGTTCCAGCGGACGGTACGGGGACTCTCTCGCCGTGGCCACGCGGCTCGAGGCCGGATAGGGGTGGTCGATCGCCACCTCGGCAATAAACGCAGAACGGCCCCGCCGCGTTGGCGGGGCCGTCGTGCGTTGCGTGACCGGATCGGCCGGCGAGCAACGGTTCTTCGTCTGGCCGCTAGGTGCGCGACCGGTTCCGACGGCGACGCGCCCGGCGCCGACGCCGGCGCCGACGCCTGCGCCTGCGGCGGCCGTCGGCGGATCCATCGCACTCCTTCGTCGTCCGCCGGGCAGCCTCCTACAAGGCGGAATCGTGATCACCGTGCAGGTGTTTGAGACCTTCGACTTGCGCTAGGGCCGGCCGGGCAGAGGGGTTTTTGGACCTCGACACGCCGTTCAGTCTGGCCCCGACCGATGAGTCTTGCCGCTCGCGCGAGTCTGTAGAAGGGAAATAGAGAAAGGAACCCATGACCGACCGAAAGACCCACACTCTGGACGTGCCGGGCGCAAGCCTGCGCTACGACGTAAGAGAAGCCGATGCGGATAGCACTGCGGCGGTGCTGCTGATGATCGGATCGCCGATGGACGCAAGCGGGTTCACCAGCCTGGGCGGGTATTTCCGGGACCGGACGGTGGTGACCTACGATCCGCGCGGCGTCTCGCGCAGCGACCTGACCAACGGCACCAAGCAGTCCACGCCCGAGGATCACGCGGACGATCTGCACCGGCTGATCTCCGCGCTGGGCGGCGGACCGGTGGACATCTTCGCCAGCAGCGGTGGGGCGGTGAACGCGCTCGCGCTGGTCGCCCAGCATCCGGAGCAGGTGCGCTTGCTGGTTGCGCATGAACCCCCGGCCGCTCAGTTGTTGCCGGATCGTGAGGCGGCGGTGGCCGCTGCCGTGAACATTCAGGAGACCTATGAACGCGAGGGCAGCGGGCCGGCGATGGCGAAGTTCATCGTGCTCAGCAGTTTGAAGGGGCCGATCCCGGCTCACTTTGCCGACCAACCCGCTCCGAATCCCGCGGATTTCGGGCTACCAAACGAGGACGACGGCGCTCGCGACGATCCGCTGCTCGGCAACATGATCTCCGGCGCGCGCTACGAGCCCGACTTCGGTGCGCTGCGGGCGGCGTCGACGCGCATCGTCGTCGCGGCGGGAGCCGAGTCCGAGGGCGAGCTGACATACCGCGCCGCACTGGCCGTCGCAGAGCGACTGGGGAGCGAAGCGACCATCTTCCCCAGCCACCACGCCGGCTTCCTCGGCGGCGAGTTCGGCATGCAGGGCGAGCCGGACGCGTTCGCCACCACCCTGCGCCAGGTCCTCGACGAGAACGGTTGAAGCCGACGTCTCGATAAGCACGCCGCTCGCTCACGCCTGGAGAGTTCTCGACGTCGTCGGCCCGTTCAGGCCCAACCCGGCCAGCAGCAGGTAGCCACGTCGGGTTCGCTGCTCCTCTGACACGCGGCGACGATACCCGCCAGCCGACGCGGCCCCGTAAGCGGAGGGCGCCCCGGACGGGCGTCTTCGCACACCCGCCTGCCTCATGGAAGGGCGGGTGACAGTGGACGGTCGTGCTCTTGGTCGGCGGCGGCTTCCGGCGTGGACACAATGGGGGCGTGGCTGCCCGACTTCAGACCACCTGGCCGCGGGTGCTCGCGTGGCGGATGCGGCGTCACCTCCTCGACCCGGTGGGTGAGGCCGACGTGGTGGACGTCGTCCGGCGGCTCTGCGGTGTCCAGGCCCAGGTGCCGGCGGCGGGCGCCTTGGCGGTGCGGGTGCGCCAGCGGGGACGGCCTGCCGACAGCGTGAACCGGGCCCTGGAGGAGCGCCGGCTCATGCGGACGTGGGCCATGCGGGGCACCCTGCACCTACTTGCTCCGGACGAGGCCGGTGCCTACCTCTCGCTGGTCGGAGCGGCCCGGTCGTGGGAGAAGGGCAGCTGGCAGAAGGCCTTCGGCGTGACCCCGGACGAGATGGTGGCGCTGGTCGAGGCGGTAGGTCAGGTCCTCGACGGTGAGGTACTCAGCCGCGACGAGTTGGTCGCGGCGGTGGGCGAGGTCCTGGGTCGCTCAGAGCTGGATGCCGAGCTGCGCTCGGGCTGGGGCGCCGTGCTGAAGCCGGTGGCGTGGCAGGGCGGGTTGTGCCATGCCACCTCTGACGGCTCCCGGGTCAGGTTCGCCCGGCCCGACCAGTGGCTGCCGGCGTGGGCGGGGGTCCCCGATCCGGAGGAGGCGGCCCAGGTCGTGATTCCCGCCTACCTCCGCGCGTACGGTCCGGCCTCCCCGGACCGGTTCGACGCCTGGCTGACGCGCGGGACATCCAAGAAGGCGGCCCTGCGGAGCTGGTTCGCGGCCTTGGACGAGCGCCTGGTCACGGTGGAGGTCGACGGCGAACCGGCCTTCCTGCTGGCCGAGGATCTCGACGACCTGGGCGACATGTCGCCGAAGCACACGGTCCGCCTGCTCCCCGGCTTCGACCAGTATGTGCTCGGGCCGGGCACCAAGGCCGAGGAGATCATCGCCCCCTCGCGCAGAGCCGAAGTCAGCCGGGCCGCAGGCTGGATCTCGCCCGTGGTAGTCGCAGGGGGCAGAGTGGTCGGAACCTGGGAGGCCGACGGCCGGAACGTCCAGGTCCGGCTGTTCGAAGATGCCGGTCCGATCCCCGGCCCCGAGTTGGATGCCGAGGTCGCCCGGGTCGAGGAGCTGCTCTAACCCAGCACACGACGGTAGATGGCTGACTTAGCGCGACCGCCCGAGGCGGGCCCCGGAAGCGGTCACGACGGTGAGGTGCTGATGCCCGCGGGGCGGGCAGTGAGGCGCGGTCATACTCGGCTTGTGGCGACGGATGGCTTGCAGGGACGCGCCGGCGACGCGGCGGTTCGCAAGCGCGCCGCGGTCGACCTCTACTGGCTGCCGCTCGGCGCCGGCGGCCACTTCGTCAGGCTCAACGGTCGCGTCTACGAGGCCATGGCGGCGCGGCTAGAGCGCCGTCCAGCCCGCGACCTCTACCACTCGGCGCTCGAGATCCACCTGCCCGAGGGGACGTTCGTGATCGAGCAGACGCCCGTCCCCGACCTGAGCGGCGAGCAGCGCGGCGTCGTCGCCGAGGGCGCGGTCGGCAGTCGCTGGGCGGGTCGATTTCGGATCTTCCGCTACGAGATCCGGCTCTGGCGCGATGGACGCATCCCGGACGTGGCCGAAGCCGTGGAAAGCCCGCGGCGACTGACCAGTGACGAAGAGCTGCGCCCGGCGCGTGCTCGCGTCGCGCCGCAGGTACCGACTCCGGTATGGGGTCGTGACGAGCTCGGCACGGGCGAGATGTGGAACTCGAACTCGGTAATCGCCTGGGTGATCGCGCGCAGCGGGATGAGGCCGGAGTCGATCGCGCCGCCGGCAGGAGGGCGGGCGCCCGGCTGGCGCGCCGGGCTCGTGCTCGCGCGTCGGCACGATCGGATGGCTGAGCCGTCGGCGGCGCCGGCGCGGCAGCGTCGTTCAGGGGCTGCTGACGAGCGGCGCGCGATGTGACCGTTCTCGTGGGCTTGTTCCTGATCGCCCCACGGCATCGGGGTGAGGCCGCCTTCGCTTTTCCGCAGCGCGCCTCCGCCGTCGTCGCGCGTGACGCGCTCACTGCCCCTCGGCCCGCTCCGCCGCGCGGCGACGGACGTCGGCCTTCTGATCGATCGTCATCGCGCCCGGGTGTCCTGACCCTGGCCAGGGGGTCAGCAGCAGCAAGATCCGGGCGTCGGCGAGCGCGACGACCTCGTGGCGCTCACGGGGTGCGAACTCCATCAGCAGCCCCGGCTCGCCGACCACCTGCTCACCCGCGGCGGTCGTGACCTCAACCCTGCCCTCGATCACCACGACCCAGGCCCGCTCGTGGACCTCGTGGTCCTGAAGGCCGTCGCCCGTGGGCAGGTTGATCACGATGGCGCGCGCCTCGTCGGTCGAGGACAGGATCTCGGGCAGGCGCGGCTTGACCGCGACGCTCGTGACGTCCCAGCTCCTCACCGGAGCGCTCCGTTCTCACCGGCCGGCGCGCCACCGTTTCTGTAGTAGGCGGCATTGAGCTCGATTAAGCGCTCCCATTCAGCGGGCACGTGGTCATCAGGGGTGATCGCGTCGACCGGACAGGCCTCGACGCAGGCGTCGCAGTCGATGCACTCCTCCGTGGCGTCTGACGCCGTGGTTCCAGAGGTGGTCGAACGGGTGGCGTGAGCTCCAGCCGGCGACCGCGCCGACCGGGACGAGAAGGGCGATCCACAGCGCCGACTGCAGCACCAGGCCCGGGATGACGAGCGCGAGGCAGAGCGCCGTCGGGAACCGCAGCCCGACGCGCAGCCGCCGCGCCTCCGCCGCCGACAGGCAGTAGCCCTGCGTCCCGAGGTTGCTGTGGGTCCAACCAGCCATCGGCCCTCCTACGCCGCTTGGGGTCGTGCCCTGGACCGACGTGCGAGCCGCCATTCGGGCCAGCCCTCGTCGAGGCGTCGCGCGGCGCGGCCGGCGGCGCGCAGACGCCGCACCGCCTCGGGCGCGAACGCGCACAGCGGGCCGCGGCAGTAGGCGACGATCTCCCGGTCCGCCGGCAGCTCGGTCAGCCGCCCCTCGAGCTCGTCCAGCGGGATCGAGCGGGCGCCGTCGATGTGTCCGGCCGCGAACTCTTCGCTCGGACGGACGTCGACGAGGACGACCTCCCCGCTGCGCATGCGGGCGATCAGCTCGCCGCGGTCGATCGCGTCGACTTCTCCCCCGAGGTACTCGCGGGCGGCGCGCTCGACCTCGGCCAGCCGTCCGACGGACACGTCGCGCAGCGCCAGCCACAGCGCGAGAACGCGATCGTCGGCCAGGGCGTAGCGGACGCTCGTCCCCTCCCGCGTGCGGGTCACGAGTCCAGCGGCGTGCAGGGCCTTCAGGTGCTGCGAGGCATTGGCGGTCGACTGGCTGCTGGCCCGTGCGAGCTCATCGACCGTACGTGGCGCCTGCGTGAGCAGGTCGACCAGCTCCAGCCGCCGCGGGCTGGCGAACGCCTTGCCCATCACAGCGATCGCTTCGTAAAGCGTCTCCTTCTCGTTGCGCGAGGCCATCTTGCGGGCTATTCAATAGATCGTTTGATAATTTGTCAAGCGCGACCGCGGCCAATACCACTCAGCCGGGGGTACCAGATGTTCTTCCGACAGCTTCTGAACGACAACCCGGCGTCGACGATCGGCTTCGAGCGTCGGAACAACTGGGGCGCTCCGCTTCGAGTCGGAGGACGAGTTCGTCGAAGCGCTGCTGGAGGACATGCCGCCGGCGCCGCAGCACCAGGCGGAGATCCTCGCGGCGAACCGCAGCGGCCGCGTCCCCGCACGCACGGAGTAGCTGCAGGTGCCAGCGCGCCCGGTCGCCCTCGGCCTGCGCGAGAACCTGGCGCAGTTCTCGCTGCTGCTCGCCGTCAACGCCTTCGTCGGCGCGATGGTGGGCCTCGAGCGCTCGACGCTGCCGCTGATCGGCGAGGACGACTTCGGCCTCGGATCGAGCACGGCCGTGCTGTCGTTCATCGTCGCCTTCGGCGTTGCCAAGGCGCTCACCAACCTCGCCGCTGGCTCGCTCGCGGAGCGAGTCGGGCGTCGCCGGCTGCTGATCGTCGGCTGGGCGCTCGCGCTGCCGGTTCCGCTGCTGATCGCGGTCGCGCCGACGTGGGGGGTCGTGGTCGCAGCGAACGCGCTGCTCGGAGTCAACCAGGGCCTTACCTGGTCCATGACGGTCGTGATGAAGGTCGACCTCGTCGGTCCACGGCGGCGCGGCTTCGCGCTGGGCCTGAACGAGGCGGTCGGCTACGGCGGCGTCGCGCTGGCCGCTGTGGCGAGCGGCTGGCTGGCCGCCGACTTCGCGCCGCGCGACGTGCTCGTCGTCGCCGGTGCAGCGATCGCATCTGTCGCCCTGGTCCTCTCGATCCTCTTCGTCCGCGACACGGCCGGACACGTCGCCCTCGAGCAGCAGCGCTCGAGCGAGCCGGACGACGAGCGTCCGCCGACGCTGCCCGCAGGCGCTGATCGGGGCGAGCTGGCATGACGCCGATCTGCGCGCCTGCTCGCAGGCGGGGCTCGTGAACAACCTGAACGATGCGCTGGCTTGGGGACTCGTCCCGCTTTATCTCGCGGCGCACGGTGCCGGGGTTGGCGCGATCGGGCTCGTCGCTGGCCTCTATCCGGCGGTCTGGGGCGTGACGCAGATCGCGTCCGGAGCCTGGTCCGACCGCGTCGGACGAAAGCCGCTGATCGTCGCGGGAATGCTTCTCCAGGCCGCGGCGCTCGGGCTGCTCGCCTTGAGCGGCGGAGCCATCGGCATGGCCATCGCGGCGTCAATGCTGCTCGGCCTGGGCACGGCGCTCGTCTACCCGACGCTGATCGCCGCAATCTCCGACCACGTGAGCCCGGTGGCGCGGGCGCCGGTCGTGGGCGTCTACCGCTTCTGGCGCGACTCCGGCTACGTCGCCGGAGGGTTGCTCGCGGGCGTCGGTGCCGACGTGCTCGGCTTTCCAGGCGCGATCGGAATGGTCGGAGGGCTCACCGCGGCATCAGGTCTGTGGGTGGCGATCGACCTCGATCGAGACAAGTCGAAGGGACGGCGGACGCGGACCGGCACGCCGTACTTCGGGACCAGCGTTATTCCTCGCAAGACGACGGGATCGGGCTCGTCACGCACGGCGGCGAGCTCCACCCGTGAAGCGACGACGCGAAGCACCTCCGACATCTCGGCCTGGGCCAGCGCGGCGCCAATGCAGCGCCTGATTCCCCCGCCGAACGGCAGCCACGCGTAGGACTCGGCACCCGTGTCGACGAAGCGCTCGGGGCGGAAGGTCTCCGGATCCGGGTAGAGGTCCGGGCGGTGGTGAACGAGCGCGATCGCAGGGTAGACCTTCACCCCGGCAGGAAGCTCCCAGCCTGCCACTGTGCGCGGTTTCGTCAGCGTACGCTCGGCCGCGTCGATGACGGGGCGCATGCGCAGCGTCTCTTTGCCGACGGCGTCGAGGTAGCGCGTCGTCGCCGGAGTCGATGGCCTCACGGAGGCGCGCGAGCGCGCGCGGGGTCCGCAGCAGGAGTTCGATCGCGAAGGCGAGGCCGGTGGCAGTCGTCTCGTGACCGGCGGCGAGAATGGTGAAGAGCTCGTCTCGGAGCTCGGCGTCGGTCATCGCGCGGCCGTCCTCGTCGCGTGCCTGTAGCAGCAGCGAAAGGACGTCAGCGCGCTCGGCGAGGTCTGGCTCGGCGCGGCGCCGCCCGATCTCCTCGTACAGCAGTGCGTCGGCGGTTCCGAGCCTGCGTGCGAGGCGGCCACCCGGGCTAAGACGACCGAGGTCCGCTCGCATCAGCGGGATCGCCATCAGGAACGAGCTCGTGTCGATCACGGCGCTGAGCGCCCTGCGCAGCCGCTCTACTCGGGCCGGCTCGGTCACGCCGAACGCGGCCCGGCAGATGACCTCGAAGCTGAGCGCTCGCATTCTGCTGCGGACTACCAACTCTTGTCCTGGCCGCCAGCTCTCGATCTCGCGCTCCGCGACATCGCGGATCGTCGCGCGGAAAGCCGCGACGTGCGAGCCCTGGAAGGGCGGCAGCAAAAGCTTCCGCTGGCGCAGGTGCTCGTGGCCGTCGAGCACGAGCACGGAATGCTTGCCGAGGACGGGCTCGAGGATCGAGTTCGCCTCGCCCGCGAGCAGGTCGGACTGGTCGCCGGTGAGCAGCTCCCGGATCGCGTCCGGGTCGGCGACGTAGACGCCGGTGCCGAAGCCGAGGTAGCGCACGGTGAAGACGTCGCCGTAGCGGCGGTGCCATCGATGCAGAGCGTCGAGCGGGCGGCGGGCAAAAAGCGCCGTCGTGATCGGCGCCGGCGCGCGCGGGCCGGGTGGCAGCGGCATCAGGCCGCCACCGCAGGTCGTGACGCGCGGGCGGCGATCCCGATGCGCCTACCGTCAACCAGGCGGTCGTGCCCCCAGCCAGCGATCGACCGCTGCGCTCGCCTGGTCCACCGCCGCCTCGCGCGTGGCGCCCTGATCGCGCAGGGTTCGCCACACCTCGAGGTCGGTGAGTGCTCTCAGGGGCGCGACCGAGGCGCTGTCCGGGCGCTGCGGGCGCAGCGCCTCGACGACGTGGGCGTCGAACACGTTGTCGAGCGCGACCAGGAACTCGTCGACGGCCGGCACATCCTGGCGCTCGCGGCGCGCAGCCGTGAGGCCGTCCGCTCCGCGCTCGTAGACGTCGAAGAACGTCTCCACCAGCCGGTGAATCCGCTGGTCCTCCGACGACGCGCCGGCGAAGACTTCGGGCGCTCGGTCGCCCGGCGTGAGCTGCAGGCTCTCGATGAAGTGCTCGCCGCAGCTCCTGGCCAGGTTGTCGAGTGTGGGGAACAGCGCTTTCACGGTGGCCTCCGACACGCCCGCGCTATGGGATATCTGCGGCCATGTCGTGGCCTGGATGCCCTGGCTCTTGTGCAGCTCGAGCGTGCATTCGATGATCCGCTCGCGGGTGGGGTCGACCGCGCGGGGCTCGCCGGGCTCGTCGCCTGACGCTGCCTCGAAGCCGCGTCGGATGGCCTCCTCCCAGAACTCCGAGTTCGGTGAACGTTTCACGGCGGGCGCCTCCTCGAGCGCATGCTCCCCGCGCGGGGTCAGCTGCCAGAACACCTGGCGACCGACCTTGCGCCGAGCGACGAGACCGCTCTCCAGCAGCCGGCGGCCGGTACGACTCACCTGGGTGTCGTCTGTCTCGAGCAGGCGACGCAGCTCCGCGCTTCCCAGCTGCGGCGAGCCGTCGAGCACGCGCAGGAAGTCGTGGGCCTGCGTTCCCTGGACAACGGCGGCCCGCGGTGGCACGCGCTCGAGCCCCCAGTGCGCACAGGCGATGGCCGCGTCGAGCCACCCGACCAGCTCCTGATCGCCATTGGCCCGTGCGCGGGCGTCGCGGAGAGCGTCGAGGGCAGCGGCCAGGGTCTCGTCGTCGCCTTCGAGAAGGGCGTCGACCAGGCCGAGTGCCACGGCCTCCCGGCCCGGCGGCTGCGCATCGAGCCTCGCAATGCGCCGCACAAGGCTGTGAACCCGGGAGTTCTCTACGGTGGGCGTGGCCATGCCCGTATCGTAGAAATGGTTGTCAACTAATTGTCAAGTGTGAGCCAGGACTACGCCGATCTCTTCTGCGAGCTGTTTGATCGGCTCGACCCCGCTCAGTTCCACGCCGAGGGCGAGGCGTGGATGGGGGACGCGGAGGTCGCGGCAACCGCCGCCGAGGTTGAGCGGGCGGCCCTCGACGGTGAGCCCGTCGCGGCGCCCGACGGCGGACGTCGGACCGTCGCCGTCCTGATCGGCCTCGATGCCGCCCTCATCCACGCCAACCCGGTGCTCGGCAGGACCGCCCCGCCCGCCCTCAGCGAGTACGCGCTCCGCTACGCGGAGTCAGGCCGCCTCGACTCCGGTGCCCTCCCCGGCGCCCTGCTGCCTCGCTTCGCCCGCCCCGGCCGCCGCGGCCAGCTGCCCGACGATTTGGCTGACGCCTTCTGCTCCGTGGTGCGCGTCAGCGCAGCCGACTGGGACGCCTGCGATCACGCCGCCCTGCCGGCGCGCTCCCGCCGGACCCGGCCGGAGCGGGAGGCCGGCCTGCGCGTGGCCACCGCCCCGATGATCCGCGAGCCCGATGAGCTGG
Source organism: uncultured Thermoleophilaceae bacterium (assembly GCA_963808955.1). Classification (GTDB taxonomy): domain Bacteria; phylum Actinomycetota; class Thermoleophilia; order Solirubrobacterales; family Thermoleophilaceae; genus CAWEHQ01. Next base: position 80,099 of record CAWEHQ010000015.1, on the reverse strand, counting down.
ACTGGGAGGTGGAGGAGCGCTCCGGGCTGCGCTTCTACCGGATCCATCCCGCCGATCGGGAGCCCACGCGGGTGCGGGTGGAGAAGGTGATCGCGGCGTGGGACGAGCAGGACGTGGCGATCGGCGTCGCACCAGAGCTCTGCCTGTCCCGCACGCTGCTCGAGTGCTGGCAGCTCGCGCTCAGGGAGCGCGACGGCGCGGGGACCAGCCGGCTGCGCTTGGTCGTGGCGGGCAGCGGCAACGTGGACGGCTCCTCACCGCCGGTGAACGAAGCCGTGCTGCTCGACGCGCGCACGGGCGAGGTCCTCGTACGTCAGCCCAAGGTCCACCCGTTCAACTTCTCGCAGCAGGACCTCGAGCTGTGGGGGCTGGACGATCGCCTGACCGCCCCGATCGACGAGGACCTGCGCCGCGGCGGGCGAGTGTGCGTGGTGGAAGCGGGCGGCGCCCGGCTGGCGATCCTGGTGTGCGAGGACCTGGCTCGGTTGCACAGGTTCGCCGCGGCCCTTCACGCCCATGGGGTGTCACTGATCCTGGTGCCGGTGTTCGCTCGGCCGACCAAGGATCGGCGCTGGGAGCGGGGGCGGGCCGAGGTCTACACCGACGCCACCGGCTCGAGCGTGGTGGTGGCGAACAGCCTGGTGATCGCCGAGATCCTGCGCAGCCCGACACCGGTGGGGACGGCGATCGCCGTCGCGCCCGGTCACGCCGTGGTCGGCCACTCCTCCGAGCCGGACGACGTGGTGGTGTTCGCGCTCGACGGCGACGCCCCCCGCGTGGCGCACGAGCGGGTCAGGGCGTCGCGCCAACGCTCTGGGCCGCCGCCCGTCACGGATGGGCTGCCATCGTCCGAGCAATGATGGCGGTGCGAGCCGCTAGGCACCGAGCGCCCAGTCCGGCAGATCGTTGGGATCGTCGGTGTCGAAGACCATAACGTCGGCGCCACGCCTGGCGGTCGCCGCGAGCCGGTCTGCTTCGGACTCGGCCTCCTCGAGCGTGGCGTGCTCGGAACGGGTAAACGCGAACGATGGTCCATCCGTCACCACGAACGCTCCGCTCGGGGATCGCAGCGCCCAGAACCGTGGCCTTGCACCACCGTGGAGGCGGACCCAGCGCGCGAGGAGAGGATCGACGATCCACAGCGTTTCATCGTCATGACGTTCGATCAGCGCGCGACCCATCAGCGTGTCGACTGCGCGCTGGGCGCTGCTCGCAGAGGCCAGTCCCGCCATGGCACGTGCCTCTGCCACGTACGGCGATAGTCCGGAGGCGACCGCAGCCAGCACGCGGCGCTCATTCGCACTGAGGCCGTCCCACAGGAATCGGAGCTCCGGCTCGACGGCGCGGAGCGCCGCGTCGTACGCGCGCCGAACATCCGTGAGTGCCGCCGGCCGGCTCCGGAGCTGGTCCCACAGAAGATGCGCAAGGAGCATGAGCCGCTGCGGGTGCCGCTCCGACAGCTCCACGAGCTGCGCTGCGACGTCGCCAACGTCCTTGCCGGTCTGGCTGAAACGCCGCGTTACGAAGTCGTGGGCCGCCTCGAACGGGATCCGGACGAGGCGGATCTGCTCCGCCTGGCCGAACAGCGGCCGTGACCGGTCCTCGAACAACGCGCGAAGGAGCGACGGCTCCGATCCACTGAAGATGCAGCTGACCTGCTCCTGATGCTGTAGGTGGCTGCGGAAGACTCCGTCGAGCCCCTTCAGCTCCATCAGTGCCTGGAACTCGTCGAGGATCAGCAGCACGCGGCGGTCCGCGCGCTCCGCGATTCGCGGCGGCACCTCGAGGAGTGAGTGCACGGTCGCTATCGGATCGGGCATGCTGCGGCGCTGTACCTGGAAGCCGATCACCGGGCTCGTGATGCCGAGCCCGCCGAGCTCGCGATCCACGACCCGCTTGAGCCGCCCGGGGAGCGTGCGGTACGCCTGCTCGAGCCGCACCGCCACATCGGCGACGCTCAACACGTCGCTCAGGTCGACGAGGACGTTCACGATCTTCTGACCATCCGCGGCCATACGAACCTGCTTGAGCAGGCTCGTCTTCCCCATCCGCCGGGCGGCGTAGAGCGCCACGTTGTGTCCTCCGGCGGCGCGCCGCAGAAGTTCGTCCACCTCGGACGCGCGCCGTATTCCCTCCGCTGGGGCGAGAGCGCGGGAGTAGACGAACGGGTTCGCTGCATTACGCGCCATGCGTAAGCAACTATACGCTACGTGCGTAGGCGAACCTACGCTTGCTGCGTGAACGGAGCGCTAGGCCTGTTCCACCGCGCGGGCGAGGTTGTCGAACGCCGTGCCCCAGCCGTCCTCGTGGGAGGCCACGCTCTCCTCGTCCCATAGCCCGCGGTGGATGAATTGCACGGTCGTGACGCCGTCCGTCTCCTCGAAGTCGATCTCGATCATCTGCCGCGTGGCCTCGGCGTCGTCGTCCCAGGTCCACGTGAACGCCAGCCGCGTCGGCGGCTCCACCTCCGTGTACTCGCCCCCGCCGCCGTAGTGCTGGTCGTCGTGGGGGTTGCGCATCACCACTCGCACCTCGCCGCCCACACGCGGGTCCACGCGCACCTCCGGCGTTTCCCAGTCGTGCCCGGCGTGCCACCAGCGTCGCATGACGTCCTCGCTCGTGAACGCGTCGAATACGCGCTTGGCGGGCGCGGCGAAGGTGCGCTCCACCGTCAGCGTGTGCCCGTCGATCACGAGCGGCCCTTGCGGCGAGCACGAAGCGCAACGGACACCCGGGCGAGCATCAGCCCGGCCGTGCCAGTAAGGACTGGCAGGAGCTCTTCGATCGGGAGCCCGGACACGTGGGCGATCATGACGCGCTCTCGTACTTGTCGTGGTAGTTCCACCACTGGTAGGGCGGGGTCTGTGGATAGCCCTCAGGCGAACTCTCCCACTGCTCCTGGCGGCCGTACGGGGTGATGTCGAGGAAGCTCCAGGTGCTGCCCATGGCCTCGTCGCCGCGGTCGTGCACGAAGTACGTGCGGAACACGCGGTCTCCGTCGCGCAGGAAGACATTCGTGCCGTGCCACTCGCCCACCCCGAAGTCCTCCGAGAAGTCGTCGGTCGTGGTGTACCACGGGAACTCCCATCCCATCCGAGACTTGAACCGCTCGATGTGCGCCTGCGGCGCCCTGGACACCACCACGAAGTTGGTATCCCGCGCTCGAAGGTGGGCGAGGTGGCTCACCTGGTCGGCATACATCGAGCAGCCTCCACAGCCTTCCTCCGGGTACTGCGTCATTCCCGGGTCGAAGAAGAACCGGTACACGATCAGCTGCCGACGTCCGTCGAACAGGTCGAGCAGGCTGGCGGTCCCGCCCGGCCCTTCGAACGTGTAGTCCTTCTCGACGGCCACCATCGGCATCCGGCGGCGCTCCGCGGCCAGGGCGTCGCGAGCGCGGGTGTGCTGCTTCTCCTTGGCGAGCAGCGCCTGACGGGCGCTCTCCCATTCCTCCGGCGAAACAATCTGTGGTGCGCTCATCTCGCATCCTCCTTCAGGTACTCGTCGACCACGTCGAACAGGCGCTCCCAGCGAGCGCGTTGGACATCGATCCATTCGGTCGCCTCGCCGAGTGCCTCGGGTTCGAGCGAGAGTCGATGAGTTCGGCCGTCGATCACGCGCGCCACCACGCCCGACTCCTCGAGCACCTTCAGGTGCCGGGAGATCGCCGGCTTCGACACGCCGAAGCCGGTGGTGGCATCGCCGACCGTCGCCGGGCCAACGGCCAGACGCTCGACGATCCCGCGTCGGATCGGGTGGGCGAGGGCCTTGAACGGATCGTTAACGATACGGTTAACGGTATCAGATGCCCTGCGGAAGGATCAGGTGGACGTCGCCGAACTCGTGGAAGCGGTAGCCGCGCGCCCGGGCGGTCCGATATGAGCGGTCGAGCAGGTCGGGGCCCGCTGCGGCCGCGAGCAGGTCGCTGTGCGACGAGGCCGAGTCGTGCCAGCCGGTCAGGAGCCCGTCGATCGCCCGCAGCCCCCGCTCCGGCGCGATCACGAGGTCGGTGGTGCCCTCTCCCGGGGCGACCGTGCCGTCGGCCGCGGCGACGGTCTCGAGGGCGCGGACCACCGTCGTGCCTACGGCGATCACCCGGGCGCCCCAGGCGTGGACGGCGTTGACCAGCCGCGCGGTCGTGGCGGGCACTCGATAGCGCTCCGGGTACGGCGGCTCGCCGCGCTCCGGCGAGGAGACGCCGGTATGGAGGATCACCGGAGCCACGAGCGTTCCCCGCGCCACCAGGCGCGTCACGAGCTCCGGAGTGAACGGGCGGGCCGCGCTCGGCATCTCGGCGCTCCCCGGCTCCGAGGCGAAGATGGTCTGGTAGGCGTCGATCGGCCATTCCTCGCCGACGTAGCCGTAGCGAATCGGGCGACCGTGCCTCCGTAGGTAGTCCTCGACCGGCTCGCCGAGCGAGAGCTGGGCGACGGAGAGGCGGGCGCTCCCAAGGTGGCGGGCGAGGAGCTCGGCGGTCGCCCCGCCCGGCAGCTCGAGCAGCGTGCCGATCGCCGGGGCCGGCAGCGGGGCCAAGCCATCGGACCGGAGCTCGACGATCCAGTTCCCGTCGCGCGTCGGCGTCGAGAGGTGCAGCTCGACCGCCCGTGCCCCGAGGCGGGCGGGAACCGCCGCCGGCAGCGTGGCCGACGTGTTGACGACGAGCAGGTCGCCCGGGGCCAGGAAGCGGGGAAGGTCGGCGAAGCGCGCATGGGACAGCGAACCATCACCCCGAGCGGCCACGAGCATCGCGACATCGCCGCGGTCCCGTCCCTCCGCCTCCGGCGGCTGGTGCGCCTCGAGCGGGCGTATCGCGACCTCCGTCACGGGGTCACGTTCGCAAGCTCACTGACCCGATACCTGCCGCTCCGCGAGGAGCCCTCGATCAACGCGAGCAGCCCCGGGACGCTGTCCTCGGGAGGCGGCCGGTCGGAGATGTCCTCTCCGGGAAACGCGTCCTGCTGCATCTGGGTGCGCATGTCGCCAGGGTCCATGGCGTAGACGCGCAGCGACGGGTGCTCGGCGGCGAGGATCGCCGTGAGCTGGTCGAGCGCCGCCTTCGAGGAGCCGTAGCCGCCCCAGCCGTCGTACGGCTCGATCGCCGCGTCCGAAGTAATCGCGACGACCGCCGCCCCGTCGGTGAGCCGCGGCAACGCGAGCTGTACCAGCGCGAGCGGCGCGAGCACGTTCACCTCGTATACGCGCCGGAGCTCGTCGAGCGGGTAGTCGGCAAGCGACGGTTGCGGGCTCGGTCCGAGCAGGCTCGCGTTGTTGATCACCAGGTCGATCCGCTCGCCGGCGGCCTCGACCAGCGCCCGCCGGTGCTCGGGGTCCGACACGTCTCCCGCGACCGCGATGGTTTCGGTCAGCCCGGCCGTGCCGGCCTCGAGCGCGTCGCCGTCGCGCGCGTCCACGACCAGGCGCCACCCCCGCTCCGCGAGCACGCGTGCGAGCGCGAGGCCCAGGCCGCGCGACGCTCCGGTGACGATGCCGACCCGCTGCGCGCGTCGATCGTGCTCGGGGTGAACACCACTGGAGCTGTCCCCTGCTCGGGATCCGATCATCGTCGAACAGATGATGCATCCTCAAGTACGCTTGAAGTCAAGCCCACGTGCGCAAAACCCAACCGTGCGGGCCGTAGTGAGCCCGGTCAGTGGCTAGCTCGCTAACCTTGTTGGAGACGTCTCCACTGTCGGATGCTCCGCTCCCTCCATCCCCCCGTGGCGCGACCCTGGGGGAGTAGCGAGGGGAGCTTCAATGGACGAGCACCCGGTGGGTCCGGCGGCGGGCAAGCGCGGGGAGGCCGCGTGGAAGGAAGCAACCGCCCGCGTGGCCGAGCGAAACACGCAGGCGCGCAGGGTCGCCAAGCAGCGGCGCGAGGCGTATGAGCGCGGCCAGGCGGAGTCGCGACAGGCGGAGGAGCGGCGCGGAATGTCCGAGCTGTTGCGCAGGCACCGCGAGGGCTAGCCCGGCCGAGGGCGCAGCGCCCCGCGCGCTCAGTTCACGACTTGCGTCCGGCGCCGCGCTTCGGTGAGGCCCGCGGCGGGTACTTGGCCCGCTCCTCGGTCGTCATGCGGCGCACCGTCAGATCGCCGCTCGCGATCTGCGCGTCGATCAGCGACAGCTTCTCCTCGCGCCGTTCCTCCGCCCGTTCCTTCGGCGTCTTCATCCCGAGAGCATCCTCAGCGCCGGTGGCGGCCGGCGCCCTGCGGTGCGCGGTTCCCGTTCGCCCGGTGGCTGCGTCGCCGGCGATGCGAGCGGCCATTCCCAGAGGCGGTACGCGTGCCGAGCCCGGAGCGCTCGAACTCCGCCTCGAGTGAAAGCGCCTTGGCGATGCGGTGAACTTCGCGTGCCTGGTCCGCGCCAAAGAAGGTGATGCCCAGGCCGTCGCGGCCGGCCCTTCCAGTGCGCCCGACACGGTGAACGTAGCCGTCACGATCGGCCGGAGCGTCGAAGTTGATCACCTGGGCGATGCGCTCGACGTCGAGTCCGCGCGCCGCCACGTCCGTGGCCACGAGCGCGTCGACCTTCCCGGCCTCGAACCGCGCGAGCGCCTTCTCGCGCTGAGGCTGCGACTTGTTGCCGTGCATCGCCACCGCCCGCACATCGTGGGCCGTGAGCCGCTTGACAAGCCGATCGGCTCCCCGCTTGGTTCGAACGAACACGAGGCTGAGGCCGTGACGCTCGTGGCGCAGCTCGCGCACCAGCGCGTCGAGCTTCGACGCTGACGTGACCGCCACGAAGCGATGCTCGACGCGGGCGGAGCGCTCCCCTACGGGGGTGTGATCATGAGTACGCGCATTGCGCGTGTATGCCTCGGCGACACCTCTACCGCGCTATCCAGGGTCGCGGAGAACAGCAGCGTCTGACGCCCTCGCGGAAGTAGGTCGACGATGCGGTCGACAGCGGGCCGGAAGCCCATGTCGAGCATGCGGTCGGCCTCGTCGATCACGAGGATCCGCACATGCTCGAGGCTCACCGCCCCCGGTCGACCAGGTCCTCGAGCCGACCGGGAGTGGCCACGAGGATATGAGCGTGGCGTGCAGCCTTGACCTGGGGAGCGATCCCCACGCCACCGTAGGCCGCCGTGACACTGAGGGAGTGCGCAGCCGCGAGGGCGCGCAGGTCCTCCGTCACCTGGCCCGCCAGCTCGCGCGTGGGCACGAGCACGAGTGCGGCCGTTCGGCGGTCGTTTGACTGCAGGCGCTCGACGATCGGGATCCCGAAGGCCAGGGTCTTGCCCGAGCCGGTGGGCGACTTCACGAGCGCGTCGTGGCCCGAGAGCGCGTCCGGAACGACCATCCGCTGGACGGGGAACGGCCTGTGGATGTCGCGCCCGGACAGCGCGCTCGCCACGCGGGGCGATGCGCCCAGCTCGGTGAAGGTTGAGGCTGACATGGCACTCCTTGCTGAGCAGCCGTTCGGCCGCCGGGACGATTCGGGAGATTCGACTGACCCGGATCGCCGGAGCGCACGAGGCAAGAATCCCGCGGACGGCGGCGCCGCCCGCACACGAAGTACGGTAGCAGCCAGCCCGCTGCGCCCCGCATGAAAAGCACCGGGAGTCCGCTCCGGTAGCTTGCCCTCGCGATGAGTTTTCGCGCCGCGCTTGGTCTATCCATCGAGACGCGCGACCTCCCACGAGTCGAGTGACCTACCACCCAGCCAACAGCGCCACGGCCCCACAGCGAGCGGATCACGACTCCGCCGCCATCGAGGCGCGCGGCCTCCGGCGGACCTTCAAGGGCGGAATCGAGGCCGTCCGCGACATCGACCTGACCGTCGCCGCCGGTGAGGTGTTCGGCTTCCTCGGTCCCAACGGGGCCGGCAAGACGACGACCGTGCGGATGCTCTGCACCCTCCTGCCTCCGACCGCCGGCAGCGCGCGGGTGGCTGGCATCGACCTGCTGAAGGACCCGGCCGACGTTCGACGGCACATCGGCGTGGCGCTGCAGGAGATCGGGCTCGACCCGGTCCAGACCGGTCGCGAGCTGCTCGAGCTCCAGTGCGGGCTCTACGGGATCACCGGCCCGAAGGGCCGGGCACGGACCGAGGAGCTGCTCGACCTGGTCGGCCTCGCCGACGCCGCCGATCGGCGCATCAAGACCTACTCGGGTGGCATGAAGCGGCGGCTCGACCTGGCGAGCGCGCTCGTCCACTCGCCCGAGGTTCTCTTCCTCGACGAGCCCACGACGGGGCTGGACCCCGCGTCGCGCCTCACGGTGTGGGACGAGATCCGCCGCATCCAGGGCACGGGAGCGACCGTGTTCCTGACCACGCAGTACCTCGAGGAGGCGGACAAGCTCTGCGACCGCGTCGCGATCATCGACGCGGGCCAGATCGTCGCCGAGGGCACCCCGGAGCGGCTGAAGGCGGAGATGGGCCACGACGTCGTCTCGGTCTCGCTCGACGGCGCCGACGCCGCGGCGACCGAGGCCGCGCTTCGCGACCTGCCCGGCCTCGAGCGGACCGTCGCCGAGCCGGACGCGCTCGCGCTCTACGTCGAGGACGGCGCCGGCTCGATCGCCGAGATCGTCCGCCGGCTCGACCGCGAGCAGATCCGCGCGGGCGCCATCTCGGTCGCCCGCCCCTCGCTCGACGACGTCTTCCTGAAGGCCACCGGCCGGCGGCTCGAGGAGGGCGAGGAGGAGCGAGACCACGAGCTTGAGCCCGAGAAGGTGGCTGCCCCATGAGCGAGGTCCTGCTGCTCGGCCGGCGCGCGGTGCGCGAGATCCTCCGCTACCCCGAGGCGACGATCCCCACGCTCTTCATCCCGCTCTTCTTCCTCGCCGTCAACATCGGCCAGGTCTCCGAGACCTTCCCGAGCACGACGCCGTTCCTCGAGGGCCAGGGCTACGTCGCCTTCCAGCTGCCGGTCTCGCTGATGTTCGCGGTCGCCACCGCGACCTCGGGCCTCGCGCTCGTGACCGAGATCGACAACGGCTACTTCGACAAGCTGCTGGTCGCCCCGATCCGGCGCTCGTCGATCATCTTCGGGCGGCTGGCAGCCGACTTCGTGCGCGGCATCGGCGGCGTCGACGGTCGTCCTGCTCGCCGGGATCGCGCTTCGGCGCGCACGTCGAGAGCGGGCCCCTCGGCGCGGTCGTGATCGTCCTCCTCGCCGCGCTCTGTTCGGCGTCGCCTACGCGGGCTTCGGGATCCTCGTCGCCCTGCGGACCCGCAACGTGCAGGCCACCAACACGAGCTTCCTGCTCTTCTTCCCGCTGCTCTTCCTGACGCCCAACTTCGTCCCGTTCGAGCTCCTCACTCCGCTGATGGAGACCCTGGCCCGCATCAACCCGGTCAGCTACGTGATCGAGGGCCTGCGCTCGCTGGTGATCGAGGGCTGGGACGTGGACAAGATCGCCGCCTGCCTGGGCGTGACCGTCGCCATGGGGATCGTCTTGACCGCGCTCTCGCTGCGCGCCATCGCGACGTACGACCGCTAGCGCTTCGGTCTCGCGCGGATAGCCTGGGCGCCGCCGTGCGCCTCTCGATCCCGGTTCCGCGTCCGCCCGGTCCGATTCCCGACCCGCTACGGCGCATCCCGGTCCCCAAGGCGGTCAGCTCGGTCACGTCGATTGGCGAGGAGTCCGACCCGCTCGACGTCGGGATGGACGCCGAGCGCGTCGCCAAGATCTGGAGCGGAGTCGAGGACCTCTATCGGACCGGTGTTCACCCCGCGATCGCGCTGTGCGTGCGTCGCGAGGGCGAGGTGATAATCAACCGCGCGATCGGACACGCGCGCGGGAACGGGCCGGGCGATCCGGACGAGATGCCCAAGGTTCTCGCCACGCCCGAGACACCGTTCGTCATCTATTCGGCGTCGAAGGCGGTCACCGCGATGGTCGCCCACCTGCTCGACGAGCGTCGCGAGATCCATCTCGCGGACCGCGTGTGCGAGTACATCCCCGAGTACGGGCGCCACGGCAAGGACGTGATCACGCTCACCCACGTGCTCGCCCACCGGGCCGGGGTGCCGAACCTTCCTCGCGAGGCGTTCGAGCTCGAGCTGCTCGACGACCCGGACCACCTGCTCCAGCTCCTGTGCGACGCCAAGCCCAGCACTCGGCCGGGCCGGATGCTCTCCTACCACGCGGTCTCGGGCGGGTTCATCGTCGCCGAGATCGTGCGGCGGGTCACGGGAAAGCCGATCGAGGACGTACTGCGGGAGGAGATCCTCGAGCCGCTCGGCTTCCGGTGGGGCAACTTCGGCGTCCACGCCGACGACCTGTCGGCCGTGGCGCGCAACTACGTGACCGGGCCGCGGGCGCTTCCCCCGCTGTCGATGCTCCTCAAGCGCGCGCTGGGCGTATCGGCCGACGAGCTCGTCGAGCTCTCGAACGATCCTCGCTTCCTAACCGGGGTCGTGCCCTCCGCCAACACTGTCACCACGGCGAACGAGCTCTCCCGCTTCTTCGAGCTCCTGCGCTGCGGCGGCGAGCTCGACGGCGTCCGGATCTTCGAGCCCCGTACCATCCGCCGCGCCACCACCGAGCAGTCGTACTTGGAGCTGGACCTCACGCTCGGCTTCCCATCGCGCTACTCCACCGGCTTCATCCTGGGCGCGAAGCTGCTCAGCCTCTACGGGCCTGACACCGACCGCGCCTTTGGCCACCTCGGCTACACGAACATGCTCGGATGGGCCGACCCCGAGCGAGCGCTGTCGGTCGGTCTCATGACGAGCGGCAAGCCGATTCTCTACCCCGAGCTGCCCGAGTTCTGGAACCTGGCGCGCCGGATCGGTTCCGAGGCGCCGAATGTCGGAGCGTCCGCACTGGCGTTCTAGCCGGGCTAGCGTCCCGTCCGTGTCCGCTTCGCCCGAAGGCAAGGTCGCCCTGGTAGCAGGAGCCACCCGTGGCGCAGGACGCGGCGCCGCGGTGGCACTCGGGGAGGCAGGCGCGACCGTGTACTGCACCGGACGGACCACCCGCGAGCGCCGTTCGGAGTACGGCCGGCCCGAGACGATCGAGGAGACCGCCGAGCTGGTCACCGCTGCGGGCGGTGAGGGCATCGCGGCGGCCGTCGATCACCTCGAAGCGCAGGAGGTCGAGGCGCTCGCGCGGCGCATCGACGCCGAGCAGGGGCGGCTCGACGTGCTCGTCAACGACATCTGGGGCGCCGAGCTCCTGTTCGAGTGGAACAAGCCGGTGTGGGAGCACGACCTCGACAAGGGCCTCCGGATGCTGCGCCTCGCGATCGACACTCACCTGATCACGAGCCATTTCGCGCTCCCGCTCCTGATCCGCGAGCCCGGCGGTCTGGTCGTCGAGATGACCGACGGCACGGCCGAGTACAACGCCGACCGCTACCGCCTGTCCGCGTTCTACGACCTGGCGAAGACCGCGGTGATCCGGCTCGCATTTGCCCAGGGTCAGGAGCTCGCCCCGTACGGGTGCGTGGCCGTCGCGTTGACCCCCGGCTGGATGCGCTCGGAGATGATGCTCGAGAACTATGGCGTCACCGAGGCGAACTGGCGCGATGGCGCCGCCACCAATCCGCACTTCGCCGCGATCTCCGAGAGCCCGCGGTTCGTCGGTCGCGCGGTTGCCGCCCTCGCCGCCGATCCGGAGCTTCAGCGCCGCAACGGCGGATCGTTCTCGTCAGGCGGCCTCGCGCGCGAGTACGGCTTCACCGACATCGACGGCTCCCAGCCCGACTGCTGGCGCTACCTCGTCGAGATCCAGGAGCCCGGCCGACCTGCCGACCCGACCGGCTACCGCTGAACGCCTCGCGGTGCTGAGAAGCCAGAGTCCTCGAGCCGCTCGAGACGCGCCTCGAGCTCCTGGACGCGACGCGTCAGGTCGCGCTCGGCGGGCCGGTGGACGATCTCCAGCTTGAGACCGTCCGGGTCGGAGCCCACCGGCGCTCAGCGATCCGGAGGCGGCGTCGCCTGCTCAGGCGAAATCTCGAACTCGCCCTGATACGCCTCGTTCAGGTCGGACCACTTGGGAGGGATCTGGCCTTCGTCCCCGACCGCCTCGTCGCGATCGGGCGCTTCCCCGGCGAGGCTCCCCTGGAGCGCGTCGAGGCACAGGTGCCAGCCGGCCGCGTCACGGGCCGCCTTGTTGCGATCGTCGAAGGTGTGCGTCAGGACGAGCAGGCAGCCCTCGCCGTGCTCGCTCAGCTCCCACCGCAGAAGGTCTTCGCCCCAGGCGTGGGCCAGCCGACGGGGCGGGTCGAGCTCGGCCACCTCCACGTCCGGCATCGTCGGCCCCGTTCCGGTGAACTGAATCTCGCGGCCGCCAAGCACATACGGCGTCGGGTGCCAGACGGAGACCTCATCGGCCTCGGTCAGGGCCCTCCAGACCCGCTCGACCGGGAACGCGAGCACTCGCTCGAAGCGCAGGGCGGGGCGTCCGTCGGCATCGATGAGCGTGGCCTCGGGTGCGTTGGTCATGTCATCCCTCCGTTTCCTCGAGGTGACGCTCGAGCGAATCGAGGCTCGCGGCCCAGAGCCTGCGGTAGTGGGAGACCCACTCGTCGATTTCGCGCAGCGGCTCGCCGCGTAGTCCGTAGTAACGGCGTTGCGCCTCGGCCCGAACCGTGACGAACCCGGAGTCGCGCAGGACCCGGAGATGCCGCGAGACGCCGGGCTGACTCAGCCCGAGCTCGACGACCAGATCGCCGACCGGCCGCTCGCCTCCGGCGAGCAGCTCGACGATCCGGCGCCGGGTCGCCTCGCCGAGGACCTCGAACGTGTCGGTGGCTTGCATTGCGTAAGCATTATATATGGTGGCCGCGATATATGCCACCGCCCGAATCCACCCTTTAGGGGTGCCCTGCTCAAGGGGGTGAACCGAGCGCGCCGGAGGCGGCGCGGTCGCTACGCCAGGCCCTCGGCCTTGTACTCGCGCAGGAAGCCCTCGAACAGCCGCCGATGACCCTCCTCGTCGCGCAGGATCGCGATCACCATGTCCTGGGTCACCAGGTCCTTGTCGTCGCAGAACTCGACGATCCGGTTGTAGTGATCGATGGCGCCTGTCTCCGCCTCGATCACACCCTTGATCACGTGGACGATGTCGGTCTGGTGGTCCGGCGGCTGGAGAAACGACTGGCTCGCAGAGAACTCGAGCGAGCCCGGCACCACGCCGTACAGCTCCTTGATGCGCTCGCCGAACTGCGTCGCGTGGCCGAGCTCCTCCTGGATGTCCTCCTGGAGCGACTCGCGGATCTCCTGCGCCCGCACGCCATCCGGGTTGATCGAGTTGGAGATGTAGCTCATCACGGTCTCGATCTCCATCCAGTAGGCCTGCTGCAGGAGCTCGATGAGCTGCTCCCGCTCGGCCGCCATGTCCTCGCCGAGGATTCCCTCTCGTGGTGTTGTGCTAGCCATGCTTCGAAAACTACCCGAGCGGCCCGAAACGCGCGTCCGCTCGCCTGCCGAGCCTAAGCTCGGGTCCATGACGACCGACTCGCAGTCGGGCGCCGCAGCCGCCGGCCGTGACCCGCTGGACGCCATGCCGGGCGCGCTCTGGGAACGGGTCAGGGACGATCCGCTCCGTGCCCCCGAGCACATCGCGCTGGCTGCCTCGGAGCGCTTCGCACCACCCGCCGAGCGTTGGTCCGCGGAGTGGCGCTCGCGCCGCTCTCCCCACCAGCTCGCCCGGATCGCGCGCCGGCGCCATGTCAGCATCTCGCGGTTCGAGGGTGCACTGGCCGGGATTGGCGGAGCCTTCGCGATAGCGCCCGACCTGGCCGCCCTCGCCTGGATCCAGGGCCGGATGATCTTCTTCATCGCCGCCGCCCTCGGTTTCGACCCGCGCCATCCGATGCGGCCGGCGGAGCTCCTGGCGCTTCAGGAGATCTATCCGACGCCGGCTGAGGCGAGGGCGGGCCTGGACGGCGTGGGACGCCTGATGGCGACCTCCTACGTGGCGTCGCGACTCGAGCGCGAGAAGGCGATCAAGAGCCGCCTGATCAAGGTCGTGGGCGGGACCATGGCCAAGCACACGGTGTTCCGCATCCCGCTCGTGTCCGTCCCGATCTTCGCGACTCAGAACGCCCGCGCCACCGCGCGCCTGGCGGACCGCGCCATCGCCTACTACGGCGGGAGCGCAGCCGGCCGGGACCAGCCTTGGCGGGAGGGCTCCTCCTAGAGCGCGCCCTCCAGCTCGAGCAGGAAGCGCTTCGCGTCGAGTCCGCCGGCGTAGCCGCCGAGGCCCCCAGTCGAGTGCAGCACCCGGTGACACGGAACCACGATCGGGATCGGGTTGCGGTTCAGGGCGTTGCCGGCCGCGCGGTAGGCGCGCTCGTTCCCGGCGCTCCGCGCGACCTCGGTGTACGTCGCGGTGTCACCGTAGGCGATCCGTGCCGTCGCATCCAGCACGCCGCGACCGAAACCGCGGACGAGTCGCCAGTCGACCGGCAGCTCGAACCGCCGGCGATGGCCGCCGAAGTACTCCTCGAGCTCGCGGCGGACCGGGTCCAGCCGCGCCCTCCCCTCGAGCACCCGCGGCGACACGCTCGAGGCAAGCTGCGCCGCCACGTCCGCCTCGCTGGTGCCCGGGAGCAGGTAGGAGATCCTGACTAGCCCGTGCTCGGTCGCCGCAAGCGCGAGCGGACCCAGGGGGGAGTCCTCGCGCGTATAGGTGACGTCGGCGAGTCCGTCCACCTCCGCCAGGCGGAGGAAGCGCTCGGCGGAGGCGGCGGACCGCGCCTCGGCCCCAGCGCGCGCCTCCGCGGCAAGCGCCTCGCCGCCATCGGTGACCTTCGATCCTCGGTTGTCTCTCATGCCCGAAGCTCCCTTCTCAGCTTCTCGAGTCCCTCGTGAACGTTGCGTCGCGCGGCGGCCTCGGAGCTCCCCATGATCGTGCCGATCTCCCGGTAGCGGAGGTCCGCGATGAAGCGGTGGGCGATCGCCGCTCGCTGTCGTGGCGGCAGGTTGGCCGCCGCTCGCCACGCCGAGCTCGTTCCGTCGGACACAGCTTCCATCGCCGCGTCGGCCTCACCCCGGTCGGGGGGCTCCGGCGACGGGCTCGGCCGGCGCGAACGGGCTCGCTGGGCGTCGATCGCCTTGCGGTGAGCGATCGTGAGCACCCAGCCGCGTAGGTTGCTGGCGTCGCGCAGGGTCGGGTAGGCGCGCAGGGCCGAGAGGAACGTTTCCTGGAAGCAGTCGTCGGCGTCGCCCGGCCCAACCGTCGCGATCAGGAAGGCGAGCACCGCCGACCTGTGCTCGTCGAAGAACGCCTGAAACGGCGGCAGCGCGCGCCGCCGACCGTGTTCCACCCTGACTGTCCCACTCGCTCTCGGCACCCGTATCCACCATTTAACGGGGCGAGCGCCGTCTTCGTGAGGTGCCTGTCTCCCTGTCAGGGGAGTGCGACGGTGCCGTCGACGACCACCACGACCCCGCCACCGACTCGAACGCGATCGCCCTCCACCTCCGCGACCAGGAGGCTCGGCCGGCACATCTCCACTCCCTGGGTGACCTCCACCCGCTCGCACCCGGTCCGTCGCGCGAGGTACGCGCACAGCGGTCCGGCGGCCGACCCGGTGGCGGGATCCTCTCCCTCCTGCACGAGGCGACTGAACATGCGCGCCCGCGCGCGTCCGGCGTTCGGCTCGACGTGGGCGAGGTAGAGGTTGAGGACGTCGTGAAGGCCAAGGAGCCGGTCCAGGGCTTCGAAGTCCGGAGCGGCCCCGGAGACGGCGCCGGAGTCGATCACCGGTGCCAGGAGCGCGGGCAGGCCGGTCGAGACCACCTGCGGCGGGAGCTCGGCCTCGGCTGCCGACGGCGGCAGCCCGACCGCGGCCATGATCGGCGCTGCCTCCAGCTCCGCGCCGTACTCCGGCGGCTCTTGGAGTACCGACGCGGTCCAGCGGTCGCCGGACGCCTGGACGGTCACCTCCTGCAACCCCGCGGCCGTTTGCTGCACATAGCGAGCCTCGGCCGCGCCGCGCGCCCTGGCCACGGCCACCCCGGTACCGAGCGACGGGTGCCCCGCGAACGGCACCTCCCCGGCCACCGTGAAGATCCGGTTGCGGTAGTCCGCGTCGGGGGTCGTCGCCGACTGGACGAACGTGGTCTCCGCCAAGCGCGTCTCGCGCGCGAAGCGCAGCATGGTTTCGTCGTCGAGACCGTCCGCGTCGTGGACCACAGCGAGCGCGTTGCCGTTGAGCGGCGTCTCGGTGAAGACGTCGAGGACCGTGTACGGCCGGCGGGTCGGCAATCGGCTAGATGATTGATTCCACGGCCGTGTGGGTCTGGGGGCGATTATGGCCGGCCGGGTCGAGCACGCAGCGTCCGTGGCGTGCACGAGTGCACGCGAGGACGCGAGGACGCGGAGCCGGACGAGCCAGAATCGCCATCCAGACGGGCAGTGTCGTGGAATCAGTCATCTAGGCGCGGCCGTACACGGGTACCGCGGCCCCGCTCGTGGGAGCGGAGTCCGGCGAGACGAGGAAGCCGACGACGCGTGCGATCTCCTCCGGCTCGACCCACCGCGAGTGGTCCGACTTCGGCATCGATGCGCGGTTCGCGGGCGTGTCGATCACGCTCGGGAGGATCGCGTTGGCCCGCACCCCGGCGTCGCGGTACTCGGCGGCCAGCGAACGGATCAGGTTCAGGACCGCGGCCTTCGAGGCAGCGTAGGCCGCGTCGCCGCCGCGCGGCTCGAGCGCGTTCCGCGCCGACACTCCTACGAACGCCCCGCCGCCCGCGTCCTCGAGCACCGGCATGGCGGACCGTGCGAGCAGAAAGAGCGGGCGCACGTTCAGGGCGACCATCCTGTCGAGCTCGTCCGGCTCCGTCTCCCCCACCTTGTGGCCGCCGGCGTAGCCGCCGACCAGGTTCACCACCGCTCCGAGCTGCGATCCGGCGGCGGCCACCGCCGCTCCAACGGCCTCCGCGTCGGTCAGGTCCGCCTCCACCAGACGCAGGCTGCCAGCGCCCCCAAGGTCGGCCTCCAGGCGATCGCGCTCGTCCTTCACGATCCACGTGGCCACGACCTCGTGGCCGGTGTCCAGGAGGTGGCTTACAACGGCCCGCCCGAGCGCGCCGGTCCCGCCGGTCACCAGCACGCCGGGTCGCTCGTCAGGCGGGCTCATCGTCTCGCGACCTCATCGTTGATGGACCCTATCGCCGCCACCCGGTTCCTCGATGAGGGGAAGAGGACCCGTCCGCGTCCGGCTCTACCTTGGAGCGCCCATGACGGAGCGTGACCTCATGCAAACTCACGCTGATACCGGGCCCGAGCAGCCGGTCCTCGCTCCCGAGCTCGCGCCCGACCCCGCTCCAGCGCCGGCGGCTGCAGCCGCGGGAGCTTCGGAGTGCAGGCACTTCGCTCGCGACCTGAGCGATGGTCAGGTGGTCGACATGGTGCTCGTCGTCCGCGATCGCGTCCGTCGCCGGAAGCGGAACGGCGAGGAGTTCGTGAAGCTACAGCTCGGCGACGTGTCGGGCATGGTCGAGGGTGTCGCGTGGGACGGAGTCGACCCGATCTGGGAGGTCGCGGCGCCCGGTGCACCGGTTCGCGTCGGCGGACGCTTCGACGTCGACCAGCGTTATGGCGGATGCATCACGGTTCGCTCGCTGCGGCCGGCCGAGGAGGACGAGTACGACCTGCGCGATCTGCTCGACGGCCCCGCGGTCCCGTACGAGCGGATGGTGGCCGACCTGTGCGCACTCGTGGCCACGATGCAGGATCAGCCGCTCCGCGAGCTGATCGAGCGCGTGCTCCTCGACGACGACTCCGACGTGGGGCGTCGCTGGCTCCGGGCTCCCGCGGCCAAGTACTACCACCAGGCCTACCGGCACGGGCTGCTCGAGCACTGCCTCTCGGTCGCCCAGGGGGTCAGCGCGATGGCCGCCACCTTCTCCGAGATCGACCGCGACGTTGCCGTCGCCGGCGCGCTGCTCCACGACATCGGGAAGATCGAGGCATACGGCGAGGTGAACGGCGCGATCGAGATGACCGACGCGGGCAAGCTTCAGGGCGAGATCCCGCTGGGCTATTTCCTCGTCAGGCGCGAGATCGAGGCCACGCCCGGGTTTCCGTCCGACACGGCGCAGTCGCTCCTCCACATCATCCTGGCCCACCATGGGCAGCTCGAGCACGGGAGCCCGGTCCTGCCGTGCACCCGCGAGGCGACGCTGGTGCACATGATCGACAACCTCGGTGGCCGGCTCGGTAGCTTCGACCGGCTCGAGAAGGGGCTGCAGGACGGCGAGCGATGGTCCGCGTTCGACCGCGCCCTATCCGGCTCGGCCTACTTCGCCTCGCGCGACGCGGCGTAGATCCTCCGCATCGGGGCCACCCGGTCGAAGCCCCACTCCTCCTCGATTCGCTCGACAACCCTGCCTGCGCACCGCGGCCCTAGCTCATCTCGAGCGCTCGCAGCGAACCGCGTCGTCGCTCTTGCCGCCGAAGCAGGTGTCCGAGCCCTTTCCATCAACCCTCGCCATTAGGGGAAGCCTGCGCGATTCGGCGCGGAGCGAGCGAGCGGCCTTCGCAATTAGCGGAGTTTCGGCGCAGTGGTCCGAGGGGGAGGTTCCGCTGTCATGCGACGGCCGCGCATATCCTCAGCCGGGATGGCCAAGGACACCGAGAAGCTGATCCGCCAGCTCTCGCTGATCTCGTTCCTGATGGCGGAGCGTCGGCCCGTCACCGCCCTCGAGATCAAGCAGGAGGTGGAGGGGTACTCGACGATGAACGACGACGCCTTCGCTCGGCGCTTCTACGCCGACCGGGCGGAGCTCGACTCGCTGGGGATCGAGCTCAAGGTGGACAAGCCGGCCGAGGGCTACTACGAGGCTGAGAACTACTCGCTGCCGCCCGAGAACTTCTACCTGCCGGCGATCGAGTTCACTGACGCCGAGCTCGGGGCGCTTCGCACTGCGCTTTCGCTGCTGGGCGGCGAGTTCGCCTACTCGGAGCCGCTGCGCCTCGCCCTCCAGCAGCTCTCGTGGGGCAAGCCGTCGCCGCTGACCGGACCCGAGCACCGCTCGGTGGCACTCGGTGTCACGGCGGGCGCCGGCGGCCGCGAGCTGTCGCAGCGGCTGTCGAAGATCGAGACGGCGATCTTCCGTCGCAAGACGATCCTGTTCGACTACTACACGATCGGGCGCGACGCCGAGGAGAGCCGGCGCGTCAACCCGTACCACCTTCTCTTCCGCGGCGGGCAGTTCTACCTCGTCGGGTACTCGCACGAGCGCGACGACGTCCGCGTCTTCCGGCTGTCGCGCATCCGGGGCAAGGTCGGCTACGCCTCGAAGGCGGAGCACGACTTCACGACCCGCGCGGAGGGCTTCGACCCACGCGTCTATGCCACGCGCACCGACTGGCAGCTCGGCGAGCCGCAGGGCACCGCCCGCGTGTGGGTATCGGACCGGATCGACTGGCTCGTGGAGCGTCACTTCGGCCACGCCGGCACCGTGCTCCCAGCGGCCGAGGTTGACGACGCGCCCCCGGACGGAGTCGTATTCGAGACCCCCTACGCCGACTCGCGTCAGGTGATCGCCTGGGTTCTCGGCCTCGGCGGAAGGGCGCGCGTACTGGGGCCGCCGGAGCTGGTGAGCGAGGTGGACGAGCGGGTGGAGCTGCTGGTCGAACGTCACTCCGGGGAGTTGGAGCTCGCGTCGGCCCGCCCGGCGACGCAGCGGCGGGAGCCCGAGCCCGACTCCGACGGGCGCGGCGACGCGGCGATCAGGCCCGAGCGCTTCGCCAGGCTCGTCACGCTCGCGGGGATTCTGATCCAGGCTGCCCGCGACGGCGACAAGCTCGACATGCGCGAGCTACGCGAGAGCCTGCAGATCACGGAGGGCGAGCTGCGCGAGGACATCGATCTCCTGAACGTCGTCAACTTCGGTGGCGGCAGCTACGTGCTCTACGCGGAGATCCACGGCGACACGATCGAGGTGGATCCCGAGCCGTACGGCGACAACTTCGCGAAGCCCGCCCGTCTGCTTCCGCTCGAGGCCAAGGCCCTGGTTGCGGCCATCGACCTGCTCGGTGAGCACGTCCCCGCCGGATCGCTCGCCTCCGCTCGGGAGAAGATCGTTACCGCCCTCGGCCAGGACCCGGCCGGCGAGGGGCTTCAGATCACGACAGCCAAGGGCGACGACTCAGGGATAGCCCAGATCGTGACCCGCGCGATCGAGCGGCGCCGGATGCTCGAGCTCGACTACTACAAGGAGAACGAGGACGAGTTCACGACGCGCCGGGTAGAGCCCTACCAGCTGCTGAACGGGCAGGAGGGCTGGTACGTCCACTCGTTCGATCCCGAGCGCGATGCCACGCGCAGCTTCCGGCTCGATCGAATCCGGTCCGCCACGGTGACCGACGAGGCCTTCGAGCCCCGCCCGGGCATCCAGCCGGACGTTCACGGCTGGCCGCGGACCGGCGAGGTGCCCGCCTCCAGGGTGGCGCGGGTATGGGTGTCGCCGGAGCGGGCGCGGTGGGCGCGCGAGGATCGTGGCGCGGTGAACGAGCTGAAGGACGGCGCGGTCGTAGTCGAGCTCCACTACGCCGGCGACGACTGGCTCGTCACCGAGATCCTCAAGGAGGCCGGCGACGCCGCCGTCCTCGAGCCGGAGGACGCCCGCGCGGCCGTGCTCGACGCGGCCGGGGCGCTGGCCGGCACGCACCGGTAACCGACGACGATCTGCATTGTTGCTCGGTATGCGAGCAAAATGCAGATCAGCTGGCTGACGGGGGGCGCGGTCAAGCCGGGCCCCCCGGACCGGCCGTTACCGAGAGGCGATCAGCGCCTCGACTCGCTCGAGGCTCGCCTTGACCCGCTCGAGCATCGAGTCGAACGTCTGACGCGTTCCGCTCGCCGTGTCGCTGATGCCGGTGAGGGCGCGCCGGATCTTCTGAGCGTCGTTCAGAGCTGAGAGCGCCTCATCCGTGGCGGCACGCACTCCGGCGGCGTCGACGTCGAGCGTCTGCTCGCGCGCCATCAAGCACCGGCAGCGCGCATAGCGGTAGGCGAGCTCGAGTGCACGCTGGTCGAGGGTCTCCTTGTCGAGCGTGACCAGCATCTTGTTGCCCTCGTACTCACGTAGCGCCTCGGTCTTGGCGGGCAGCTTCTCATCTGAGGCGACCAGCAGGATCGCGAAGTCGGCGTCGCGCTCCCTCATCGCCCCGTCCAGGACGCGCCACGCCTCGTTGCGCGACAGGCGCTCGTCCTTGGTGTCGAGCACGATCCGGCCCTTGGCGTCCATCGACGCGGCGTCGAGCTCGATCACGATGTCGCCGAGCTTGCTGCCCGACTCCGACCGCTCATTGCCCACGTGGTGCGCCACGTCGCCTCGCGCGTCGGCCATCAGCTCGATCAGGTCGAACGCACGCTGCTCGAAGTCGTGACCCTTGACGGAGCCGCGCTCGCGCTCGGTCTCGAGCTCGTCCTGCGCGGCGCTCGCGTCGCGTAGACGCGCGATCTCGGCCTCGAGCTTGCCGAGCCGCTCGGTGAGTCCTCGGCCGACGTCCGTCGACGCCTTGATCTCCCTGACCACGGACGCCTTGAAGTCGGCGAGCGGATTGTGGCCGTCGGCGGCCGAGAACTGGCGCAGCAGATCCTGCCGCGACTCCTGCAGCTGCTTGGCGACCAGCTCGCGCAGCTGGTGCTGAACCGCAGTGGAGCGATCGCCGCCGAAGTTCGTCGCGATCAGCTCGGAGAGGTCGTCGGCATGCGACTCGAGCGCCTTGCTCATCGCACCGCCGTCGGCGCCCAGGAACTGCTCGAGCTGCTCCTCGAGCTCTCCCGCGACCCGCTCGGCGCGCTCCGCGAACGCCTTCTCCACCTCGGTCGACGCGCGCTCGAACTCGCGCCGCACGAAATCGACCTCGGCCTGGGTGGCCTCGCGATCGAGCACCCGCGCCCCGATCTCCATGGCGTCGCGGACGCTCTCGTCCGCGTCGATGCCCTGCTCGACACGCGACTCGACCAGCTCCACGACCGTGCGGTCGTCGATCACCAGGCCGTCGATGACCACGCGGCCGTCGCGGACCTCCACGGCGTGCCGTGCGAGCGGGAGTGTCTGGGCGGCTTCCATGAGACGAGTCCTCGAACGGTACGCCCGCGTCCCGACGGAACCAGCCCGAGGCCGCGCTCCTTGCGCCGCGGTCACCGTTCCGGGCTATGCATGACGTCGGTGAGCCGCCTCCTTCAACACGTCGGGCGTGCGTGCGCGCGCCACCACCGGTGGGTGCTCGCCATCTGGATCGCGGCGGCCGTCGCGATCGCCGCGGCCGCGCTCGCCATCGGCGAGCAGACCAGCGACAACCTGACGCTTCCCGGCAGCGGCTCGACGCGGGCCACCGACCTGCTGGACCGCGGCCTCCCGAAGGAGGCGAACGGCAGCAACCCGATCGCGCTCGAGCCGCCGTCAGGAAAGCTCACGAGCGCCGCCAACAAGCGAGTGGTCGACGCGACCGTGAAGTCCGTGGGGCGCGCACCGCATGTGATCCGAGCGGTGAGCCCGCTGACGCAGCGGGGTGCCGATGCGCTCAGCCGCGACGAGCGTATCGGCTACGTCGCCGTGACGCTCGACGTCGGTCCCGGCGACCTTGACGAGGACGAGGCGAGCACCGTGCTCGACGCGGCGTCGCCGGCGCGCGACGCAGGCTTCAGCGTGGCGGCGGGCGGCTATCTCGGCCAGGAGCTGTCGCAACCGGGCACGCACGACAGCGAGGCGATCGGCATCGCGGCGGCGGTGATCATTCTTCTGCTCGCGTTCGGGACCGCGGTGGCGATGGCGCTGCCGATCACGACCGCGATCCTCGGCCTAGTGGGCGGGCTCGGGCTGATCGCCCTGCTGAGCGGCGTCGTAGAGATCCCCTCGGTCGCGCCGACGCTCGGCACCATGATCGGGCTCGGCGTGGGCATCGACTATTCGCTGTTCATCGTCACCCGCTACCGCGAGCGGCTGCACGACGGGGTGCCGGTCGACGAGGCGATCGCACGCGCGACCGGAAGCGCCGGCGGCGCCGTCGTGTTCGCCGGCGGAACCGTGGTCATCGCGCTCCTCTCGCTGGTGCTCGCCGACATCCCGATCGTCAGCGCGCTCGGATACTCCGCCGCGATCGTCGTGGCGGTGGCGGTGGCCGCAGCCGTAACGCTGCTCCCGGCGCTGCTCGCGCTGATCGGGGAGCGAATCGAGTCGCTGCGGGTACCGCACTTCCACGCGCGCGCACGCGACGGCCGCGCGCACGGCTGGGAGCGCTGGGCGCGCGGGGTCACCAGGCGACCATGGCCGGCGATGCTCGCGGCGGTGGCGCTGCTCGTGGTGCTCGCGCTTCCCACGCTTGACATCCGTCTCGGACAGGAGGACGTGGGCGAGCTGCCGGAGTCGACGACCGCGCGGCAGTCCTACGACCTGCTGAGCAAGGGCTTCGGGCCGGGCGCGAACGGGCCGTTCCTGATCGCGGTGCACATGCGGCCGCCGGCGCACCCGGACCGCGCCAAACTCGACCAGCTGAAGCAGAAGGAGCAGCGGCAGGAAGCGAAGGAGCAGCAGGCGGTGGACGACACCGCGGAGCAACTCACGCTCGAGGGCGTGCCGGCCGACGAGGCCCAGTCCGAGGCCGAGCAGCAGGTCGAGGCTCAGTCCGGCCAGTCACAGGCCCAGCAACAGAAGCTCGAGCAGCAGAAGAAGTTTCTGCGCTCGACCGCCAGCGATCCCAGGTTGGTGAAGCTCGAGCACCGGGTGGGCGGCGCGGACGACGTGAAGTCGGTGTCGGCGGCGAAGGTCAACTCGAGGGGCGACGTAGCGGTCTTCACGGCCACGCCCAAATCCGCCCCGTCGTCCGAGGCCACGACCGACCTGGTCGGTGAGCTTCGCGACGAAGTAATCCCCAAGGCGCTGGCCGGGACGCAGGTGAGCGCTTACGTGGGCGGCACCACCGCGGGCAACGTCGACCTCGCCGAGAGGATCGGCGACAAGCTCCCTCAGGTGATCGGGGTCGTGGTGGCGCTCAGCTTCGTCCTGCTGCTGGCGGCGTTCCGGTCGATCCTCGTGCCGCTCACCGCCGCGCTGATGAACCTGCTGTCCGTCTTCGCCTCCTACGGCGTGTTGACCGCGGTGTTCGAGAAGGGTTGGGGGGCGAGCGTGATCGGGCTCGACCACCCGATCCCGATCGAGAGCTTCGTACCCCTGCTGATGTTCGCGATCCTCTTCGGCCTGTCGATGGACTACCAGGTGTTCCTGGTGTCACGCATCAAGGAGCGCCGGCAGACCGTGCGCGACGAGCACGAGGCAGTGGTCGAGGGGCTGGCCTCGAGCGGGCGCGTGATCACCTCAGCCGCGCTGATCATGGTCTGCGTGTTCACCAGCTTCGTGCTGAACGGCGACCCGACTGTGAAGCAGTTCGGCGTCGGTCTCGCGGCGGCGATCGCGATCGACGCGACCGTCGTGCGCTGCTTCCTGGTGCCCGCGGCGATGACGCTGCTCGGGCGGGCGAACTGGTGGCTGCCGGGATGGCTCGAGCGACGCCTGCCGCAACTCGGGATCGAGTCCGACGAGGAGGCGGCACCCGCGGTGCCGGCGACGCCGGAACGCGCGGCGCGTCCCACGCAATAGCGCGCCGCGCATTAGCCTCCGAGCCGTGGCCTCACGCCGCGACCAGATCACCATGTCCGACGACGAGCTCGCGCGCTTCCTCGAGGAGCAGTCGATCATGAGCGTGGCTACCGCCGGCCCTAGCGGCCGCCCCCACGTCGTCCCGCTCTGGTACGTCCCCGACGGCGGCGAGCTCCGCGGGTGGACCTACGCCAAGTCCCAGAAGACGAAGAACCTCGAACGAGACCCGCGCGCCACACTCCAGATCGAGAGCGGCGTCCAGTACGACGAGCTGCGGGGAGCGATGCTCGAGTGCGACGTGGAACTGGAGCGGGACCTCGACCGAGTGGCCGAGTTCGGCCGCGCGCTGTTCACCCGCTACGGCGGCGGAGAGCTCGGCCCCGAAGCGCGGGAGATGGTGGCGAAGCAGGCGCCGAAGCGAGTGGGCCTTACCTTCCGGCCGACGCGGACCGTCACCTGGGACCACGCCAAGCTCGGCGGCGTCTACTGACGCTGGGTGCCCGACGGCGTGGCTGACGACGGCCTGAAGGGGCTCATCCTCTCCGGCGGGAAGGGAACACGCCTGCGCCCGCTCACGCACACGAGCGCCAAGCAGCTCGTGCCGGTGGCGAACAAGCCAGTCCTCTTCTACGGCCTCGAGTCGCTGGCCGCCGCGGGGATCTCCGAGGTGGGGATCATCGTGGCGCCCGAGACCGGCGACGAGATCCGAGCCGCGGTGGGCGACGGCGGGCGCTTCGGCGTGTCGGTCCGCTACATCACCCAGGACGCGCCGCGCGGCCTCGCCCACGCGGTCCTCACCGCGGAGGAGTTCATCGGCGATGACCCGTTCGTGATGTACCTCGGCGACAACCTCCTGCGCGACGGGATCACCGAGCTCGTTAACGCGTTTCGTGCCGAGAGCCCCGAGGCGCTGATTCTGTTGACCCCCGTGCCCGACCCGGAGAGCTACGGGGTCGCGGAGCTCGAGGGTGGTCGCGTCACCCGCCTCGTGGAGAAGCCGCCCGACCCTCGGACCGACCTCGCGCTCGTCGGCGTCTACATGTTCACCCCGGCGATCCTCGAGGCGGCGCGCGCAATCGAGCCCTCGGCGCGCGGGGAGCTCGAGATCACCGACGCGATCCAGCGGCTCGTGGACTCGGGTCGGCGCGTCGACCCGCACATCGTGACCGGTTGGTGGAAGGACACCGGGAAGGTCGAGGACATCCTCGAGGCCAACCGGCTGATCCTGGACGACGTAACGGCCCGCGTCGAGGGCGAGCTGGTCGACTCGCGTGTCGAGGGGCGTGTCGTGGTGGAGCGCGGTGCCCGGCTCGAGCGGGCCATGGTGCGCGGGCCGGCGATCGTCGGCGCCGGCGCCAAGGTCACCGACGCCTACGTCGGTCCGTACACGGCGATCGGCGACGACGTCGTGATCGCTCGCGCCGAGATCGAGCACTCGATCATCCTCACCGGCTCCTCGGTGACGGACCTCGACGGTCGGATGGAGGCCAGCCTGGTGGGCCGCGACGTGTCGATCGCCCGCGGCCACATCGTCCCCAAGGCCTACCGCTTCGTGGTCGGGGATCACGCCGAGATCACCATCCTGTAGATGCGCGTGCTCGTGACAGGGGCAGGCGGCATGCTCGGCACCGACGTCGTCGCGGCGGCCGCGGCGGTCAACCACGACGTGGTGGCGTTGACGCGGTCCGACCTCGACGTGACAGACCACCGCGCGGTGGTGCGCCTGATCGCGGACGAGGTGCCCGACGCCGTCGTGAACTGCGCCGCCTACACCGACGTCGACGGCGCCGAGGGCGACCTCCGCGCCGCCATGGACTTGAACGCCGACGCCGCGGGCGCCGTTTCCAAGGCCGCGGCGTCCGTGGGCGCCCGAATCGTCTACCCGTCGTCGGACTACGTGTTCGACGGTTCGAAGACCGAGCCCTACGTGGAGTCCGACGAGCCGCGGCCACTGTCCCTCTACGCGCAGTCGAAGCTCGCCGGCGAGAACACCACCGCCGAGGCCAACCCGCGTCACTTCGTGGTGCGCTCGGCCTGGCTGTTCGGCATCAACGGGCGCAACTTCGTCGACACGATGCTGCGGCTGGCGGAGGACCACGGCGAGGTGCTCGTGGTGCGCGACCAGGTGGGCTGTCCGACCTACACCGGCCACCTTGCGGACGCCTTGGTGCGCCTGCTGGACAGCGACACCCACGGTGTCCATCACATCGCTGCCGCGGGCGAATGCTCCTGGTACGAGCTCGCCCAGGAGGCCTTCGTCCAAGCGGGCGTCGAGTGCCTCGTCCTCTCCTGCACCACGGACGAGTTTCCACGCCCCGCTCCGCGACCCGCCTACTCGGTCCTTCGAAGCGAGTGGCCCGGCGCGTTTCAGCTTCCCGACTGGCAAACGGGCCTCGCGACCTACCTGGCGGAGCGGGCGACGGCGCAATGAGGCTCCTGGTGTGCGGCGCCGCCGGCTTCATCGGCTCCGCCTACGTGCGTGCGGTGCTCGCGACGCGGCCCGACGACCGGCTCGTAGTGCTCGACAAGCTCACGTACGCGGGCCGCCTCGAAAATCTCGCGGACGTCCGCGACCGGCTCGACTTCGTTGAGGGCGGGATCGAGGACCGGGCGGTCGTGAGCGAGGTCATGGAGGGTTGCGACGGGGTGGTGAACTTCGCCGCGGAGACGCACGTCGACCGCTCGATCGCCGACCAGGAGGACTTCGTGCGGACCCACGTGATGGGCACCGCGGTGCTGCTCGACGCGGCGCGCGAGCTAGGCGTTGACCGCTTCCTCCAGGTGTCCACCGACGAGGTGTACGGATCGATCGCGGTTGGCTCGTTCACCGAGGAGTCGGCGCTCGAGCCGTCGTCGCCCTACAGCGCCACGAAGGCGGGCGGCGACCTGCTGGTGTCGGCACAGGTGCGCACCCATGGCGTCGACGCCTCCATCTGCCGCGGGTCGAACAACTACGGGCCGCGTCAGTACCCGGAGAAGCTGATTCCACTCTGTGTTCTGAATGCGCTCGCCGGCGACGCCGTGCCGGTCTACGGGGACGGCCGTCAGGTCCGCAACTGGCTGTATGTCGACGACTTCGCGCGCGCGATCGATCTCGTGCTGCTGGAGGGCCAGGCGGGCGAGGCGTACAACGTCGGCGGGCCGGACGAGGTGGAGAACCTCGCGGTGGTGCACCGCGTCCTCGAGCTGACCGGGCGCGACAAGTCGCTCGTCAGGCACGTCACCGACCGCCCCGGCCACGACCGTCGTTACTCCCTGTCCGCCGACAAGGTCCGGGCGCTCGGGTGGGAGTCTCGGACACCGTTCGCCGACGGGCTCGCGGACACCGTCGAGTGGTACCGCGACAACGAGTGGTGGTGGGCGCCGATCCGAAGCGGCGACTACCGCGATTACTACGTGCGGCAGTACGGCAGCGAGCTGGGCTGACCCGGCCGGCCGCGGCTGGCTAGCCTCGGACGGATGGCCTTCACCGCGCCGGCGCTCGAGACCCGCGCCCTCACCAAGCGATACGACGACGGTACGGTCGCGCTCGAGGACTTCGACCTCTCGGTGCCCGACGGCGCCTTCTTCGGCCTGCTGGGCCCGAACGGCGCGGGCAAGACCACGCTCATCAGCGCGGTCTGCAACCTGATCCGGATCACCGACGGCGAGGTGCTCGTGTTCGGCATGCCGGCGGACTCCCTCGGTGCGCGCGGCTCGGTCGGGCTCGCGGAGCAGGACATCAACCTCGACCGCTTCCTCACGGTCGAGGAGACGCTCCTCTACCACGGCGGCTACTTCGGCATGCGCAGCGCGGAGGCGCGCGAGCGCGCCGACGAGATGATCGACACCTTCGACCTGTCGCACAAGGCGCGCGTGCGCACCCCCAAGCTCTCGGGCGGGATGCGGCGGCGGCTCCTCCTCGCGCGCGCGCTGATGCATCGGCCCCGGCTGGTGATCCTCGACGAGCCCACGGCGGGGGTGGACTTCGAGCTGCGCCAGGAGCTCTGGCGCTACATCCGCCGGCTCCATGGCGAGGGCACCACGATCCTCCTCACCACGCACTACCTCGAGGAGGCGGAGACGCTGTGCAAGGAGATAGCGCTGATCCGCGGCGGCCGGATGATCGCCCGCGACTCAGCCGACGGGCTGCGCGAGCACTACGGCGCGGTGTCGCTGGCCGACGTGTACGTCAAGGCGATGGGGGCGCCCGCCGGGTAGCCCAGGCGGAAGTCGCTTTCACGTAGGAGCGGCCAAGACGGCGTTGACGTCTCCCCCTACCATTGCCCGCGATGGCCGGGTGGACGCTCCTGACCAACCACGGCCACGCGTTGCTGTGCGTGGCGAAGGACCCGGGCATGACGCTCCGCCAGATCGGTGACTGCGTGGGTATCACCGAGCGGGCCGCCCACCGCATCGTGTCCGACCTCGTGGAGGCCGGCTACCTCGAGAAACGGCGCGAGGGCACGCGCAACGCGTACAAGGTGAAGCCGGACGTGCCGATGCGCCATCCGCTGATCGAGGACCACTGGGTCGGCGAGCTCCTCGCGGTGCTGGTGGCGGACCGCGAGGTGTTCAGCTCCAGCTCCAGCCGTTCCAGCAGCTAGCGCGAGTCCTGTTCAGCGCCTGGCCCGCGCCCCGGGTGCGCGCAGACTGCCGGCGCCACCGGCGTGCGCACGTCCTCCACGACTGATTCGCGGAGCTGATCAGCTTCGCGAATCATCTCTCGGGGCAGTGCACCGACGGCCGCCCGCTCCGTGCAGGCCGCGATCGGCGGTCTTCTAGCCTTGCCTCGGGATGCGGCCCACCCTGCAGCAGCGTCTGCCCGAGCCCGCCGCGGAGGCTGGAAGCCCGCCTGACGCCGGCATCAACGGCGCCCGCGGCCTCGCCTGGCTCGCCCGGCGCGAGCTGCTCCGCGTGTGGAAGACGTGGACGCAGACGGTGTTCGCCCCGGTCATCTCGTCGCTTCTGTTCATCCTCGTGTTCGGGCTTTCGCTCGGGGAGCGCATCAAGGAGGTCGACGGGTTCGACTACCGCTCGTTCATCGTGCCCGGCCTGATCACGATGGCGATGGTCCAGGCCGCCTACAACAACAACTCGTCGTCGATCTTCCAGGCGCGCAGCGACCGTTACGTGCACGACGTCCTGTCCGCCCCGATGCGCGCGTGGCAGATGAATCTCGGCTTCAACCTCGGCGGCGTTGCCCGCGCGCTCGCCATCGGCACGCTCCTGCTGGCCCTGGCGGCGCCGCTCACCGGCGTTCCGATCGAGCATCCGCTCGTGGCGCTGGTCGCGGTCCTGCTCGGCCTGGTGCTGTTCAGCGCCCTCGGGACGGTCGTGGGCATCTTCGCCGAGACGTTCGACCACCACACGTTCGTGTCGAACATCCTGATCCTCCCGCTCGCGTTCGTAGGCGGCGTCTTCTACTCGGTGGACAGCCTGGCCTCGCCGTGGCAGGAGCTCTCGCACGTGAACCCGCTCTTCTACCTGGTGAACGCGGTCCGCTACGGCTTCCTCGGCACGAGCGACGCCAGCGTGGCGCTGTGCCTGGGCGTAACCGCAGCACTGGCGATCCCGGCGTACCTCTGGGCCCAGTGGCTGTTCACCAGCGGCCGAAAGCTGAAGGCCTGAGCGACTCCGCGCCGGCTCGTCTGGCCGACCTCGAACGGCGGGTCACCGAGTGCCGCCGCTGCCCGCGGCTCGTGGAGTGGCGGGAGCGGGTGGCGAGGGAGAAGCGCGCGGCCTACGCCGGCGAGTCCTACTGGGGGCGGCCGGTGGCAGGGTTCGGCGACCCCTTCGCGCGCATCTTCGTTCTCGGGCTCGCCCCGGCGGCGCACGGCGGCAACCGCACCGGCCGCGTGTTCACGGGCGACCGCTCGGGTGACTTCCTGTTCGAGGCCATGCACCGGGCGGGCCTCGCGAACCAGGCGACCTCCCAACACCCGGGCGACGGCCTCCGGCTACGAGGGGTGTTCGTGGCGGCCGCGGTGCGCTGCGCGCCGCCAGCCAACAGGCCGCTTCCGGAGGAGCGCGACAACTGCCTGCCGTACGCTCGGGAGGAGCTGCGGCTGATGCCGGACGTGCGGGTCGTGATGTGCCTCGGCGGCTATGCCTGGGACGCGGCGCTCAGACTCGAGGCGATGCTGGAGGGGCGCCGGGTCGCCCCCAAGCCGCGCTTCGGGCATGGCGCGGAACACCGGCTGGCGAGCGGTCGAACGCTCATCGGCACCTACCACCCGAGCCAGCAGAACACCTTCACCGGCAAGCTGACCCCCGCGATGTTGGAGGACGTGTTCCGCCGCGCCGCCCTGGTCGCAGAGCTCCGGCGCGGGCTAGCCACGCGTTAGATTCGCGGCGTGCAGCCCGAGACGCGCTACGCCCGCAACGGCGATGTCAGCCTCGCCTACCAGGTGTCTGGACAAGGAGCGTTCGACCTGGTCTTCGTCGGGGGCTTCGTGAGCCACGTCGAGCTGCTGCTCGAGGAGCCCATCGTCGCGAAGTTCTTCGAGCGCCTGGCGAGCTTCTCGCGACTGATCCGCTACGACAAGCGCGAGCAGGGCCTGTCCGACCACACGGGCCGGCCGCCGACGCTCGAGGAGAGCATGGAGGATCTCCGCGCGGTTCTGGACGACGCCGGCAGCAAGGAGGCCGCCCTGTTCGGGATCTCGGAGGGCGGGCCCATGGGCCAGCTGTTCGCGGCCACGCACCCGTCGCGGGTCAGGGCGCTGGTTCTATACGGCACCTACGCGCGCATCGTGGAGGCGCCCGACTATCCGATCGGGGTCCCGCAGGGGGCGCTCGACCTTATGCGCGACAGGATGAAGGCGGAGTGGGGCGGACCGGCGTCGATCGAGCTGTTCGCGCCGAGCCTGGCCGACGACGCTCGCTTTCGGAGCTGGTGGGGAAGGCTCCTGCGGAGCGGGTCGAGCCCCGGCGGGATGGCGCGCCTGATGAACCTCTACCGCGAGATAGACACCAGGGAGGTGCTGCCGGCCATCACCGCGCCGACACTCGTCCTACATCGCTCGAAGGACCGCCTGGCCCCGGTCACGTGGGGCCGGTACCTCGGGGACAACATCCCAGGCGCACGCTACGTCGAGCTCCCCGGGCGCGACCACCTGATGGCCGCGGGCGACCAAGACGGGCTACTCGACGAGGTCGAGGAGTTCCTGACCGGGGAGCGCCGCGAGCGCGAGCCGGATCGGGTGCTCGCCACTGTGGTCTTCGGCGACATCGTCCGGTCGACCGAGCGGGCCGCCGAGTTCGGAGATGCCCGCTGGCGCGACCTCCTGGCGGCCCACGACGCGCGCGTGCGGGAAGGGCTCGAGCGCAGCCGCGGCCACCTCGTCAAGACGATGGGCGACGGCTTCCTGGCTACCTTCGACGGCCCCGCCCGGGCCATCCGCTTCGGCTCCTCCATCCGCGACGAGGTCCGCGACCTCGGGCTCGAGCTACGGGTGGGCGTCCACACCGGGGAGATCGAGCGGACGAACGGCGACATCGGCGGCCTCGCCGTGCACATCGGCGCCCGCGTGGGCTCTGCCGCCGCCCCCGGGGAGGTACTGGCGTCGGGCACCGTGAGGGACCTGGTGGTCGGCTCCGGGATTCGGTTCGCCGACCGGGGCGCCCACGAGCTCAAGGGCGTGCCCGGCGAGTGGCGGCTCTACGCTGTCGAGGGTTGAGCGCCTAGGCGGAAGCTACTCGCCCTCGCCCTCGCCCTGCAGCTCCTCGTTCAGCTGCTCCTGAGCCTCCTCGGCGCCCTCACCGACGGGATCGTCGATCGCGTCCTGCGCGTCCTCGACCTGGTCCTGCGCCTCGTCGACCTGGTCCTCCGCCTCCTGCTGCGCGTCGTCGATCTGCTGCTGGACGTCTTCCGGGGTGCCGATCTCGTCGTCCTCGCCGCAGCCGGCGAACGCGACGATCGCGCCGGCCGCCGCTACGGCCGCGAGCCTTCCGAGGGTCGTCTTGATCAAGGCCTTCTCCTTTTCGGGGGTCGGTCACCCAGTGTAGAAACCGCCGGGCCGCCGGGGGGCCGACGGGAATATTCTTGAGGGTTGCCTTGAGCACCGACGCCCTCGCATCGTTCACCCCGCATGTCCGTGATTGGTTCACGCGCGCCTTCGCCGAGCCGACACCGGCGCAGGCGCAGGCGTGGCCGGCGATCGCGGCCGGCGACAACGTGCTGCTGTCCGCCCCGACAGGATCCGGAAAAACGCTCGCGGCGTTCCTCTGGGGCCTCGACCGCCTGGTGGCCGAGCCCACGCCGGAGGGGGCGGACCGGCGGACCCGGCTCGTGTACGTCTCGCCGCTGAAGGCCCTCTCGTACGACATCGAGCGCAACCTCCGGGCGCCGCTCCGCGGCATCGGCGACGACGTCGAGGTCGCGATCCGTACGGGCGACACGCCACAGCGCGACCGCCAGGCGATGCTGCGCCGGCCGCCCGACGTGCTCATCACCACGCCGGAGTCCCTGTACCTGATGCTGACCTCGCGTGCCCGGGACATGCTGAGCGACGCGCAGTGGGTGATCATCGACGAGATCCACGCCGTCGCGCAGACCAAGCGCGGTGCGCACCTGGCGCTGACGCTCGAGCGGCTCGAGCACCTCGTCGGGAGCCCGGTGCAGCGGATCGGCCTGTCGGCAACGCAGCGCCCGCTCGAGGAGGTCGGGAAGTTCCTCACCGGTCCGGGGCGCGAGTGCACGATCGTCGACGCCGGCATCCGCAAGCCGCTCGACCTCCGGATCCACGTGCCGGTCGAGGACATGCGCGAGCCGGATGCCCACGACGTGACCGACCCGGCCGTCGGCGGCATGGGTACGGCGGCGGGCGGGGGCGACCTGGTGGACCGGGTCTCGGGCAACCGGGCGCCGAGGGCGGGGCGACGCGACGCTCGATCTGGCCGGCGATCTACCCCGAGCTCCTCGAGCTGGTGCGGCGGCACCGCTCCACGATCGTGTTCGTGAACAACCGCCGCGGAGCGGAGCGCCTCGCGGTCCGCCTGAACGAGTTGGCGGCCGAGGAGGACGGGGCCGTCGGCGCGGCGAGCGAACGCGTCGATGGGGCGCCGGCAGGTGGCGCCGGACCACCGGACGAGGCGGCCCCGCCGGTCATCGCGCGCGCCCACCACGGGTCGCTCGCCCGCGAGGAACGCGAGGTGGTGGAGGAGTTGCTCAAGTCCGGTCAGCTGCCGTGCCTGGTGGCCACCTCGTCGCTCGAGCTCGGCATCGACATGGGCGCGGTCGACCTGGTGCTCCAGGTCGAGTCGCCGAAGTCGGTGACGCGCGGGATGCAGCGGATCGGCCGCGCGGGACACGGCGTGGGCGAGGTGTCGAAGGGTCGGATCTTCCCCAAGTTCAGGGCCGACCTGCTGGAGTGCGCGGTCGTCGCGAAGCGGATGCGCGCCGGCGAGATCGAGCACACGGTGGTGCCGACCAACCCGCTCGACGTGCTCGCCCAGCAGGTCGTGGCGATGGTGGCGAGCGGCGATGAGTGGCGCGTGCCCGAGCTCCACGACGTGGTGCGCCGCGCCTACCCGTACACGGACCTCTCGCGTGATCTGCTGGACAGCGTGCTCGACATGCTCGACGGCCGGTACCCGTCCGAGGAGTTCGCCGAGCTGCGGCCGCGTATCGTGTGGGATCGAGTCGAGGACACGGTCCGCGCGCGCCGCGGAGCGCTGCAGCTCGCGGTCACGAATGCGGGCACGATCCCGGACCGCGGCCTCTACGGCGTCCACCTCCCCGACGGCCGCCGCGTCGGCGAGCTCGACGAGGAGATGGTCTACGAGGCCCGGCCCGGCCAGACCTTCATGCTCGGCGCCTCCACCTGGCGGATCGAGGACATCACGCGCGACCGCGTGATCGTGTCTCCCGCCCCCGGCGCGCCGGGAGCCGTGCCCTTCTGGCGCGGCGACGGCGTGGGCCGCCCGCTCGAGCTCGGTCGGGCGATCGGGGAGTTCTCCCGCGAGGCGGTCGACCGCGAGCCGACCGAGATCGCCGAGTCCCACGACCTCGACGAGCGCGCCGCACGCAACCTGGTGGCGTTCCTGCGCGAGCAGCGCGAGGCGACGCGCGTGGTGCCCTCCGACCGCACGATCGTGGTCGAGCGCTTCCGCGACGAGATCGGCGACTGGCGCCTCTGCGTCCTCTCGCCGTACGGCGGCCGGGTGCACGCCGCCTGGGCGCTGGCGCTGTCGGCGCGCGTGCGCGACAGCTTCGGCCTCGAGGCCGACGCGATCTGGTCGGACGACGGCATCGTCGTCCACCTGCCCGACGCGGACGAGCCGCCGAGCGCCGACCTGGTGATGGTCGAACCGGACGAGCTCGAGGAGCTCGTGGTGCGCGAGCTGTCGTCCTCGGCGCTGTTCGGCGCCCGCTTCCGCGAGAACGCCGCGCGCGCGCTCCTGATCCCGCGCGCCTACCCGGGACGGCGCACGCCGCTCTGGCAGCAAAGGCTGAAGGCGCAGTCGCTCCTGGAGGTGGCGAAGCGCTACGGGCAGTTCCCGATCGTGCTCGAGACCTACCGCGAATGCCTGCGCGACGTGCTCGACCTGCCGGGACTCGACTGGCTCCTGCGTTCGCTCCACCGGCGGGAGCTGTCGCTGGTCGAGGCTGAGACGCAGCGGGCCTCCCCCTTCGCCTCGTCGCTCCTGTTCGACTACGTCGCCACGTACATGTACGAGGGCGACACGCCCAACGCCGAGCGTCGCGCCGCCGCCCTGTCGCTCGATCGCGACCTCCTGCGGGAGCTCCTGGGGCAGGAGGAGCTGCGCGACCTGATCGACCAGGAGGCTCTGGCCGAGGTCGAGGCCGACCTGCAGCGGACGAGCGACCGCACCCGCGCCGCCAACTCCGACGGACTGCACGACGTGCTGCGCGCCGTCGGCGACCTCACCGCGGCCGAGGCGCAGGCGCGTTCGCTCGAAGCCGTCTCCGCGACCCGGATGCTCGCCGAGCTCGAGGCCGAGCGCCGGGCGGTGCGGATGCGGATCGGTGGCGAGGAGCGATGGGTGGCGGCCGAGGACGCCGGCCTCTACCGCGACGCTCTCGGTGCGGTTCCCCCCGGCGGCCTGCCCGCCGTGTTCCTCGAGCCGGTCGAGGACCCGCTGCGCCGGCTGATGCGCCGCTACGCACGTACGCACGGGCCGTTCGCGAGCGCGGAGCCCGCGGGGCGCTATGGCGTCGACCTCGGCCCGGTGCTGCGCGAGCTCGAACGCGCGGGCGAGCTGGTCCGCGGAGAGCTTCGCCCGGAGGGCACCGAGCGTGAGTGGTGCGATCCCGAGGTCCTGAGGAGGCTGCGACGGGTGTCGCTCGCGTCGCTTCGAAAAGAGGTCGAGCCGGCCGAGCAACGCACGCTCGCCCGCCTGCTGCCGGCGTGGCAGGGAGTCGATGCCGCGCCGCCGGGTGGCGCCGGCGTCGATCGCCTGCGCGAGGTCCTGGTGCCGCTGCAGGGCGTGGCACTGGCACCCGAGGTCTGGGAGCGCGACGTGCTCCCGCGCAGGGTAGGCGCGTACTCGCCGGCCTGGATGGACGCGCTGTGCTCGGCCGGCGAGGTGGTCTGGATCGGTGCGGGCGCCCTCGGACGCTCGTCCGGGCGGGTGGCACTCTTCTTCCGCGACGACGTACGCTGGCTCGGGCCGCCCCCGACGAAGGCCGAGCCGCCGTCGGAGCCCGTCCACGACGCATTGCGACAGCGCCTCGAGCGCGGCGCGTCCTTCTGGACCGACCTGCTCGCCGACATCGGCGAGGTCGACGGTCGGACGGTGGACCCCGCGGAGCTGCAGGAGGCGCTCTGGGACCTGGCGTGGGCGGGCGAGGTCACGAATGACGCATTCGCGCCCCTGCGCTCGCCGCGGCTCGCGCTGACGCGCCAGGACCGTGATCGTGGTCGCCGCTTCGCCCGCCGGCGCCGGCCGGCGGCGCCCCAGATTCAGGGCCGCTGGTCGCTCACGGCGCCGATCCTGCGCGACCCGCCCGCACACGGACCGCGCACGCGCGCGACCTGCGAGATCATGCTCGAGCGCTACGGGATCGTAACGCGCGAGACCGCGCTGGCCGAGGGCGTGCCCGGCGGCTTCTCCTCGCTCTACGGCGAGCTGGCCAATCTGGAGACGCTCGGCACCGCGCGGCGCGGCTACTTCGTGGAGGGCCTCGGCGGCGCCCAGTTCGCCCTCCCCGCCGCCGTGGAGCGGCTGCGAGCGCTGCGCTCGGACGAGCCCGCCGGCGCACTGGTGCTGGCGGCCACCGACCCGGCGAATGTGTACGGCGCGGCGCTCCCGTGGCCCCGCCGTGAAGATCTCGAGGGTGTAGCGAACGGCAACGGGGCCGGAGCTCGCGGCGGCCACCGCCCCCGGCGAGTGGCGGGCGCCTACGTGGTGATGCTCGACGCCGAGCCCGTCCTGTACGTCGAGCGCGGCGGAAAGGGCCTCCTCCCGCTGCGCCCCGCCTTCGATGCGGACGGCGCACCGGCGCCGTGGCTCGCGCAGGCGCTCGAGGCACTGGCCGACCACGTGCGACGCGGCCGAGTCAGGCGACTGTCGCTCGAGCGCTTCGACGGCGAGCAGGTGGTGGGGTCGCCGATCGAGCCGGCGCTGATCGAGGCGGGGTTCCGCCAGGGCCCGCGACGGCTGACGCTGAGCGCCTGACGCAGGCGCCGCGGGAGCGGCCTGGACTGCAAGGGCACGCTGCCGGCAGATTCATTGATGCATTTGGCCCCCTATAGGGGACCCGATCTATCAACGAACGAGGGTGGTCGAGACGGACCTGGTCCGCCGCCTCGGCGCTTCGCAACCGTTCCGCTACTTCGTCGGGTGGGTGCCGCCCGGCGCCAAGACATGTCGCGGCGTGATCGTCGAGGGCCGGGACCGCCGCGCGGTTCTCGTCGACGGCTACCAGCTCGATCGCCGGACCGCAAAGGGCAACGTCCCCCTACCCGGCTCCGAGACGTGCACGAGGCGGCTCCAAGAGGCGAGGGACGGGATCGCGCGCGGGGCGGCCAGCCTAGCCACCCTCATCGCCGGGCTGGACCTGCGTTAAGCGATCCGCCTGTCACGATCTTCCGGATGCGCGAGAGCACCCCGGTCAGGCTGACCAAGTACTGCCAGGCGGCCGGCTGTGCGGCCAAGCTCCCTCCCGGCGAACTCGAGGAGTTGCTCGGCGGCCTGTCGCCGACCGAGGCCGAGGGCTTCGAGAGCGGCATCGGCCGCCGAGACGACGCGGGGTGGATCGAGTTCGGAGGCGGTGTGCTCCTCCAGACCGTCGACTTCTTCACCCCGATCGTCGACGAACCGCGCCGCTTCGGCCAGATCGCCGCCGCGAACGCCCTCTCGGACATCTACGCGATGGGCGGTCGGCCGCTCACCGCGCTCAACCTGGCCGCGTTCCCTGAAGAGCTCGACCTCGGCATCCTGCGCGAGATCCTCGAGGGCGGGATGGAGAAGATCGCGGAGTCCGGCGCGGTGCTGTGCGGCGGCCACTCCGTCCGCGACAGCGAGCCGAAGTACGGCGTGTCCATCACCGGGTTCGTCGAGCGCGAACAGCTGGTCCGCAACCGGGGCGCCAGGCCCGGCGACGCGCTGGTTCTAACGAAGCCGCTCGGAACTGGCATCCTCACGACCGCCGTCAAGCGCGACGAGCTGGCCGGCGACGACGCCGAGGTCGCCTTCGACGCGATGACGCGGCTCAACGTCGGCGTCCGCGACGCGATGCAGGACGCCGGCGTGTCGGCCGCCACCGACGTGACGGGATTCGGCCTGTTCGGCCACCTGCTCGAGATGGTCCGGCCCGACGGCTTGGGGGCGCTGGTCCGGCGCGGGCCGATCCCGGTGTGGGAGCGCGCCGCGGGGCTGGCGGCGGAGGGCTGCTATCCGGGCGGCCTCGACCGCAACCGCGAGTTCCTCGCCGACCACGTGACACCCGACGGAGTCACGGACGAGGAGCTCCTTCCGCTGTATGACCCGCAGACGAGCGGCGGGCTCCTCATAGCGGTGGACCCCGCTCGGCTCGACCGGCTCGTGGGCGGGCTCGAGCGCCGCGGCGAGGGCGCGGCGATCGTCGGTGAGTTCGTGGCCGAGCCCGGCCTGCGCGTCACCGTCTGACGGCGGGCGCCCGGAGCCCGCTGCTAACGCCCGGAGCCGCCGCCGATCGGGGACCCCGAGAGGAAGAAGAACCAGACCTCGAACGCGGCGACGGCGAGCACCACGGACAGCACCAGCACTCGCTCCGGCGCGGAGATACCAATGCGGTGAGCCCGCTCCGTGGAGCGCTCGCTGCCGAGGCTGCGCAGCCACGGCGCCGGCTCGCGCGGCGAGCGTGGGCGCCCCACGAGCCTGTCGAAGCGATCGCTCACGATCGTGAGCGCCCTCACCAGCACGAGGCTGATCACCACGAGCGAGCCCGCGACCGCCGCGATTGCCGCCATCGACGGCGGCCCCGAGCCCTGTACCCGCGACCCGATCCACAGGGCGAGCAGCGGCCCCCCGGTCCAGACGTTGAGTGTGAGGAGGCTCAGAACCGACAGCAGCGCCACCAGCTCGGCCCGTCCCCGAAGCCCGCCCGCCGCTCCCTCGTCGCCGTCGGGTCGATTTTCCGGCTGACCGCTCGTCTCGGGCCGGCTCATTGCCCGAAGGATCGCGTGGTGTCGAGTCACCTGCAACCGCGGCCTACCCTTGATTCGTGCCCGAGGGCGACACGATCCACAACGCCGCGCGCCGCGTCGGAGCGGCGCTCGTCGGCAGGTCGATCACCGCGATCGAGACCCCTCACCCGCGCCATCGTCACGATCGCTGGCCCGAGCGGCTGGCCGGCAGGGCGGTCCGCGGCGTCGACGCGCATGGGAAGCACCTGTTCGTCCGCTTCGACGGCGACCTCACGCTCCACTCCCACCTCCGCATGGGTGGCATGTGGGGCGTCTACCGGCGTGGTCAGCGCTGGCGTCGCTCGCCACGGCGCGCCTGGCTCGTGATCCGAACGGACAACCACGACGTGGTCCAGTTCGACGGGCCGGTGCTCGAGCTGATGACCGACGGCCGGACCCGGTTCGACCAGCGCCTGAACGGACTCGGGCCGGACCTGCTCCGCGACGACTTCGACGAGGACGCCTTCGTGCGCCGCCTCCGTGAGGACGACCAGACCCGCGGCATCGGAGAGGCACTGCTCGACCAGCGCAACGTCGCGGGGATCGGGAACATTTGGAAGTCGGAGTCTTGCCATCTCGCCGGCATCAGCCCGTGGCGCGCGGTGGAGAACGTCTCGGACGCCGAGGCCAGGGCGATCGTCCGCGCGGCGCGTCCGCTCATGCGGCTGTCCGCCGAGCGGGGCGGCAGAATCGTCACCGTGGACCCGGCGCGTCCCGTGCGTGGTCGCGAGAATCGAACCTGGGTGTACGGGCGAGCGGGTCTGCCGTGCCGTCGGTGCGGCACCATCGTACGGTCCCGCGGCCAGGGCGACGACAATCGCACCGCCTACTGGTGCCCACAGTGCCAGAGCTGAGCGCGCGGTGACACGTCCCGGCCATCTCCCACCGGTCAAGCGCGTCGGTCACAAGGGGGCCGACACCGTGGCCCCCGGCAACACGCTCGCGAGCTTCCAGGCCGCGCTCGAGGCCGGCGTCGACATGATCGAGTTCGACGTGCTGAGGCTCGACGATGGGCGGCTGGTGCTGGCGCACGACTTCGACGACGCGGCCCGGCGCCGGCCGCTGACCCTCGAGGACGGGCTCGATCACTTCGCCGGCGAGGCGTACGCGGGCGTCGAGCTCGACGTCGACATGAAACTGCCGGGCTACGAGCGCGAGGTGGTGGAGGGGCTGGCGAACAGGTCCCTCTCCGACCGCGCGCTCATCTCGTCGACGTACCTCGACAGCCTCGACCGCGTCGCCGAGGTCGCGGGCGCTGCCCGGCGTGGGTGGTCGGTGCCCAGGGTGCGGAGGGACTACACCCGCACAGTGCTGGCGCCCGGCGCGCTCGTCCTCGCGCGCGCGATGCGTGCGCGACTGCCGCGCAAGGCTGCCGCCACCATCGCCGCGGGCAGGTGCGAGACGGTGATGGCTCACTGGCTGCTCGTGAGCGAGCGCCTCGTCGCCGCCGTCCGGGACGCCGGCGGGCAGCTCTACGCGTGGACGGTCGACGACCCGGAGCGGATCGCGTGGCTCGACGCGCTGGGGCTGGACGGCGTAATCACCAACGATCCGCGCCTGTTCGGGCCGGTGCCTGGGGCCGCCGAGGCGGGCTAGCCGGCGTCAGTCGTCACGCGGGTCGCCTTTGCCTCGTAGACAGGCATAACTCGATCCGTGTCGCGTCGGCCCGGGGCGCCGGGCCGAAATCGGGATGGTGTGTGATCATTCCGCCGTGCCCGAGGGAGAGGGGACGGCGGCGCTGTTCGCGCGCCTGGAGATGTTCTCCGGGCTGTCCGACGCGGAGCTGGACCAGCTGGCGGCCGTCGTGGTGCCGCGGAGCTACGACGCCGGCCAGGTGGTGTTCCGGGAGGGTGACCCGGGCGACACCTGCCATGTCGTCCGCACCGGGTCGTTCAAGGCCACGAAGACGCACGGCGACGGGCGCACGATCGCGCTGACCGAGCTCCGGCCCGGAGACATGTTCGGGGAGCTCGCGCTCTTCAGCGGGGAGCTCCGCTCGGCCACGATCGAGGCGCTCGAGTCCTCCAGCACGGTGGCGCTCCTCGCCGAGGACATTCGCCGGCTCCTGATCGACCAGCCCGACATCGCCGTCAAGATGCTGGCCTCGCTGGCTCACCGCGTACGAGACGCCAACGAGCGGATCGCGCGGCAGTCGTTCCAGGGCGTGGCAGGACGCGTTGCGAGCGTCCTCCTGGCGCAGGTGGAGGCACGACAGGCGGAGGGGGCCGAGTCCGGCGACGTGGTGGTGTCGGCGACGCAGGCCGACATCGCGCAGCTCGCCGGCTCGTCGCGGGAGAGCGCGAGCCGCTTCCTCGCCGCGCTCGAACGTGATGGGGTGGTGACCCTCAAGCGGGGCAGGGTCATCGTGCACGAGCCCGTGGCGCTCGGCAACTACATCTATTAGGAACCGGCCGGTGCAAGGCGACGGGCCACAGTGGGAGCGGGCCCGGCAGCGCATGGTCGAACGCCAGCTCCGGCGGCGCGGGATCGAGGACGAGCGCGTGCTCGCCGCGATGGCGGACGTGCCCCGCGAGCTGTTCGTGCCCGAGGAGGACCGCGCGCGCGCCTACGACGACGGCGCGCTCCGCATCGGCGAGGGGCAGACGATCTCCCAGCCCTGGATCGTCGCGGCGATGGCGGCGCTGCTCGAGCTCCAGGGCGACGAGCTGGTGCTCGAGGTGGGCACCGGCTCAGGCTACGCAGCGGCCGTGCTCTCGCGGCTCGCGAGCCACGTGGTCACGATCGAGCGCCACCCCACGCTTGCGGATACCGCTCTGTCCGTACTCAGGGAACTTGGATACACCAACGTCGAGGTGCGTGCAGGCGACGGCGCACGGGGGGCGCGCGACCGGGCGCCGTTCGACGCGATCTCGGTGACGGCCACGGCGGAGGAGGAGCCGCCTCCGGAGCTCGCCCGCCAGCTCGTCGAGGGCGGTGTGATGGTGTGCCCGCTGGTGCGTGACGGCCAGGAGCGCCTGATGCGCTACCGGGACGGCGCCGAGGAGGCGATCGTCCCGGTTCGGTTCGTCCCGCTCGTGGGGAACGAGGAAGACGCGGAATGAGCGCCGAGTTCTCGGCGGGCGGGGTGGCGGTCAGGCGCTTCCGCGGACGTCCCTTCGTCGCGGTGATCACCACCTTCAAGGGGGCGACAGCGCTCCCCAAGGGCCATCCCCACCCGGGCGAGTCAGCCGAGGCTGCCGCTGTCCGCGAGGTTCGCGAGGAAGCGGGCATCGAGACGACCGTCGTGCAGAAGCTGGACGACATCCGCTACTGGTACGTGCGCCGAGGGGAGCGCCAGCTCAA
The DNA here is from genome assembly GCA_963808955.1 of uncultured Thermoleophilaceae bacterium. Lineage (GTDB taxonomy): Bacteria > Actinomycetota > Thermoleophilia > Solirubrobacterales > Thermoleophilaceae > CAWEHQ01. Next base: position 37,661 of record CAWEHQ010000015.1, on the reverse strand, counting down.
GGTCGTCCGCTTCTTCCTGCTGCGCTACCTCTCAGGCAGCGTCCGCGACCACGACGACGAGGTCGTCTCGGCCGCGTGGGTCCCGCTGGAGGAGGCGGCGGACCGCCTCGCCTATCGCGGCGAGCGCGAGGTGGCGGCCCTCGCCGCCACCCTCGTGTCCCGGTAGGCTCACGCGCCGTGTACGCGCTCAACTTCTACTCGCCGATCTTCGTGGACCAGCTTCGCCGCGGTCGCAAGACCGCCACCATCCGGCTCGGCGACAAGAGCTCGAAGTACCGCAAGGGCGAGGTCGTGACGGTCACGGTCGGCTTCCAGCACTCTCCACGCGAGCGGATCTTCGAGGCCGTCATCGACAGCGTCGAGGTGAAGCGCGTTCGCGACCTGTCGCCGCGCGACATCGAGCACGACAACCCCGAGTTCCGCCGCCTCGACGAGACGGTCCATTTCCTGGAGCAGATCTACGGCCGCTCGGTGGATTCCGAGGACCTCGTCACGGTCATCCGCTTCTCCGCCATCTCGGATCGCCCATCGGAGATCTCGGAGCGACTCCGACCCGAGGCTCCGAGCCAGAACTAACCACCAGGCGGGAGCCGCGGCGACAGGCCGCGCGGCGACTGGCATTTGGCACTCTCGGTGCTAGAGTGCCAACGGTGGCACTCGTGCTGTTAGAGTGCCAGCCGCCTGCAAGATCCTCACGGAGGTGACGTCTATGAAGTTGAAGCCCCTGGGCGATCGTCTGATCGTCAAGGCGGTTGAGGAGGAGGAGACGACTGCCAGTGGCATCGTCCTCCCGGATACCGCGAAGGAGAAGCCCCAGCGGGGCAAGGTCCTCGCCGTCGGCGACGGCAAGATCGGTGACGACAACGAGCGTGTCCCGCTCGATGTCTCCGAGGGCGACGAGGTCCTCTATTCCAAGTACGGCGGCACGGAGGTGACCGTGGAAGGGGACGACCTGCTCGTCCTCCGCGAGTCCGACGTGCTCGCCAAGGTGGCCTAGTACCCCGAAGACCGAGACGGAGGAAGCACTAAATGGCTCACAAGGAGCTGCAGTACGACCAGGACGCGCGGACGTCCCTGGAGTCGGGCGTGAACGCCGTGGCCGACGCGGTCAGGGTCACGCTCGGTCCCAAGGGCCGTTACGTGGTCCTCGACAAGAAGTTCGGCGCCCCCACGATCACGAATGACGGCGTGACCATCGCGCGTGAGATCGAGGTCGAGGACGTGTTCCAGAACCAGGGTGCCCAGCTGGTCCGCGAGGTCGCCACGGCCACGAACGACGTGGCCGGCGACGGGACGACCACCGCGACGGTGCTCGCACAGAACATCGTCCGCCAGGGCCTCAAGAACGTGGCCGCGGGCGCCGACCCGCTCGCGCTCAAGCGTGGGATCGAGAGTGCCGTGGAGAGCGTGGTGGAGAACATCGGCAAGCAGTCGAAGGAGGTCGCGGGCAAGGATCAAATCGCCCGTGTGGCCGCCATCTCGGCCGCCGACGACGAGATCGGCGACGTGATCGCCGACTCGATCGACAAGGTCGGCAAGGACGGCGTGGTCAACGTCGAGGAGGGCCAGACGTTCGGCATGGACCTCGAGTTCACCGAGGGGATGCAGTTCGACAAGGGCTACATCTCGCCGTACATGGTCACCGACCAGGACCGCATGGAGGCCGTCCTCGAGGACCCGTACATCCTGATCGCGAACCAGAAGATCGGCGCTGTTCGGGACGTTCTGCCGGTGCTCGAGCAGGTGATCCAGGCCGGCAAGCCGGTGCTGGTGATCGCCGAGGACGTAGAGGGCGAGTCGCTCGCCACCTTCGTCGTCAACAAGCTCCGCGGCACCTTCACCGGCGTCGCGGTCAAGGCGCCCGGCTTCGGCGACCGCCGCAAGCGGATGCTCGAGGACATCGCGATCCTCACGGGCGGCGAGGTGATCACCGAGGAGATGGGCCTCAAGCTGGAGAACACCCAGCTCTCGCAGCTCGGGCACGCCCGGCGGGTCGTAGTGGCGAAGGACACCACCACGATCATCGACGGTGCCGGCGACACGAGCGACATCAAGGCCCGCATCAACCAGATCAAGGCGGAGATCGAGAACACCGACTCCGACTTCGATCGCGAGAAGCTCCAGGAGCGGCTCGCGAAGCTGGCCGGCGGTGTCGCCGTGGTCAAGGTCGGCGCCGCCACCGAGACCGAGATGAAGGAGAAGAAGCACCGCGTGGAGGACGCGCTCCAGGCCACCAGGGCCGCCCTCGAGGAGGGCATCGTTCCCGGCGGCGGCAGCGCGCTCCTGCAGGCGGCCGGCTCTATCGACCTCGACAAGCTCGATGGCGACGAGCAGACGGGCGCGCGGATCATCCTCCGCTCGCTCGAGGAGCCGATCCGCCAGCTCGCGAACAACTCCGGCCTCGAGGGCTCGGTTGTCGTGAACGACGTCCGCAAGGCCAAGAAGGGCCAGGGGCTGGACGCCGAGTCGGGCGAGATCGTCGATCTCGTCGGCGCCGGCATCATCGACCCGGCGATGGTCACGCGCTCGGCGCTCGAGAACGCGGCGTCGATCGCGAAGAACATCCTCACCACCGAGGCGATCGTCGCCGAGATGCCGGAGAAGGAAGGCGCGGGCGGGATGCCCGGGGGTATGCCCGGCGGCATGGACGGCATGATGTAGCGAGGCCGGATAGGCGTCGCTAGCGACCGTTCGCTGGCACGGATTGCGGAAGGGCCCGGCCGACGGCCGGGCCCTTTGCTTTTCCTATGCGGCGCCGACGCCGCTCTTGCTGGACCCGTGCTTCTTCGCCCGGATACGCGATAGCCTGTTGGTTCGGGTGGGCCCGAGCGCTCGGCGGCGAGCGGACTCGCCCTCGACAACTCTTCGGGACGTCGCCGGCTCGGCAGGCCGGCTCGGATCGGGACGCACGTTCGGAACCCGGTCGGGAGGCACCGTGCTCGGTGTCGAGAGCCGTCTCGCCAGGGCCTTCGGTCCGTGTCACATATGAGGTAGGCAGGAGCGCGAGGTCGCGTACGGCCGCTTCCCTCCTCCGTGCGCGACGTGGCGACTCCTCCCCCAGGGGTGTCGGAGCCCCTTCAGGCTGCGGCGCTACGCCACGGAACCCCGCCGAGTCCCCGTCGCCGCTCATGGGCGGCGGGGAGACTCGGCGGTTACGTCGGAGTCGCCTCCCCAGGCTCAGGCCGCGCCAAGAACCGCGCCCATGGGCTGCGGACGCACCCCCAGTGACTCAGCGTCGCGCGTCCCCTTGGCGCTCGTCATCGGGATCTGCAGGAGCTCCGCTTCGTCCCACGTCGCGAACGCGGCGTCCCGCCACGCCCACTCGACGGCCCGAAGCCCGGCCCGCACCACCGGTAGCGGAACCCGGACCAGCGGCCGCGCGCGTCCGAACGAGCGGAGCGCGATCCTTACCACCGCCTCGTGGGACAGAGTCTCGGGGCCCGCGAGCTCGAGCCGCCTGGCCCCTGTGTCACCGGTGTTCGGCCCGTCCTCAGCGAGGATCGCGCCAACGCACGCCGCCGCGTCGTCGGCCCACAGCGGCTGGTAGAGCGCCTTGCCTCGCCCCGGTAGAGGGACGGCCGGGAGGTACGAGAACCGCTCCAGCAGCGTGAGCCACGGGTCCCGCGGCGCGTACACGATGGACGGCGCCAGCACCGTCGCCTCGAGCCTCGACTCCAAGACAGCCCGCTCCGCCAGCGCCTTGGCGCGGAAGAACCGCGCGGAGGAATGCAGCGTCGCGCCGATTGCCGAGAAGAAGACGAAGCGTCGCGCGCCCGCTCGCTCGGCGGCGCGCAACAGCCGCAGGGTGGCGACCGCGTTCAGCTCCTCGATCGAAGCCCGCGGCTGGTCGCGGATGGCGGCGGCCAGGTGTACCACGATGTCGACCCCACGCAGGGCATTCCGGAACGAAGCCGGGTCGGCGAGGTCCCCGAGCGCGATCTGCACCCGCACGCGCTCGACGCCCAGGCGCCGCGGATCGCGAACCAGGCAGCGCACCGCCTCTCCCGCTGCGGTCAGGCGCCGGAGGAGCGCCGTGCCGACCGTGCCCGTCGCCCCTGTCAGCAGGATCACGGGGCGTCAGGGTAGCCCCCGGGGCGGAACGCCGCCCGTGGCGTGAATGGCGTCCGGGGCGATTCCGGGCGCCCGGCCATCGTTATCATGCGCCGTCCGCGGCCGCTTCGAGCGGCCGCATATGTGGAACCCGATACAAACCGGAGCGCCACGCCGCCCATGGCCTACGTAATCGCCGAACCCTGCATCGGGACCAAGGACAACTCCTGCGTCGAGGTATGCCCGGTCGACTGCATCCATCCGACGCCGGATGAGGCCGACTACGACCAGGTCGAGATGCTCTACATCGACCCCGACGAGTGCATCGACTGCGACGCCTGCGTCGAGGCCTGCCCTGTGGACGCCTGCTTCGCCGAGGACCAGCTCCCAGACGAGTGGTCCAACTACATCCAGCTGAACGCGGACTACTACAAGTCCAAGTCGTAGGGCGTTGCCGGATTGCCGGCCGCGCCCTCGGCCGAACCGACCGCTGAGAGCGAGCTAGTCAGGATCGAGGTGACGGACGGCGGCGAGGGCTTCGACGCCGACGCGGATGCACCCCACCCTCCGGGCGAGTCCGGGTGGGGACTGCTCCTCGTCGACCAGCTCGCGGAGCGCTGGGGAGTGGAGACGGGTCACAGCTTCCGGGTCTGGGCCGAGCTGCGTGCGGAGGGTTCCGCCTACTAAGGCGGCAGAGCTAGAGCTAGTGCGCCATCGGCAGCGGCGTCCCCGAGACGACCCCGCCGATCGGCTCCGGCTCCTGCATGACCGCCAGCTCCTGCGGCGTGGCGGCAATCAGCCCGCGGGCAGTGTGGTAGATGGCCTGGGACGCTGGGGCATCCGGGTCGTCGAGCACCAGCGGCGTGCCCTCGTCGGCGGCGGTCCGGAGCTCCTCCTGGAGCGGCACCTTCCCCAGCAGCGGCACGTCGAGCTCGTCGGCGAGCAGCTGCCCGCCGCCCTCGCCGAAGATCGTGAAGCGCTCACCGCTCGGGGTGGTGAAGCCGGACATGTTCTCGATCACGCCGGCGATCTCGAGGTCGAAGCGCCGCGCCGTGTCGGCCGCTCGGCGTGCGACCTTCTGCGCCGCGGGCTGCGGCGTCGTGACGATCACGAAGCGCGCCTGGGGCAGCAGCTGGGCGAGCGTCATCGACACGTCGCCTGTGCCCGGCGGGAGGTCGATCAGCAGGTAGTCGAGCTCGCCCCAGTCCACGTCCTCGAGGAACTGGCGGATCGCCTTGTGGAGCATCGGGCCCCGCCACGTGATCGCCTGGTCCTCCTCGGAGAGGAAGAACTCGATCGAGATCACGCCGAGGCCGTTGTGCGCGGTGAGCGGAATGATCTTCCGCTGCGCCGACACCGACGGCTTGCCGTGGATGCCGAGCATGCGCGGGATCGAGTAGCCCCACACGTCGGCGTCGAGCGCGGCCGACGGCTTGCCCTCCGCCTGTAGCGCTGCGGCGAGGTTGGCGGTCAGGGTGGACTTGCCGACGCCGCCCTTCCCGGAGCCGATGCAGATCACGTTCTTGACCGCGGCCAGGGAGCCCTCGGGCAGCTCGGAGCGCCCCAGCTTCTGCTGGAGACCCTGCTTCTCCTGGGTGGAGAGCACGTCGAATCCGACGTTCACCCGCTGGACTCCCTCCAGCGCGGTGACCGACTGCGTGACGGCCTGCTCGAAGTGCGAGCGGATCGGGCACCCCGGCGTCGTGAGCGAGACGACCACGTCCACCCGACCGCCGTCGAAGAAATCGATCGAGCGCACCATCCCGAGCTCGACGATGTTGCGCCGGAGTTCGGGGTCGATGACGGCCTTGAGGGCCTCGGTGACCTGTTCGTTCGTCGGCATCGACCCCGATTGTGGCAAACGCGGGTCGCCGTCACAGAAAAAACCGACGGGGCCCGAAGGCCCCGCCGGCTGAGGGAGGAGAGAGGTACTTCACCACCGGCCGAAGCCGGTAGCTCTACCCCGCGTCGTCTCTCCGAAGGACGCGGGGGAAGCTGTGCTACGCCAGCTGGCGCTCCACGTCGCGGACGACGTCGCCGAAGCCCCCCTGGACCTTGTCGGTGCCACGCTCGAAGTCGCGGCGGGCCGACTTGACCTGGGTCTCCAGGTTGCGGCGGTTGCGCCTCACGAGGCGCTCGGCCTGGCGGCGACGCTGACGGAGCTCACGCTCCACCCGCGTGCGGGTGCGCTTGACCTGGCGCTGCGCGTCGTTGCGGGCGCGAACCCCGCGACGCTCGAACTTCTTGATCTCGCGCTCGACGCCCTTGACCGTCGTGAACGACTTGGTCGCCTCGACGACGTTGTCGCGGGCAACCAGGGCGGCGCCGACCGGCACGAGCACGGCGCGCTCGGCCTGGTAGCCGAGGCCCTCGGCGCGAGTCGCCTCGGCGCTCGCCCGCGTGGCGGCCGTCCGGGTCGCCCGGCGCGCGGTGCCGCGGGTGCTCTGCGAGGAGTTCCGCGCCGAAGCGCGGGTCGTGCGCGCCTGACGGTTGGCGGCGTTGCGCTTGCGGGTCGCGGCGGCCTTCTTGCCGGCGGCCCTTCGCTGGGTGGTGGTCTGTGTGGCCATCTTGGATATCCCCTCCTGGGGTACGACGGAAAGCTTATTAGTTCTAACGTCGATAAGTATATACCAGCCTACGGGCGAAACTAAACGCGCCCGGGGTGCGGGTTACGCGCTCTGTGATGGACGTCACGCTCTGGTCGTTCGGCCGCTAGCAGCGCTCCGTGTTTGTCGGCATCGGGGAGGGGTAGCCTGGGCGGCGGGACTGCGAGCTGTCGAGCGGACCACGGGACGCGCGGTGGAACGTGGTCCCTCGCTCGCGTGCGAAGCCCCCTGACATTGCTGCTCTGCCTGCCGCGCTCCAGATACACGTCTCTGGGTGCTTTCGCTCGCTCCGCCCCGTCTCGTGGCTGGACTTCAAACGCGGGCGAGGATCGAGAGCACCGATGGTCGAGACCGCAGAGTCTCCGCACGGCCGAAAGGCGGCCGACGATCTCGAACAGGGCCGTCCAGCTGATGCGGGACTACACGGGTCGTGGGCCCGCCAAGGCACGCACGACGATCAACGGCGACTTCGTCGCGGTTGTGATGCAGGACACGATGCTGCGCGCCGAGAGGAACCTCGTCGACGCGGGCAAGAGAGACACCGTGCTGAGCATCCGCCGGAGCTTCCAGGAGGCGATGGGGGACGGCCTCTCGAGCGGGTCGAGCGGATCATGGGCAGGAAGGTCGTCGCCTTCATGAGCGACAACCACGTCGATCCGGGCCTGGCCGTCGAGATGTTCGTGCTGGACGGCGCGGCGCCGGCCAGTCCCGCCGACGAGGGCTGAGCTCGCCCCTCCGGCGATCGACGGTTAAGCCGCCGTCGCCGCGCCGGTTCGCTCGACCCACGCCTCCGGGTGCTCAAGCTCCCGCAGGGTGGGAAGCTCCGCCGGAGCCTGCCATGCTCGGTTCAGCCGCTCGAGCCCATGGCGCTCAACCACGGCGTCGCAGAACCGCTTGCCGAGCTCGTACTGGCGCAGCTTGAGGTCGAGGCCGAGCAGCCGCTGGAGCACACGCTCAGGCGCCGAACGGCGCTGGCGCCTACGTTCCATCGCCTCGCGCAGGCCGTCGTAGGCCGGGAGCACGCGAGCGCCCACCGAGTCCATCACGTGCTCGGAGTAGCCCTCGACCAGCGCCATGGCGGCCTGGACCTCGTCCATCAGGCGCCGCTGCTCGACCGTCTGGACGAGCGCCATCAACCCGCCTTCGCGAAACAGCTCGACCAGGCGCGCGGGATCGGGGAGCGACGGGAGCCCGCCGGCGGCACCACGCTCGAACCGGACGTCCACGGTGGCGAGGTACTGCTCCAGGAGCTCGCCGAGATAGCCCCGTAGCCACGGCACCGCCCCGAACTGCACGACGTGGGTCACCTCGTGGAGCACGACCCAGCGGAGGAAGCTGTCGCGCTCGACGCCCATCTCGTCGACCGCCTTGATCAGGTTCGGGCCCGACGAACAGGAGTCGCGGCGGGGCATCCGGCTGGATCAGCGACAGCTCGAACTGACCGAGCACTCGCTGCGACATGTAGCCGAGCACCAGCCCCGTCTCGGCGGCCACCGTGGCGGACGCGGCCGCTCGCAGCGGCCCTCCCAGCGGCCCGGCCTTCTCGAGCCGACCGTCGAGTCGCTCCACCACCGGGTCGAGGAGCGACGCGAGGGTCGTGAGGTTCGCCTCCGCCCAGTCGGCGCGCGCGAGCACCTCCGGCGGCGGCACGTCGTGCGCCGGCTCGAGCGCGGTGTGACGCGCCACCTCCACAGCCGCCTCGCCGACCGCCGCTTCGAGGTCGAGCCCAAGCGTTGGGACCGGCGCCGAGCCCGCTGCGAAACGCGCGATCTGCCGGGCCAGCGACCAGTCCACCATCCGGTACGACCTTAGAGGAGTCGCGCCTACCGCTCGGGAGCGATCCCCGGGCCCTGACCCGGGTCATCCGGGCCCTCCCTGGGATCGCTCGTGACCTCCGTGGGGTCGACCTCGTCAGGCTCCGAGTAGGTCGCCGTGGACTCGTCGGCCTCGACCTCCGGAGTCATGGCGTCGACCTCCGGATCGAAGCTGCTGTCGCCATGGGTGGCGCCCTCCTCGAGCTCGCGCTCAGCCTGCTCGAAGCCCTCCGCCTCACCGCCGCCGCCCTCCTCGACCGCCCGGCTCGCCTCGTCGCCGTCAGGTTCTGGCGCCGGCCCGCCGATCTCGGACGCCTCTGCGGCCGCCGCCCTCTCCTCGCTGCGAAGCAGGTCGTCGTCCGCCGCAGGCTCTCTGTTCTCGCGCTCCATCAGCTGCTCCCTTGATCGCTTCGCGTCAGGAGCTATCCGTTGGGCCGTCGCCCGAAACGTTCGGGTAAGCCCGGGTGCCGGAGTCCCCCTAGGAGCGGCTGCTCGCCTTCGCGCCCTTGCGGGAGCCGCCCTTGGAGCCTCCGGACCGGGAGCCGGACTTCCCACGCGAGCCTGAGCTGTCCGACGACTTCTTCGCCCGCGACTTGCGGCCGTTCGACGAGCTCGCGCGCTCTTGCTTCTGCGGCTCCCCGCCATCCTCCCGCGCGGCGCTGATACTCGCCTCGAGCGCGGCCATGAGATCCGGTACCCGCTCCGGCTCCTCCGCCGGCTGCACCGCGATCTCCTCGCCGTCCGCCTTCCGCTCGATCAGGTCGAGCACCCGCTCGCGGTACTCGTCGCGGTACTTGTCGGGCTCGAAGTCGCTCGCGAGCGAGTCGATCAGCTGACGCGCCATGTCGAGCTCGCGCTTGCTTGCGCCCTCGTCCTTGTCGGCCAGCTCGTCGAGGCGGTCCGCCGGCACGACCTCGTCGGCGAACAGCATCGTGGCCATGGTCAGCACGTCGCCCGTCGGGCGGATGGCCGTGAGGTGCTCCTTGGTCCGGATGACCACCCGAGCGATCGCCACCCGGCCGGCGTCGTGCATCGCCTGTAGAAGCAGGTTGTACGCCTTGTCGGCGCCCTTGTCCGGGACCAGGTAGTAGGCCGCGTCGTAGTAGATCGGGTCGATCTCGTCGAGGTTCACGAAGTCCTCGATGTCGATCGTGCGCGTCTTCTTCGGATCCACGCCCTCGAGCTCCTCCGGCGTGACGACCACGTGGCGGCCGGGCGAGATCTCGTAGCCCTTGACGATGTCGTCGTAGGCCACCTCCTCGCCATCCTCGGGGCACACGCGCTTCTGCTGGATCCGCACGCCGTCCTTCTCGTGAAGCTGGTGGAAGCGGACCGTCTTGCGCGAAACCGCGCTGTACAGCTTCACCGGCACGTTCACGAGCCCGAAGCTGATCGCGCCGCTCCATATCGCTCTCGGCATGTCGCTACTCCTTAGACGGCATCTGCACGCTGACCTGACCCTTATTACCCCAAGGGGTGCCGTTCACCCTTGCGGCGAAAGGAAAGTTTCGTACATGCAGGCTACTCGCAGCGAGATCCTCACAGTCGGGCACTCGACCCGTGGGCCCGGCGAGCTCGAGGAGCTGCTCGTCGCCCACGGCGTCGAGCTGGTGGCCGACGTGCGCGCCCACCCCGGCTCGCGGCGAATGCCGCACTTCGCCGTCGGCGACTGATCGCGGATGTCCTGAACGCGCGTGGATGGGCTGTCCTGCACGTGACCGGGACAGGGCGGCCGAGCCGGCACGAGCTGACCGAGTTCGCCGTCATCGAGGACGGGAGGGTCGCCTACCCGCCGCCGCAGGAGTCGCGGGAGCTGTAGGCCCTTGGGGGTCAATCGACGGTCAGGACCAGCTTGCCGGTCGTGTGACCGTCCTCCAACTGCTCCATGGCGGCCGCCGCCTGCTCGAGTGGCCAGGTCCGCTCTAGGTGGACGCGGAGGCGCTCCTCGTCGACCATCGCGCCGAGCGCCTCCAGAGCACTGCCGTCCGGCCGCACGAAGATGTAGTGCGGCTGGATCCCGCGCTGCTTGTACCGATCGCCGTTCGGCGGCTCCACGATCGACACGAGCCGCCCACCGTCGCGCAGCGCATCGACGCTTCGCTCGAGCGTGTCGCCGCCGATCGTGTCGAGAACGACGTCGACCCCGCCGGGCGCTGCGTCGCGGGCGGCGGCCACGAAGTCCTCGCGCGCATAGTCGATCACCTCCGTGGCACCGAGATCCCGGACGTGATCGTGCTTCGCGGCGCTCGCAGTCCCGATGACCTTCGCCCCGAGGCAGTGGGCGATCTGCACCGCAAAGCCGCCGACGCCACCGGCCGCGGCGTGTACGAGCACCGTCTCGCCCTGATGCACGCCGGTGGCCTCGAGCAGCGCCTGCCGCGCGGTGAGCCCCGTCAGCGGGATCGCGCCAGCGTGCGCGAAGTCGAGCGAGCTCGGCATGGGCGCAACGAAGGAGTCGGGCACTGCGACGTACTCGGCGTACGTGCCCTCGCCGACGAAGTGCTTGCGGCAGTACGCGAACACCTCGTCGCCGGCGCGGAACCGTGTCACCGCGGGCCCGGCGTACTCGACTGTGCCCGCGGCGTCCCATCCGGGAACGAGCGGGAAGACGTGCGGGAACGCCGGCTCGAGGCCGCCCTCGCGAAGCTTCCAGTCGACCGGATTGAGCCCTGCGGCGCGGACGCGGATGAGCACGAAATCGGGCCCCACCCGCGGCCCGGGCAGGTCCATCTCCTTGAGCTTGTCCCGGCCGCCGAACTCCTCGATGGCGATTGCGCGCACGTCCGCCGTCTACCCGCGGACCCGCACGGCAAACTCGCGCGTGGCGCTAGCCGAGGCGCGCGAGCGCGGGGAGGTCGTCGAGCCGCCCACGAAGCTCCGGAAGCGACTCGAACACTTCGCTCGCGCCGGCGTCGCGGAGCTCGGACTCGGCGAAGCCGCCCGTGAGCACGGCGAGGGTCGCGATCCCCGCTCGATCCGCCGCGATGCAGTCCCACGTGGAGTCCCCGACCAGGAACCCCTGGTCGGTGCCGGCGCGCTCGAGCGCCGAGCGCACCAAATCGGGGGCCGGCTTGGTGGCGTCCACGTCCGCCTGGGTCGTCCACGAACTGGCGAGGTCGCGTGCGTCGAGCTGACCCACGTAGTGCTCGACCTCCTCCGGCTTGGCGGAGCTCGCGAGGACCACCGCGTGGCCGCGGTCGCGCAGGTCCGCGATCAGGTCGCGGGCGCCGTCCATCGCCTCGGCCTCGCCGATCAGCTCGCCATAGAGCTCGCCCTCGGCGGCGCGAATGTCGTCGCCCGCGTCGCGCTCGGTCTCCTCGCCGCAGAGCGCCGTGACCATCTGGTCTCCCCCCATCCCGATGTGGCGGTGCACGCGCCAGATCGGCACCACGATTCCCTGCCTGCGGAACGCCCGGTACCAGGCGATCGCGTGCTGGTAGTTCGTGTCGACGAGCGTCCCGTCGATGTCAAGGACCGCCGCGGCCACGGCGGGCATGCTGGCAGGTCGCTCGCGCCAACCATCGACCGGGGCCCCAAGCAGTCGAGTAGAGGATCCTTCCTTCCCGAAAGTTATCCGGATCACTGCGCACCATTCCGGATCATTCTCAGAAGGCCGTGCCACCGCCTGCCGGCGGCCTGGGGCAGACGCGCAGGCTAGGGCAGCGTGCCCACCAGCCGCTCGAGCAGCTCCGCGTCGCGGGCGGCCACGATCCGCGAGCGCATGTCGAGCCCGAGCCCGGGCGAAGCGCCGTCGCCGGCGTCCGGGAACGCGACCGCTCCTCCGGCCTCTCGCACCATGAGCTGTCCCGCGGCGGCATCGACCGAGCGGCAGGGCGCGAGGCTCAGCATCGCATCGAGGCGTCCGGTCGCGACGTGGCAGAGGTGCAGGGCGATCGAGCCGAGCGCCCGTAGCCGGTGGGCGCCGGTCCGCTCGAGGCTCGGCGCCGCGCGGGCGACCAGGAAGGGCGTGGCCGAGTCCACGCCGAGGAGCTCCAGATCGCCGCCGGCCTCGAGGGGCGCAACCGGCTCGCCGCCGATGAACACCCCCTCCCCGCGTCGGCATGTCCACTCCTCGCCGTCGGCCAGGTTCACGACGTAGGCCACCTCGACGTCGGCCATCGTCGGGCCCGAGCTGACCGCGATCGACAGGCTGTACATCGGGAGCGCCCGCTTCGCGTTCAGCGATCCGTCGATCGGGTCGATCACGACGTGCACCGCCCCACCACCCGCGACCGCGAGCTGGCCGCGCTCCTCGGAGACAGCGGTCACTGGCGCCCCCAGTGCGTCGAGCTCGCGGAAGACCGCGTCCTCCGCCGCTCGGTCGATCACGAGGGCCTCGTCGCCGCCCTCGCCGCGCCCCGTCTGCTCCGCGCGTGCCGCGGTGGTCGAGTAGCGTCCGATCGCCGCACGGACGCCCTGCGCCGCGCGACGGCAGAGGCTGATCCAGTCCTCCCGCAGGACTGCGTCGACGTCCGGGTCGGGCGCCATGCCGGGCGTATCCTAGGCTCGGATGTCGCGCGCCACCGACGGCCTGAACCAAGCGCAGCTCGCGGCCGTCACCCACCCCGGCGGCCCGCTGCTAGTGGTGGCCGGCGCCGGCACCGGCAAGACCCGGACGCTGGTCCGCCGCTTCCTCTGGCTCGTCGAGCAGGGCACTCCGCCCGACTCGATCCTGGCCCTCACCTTCTCGACCCCTGCCGCCGCCGAGATGCGCGCCCGGCTCGAGACGCTGATCGATCGGCCCTACGAGGAGCTGTCGGTGTCGACCTTCCACGGCTTCGCCGCGCGTCTCCTGCGCGACGAGGCGCTGGAGATCGGGCTCGACCCGTCGCTCGAGCCCGTCACGCCCGCGGCTCGCGTCGCGCTCCTGATCGAGCGGATCGATGACCTGCCGCTCCGTCACCATCAGATCCGCGGTAACCCCGCCCCGCTGGTGGCGAGCTTCGTCGCCCGGATCGACCGGCTGAAGGACGAGATGGTCACCACCGACGATTTCCGCCGCTACGCCGAGGAGCTCTCCGGCGGAGACGATGCCAGCCGCGACGACGCCGCGCGGGCGAGGGCCGACCGCGAGCTCGAGTTCGCCGAGGTGTACGCGCGCCACGACCGGTTCCTGTCTGAGTCAGGCGCGCTCGACTTCGGCGACCTGATCCTGCTGGCGTCGAGGCTCCTGCACGAGCGCCCGCACGTCCGGGCGCGGCTTGCGGAGACCTTCCGACACCTCCTCGTCGACGAGTACCAGGACACGAACTTCGCGCAGGGGGCGCTGCTGCGGCTCCTGTCTCAGGAGCACGGAAACGTGACCGTGGTGGGCGACGACGACCAGGCGATCTACCGCTTCCGGGGGGCGTCCGCCAAGAACCTCGTGGACTTCGAGCGCGAGCACCCCGGCGCCCGGGTGGTGCGGCTCGAGCGAAGCCACCGTTCGGGGCGACGCATCCTCACCGCGGCGGGAGCCGTCGTGGAGCCGATCAGCGAGCGTATCGGCAAGCGCCTTACCGGCAAGGCGGGCGGCGCCGTGCGTTTCTGGCGCTGCCGATCGGAGCGCGCGCAGGCCCAAGCGGTGGCGCGTGAGGCGGAGCGACTGGTGACCGACGGCGTGCCGCCGGGTGAGATCTGCGTCCTGGTCCGATCGGTCAAGGGCGAGGGCGTACTGGTCGGCTCGGCGCTCCAGGAGCGCGCGGTACCGCACCGGCTCGCCGGCGCGGCCGCCTATTTCCAGCGCGCCGAGGTCCGCGACGCGCTGGCGTGGCTGCGGCTGCTCGCCGACCCGGCGGACTCCGGCGCGGTCGTGCGGGCGCTCTCGCGACCCCCGGTGGAGCTGCGCGCGGTGGACATCGCCCGCCTGACCCAGCTCGCCCGTCGCCGCAAGCTCGACATGGTCGCGGCCGTGGCGCTCGCCTGCGAGGGGCCGCAGCTGTCGCCCGAGGGGCGCGAGCGGGCGATCGCGTTCCTGCGGCTCCACCGCGCGGCGCAACGCGCCTTCGAGGATATGCGCCCTGACGCCTTCGTGCACCGGCTCGTCGAGCGCATCGGGCTGCGCCGCCAGCAGCTGTTCGCCGCCCAGGCCGAGACCGTCGAGCGGCTCGTGAACATCGCCAAGCTCGGCGATCTGGCAGCGGGCTACATGCGTCGCGAGCCGGGCGCATCGGCACGCGACTTCGCGCGCTACCTCGCCGCCGTGGCGGAGGCCGGCATGCGCGAGGAGGAGGCGGCGCCACCGGGGCTGCCGGAGGCCGTGCAGGTGATGACGATGCACTCGGCCAAGGGCCTCGAGTTCGACCACGTGATGGTCCTGGGGCTCGGCGCGGGACGGATGCCGGGGGCCCGCAGTCGTTCCAGCCCGGCGGTACCCGACGCCCTGCTCAAGGAGGAGCTGCCAGCCGACGACCGCGAAGCCCATGAGGCGGAGATGCGACGGCTCCTTCACGTGGCGATGACGCGCGCGCGAATGCGGCTGGTGCTCGCCTGGGCGGAGCAGGCCGACGGCTCGGGCAGCACCGCCGCTCCGTCACGCTTCTACGAGGAGGCCCGCACCGCGCTGGGTGGCGACGAAGAGCTGTTCGAGGAGGAGCTCTTCGGCCCGGGGAGGGCCTCCACTCCACGTTCCGCATGATGCGTGACGAGCTCCTCGACACGGTCGCCCAGGTTGGCGGGCGACTCGGCGAGATGCGGCTCGACACGTACCTCGACGTTTCGCAGGGGGTAGCCCGCTATCTGGAGCTCGTGAAGATCGCCGCCCTGATCGAGCGGGCGAAGTCGGGCCAGACGATCGCCGACGCCTTGCCGGAGGTGAACGAGCTCCTCTTGCAGTCGGCCATGCCGGAGCAGCGCGACGCGTTCCTGACCTCGGCGCTAGACGACTATCTCCGCGACGCCGAGAAGAGCGGGGCGGCCACGGCGCGCCAGCCCGCGCGCGCCGAGCCGTCGCTCGACTCGTTCATCCCCCGGCGGGGCGACGGGCTCATGCTGTCGGCCTCCGACATCGAGACCTACCGGCTGTGCCCGCTCAAGTACAAGTTCGCGCGGGTGTTCAGGATCCCGCAGGAGCCGAGCATCAACCAGCGCTTCGGGATCGTGGTCCACCAGGTGCTCGAGCGCTTCCACTCGCAGGGCGGCGGATCGCTCGACAAGCTGATGGAGCTGTTCGAGGCGAGCTGGCGGCGGAGCGGGTTCAGCTCATCGACCGACGACCTCCAGTTCCGGGAGCGCGCGGTGGCGGCGCTGCGTCGCTACTGGGAGCTCGAGCAGGAGCGCGGGTCCGAGCCGGTCGCGTTCGAGCGCAGCTTCGCCTTCAAGCTCGGCCCGCACCTGCTCCGGGGACGCGTGGACCGGGTGGACCGGCTCCCGGACGGCCGGCACGAGCTGATCGACTACAAGACCGGCAAGCCGAAGACGGCGCTCGAGCTGCGCGAGGACGTGCAGCTGTCGCTGTACCAGATGGGCGCGCGCGAGTCATGGGGCCTCGAGACGTCGGCACAGAGCTACTACTACGTGCTGGACGGGGAGAAGGTGCCGGTGGAGCACTCCGAGGAGGAGCTCGACCGCGTGCGCAGCACGGTGGCAGAGATCGCCGGGGGCATAACGCGGCAGGAATTCGACCCGACCCCCTCGTACGAGATCTGCTCATTCTGCGACTACCGGATCATCTGCCCGGCGGCGGAGAAGTAGGCGCGCGATACTCCCGCGATGGCCGCCGCGGCACCGATCGTCTTCGCCTACGACGGCTCCGACCACTCGCGCCTGGCGATCGAGCGGGGGGCGGAGCTGCTCGAGCCGCGCACCGCGATCGCGCTCACCGTGTGGGAATCGGTCGGATCGATCGTGTTTCGCCACGCCCTGCCCGAGCCGTTCACGGTCGCCCGCGACGTGGTGGACGACCTCGACACGACCACCCGCGCAGCCGCCGAGCGGACCGCGGCGGAGGGGGCCGAGCTGATCCGCGCGCTCGGTTTCGACGCACAGCCGCTGCCGCGGCGGGCCTACGAGGAGTCCAGCCGCGAGGCGACCACGGTCTGGCAGGAGGTGGTGCGGGTGGCCGAGGAGCACGCGGCCGCGGCCGTCGTCCTCGGGCGCCGGGGGCTGTCCGGAGTGCGCTCGGCGGTGCTCGGGAGCGTCTCGCACGGCGTGGCGAACCACTGCTCGCGGCCGGTGCTGGTGGTGCCGGCCGAGGAGGCGGATCCCGGGGCCGTCTGATCGGCGCCGGCGGCCCCTGGGGTGAGCGTTCAGCCGCTGTCGTCCGGGCCGCGCTGGCGCAGGTAGCGCTGGAAGTCGCGCGCAATCGTGTCAGCCGAGGGGATGTGCGGTGCCGGCGGGTCGTCCTCGTACTCGTCGGCCGTCTCCTCGAGCTGCTCCACGAACGCGCGCACGTCCGGATCGCTCGCGACCGCGGCGCTGACCTGCCGCTCGTACTCCTCCGAGGCCCGCTCCAGCTCCGCGGCATCGACCGCGACGCCCACCAGGCCCTCCACCCTCCGCACCAGCTCGAGCGCGGCCTTGGGGTTGGGGGCCGCGGCGATGTAGTGCGGCACCGATGCCCACAGGCTCACCGAGGGTAGGTTGGCGCGTGCGCACGCGTCGTGAACGACCCCGACGATGCCGGTGGGCCCCTCGTAGTTCGAGCGCTCGAGCCCCATCCGCTGAACGAGGGTGTCGTCGGAGGCGAGGCCGGTGACCGCGGTGGGGCGTGTGTGCGGCACGTCTGCGAGGAGCGCGCCGAGGGTCAGCACCATCTGCACCCGCAGCTCGCGGGCGATGCCGGTCAGGAGGTCGCAGAAGGTGCGCCAGCGGAACGACGGCTCGGAGCCCTGGACGATCACCAGGTCGCGCTCGGCGCCCGGCACGCGCGCGGCGTGGATGGTCGGCGCAGGCCACTCGACCACCTTGCTGAGCCCGTCACTCAATCGGATCGTGGGCCGCACCGACGTGAAGTCGTAGAAGTCCTCCGGGTCGATGTCGGCCACCTGCTCGGCGTCGAGGTTGCCCGCGAGGAGCGACACGGCGGCGGTCGCAGCCTCGCCCGCGTCGTTCCATCCCTTGAAGGCGCACACGAGGACCGGCTCGCGGAGGTCCGGCCGGTCTTTCCACCTGACCCCGTCCATGTCCTCACCGTAGCGAAGTGGCCGCGGGGTCAGGGGCGGTTTGCGGGTGGTTGGCGTGCGGAGCGACCGGCCAGCGTGGCCCCGGCCCGGACCTAGACTGACCGCGGAGCGGCAGGGGTCTGGTGGCCCATCCGGTCTTCAAAACCGGCAGGGCGGAGCAGCCCTCCGCTTGGATGGTTCGATTCCATCGCCGCTCCGTGGGAGGAAGGCGCTGCGTAGCGCCGCTTTCCTCGCTCGTCCCGCAATGGAGCCCGCTCGCCGGAGATCAGCCCGGAACGGCACAAAAGCCGCCGATCCGGGGCACCTCCGACCATCGCACGGACTATCGCGCAGCCTCTGGGACGCTCGTCGCCACTCCACCCGGTGCGCCCTTCGAGGCCGACGCGAGGAGCCTGTCCGCGCATCTGCGTCCCGTTGGTTCGGCGGGCGCCGCGCCCGCTATAGGAGCTCGGCGATGCGCTCCGCGGCGCGGCACGCGCCCCGCCGACCTGCCCCGGGGGGCGCCAAAGTGCCTAACCGGGTCGCTTCGTCGGCGCACTAAGCCGCTCAGCGGCGACCGCGCGTGCGACCTCGTGGCTTCGCAGGTGGCCGGTCACGGCGTCGATGAAGTGGTCGCGGTCGAGCGCGAGCAGCCTCGTTTCGCGGATGGTGCGAACGGTGGCGGTGCGAGGAACATCGCGCAGCAACGCGATCTCACCGAACGATTCGCCGTCTCGTTCCCTGCGGCGCACGATCCCGTCTTCCAGGATCTCCACCTCGCCACGGTCGATCAGGTAGAAGCGATCGCCGTGATCGCCCTGCGTGATTATCTCCTCGCCGGCACCGGCGCGGACCGGCACCATGTTACGGGTGAGGCGCTCGAGGGTCGCGATGGGCAACGGGTCGAAGATCGGGTTCCGGCGTAGCAGGGAGTACCGGCGTTCATGCACCGGGGCCCCGATCTCGAACCCGCGCAGCGCCGACCAACGCGTAAGCGCGAAGAGGGGGAGCAGAGCGCCCATCGCGATCAGCGCCCCCCTCGTCCCGAGCAGCGCGACCAACGCCGGCGCCGCGATCGAGCCAAGGGCCATCGCCCCCAGGCGCGAGGTCTCCAGAAAGCCGAGGACCCGAGCGAGGGTCTCATCGGATCCAAGTCGCTGCAGCAGCGTGCGTGCAGCGACCTCGACGAACGTGTAGCCCGCGCCCATGCCGAGCCAGGCCAGGTAGGCGACGACCGGCGCAACCCAGGCACCAGGCAGCGCCATCGCGGCTCCCGCGACGAGGCTCCCCAAGAGCAGCCCCGCCGCGAGGTTGCCGCGATCCATGAGCAACGCCAGAGCAGCGCCTCCGGCCAGCGCCCCGACGCCCCAGGCGGCGTTCAGGAATCCGACGTTCCCCTGGTCGAGCTCGAGGAGATCGAGCGCGAGGATGACGACGAGCACGTCCGCGGCTCCCTCGAAGAAGACGAGCAGCGTGAGGGCCGCGCCGAGCAGACGCACGCGTGCATCGGCCAGAAGCGCCCGTGCGCCGCGGGCCACTTCTCCCACGATGCCCGACGCTCCCGCCGCCCCGGCGTAAGCTGGTCGTCGGTCGGAGCGCAGTCCCGCAAGGAGCGCCGCCGACCCCAGCGCAACCACGGCGGCCGCCGCTTCGGCGACCTGCGGACTGGTGGTCGCCAGGAGCAGACCGGTCATCACCGAGGCGGCCAGGAACCCGATGTTGTCCATGGTGCTGTGGGCGACGTTCGCCGCCGCGAGCTCCTGCGGTGTGCGCGCCACCGCGGGGAGCAGGGCGCCCTCCGCCGGCACATACGCGCTGGACACGACCGTGAACAGGCCCGCGAGCGCGAACACGAGCGCGGCGGGCGCGTGGAGGGTCGTGGCCACGGCGGCGGTCGCAATTGCGCCACCGCCCGCGAGCGCGCTCGAGAGCAGCGTCGCTCGCCGCGAGTGTCGGTCGCCAAGCAGCCCGGCGAGCGGCGATGCGAGCGCGCCCGGGAGGAGGCGCACCAGGCCGGCGACCCCGACCGCGGTCGCCCCGCCGACCTCGAAGGCGTAGACGCCTAGCGCGATCGCGAAGGACCAGGTGTAGAACGAGACCCCGGCCCAGGCGAGCTGTATGCGTCGCATGTCCGGGTTGCTGAACACGGACGCCACCACCCGGAGCGAAGTGACGAGCCGCCTCGCAGCTCCCTCAATCACGGGCCGACGATACGACAGCGAACCGTGCACCCTGCTTGCGACCGCGGTCCCCGAAGCTTTCGATGAGCGCGGCCCCGCCAACCGAGCTCGACGTGGACAGGTCGGTAGGAGCCCGAAGGCTTAGGTTCGCCCTCCTGGGTACACGACGTTCGGACCAGTGGGAGACGACGGATGACGTGCGAGCGACCGCCCGCCTGAGGGCGTGGCTGCTCGTCCGCCTCGCAGCGACCTTGATGGTGTTGGCGGGCCCCCGTGCCCGCCACCGCGGCGCCGGACATGTCCGAGCTACGTGGCGCTCGGCGACTCGGCCACGGCCGGTCCCCTCATCCCGCTCCAAATCCCGACCCTAGGGTGCCTCGGGTCGGACCACAACTATCCGCATCTGGCCGCGCCGGCAGTGGGTCTTCGCGGGGTTCCGGGACGCCAGCTGCAGCGGCGCGCGGACGACCCACATGACCAAATCGCAGGATGTCGATCCTGATCCCGACCCGCCGCCGCAGTTCGACGCCCTGAGCCGCGACACGCGCCTGGTCTCGGTCGGCATCGGCGGAACGACGTTGGATTCTCGGAGATCATCGAAAACTGCGCGAGCGCCTGTCCGGAGGGCCAGCCATGCCAGGACAGGTACGTCGTCAATGGTCGTGATGAGATAAGCCAGCGGATCGCGGAGACGGCGCCCAAGATCGATGCCGTCCTGGATGGCATCCGCGTGCGATCATCAAGGGCCGAGGTCTACGTCTGAACTACCTGCCGATCCTCCCCAACGAGGGGCCCGGTTGCTGGCCGCAGGTGCCCGTTGCGGACGACGACGTGCTTGTGGTCGAGGCGCGTCGAAGTTAGCCTGGCCACTGCAGTGCAGGACCTAGCCTTCAACACGTGCGCTAACTAGCTTGCACCCCGACCGGGACACTCCGGATACCGTGCGCTCGCCTTTGCTGGACCGCGGCACGTTCCACGCGCCCGCTGTCCATAAGCCGATGCGCCCGAGGTGAGCGCGTGAGGCGCTGGGGCCGGCGGCTCTCTTGGGTTCTTGCAACCTTGTCTGCGGGCCTCCTCGCCGCGCTCGTCCTTCCCGCGTCGCCGCTTCACGCCGAGGGCCAGGCTCACATCGACGACTGCACCGGGACACTCACGAACTCGCGCCTCAACAACCTCGAGCAGGGTGAGACGGGCGCCGTCACGGTCGGTGAGCACACGTTCTCGTTCACGGGGGAAGGACTCGCGGGCGACCCGTCTTCGACCACCAGCGTCACCTTCTCGGTCACCCCTCCGCTCACCGGCACCATCGCCGTTGCCTCGCGCCCGGACAGCGGGGTGCCCGAAGGCCACACGTTGTTCGACTTCACCAACGCGTCTAACGGAACGCTGTCCGACTTTGGCACTGATCTCGGCCACATCGACATCTGCGTCGAGCCGACCCCACCGGGTCCGGGTCCGGGTCCGGGTCCGGGTCCACGGTCCCTGGCCTGGCCCTGGCCCTGGACCTGGCCCCGGCCCTGGACCTGGCCCCGGCCCTGGACCTGGCCCCGGGCCGCCCCCGGATGGAGGCCGGCCACCGCCGCCGATACTTGGCGAGCGGTTCGTTCTTCGTCCCGAGGATGAGGCGGCAGGCGCTGGGCTCGCCCCCGAGGCGGCAGGCGGTGACTCGAACGTGGTTCGTGTGAGGCCGCCCGGGGCGCGGCGGTTCCACCCGCTCGACGGACCGGAGTCTGTGCCTGTGGGGTCGGTGGTCGATGCCGACAAGGGCGTCGTAAAGGTCGTGTCCGCGCGGAACCGGCGCGGCGACAGGCGAAGCGCGACCTTCTCGGAGGGCCGCTTTCTGGTCCGGCAGAAGCACAAGAAGCGTGCTCCGACAGTCGCCAAGCTCAAGGGCGGCGGCCTGCGCGGCTGTCGCGGGCCGAGAGCGGCCCACGGCGACCGCTATACCTCGGAGCGCAGAGGCAGGCGCCGCCTATTCGGGCGTGGGCGCGGGAGGCACCGAACTCGAGGACGGCACGGAGCGGGCTCGGTACGCGGAACCGAATGGGTGACCGTCGACACATGTCGCGGAACCCGGTTCAAGGTGTTCGAGGGCGAGCTAGCCGTCCGCGACTTCGACCGCGGCCGGACGGTGATCCTCCAGGAGGGAGAGAGCTACTTCGCGACGGCTCGCCACTAAGTACAGGCGGTGGGAGGCGCGCGCGATCGCCTCCTGGGACCGGCTCGTAACCTCAGCCCGCTCCCGTGTCCTCGGGCAGCCGCTCGGACGGACGAGGCGCATGCGATCCCGCCAGGCGATGTTCGCCGCCGTTGGGGCTCTGGCCGTGGCAACCGCGCTGGCCCTCTACGCGACGGACGCATTCGGCCGGCTCGAGCTCGATACCGTCGATTCCAGATTCGCGGTCCGGGGAGCACAGGAGCCGCCCGAGGACATCGTGGTCGTGGAGGTCGACGACAAGACGTTCGACGAGCTCGACCTCCAGTGGCCGTTCCCGCGCTCCATCCACGGCGACCTGATCGAGCGGCTGAATCGGGCGGGGGCGCGAGTGATCGCCTACGACGTGCAGTTCACGGAGCCGACCTCCGCGAAGGAGGACAACGCCCTGATCAGGTCGGTGGACCGAGCCGACGGAGTCGTGCTCGGAACGACCGAGGTCGACAGCCGCGGGCGCTCCAACGTCTTCGGCGGTGAGCAGATCGTCCGCTCGATAGACGCGCGCTCGGCCTACACCGGCGTGCCGCTTGACCCGGGAGGCATTGTACGTCGAATTCCCCGCGGACTGCACGGGCTCGAGAGCTTGGCAATTGCGGCCGCAGAGGTGGCGACGGGTGAGAGCATCACCCGGGACGAGTTCGGCGACGGGTCCCGATGGATCGACTTTCGGGGCCCGCCGGGCACGGTCGAGAGCGTGTCCTTCTCCGACGCCCTCTCAGGAGACGCGCCGTTAGGAGCCTTCGACGGCAAGATCGTGGTGATCGGCGCGACAGCCCCCTCGCTCCAGGACGTGCATCCCACAGCCGTTGGTGGCAACGCGGAGATGTCGGGCCCGGAGCTGCAGGCGAACATGATCTCCACCGTCCTCGACGGGTTCCCGATCGAAGACGCGCCGAGCTGGGTGGACGTGACGTTGATCGTGCTGCTCGGGTTGGCTGTGCCCGTCGCCAGCATCTACCTGTCGCCTCGTATCGCACTGGTTCTCGGCCTCGTGCTTGCGGCCCTGTTCGTCGTCGGAACTCAGGTGGCGTTCGAGCTCGGCACGATCGTCCCGCTCGTCTATCCGCTGGTCGGCCTCGTCGCGGGGTCGATCGGTACACAGAGCGTTTACTACGTCCTGGCTGCGCTCGACCGGCAGCGCATCCGCGACGTCTTCGCGCGCTTTGTCCCGGAGCGAGTCGTCGACGACGTGCTTGCGCGGACCGACGACGACCTTCGACTCGGTGGCGTCAAGCTCGAGACCACGGTGATGTTTGCGGACCTGCGGGGGTTCACCAGCTTCTCGGAGACGGTCGAACCCGAGCGAGTGATCGAAGTTCTCAACCGTTACCTGGAATCGATGAGCGACGCGATCACGGCGCACGGGGGAACGCTGGTTGCCTACCTCGGCGACGGGATCATGGCCGTCTTCGGGGCTCCGCTGGAGCAGGAGGACCACGCTGACCGGGCGCTCGCGGCGGCCCGCCAGATGCTCGGCCCTCGGCTCGAGGAGTTCAACGCCTGGCTTCGCAAGCAGGGGCTCGGCGAAGGGTTCCGGATGGGCATCGGGCTGAACAGCGGCCCCGTGATGTCCGGCAACGTCGGCTCGGACCGCCGGCTCGAGTACACGGCGATCGGCGACACGGTGAACACGGCCTCCCGGCTCGAGTCGATGACCAAGGAGACGGAACAGCAACTGCTCATCGCAGGCTCGACCCGAGCTCTGGTGCGCGATGGGGCGGTGAACCTCGCGTACGTCGACGAGCTCTCGGTGCGCGGGCGGCGCCAGAAGATCGAGCTCTGGGCGCTTGCGCGTAAGCAGGAAGCGGCCTCTCCCGACTCTTCGGATCGACGCGTCGGGGCCGCCGATCCAGGGAGCTGAGCGAGGTCCTCAGCAGGCCAGGCGACTTAGAGTTGACCCATGAGCGCTTCGTCGCAAAGGCCGCTGGAGCTCATCCTGGCCAGGAACCTGCTCTCGAGCCTCTCGACGCCGGCGTTTCTCGCGAACCGGCCCGGCGACATCATTGTCTACAACGCTTCTGACCATCGCGCGGACTATCGCGCAGCGTCCGGAATGCTCATCCAGGTTTCCTCCGCCTGGCCGACAGACTCGATCTCTTGCGACTCCCGCTGTCGCCGGCCGAGTGGATCGCGTGTCCGTTCTGCGCGCACGCCGGGGCCGTGTGCGAGTTGCTCTCGCTCGAGCCGCCCACGCGCCCGGCGCGCGTGGTGGTGCGCGTCTACGCCGCCCAGCGGAAGCCGGTCGCCTCGGGGCGCGGCGCCAGCGGGCTGGCCGGCAGGCCGCCCGGCGGGTCGTCCTCGTTGTAGGCGCTCGGCGCCACGTCGTTGGGCGCGTCGGCGTGGAACAGCGCGGCGAGCAGCTCGATCTGCCCGCGGCCCACGCCCAGCTCGCCCATGCCGCCGCCGTACATCGGCCGCCGCTCCCGCGCGCAGCGCGCGTAGACCTCGAACAGCGGGCGCAGGCTGCCGATCCGCGACGGCTTGACGTTCACCACGCGCGCGGCCAGCGGCGTCGCGCCGATGTCCTCGGCGCTGCGGATCGGCGAGTCGTAGGACACGCGCTCGAGGTGATCGCCGAGCCGCTGCGCGATCTCGGGCAGGTCGTGCGGGTCCTCCAGGTAGGCGTCCGGGAACGCGGCGAGCACGTGGTCGTACAGCGCACCCAGCGCCTCCGGATCCTCGACCTCGAAGCCGTACTGGCCCTTGAAGTCGATCGTGTCGACCGCGCCGGTCGCCGCGACCTCGTCGACGAGCGCCGGCGCCCAGGTCGCCTCCGCGTCGAGCTTGAAGCGCACGCCGGGGGAGCGGGCGAGCCGCCGGCGCACCGGCTCGATCGAAGGCTCCTTGCCGAGGCCGAGCGAGTTGACGAAGCGCACCGGCTGCGGCTCCAGCCCGAGCACGTCGTGCAGCGAGCGGCCGGCCTGGCGCAGCGCGAGGTCGAGCGCCGCCGACTCGAACGCCCAGTTGCGGAAGCGCAGCGCCACGTCCCACTCCGGCGGCTCCGGCCACAGCTCGAGCGTGGCGAGGTGGTCGCAGAAGCCGGCCAGCGTCCACTCGCCCTCGAGCGGCAGCGAGGGCCGCGTCTCGTGCAGCGCGGTGCCGTCCTCGCGGAACACCGAGACGTCCTCGCCGAGCCCGTCGGCGCCGGCGCCGACGAGCCGCACGTGCGTCGTGATGCGCTCGAACTCGTAGGCGAGGACGGCGTGCAGGCGGTCGTACTCGCACGCCTCGATGACGAGCGGCAGCCCCGCGAGCCGCGGCCACAGCGACTCGCCGTTCATCGTTGGGCTCGCGGGGTTCACCGCCGTCATTGTTTCATCGGGCCTCACCGTAGCCGGGCGGCCGCCCCGCTCGGCCGGCTCGCGCTCGGTCTCGCGCTCGGAGGCAGCACGTTGGACTAATGACGCTCCGAGCCGGATGAGGTCCTCGTCCTGGTCGGCTGAGCATCGACTGCTGCTTCCCATGCGAGGCGTCTCCGCGAAGATGCAAAGCGCTCTCGCAGCGGACGATGAGCGAGCGTGATGCCGTCCCGTCAGGTCGCTATCGCACTGCGCGATAAGCAGGAGGGGATAGCAGCTTCTGTGGGTAAGTCAGCGTTCGCTGCTCGGAGGCGGCCCCACCACTCGCAGGCCGTACGACTCGTAGAACTCCGCCATCCGGCGCATGTCCGGCGGGCCGGGTGGCATGTCCGCCATCAGGTCGCCGAGACCGGCAAAGAACGTCTCGAAGCCGGCCGGGGCGGGGAAGGCCAGCAGCTTGACCGGCTCGGCGGTGGCGTTCCAGTGCGTATGCACCATGCCCTTGGGGATGTGGACGAACGTTCCCGCCGGGGCTTCGAGGTCGCGCTCGTCCAGTCGGAAGGTGAGGGTTCCCTCGGTCACGTAGTAGTTCTCGTCCTCCCGCGTGTTCACGTGGACCGGTGTCCCGCCGCTGTGAGGAGCGAGCTTCGCCTCGATCACCGCGAGCGTCCCAGCGGTTTCCTCGCCGGCCGCCTTGACCGTGTAGCTGTCGCCGAAGAGGGACGTGGTCTCGCCTTCGTCGGGCATCCGTGCAATGGCATCGCCGCCTGTTTTGTTCATCTCCGTGACCCTAGCTACCGCTTCGCGCGACGTGCAGAAGCGAGGAATCGCGATCTGGTGCTTCCGCGTGTCGTCCGTTGCGATCACGCCGGCGCGAGCGGCACGACGCCTGCTTCACTGTTGCGAAGCAGTCGCGGCGGCTGAGGCGGCCCGCCCCGGCGGATCAGGTCTCGTTATCGTCGAGGTCCCCGGAACCAGGAGGCGCAAGTGCCCTACATCGAAGGCTTCGTAGCCGCCGTGCCCACTGCGAACAAGGAGAAGTACATCGAGCAAGCGCGCGAGGCGATCGCGTACTTCAAGGAGCTCGGCGCCACCCGGCTGGTCGAGTGCTGGGGTGACGACGTGCCGAAGGGCGAGGTGACCGACTTCTACAAGGCCGTCCAGGCCAAAGAAGACGAGTCGGTGATCTTCAGCTGGATCGAGTACCCCGACAAGGCGACCCGCGACGCCGCCAACGAGAAGATGGCGGCGGACTCCGACACGGATATGGAGATGCCCTTCGACGGCAAGCGGATGTTCTGGGGAGGCTTTGAGCCGGTGGTCAGCGAGTAGACGGAGCTCATCGCCTCCGCGACCGCTTTCGACGCAAGGCAGTCGCCTCGCTGCCGATGTTGACGCGATCGGATCGGACGAGAGCCGGTTGTCGTTGGCCGCTCCATCCCGCTGCCGCTTCGCGCGAGGGTCACGAGCGCAGCCGAATCAGCTCATGCGGCCGCCGCTACTCGCCGAAACTCGACACCCGTGATGGTCACGCCGGGGGCGGCCCAGCTGCCCGCGGGTGGAGCCGTCTCGCGCGCTTGCTCCTCCGTCTCGAACAGGACGATCGAGAATCCCTGACCGTCGGCAGGCTCCAGCCAATACCCCGCGACGAAGCCAGGGGCGGAGCTGACCCTTGGCAGGATGTCCTTCACGAGCGAGCGGGCTGCCGCCGGTGCTTGATCGGGGTCGATCGTCAACGTCACGAGGGCCGCGTGCATCGTCTTCTCCTCTCCTCAGCCGCGAGCGCCATTGTCAACGAGTGGGACTCGGCGGCGACGCGGAAGTCATCGGCTCGCGGGCGGTTTCGCCGAACGAGTGATGTGATGGCGCCTCCCACTCTCGCCTTGCGCGAGAAGCGGAAGTCACGCTGACGGTTGCCCCACCAAGCGGGAGTCGCTCCTGCCGAGTTCGAGTGACTCGATGAACGTGAGTCGCAGCCAGCCAAACTCGAGCAGCCTGTCCGCGCATCTGCGTTCCCGTTGGTTCGGTGGGCGCCGCGCCCGCTATAGGAGCTCGGCGATGCGCTCCGCGGCGCGGCGTGCACCGTCCGTCTCGACCGGGCGGTAGTCGACCTCGCGGCCGATCTCCGCGGCGATCGCGGCGGCGATCGCATCCGGAGGCGCGTCGTCGAACTCCATCCGCCGCCCGGCGCCGTAGCGCTCGAGCCGGTGATGGACGTGGAAGTTCTGCTCGAAATGGTGCTTGAGCGGGAAGTAGATGAAGGATCGCCGGTTGGCCGTCAGCTCCATCGAGGTGCTCAGCCCGCCCTGGACGACGGCGAGGTCGCAGGCCGCCAGGTGCTTGTACAGGTCGTGGACGTAGGGACGGACCTCCAAGCCCTCGGCTGCGGGGAGCGTCGCTGGGTCGATCCGCGGTCCGGCGACGACGATCATCCGGAGGTCCGGAATCTGTCCTTTCGCGTCGGGATACGCGGCGATGACTCTACGGAGCAGAGACTCACCCACGCCGGAGCCGCCGACCGTGACGATGCACACGCGCTCGTCGGGTGCGTAGCCGAGCTCGTGGCGGAGCGCCTCGCGGTCCATCATCGGCTCGAAGCCGGTCACGTATCCCGCGAAGTCGAAGTTCTGCTCGGTCCACTCGCGGATGGCCGGCAACTCAGGGCCCAGCCGCTCGTCGACTATGTCCTCCGGGTTCCCGACGAAGATCGAGCGGTCGCGCAGCGTCGGGTAGTTCGCGACGTGCTCCACCATCTCGGCGTTGTAGTCCGCGGTCAGAAAGGCCTCGTCCGGGCCGCCGTCCGCCATCGGCAGGAAGCCGACGAAGTCCGTCAGCCAGGCGAACGGCGCGCGCTTCTCGCCCGGGTTCTCGTGCAGGAAGTGGTCCACCTCCCAACCCTCGTCGGCGATCCAGAGGTCGTAGCCGTCCTCGTTGACGACGTCGTGGAAGAGCATGAAGTTCGCGACGAGGAGCTCGTCCATGCGCCGGAGCGCTTGGAAGCAATGCAGGTCGTGCTCGGCGGACTCTGACTCCAAGTGCCCGGATTCGTTGGCGAGGTGCTCGCTCGCGGGATGGATCCGCTCGCCTTCGGCTTCGAGGACGCGCGTCACCGGGTGCTGCGCCAGCCAGTCGACCTCGAGGTCGGGGACCAGCGCGCGCAGCTCGCGAGCGATCGCGACGTCGCGCCGCGCGTGCCCAAGCCCGATCGGCGAGGAGATGAAGAGCGCGCGTGAGCGCCCGCTCGAGCGGTGGACGACCGGATCCCGGCCGGGGCGCTCGCCGGAGACGAACTCCCTGATCGCTAGGTTCGTTTCGACCGGCCAGCGCCCGTGCGGGACATGGCCCGCGTGAGGCAGCCGCAGCAACCGGCCGCCGGTGCGCTCGGCGAGCAGCTTGGCGTCGCGCGTCGGCGTGACGACGTCCAGATCGCCGTTTATGACGAGCACCGGGCAGCGGACGCGGTCGCACAGCTCGTAGATGTGCTCCGACTGCATCAGCGTTTTGCCGGCGAGTGTCGCGAGAACGGCGTCGGCGTCGGTATCGAGCCCCCATTCGACGGCGGACTCGATCTGCCGCGTGCTGTGAGGCTCCGGCGTGCAGCGCTCGATCCACCACTGCACGAAACCCTCGTAATCCCGCGTGATCGATCGTGGGCTCATCCGACCGAGCGGGTGCAGAGGCGCCAGAAACTCGCCGACTCGCGTACGACGCAGCCGCGCGGCCGGGGCGTAGAGCGCCTGAGTCCGCCTCGTGAGCGGCACGAACGGACCGATGAAGACGACGCTCTCGACGCGCTCAGGGTGGTCCGCCGCGAGCTTCAGCGTCCACTGCGCGCCGCGCGACAGGCACACCATGTGAGCGCGCTCGATTCCGGTTGTGTCCATGACGGCCAAGGCATCCTCGGTGAACGCCTCGAAGTCGTAGGCCCGCGGATCGCGCGGCCGGTCCGACCTGCCGTTGCCCAGGCCGTCGAAGGTGACGACGCGCATGTGCCGCGAGAAGTATGGGATCTGCGCCTTCCAGAACCGCGAATGGATGAGGGTCCACGTCGGCAGCAGGAAGAGCGTCTCCTCGCCCTCACCGTAGCTCTCCCAGCAGAGGCTGTTGCCCCCCCGCTCAGCGTAACCCTGCTCGTCGGGATAGCGGGCACGCGTCGGCTCGTTCGCCACGCCCGCACCAACCGTGGGAGTCAGCGTGTCCACGTGACCTCCCAGCGCAGCTGGTCGAGCGGCGCCTCGCACTCGAGCGCGGCGACCTGCGTCCTGTAGGCGCGGACCGCCTCCAGCTTGCGCTCGAACGCGGCGTCGTCGAGCGTGTGAACGTCCGCGCGCAGTGAGTCCGGCGCGAGACCCGCGGCCAGCATCCCGGCGCGCCACGCGCCGTCGACGTCCAGCCGCTGCTCCCCGCTCGAACCCGTGACCCAGCCCGGCAGGCCCCAGACGCCGGCATGGGGGTGGTCTGCGTACAGGCGAACGTCCGCATCGAGCGTCAGGGCGGCGTCGCGCACGATCCGATGATCGGCGCTCAGGAACAGTCCGAGCGGCGCGTAGACGACGTCGGCAGCACGCGTCGCCCGCATGACCGCCGCCTCCAACCCCTGAGCGTGTCCATTCGAGCGGTACTGCTCGTCGAGCAAGTCCAGCGACACGCCGTCGGCGCCCCCGAGCGCGAGCGCCTCGGCGTTCTCGGCCTGGCGTTCGTGCATCCGCTGCACGGAATCAGTCGTGCCGGTCAGCCGGTCCCACCAGCCCTCGGTTCCCGGCTCGGGCACGCCGCTGAACACGGTCGCTACGGTGGCGCGGCCGCCTTCGACGAGGTGCCAGCACGAGAGCACGGCGTCGTCGAAGTGCGGCGACAGGATTACCGGCTTCGGCGTCATCGAGGTGACCCTAGACCCGGGCACTCACCTCGTCCACCTAATTCTGGACGTGCCGGCGCGGCAGCGCATCCAGCCCCCCGCACGCTAACCCACGCGACCTAGACTCTGCTCGTGGCTGACTCGCGCGTCTGTCCCGTGTGCAGCCGATCGAATCCAGGCGACGCGCGGTTCTGCTCGGGCTGCGGCTCGGCCCTCGCCATGGAGGCGGCTCCACGCGCCGCGCGCAAGGTGATCACCGCGCTGTTCGCCGATGTCGTCGGCTCGACGGCACTCGGGGAGCGGCTGGACCCGGAGGACCTGCAGGAGGTTGTCGGCGACGGCGTCGCCCGGATCGTCCGGGCCGCGGAGGAGCTCGGCGGGCACGTCGAGCGCGTGGCGGGGGACGGGGCGCTGATCCTGTTCGGGGCGCCCGTCGCGCACGAGGACGATGCCGAGCGAGCCGTGCTAGCCGGGCTGCGCATCCTCGCTGCGATCGACGGCTACGCGGACGCGCTGGCGCGGGAACGCGGTCTCGAGGGATTCGCCGTCCGAGTGGGAATCGAGACGGGAACGGCCGTGCTGGCCGCACTCGGTGGCACACGGCCGATTGAGTTCGGCGCGACCGGCGACGTGCTGAACACGGCCGCCCGCCTCGAGGCGGCCGCCGATCCCGGAACGATGGTGGTCGGGCCGCATACCTTCGAGGTCGTCGAGACCTGCTTCGACTGGGCCGAGCCGCGCGAGCTCAGCCTGAAGGGCAAGGCCGGAGTCGTGCTGGGCCATCGCCCGCTGGCGGTCCGCTCACCGGACGGGCGGCGCCGGCCGGCCGCCGAGGAGGCGCCGCTCGTCGGCCGCGAGCCCGAGCTCGCGGCGCTCACCGAGGCGCTGGATCGCCTGCGGGCAGGCACCGGAGGGGTTGTGGTCCTGAGCGGTGAGCCCGGTCTCGGCAAGACGCGCCTGCTGCGTGAGCTCCGCCGCCGCACGGAGGCGCGGAGCCCGTCTCTGTGGTTGGAGGGCCGCTGCCTCTCCTACGGCCAGCGGCTGCCGTACTTCCCTTTCCAGGTCCTGCTGCGCGACTGGCTCGGCGGGGCACCCGACGGCGCCGATGCAGACCTCGCCCGGCGGCTCGAGGAGCGCGTTGCGGACCTGCTGCCGGGACGCGCGCTGGACGTGCGGCCGTTCATCGCGTCGGTGCTCGGCATCGCCCAGCGGCCCGAGGACGCCGCGCGCACGGCCGGCCTCGGCTCGGACGACCTGCAGGCGGCGTCGTTCGGCGCCGTCACTGAGCTGCTGCGGGAGCTGACCCGCGAAGCGCCGGTTGTCCTGGCGCTCGAAGACCTCCACTGGGCGGACGCAACCTCGCTGGCGCTCACCGAGTCCCTCCCCGTGCTGGCGGCGGAGTGCCCGCTGCTCATCGTCCTGACCGCCCGGCTCGATGCGCAGTCAACGCTGGCGCGCCTTGCCACGGAGGCGAGCCGTCGCCTGCCGGACCGGACGGTCAGGCTCGAGTTGTCGGCCCTAGCCGAGGAGGCCGACCGCGCCTTGCTCGGAGCGCTCAGCGGCGGTGCCGGGTTGCCGCCCGAGCTTGAGCGGCGCATGCTCGAGCGGGCCGAGGGGAACCCACTCTATTTGGAGGAGCTCGTGCGCGCACTGGTCGACGCGGGCGCGCTCGTCCGCGTGAACGGCGGCTGGCGCCACGACCCCCGGGTCCAGGTGCAGGTGCCCGAGACCGTGGAGAAGCTCGTGCTCGCGCGCGTCGACGTGCTGTCGCCTGTGGCGCGAGAGCTCCTGTCGGCCGCGGCGGTCCTCGGCCGGAGGTTCACGCGCGAGCTCCTCGCGCAGGTCGCGGGAGACGCGAGCGCCCTCGAGGAACTCATCGGCGCGGGGCTCGTGCTCGAGCTGAGCGCTGCGGGCGAGGGCGACTACCGATTCAAGCACCATCTCATTCAGGAGGCGACCTACGGCAGCCTCCTAAAGCGGCCGCGCCAGGAGCTCCACCGGCGGGCTGCAGCGGCGATCGAAGCTGCGTCCGCCGGCCGAGTGGAGGAGCCGCTCGGTGTGCTGGCGCACCACTGGACAAACGCCGGCGATCTCGAGCGAGCGCTCGATCTCCACGTGCGCGCGGGGGACGCCGCGGAGTTCGTGGGCGCCCCCGACGAGGCGCTCGAGCACTATGCAGCCGGGCGTGCCGCGGCCGAGGAGCTGGGGCTCGCGCCCGGGGATCGCCGCGTCGCACGCGTCGCGATGCGGCTCGCCCGCGCCCTCGTCCGCACCGGTCGGGGCGACGGCTTCCACGAGCTCGAGACCGCGCTTGCCGGCGCCCGCGAGATCGGCGACCGCGAGATCGAACTCGAGGCGCTATCGCAATTCGCGCTGTTTCGCCACGGCGGGTACGCCAATGCCGTCGCGCTGGGGGAACAGGCTCTCGAGATCGCGCGCTCGCTCGACGACGAGCGCGCGCAGGTCTACGCCCTGGCGCGGCTCGCAATCCTCGACGCGAACCGCCTCGCGCTCGAGCGGGCGCTGGCGGAGGGCCTCGACGCTGTCGCGATCGCGCGGCGTGCCGGCGACGACGAGGCTCTCGGGCTGGCCCTTGACGGGCTGAAGCTCGCAGAGCTGAAGCTCGGGCATCTGCCCGAGGTCGCGCGCGACACGGCCGAGCTGATCGAGATCCACCGGCGGCGGGGCAACCCGTTCTACCTCGGGTGGGCCCTGCTCGAATCGGCCTATCCACTCCTCGGCAGCGGCCGGCTCGATGCCGCCCGTGAGCGTGCGCAGGAGGCGCTTGCGCTGAACCAGCGGCTCGGTGATCGTGGCAACGAGCCCCTCTTCCACGACTGCCTCTGCTGGATCGAGCGGGCGAGCGGCCGCTACGGCGACGCCCTGCGGCACGGTCGAACCGCCGTGGCCTGCGCCCGCGAGCGCGGCAGTGGGGAGTGGCGGGCCTGGTGTTCCGCCAGCCTCAGCTGGGTTCTGCTCGACCTGCGCGCGGCTGAGGAGGCCGTCCCGCTGCTGGAGGCAGGGGCCGAGGAGGCACGCGCAGAGGGCGCGGACGGCGAGGTCCTCCGGTGCCTGGGGCTGCTCTCCTGGGCGCACTGGCTAGCGGGCGATCGCGAAGCCGCACTCCCTGCGGCGGACGAGGCCGAGGCGAGGCTGGCGCGCGTGACCGCCCCGCCCGGCGACGCGTGGCTCTTCGGCGCGCACGCGCAACTCGCCCTCGCGCGCGTGCAGCTCGCGGCGGGGCGCCCGGAGGCTGCCGCGGCGGTCGGGCGGATGCTGCTAGACGCCGCCAAACGGAGGGGCTGGCGGGACGCGGCAGCCGCGACCGCAGTCGTGCTCGCCGGCTGCGAGCGCGCGCTGGGGCGCGCGGACGCCGCGATCGGCCTGCTCGAGACCGCCGTCGAGATGCCTGTCCGCGACGCGGCGGCGTGGGAAGCCCGATTCGAGCTCGCGACCCTCGACGCGAGCCGCGCCGATCGGCTCGCTGCGGAGGCGAGGGCGCTGCTCGACGCGGTGGTGGCGGACCTCGGCGACGATCCCGCCGCCGCTGCCCTCACGGGCGCCGACCTGTCCGCGCCGATCGCCGGCTAGCCCGCCGCGATCAGCGACCGCCTGGACCTAATGCGCCCACAACGGCTTTCGAGGACATGGGAAGTGTCAGTAACTCCCTAAGTCTGAGTCACAGCCACTCCGGTCTTCAAAACCGGCAGGGCGGAGCAGCCCTCCGCTTGGATGGTTCGATTCCATCGCCGCTCCGTGGGCGCAAGTGTCCTGCACAGCGCGCCTTTCCTCGTCTGTCCCGCAGGCGGGCTTGCTCGTCCGCGCTGTTCATCGAGCGAACGGAGCGGACGGAACCCGTCCGCGTGCCGATCAGTCGCCCCGTGTCACTCGCTCACAGTTGATCGGCGTCGGATCGCGGCGCGAGTCGATCTCGGCCACGTCATGAGGCCCGAGACCACAGTTGATTCGTTCGATCCCTTCGAGCATTGGCGGTTTGGGCAACGGCGCGATGAACTCCTCTAACCGCGTCCTGCGCTTCTTGTCCACCTCTGGCTTTAGGGCAGGAACTGGGTACCGGTTACAAGCCTACGTCCCGGATATCGTCGCGTCGAGTTGACCTCGGTCAAGCGCTCATGAAGCCGCCGAGATGGATGCCGGGCGCTCGCTCGCTCGCCTCCTATCGCAGGTCGTGGCTGCGCCACGATCTGGTCGCCGGTCTCGTCCTGAGCGCGGTCTTGGTGCCTCAGGGAATGGCGTACGCGGAGCTGGCGGGCCTGCCCGCGATCACCGGCCTTTATACGACGGTCTTCTGCCTGATCGGCTACGCAGCGTTCGGCCCCTCTCGCGTCCTCGTTCTGGGCCCGGACTCCTCACTCGGGCCGATGATCGCGGCGACGCTCCTGCCGATCATCGGATCCGGCGGGGATCCCGACCGTGCGATCGCGCTGGCGGCGATGCTCGCCCTCCTAGTGGCTGCCATCGAGATCGGCGCGGGCCTGGCGAAGCTCGGGTTCATTGCGGACCTGCTGTCCAAGCCCACCCAGATCGGCTACATGAATGGGCTCGCGCTGACGATCCTGGTCGGGCAGCTGCCGAAGCTCTTCGGCTTCTCGACCGAGGCGGACGGACTTATCGACGAGGCGCGGGAGTTCCTCAGCGGGCTTGCGTCGGGAGACGCTGTGGCCGCCGCCGCTGCCGTGGGGGTAGTCAGCCTCGCGCTGATCCTGATCCTCCAGCGCTGGCTGCCCCGCATCCCCGGCGTGCTGGTCGCGGTCGTCGCCGCGATCGTCGCGACCTCGGCGCTCCATCTCTCCGGCCACGGGGTCTCGCTCGTCGGGACCCTGCCCGAGGGGCTGCCCTCCCCCACCTGGCCGAGCCCGGTGTCCGACCTCCCGCTCCTGGTTGCGGGAGCCCTCGGCATCGCACTGGTATCCCTGACCGACACGATCTCCACCGCTTCGGCGTTCGCGGCCCGAACGGGCCAGGAAATCGACGGCAACAAGGAGATGGTCGGCATCGGCGCGGCGAACGTCGGCGCGGGCTTGTTCCAGGGCTTCCCGGTCAGCACGAGCGGGTCGCGCACGGCAGTGGCCGAGCAGGCCGGCGCGAAGACACAGCTCACCGGGCTGGTCGGAGCAGCGGCGATCGTCCTGATGCTGGTGCTTGTGCCGGGGCTGCTGCGCAACCTCCCGCAGGCCACTCTCGCGGCCGTCGTGATCGCAGCATCCCTGTCGCTGGCCGACATCGCGGGGGCCAGGCGGCTGTGGCACCAGCGGCGCGTCGAGTTCCTGCTCTCGATGGCCGCGTTCCTCGGCGTGGCGCTGCTTGGCGTGCTCGAAGGCATCGCCGTCGCCGTGGCGCTGTCGATCCTCAACGTGTTCCGCCGCGCGTGGTGGCCCTACCAGACCACCCTCGGGCGGGTCCCTGGAATGGAGGGCCACCACGACCGCAGCCTTTACCCCGATGCCGAGGAGCTCCCCGGCCTCGTGATCTTCCGCTTCGACGCGCCGCTGCTCTTCGCGAACGCGCGGACGTTCCGCGACCAGATCCGCCGCCTCGCGGCCGGCGAGCCGAAGCCACGCTGGATCGTTATCGCGGCCGAGCCGATCACAGACGTCGACACCACGGCGGCTGACATGCTCCTGGAGCTCGATGAGGAGGTCAACGCGCGCGGCACCTCCCTCGTCTTCGCCGAGCTCAAGGACCCCGTACGGGCAAAGCTCGAGCGCTACGAGCTCATCGGCACGCTCGACCCGGACCACTTCTTCCGAACGCTCGACGGCGCCCTCGAGGCCTTCCGCCGCCAGACGGGCGCAGAGTGGACCGCACCCACGAAGGGCAGCGATCGGGATGCGCAATGATGCCGAGCGATCGCTGGCCTCTGGCCCCGGGGAGATGGACGGCCTGATCGGCCGAGGGAAGGCGGCCAACTACCTCACGGCCGCCCAGATCTACCCAGCGCCAGCGTCACCACCGGCCTCGCGGTCGGAGGTGCGGTTCCTACTCCTCTCTTACTCCCGGGGTCAGCATTCGGCCACCTGACCCTGGTCGTCGCCGCACGCGCGATCTCCCCAGCCGAGGCGAACGCGCAGCCGATACAAGTTTCAGCCACGCGTGTCGGGCCCCCAGGCGGGACGTTTCGCGACCACTCGGCGTCCTCGCCGCCCGAGTACCACCACGCTCCTCCTTGCGCGACACGGAAGTCACTTGATGCCGCACCCAGGTGAGCCTCGGTCTCTCTTGCGGGAGTTCGAGTGACTCTCCGATCCTGAGTCACAGCCACTTCAATCTTCAAAACCGGCAGGGCGGAGCAGCCCCCCGCTTGGATGGTTCGATTCCATCGCCGCTCCGTGGGCGGGAAAGTGCTGCACAGTGCCGCTTTCCACGCTGGCCCCGCAATGGAGCCCGCTCGCCGGCCAGCTGGCAGAACTGCGGCAAAGCCGCGATGGTGGCGAACGGCGCCAAAGGCCAGGCCGAGGGCGGCAAGCTTGGCGGCGAGCTCCCGACGTAGTGGTCCCAACGCACCGCGACCCCCGGGGGGCGCGGTTGCCTCGCGCGTCGCCCGAGGGATGCAAGACTCGGAGGCTCTGGACGAGCTCAGGACAGCCGACGGCCGCAGCTTCCGCGTCGTGCCAATCGACCAGTCCGCGGAAGTCACGATGCCGGACGAGTTTGAGCCCAGGAGGCTCGCGAGGCGCACGCTTCAGATAGTTGCGGTGCTCGCGGTGGTCGGCCTCGTGCTGCTGCTCGCCCCCGGGCTCGGCGAGGTCCGCGACCTGCTGACCGAGGCCCGGCCGGGGTGGGTGGCGCTGGCCGTGGCATTCGAGGCCGTGTCGTGCGTGTCATACGTGTTGCTGTTCCGGCCCATCTTCTGTCAGAACATGCCGTGGCGCACCAGTTGGGAGATCGGCTTGTCAGAGCTCGGCGCGGGCTCGATCGTGCCGGCGAGCGGGGCCGGTGGACTCGCCCTCGGCGCCTGGATACTGCGTCAGGGCGGGATGCCTGCGCAGCGGATCGCCAGCCGCTCGGTTGCTTTCTTCCTCATCAAGAGCTCGGTGAACTTCGTCGCCGTAGCGGTGCTCGGCTCCGTCATGGCGCTCGGCCTGCTCGGGCCGGACCTGTCGCCCTGGCTGACCGTGGTACCGGCTGCGGGCGCCACGCTCGTTATCGCCGCGGTTCTCGTAGTGCCCCGGCTCGGCGTCGGCGCCCCCGTCCCGGCCAACGCCGGACGGACGCGCAAGGCGATGCGGGATGTGCGCAAGGCGCTGGTGGGCGGCACGGCCGAGGCGGTGCAGATAGTGCGTTCCCGAAATCTGCTCGTGATCGCCGGCTCACTCGGCTATTGGCTGTTCGACAACGCCGTCCTGTGGGCGACGTTCCACGCGTTCGGCTTCTCGCCCCCGGTCACTGTGATCCTGCTGGGCTACCTGATCGGGCAGCTCGGCGGGCTGCTGCCGCTACCGGGCGGCCTCGGAGGGATCGACGGCGGGCTGATCGGCACACTGATCGTGTACGGCATCCCGGCGGCCGCCACCGCCGCCGCGGTGCTCGTCTATCGC
>CAWEHQ010000014.1:0-119197 GCA_963808955.1 uncultured Thermoleophilaceae bacterium | reverse complement strand
CACCTAGCGGAGCTCCTCGTTGCGGCAGGGGCCCCGGAGGGGGCTCGCGGAGTCTCGCGACAACCTGAGCCGCCTCCAGCGCACGTTGTTCTCCTCACGTGCCTCGGTCAGCCTGTTTCGCGGGTCGGCCGTGACACCCAGGCAGTAGGCGCCCTCGGGGAGCCCGCTCACGTTGAGGCTCTGGCCCGGCAGGGTGGAGTCATAGACGTCGCTCCACCCGACCGAGATGCCCTGGGCAGAGCTGATCGTGCAGCCTCCGTAGTAGCCCGCCGGCGGGGATCCGGGGCGCGTCGGGAACGAGCGCACCGTGTCCAGCAGACAGAAGGAGACCTTGCTGGAGCGCGCCACCACGGCGCCGCTCGGCTCGTCGGCGAGCGTGTACTGAGCGAAGGCGTCCAGGTGCCAGTGGTCGTGGGCGGGGTGGAGGCGGATGCATCCCACTCGCTGCCGGCGCGCGCGCTGGTCAGAGGCACGCCGGAAAACGCCGTTCCCGTCGGCATCCCAGTAGACGGACTGGTACGCGGTGCGGCCCTTCTTGCGCTCGCACCTGCCGCGTGCGGCGCCGGGCGCGACCTCGAGCGGGCCGGGTCCCAGGTTCCCCATCGTGCTGGTGAAGCGGAGCCTGCGGCTTTCTCCACGCGGCGTCACCGACAGATCGCGCGGCGGCAGCGGCCTCAGGTCGGGAGGCAGGGCCGCCTGGCCCGAAGATCCCGGGGCCGCGGTGGCCCATGTGCCGGTGGCGATTCCGAGGATGGCGCCCGTGACGGCGATCGCGGCCAGAGCCGACCGACCCGGCTTCATGAAGAGCAGCTCACCGTCACGCGAGCGAACCTAGTCCCCGGGTTCCGGGTAGTCAAGCCACAAGCGGGACTCGCCCGCGTAGATCCTCGAGCTAGGTCGTTTCGGCCTGCCTGGCGCGGGCTCGCCCGGCACGGTCGCGCGGGCGTTGTACGGATAACCGCCTGCCACCGGGCCGCAGGGCGGCGATACTCAGTGACCATGGCCGGCCGGAGCTCCACCGAGCGCCCGCGAGCGCCGCGCGACACGGCGGTGCTGGACACGCCGTACCTCGACGCCGTACGCGACTACGCGGAGCGCGGCCCGGGCCGCTTTCACGTGCCGGGCCACAAGGGCGGCCCCGCGGCCGACCCGGCCTTCGCCGAGGCGGTCGGCGAGCGAGCGCTCGCGCTCGACGTGCCGGCGCTCACGCGCGGGCGTCGACGTCGGCATCGAGCCCACTCCATTCCAGCGCGCGCAGGCCGTGGCGGCAGAGACGTGGGAAGCGCTCCGCACGTGGTTCCTGATCAACGGCGCATCGCAGGGCAACCACGTCGCCTGCCTGACGCTCGCGCACGCGGAGGGCGGCGAGGTCGTGGTCCAGCGGAACGTCCACTCGTCGCACGATCGACGGGCTCGTGCTGTCGGGGCTGCGGCCGACGTTCGTCCAGCCGGAGGTCGACCCGGAGCTCCACATCGCCCACTGCGTGACCCCCGACGCGCTCGCCGCGGCGCTTGACGCGACCCCGGGCGCGGTCGGGGCGATCGTGGTGTCGCCGACCTACTTCGGCGCCGCGGCCGACGTGCGCGGGCTGGCCGAAGCCGCCCACGAGCGCGGCCTGCCGCTGCTGGTGGACGAGGCGTGGGGTGCGCACTTCACCTTCCACGAGGAGCTTCCCGAGGCGGCGCTCGCAGCCGGGGCGGACCTGGTGGTGTCGAGCACCCACAAGATCGTGGGAAGCCTGACCCAGTCGGCGATGCTGCACCTGGGCCGGGGCTCCACCGGCCGCCTCGATCAGGACGTGGTGGACCGCACCGTCACGCTGGTCGAGTCCACGAGCCCGAACTCGCTGCTGTTCGCCTCGCTCGACGCGGCCCGCAGGCACGCGCCGCGGGCGGCCGCGAGATGCTGGCCGAGACGATCGCGGCGGTCGCGGAGGCGCGCGACGCCGTCCGCGCGATACCGGGTCTCGACGTGCTCGACGAGCGGCTGGTGGGTCGCGGCGGCGTGGCGGCCTGGGACCCGATCCGGCTCGCGATCGACGTGCGGGGGACCGGTGCGCACCGGCTACGAGCTCGGCCTGCTGCTGCACGACCGCTACGACGTCAACTTCG
The DNA here is from genome assembly GCA_963808955.1 of uncultured Thermoleophilaceae bacterium. Classification (GTDB taxonomy): domain Bacteria; phylum Actinomycetota; class Thermoleophilia; order Solirubrobacterales; family Thermoleophilaceae; genus CAWEHQ01. Next base: position 117,085 of record CAWEHQ010000014.1, on the reverse strand, counting down.
AGCTCGAGGGCGAGAACGTGGTGGTGGCGGTCTTCGGGATGGGCGAGCGGGCGACGAACCAGGGCCGGCGCCTCGTGGATGCGCTCGAGCGAGGCATCGCGGAGCTCGAGACGGCGCCGCCCGTCAGAGCATCCGCCGTTCGCCGAGCCGCCGCCCTGGGGCTCGCTCGTGATGTCGCCGCGCGAGGCGTTCCTCGGGCCCCAGGAGGTCGTGCCGATCGGGGCGGCCGCAGGCCGGGTGGCGGCGGAGTCGCTCGCCGCCTACCCGCCGGGCATCCCGAACGTGCTGCCCGGCGAGCGCATGACCGCCGAGACGCTCGACTACGTGCTGGCGACGATCGAGCACGGCGGCACCCTGCGGGGCGCGAGCGACCGCCGGCTCGAGACCGTGCGCGTCGCGGTGGAGCGATGACCGAGGAACCGCGGCCGCCGGAGGAGCTCGGCCGCTGGCCGGAGGACGAGGACCTGTCGGCGAGGCGCTCGCGCTATGGCCCCGCCGATGCAAGGCTCGCCCCTCGCTACACCGGCGTCCGCACCTTCGCGCGCTGCCCGAACGTCACCGACCCGACCGGCGTCGACGTCGCCGTCGCCGGCGTGCCGTTCGACACCGCGACGAGCTACCGGCCGGGCGCGCGCTTCGGGCCGGAGGGAATCCGCAGCGCCTCGACGCTCCTTCGCCCGTACAACCCGGCGCAGCGGGTGAACGTGTTCGAGCGCCTGTCGGTGGTGGACTGGGGCGACCTGGCGGTCACGCCCGGGAACGCCGTCAAGACGCTCGACCAGATCGCCCGGTCGGTCGGTGAGCTGCTCGCGGCGGACACCGTGCCGGTCATCCTGGGCGGCGATCACTCGATCGTCCTCGGCGAGCTGCGCGCGCACGCTGCGCGCCACGGGCCGGTGGCGCTCGTGCTGCTCGACGCCCACGCGGACACCTGGGACGAGTACTACGGAGAGCGCTACTTCCACGGAAGCCCGTTCCGGCGTGCGGTGGAGGAGGGGCTGCTGCGGCCGGATCGGTCGCTCCTCGCCGGGATGCGCGGCCCGCTGTACGGCCCCGAGGACATCGACCAGGCCACCGACCTCGGCTTCGAGGTCTGGTCCTGCGACGAGCTGCGGGCCACCTCGCCATCCGCGTACGCGGCCCGGATCCGCGAGCGGGTCGGCGATGCCCCCGCCTACCTGAGCTTCGACATCGACGTCATCGACCCCGCCTTCGCGCCCGGCACCGGCACGCCGGAGGTCGCCGGGCTCCTTCCGCACGAGGCGCTCGCGTTCCTGCGAGCGCTCGCGGGCATGCGCTTCACCGGCTTCGACCTCGTCGAGGTCTCCCCGCCCTACGACACCGCCGGCCAGACCACCGCGCTCGTGGCGGCAAACGTCGTCTACGAGCTCCTCACGCTAAAGGCGTTGGAGGAACCCGCCGAGAGGACATAAGAAAGGTACGTCCAGGCCGCCGTCGAAGATGGCCGGGACGGCACGGTCTCCGACAGAAAGCGCGATGTCGACGCACAGGCGCAGAACACAGGACGGCTCGAACGGTTGGCCGCCGATCTCTGCTCCGCTCCGGGCGCTCGGCAGGGGCGAGCGGCGCCGGAATCGCCGCCGCCAGCACAGCGCCCGCGGCACCGCGACCCCGTCCGCGCCGGCGAGATCGGAGGCCCCGGTCGACGAGGTCGCCGTCTACTGGGTCGGCGACGAGCGCGACACCACGCACGGCGACTGGTAGCGCCCCACCCGGGCGCGAGCACGACGGGCCTAGCGGCTAGTACGCGCCGCCGCCCGAGCTCGCAGTCGTCCTCCGACTCCGACTCCGACTCCGACTCCGACTCGGACTCGGACTCGCCGGCGGAGTCGTCGCTCGACCCGCCTGATGCGCCGCCTCCGCCGCTCCCGCCGACGGTGAGCGTGCCCTCCATGCCCTGCGCGCGGTGGTCGCCGACCGGGCAGTAGATCGTGTAGTCGCCCTCGTCGAGCTCCACGTCGAGCGTGGTCGACTGGCCGGCGTCGATCGTGTCGGTCGCCTCCTCGAGCTCCTCGATCTCGAGCGCGTGCGCGACCTCGCCGTCGTTGGTCAGCTCGATCGAGACCGGACCCCCCTGGTCCACGGTCGGATCCGACGGCTCGTAGGCGAAGTCCACGGCGCTGACTTCGAGCGTCGATCCGCCGCCCGCCTCCTCGGCCGTGGTGTCGCCCGTGTCCTCGGCAGCCGTGTCGGTCTCGTCGTCGTCTCCGCACCCGGCGACCGCGAGCGCAGCCGCCGCCGCGAGCGCGGCGAGCAGGGAGCGGCGAGCGACGGCTTCCATTACTGCCACCTTAACCCGACTCGCGCGCCGACGCGACGGTTGCCGGTTTCGGTGTTACGAGATGGCGATCCGGGGAAGGTCCAGGGGGATGGACGTCCTGATCGTCGGTGGACACGGCAAGGTGGCGCTGCGCCTCCTCAGGCTGCTCGGCGAGGCCGGGCACCGCGGCCGGGGAGTGATTCGAGACAGCACCCAGGCCGCCGACCTGGAGGCGGTCGGGGCCGAGGCGGTCGTGTGCGACATCGAGAACGAGGAGCTCGTGGGCAGGGCCACCGGGGCGGACGCGGTCGTGTTCGCGGCGGGCGCCGGTCCCGGCAGCGGCCCGGAGCGAAAGCGAACGGTCGACTTCGGCGGGGCCGTGAAGCTGATCGACGCGGCGCGCGCGGACGGGGTGCGCCGCTACGTCATGCTGAGCGCGATGGGGGCAAGCGACCCCGATTCCGGCGGCGAGCAGATGCGTCCCTACCTGGAGGCCAAGGCCGACGCCGACCGGGCAGTCGCGGAGAGTGGCCTCGACTACACGATCGTCCGCCCGGGCGGCCTCACCGACGACGAGGGCACCGGCCGCGTGGAGGCCGCAGCCGAGGTCGGCCGGCGCGGCGCGATCACGCGCGAGGACACCGCGGCCGTGCTGCTTGGCAGCCTCGAGCTCGACGTCACGATCGGGAAGACGTTCGAGGTGTTGGCCGGCGAGACGCCGATCCGCGAGGCGCTCGAGGCGCTCGAGGCGCTGCGCTTAGCCGCTCCAGCCCGCTCCAGGGGCCCGGGGACCCGACAAGGCACCTCCTTCGCAAAGTGATCCGGATAGGTGATCACCTATCCGGATCAGTTCGCCAAAGAGGGTGCGTCGCGGCCGCAGAGCAGCCACGGCGGGAACGCCCCGTTGGGCGGGCATTTGGCGCCCGATCTGCCAGTCTTAGCGGAGGAGCAGGCATTTCTTCGTCGAAAGTTCACATGAACGGGTGCAACTTCACGCCGGGCGGGGCAGAATGCCTTCTAGGCGTCCGCCGCTCGACGTAGAAGGAAGTCCGAAAATGCCAGGGGAACGAGACGAGACGGAGATGCGGTTCACGGGCAATTTCCAGGTCGATGACTGCTCCATTCCCGAGGGCATGACCCTCGCCGAGTGGCGGCGTGCCAACGCCCGCCCGCGCAAGGGGTTGCGCGCGCGGATGCGCAGGCTGGGGCGGCGCGGAGCGCGCCCGGGCCAGGCGCCCACCGAGCGGTAGACACGCGCCCCTAGCGGGGCGCTTGCAAGCCCGGCGACGTCCGGGAGAACGTTGCCGAGCCCTGCGGTTCGGGACAATCCCCTGCCGTGCGACCCACAACCCGCTACGCGAAGAGTGGCGACCTCCACATCGCATACTCGGTCACGGGCGACGGCCCGCTCGACCTCGTGTACGTGCCGACCTGGATCTCGCAGCTCGAGCACCTCTGGGAAGAGCCGCGGGTGGAGCGCTTCTTCACGCGAATCAGCTCGTTCGCGCGGCTAATCCTGTTCGACCGCCGCGGCTCCGGGCTGTCCGACCCGGTTCCTGAGGCCCCGACGCTCGAGGAGCAGATGGACGACGTGCTGGCGGTCCTCGATGCGGCCGGCTCGGAGCGCGCCGCGCTGCTGGCGCAGCTCGAGGGCGGGCCGATGGCGTGCATGTTCGCCGCCACCCACCCCGAGCGGACGCGTGCGCTGATGCTGTTCACCGCCTGGGCGCGGATCGTCTACGACGAGGGGTACGAGTGGGCGCACACGTCCGAGCAGCGCGAGGCGTGGCTCGAGGACCTGACGCGCGACTGGGGGATCGACGAGAAGCCGCGCGAGATCGTGGCTTCGGAGGCCAACGACGCTCGATTCCGGGCGTGGTTTGCCAAGCTCGAGCGGCTCGCGGCCAGCCCGGGCGCTGCGCGCAAGCTGATGAAGGTGATGGAGCGCTACGACGTCCGCGAGGTGCTGCCCACGATCAGCGTCCCGACCCTCGTGATGAACCGCAAGGACGACCAGGCGATCAACCCGCTCCACTCGCGGTACCTCGCCGACCACATCCCCGGCGCGCAGTACCTCGAGCTCCCGGGCACCGAGAGCCTGTCTTCGTTCGGCGACAGCGAGGCGGTGATCGACGAGATCGAGGAGTTCCTGACCGGAACGCGGCAGCGCCGGGGGGCGGACCGGGTGCTCGCGACGGTGCTGTTCACGGACATCGTCGGGTCCACCCGGCGGGCGGCACAGCTCGGTGACAGCCGCTGGCGACAGCTACTGGCCGAGCATGACCGGCTGGTGGTGCGCGAGATCGAGCGCCACCGCGGTCGCTACGTCAAGTCGGTGGGCGACGGCGTGCTCGCCACCTTCGACGGTCCGGCGCGAGCCATCCACTGCACGCGCGCGGTGGTCGAGGGCGTCGGTGAGCTCGGGCTCGAGGTGCGCGCGGGACTCCATACCGGCGAAGCCGAGGTGATCGGTGAGGACGTGGGCGGGCTGGCCGTGCACATCGCAGCGCGCGTGTCCCAGGCCGCCGGCGCGGGCGAGGTTCTGGTGTCCGGCACCGTCAAGGACCTCGTGGTCGGGTCGGGGCTCGAGTTCGAGGATCGCGGCAGCCGCGAGCTGCGCGGCGTGCCGGGGGAGTGGCGCCTGTTCGCGGTCGCCTGACCGCTCCGGCGCATCCCGTAGGCGGCGCGAGCTAGACGGCGCACGCCCGGCGTCTCCACCCGGAGCGCCTCCAGCATCCGCTCGATGCGCCGCCGGAGGGTCTCGGGCGGGATGTCCAGGACGCCGGCGATCTCGTCGCGCTGCGTCCGGTCCATGATCATGCCGAGGATCGGGAGGTCGTCGGGGTCGAGCCGTGACGAGGCCTCCTCGAGTAGCTCCCGCGACACGGGTGGCAGCAGCGAGCCGCCCCTCGAGATCGTCCTGATGGCGTCGAAGAGGTCCTCGGCGGGCGCGGCCTTGTTCGCCACGCCATCGGCGTCGGCGACCATCGCGGGGATCGTGAGCTGGGTGTCGGCGTACGCGGAATAGATCAGGACATGGGGCGGGTCCGGGCTCGTCTTCAGGCGATGGCACAGCGAGAGGCCGTCGCCCTCCTGGAGGTGGTAGTCGAGGAGAACCAGGTCCGGACGGCCGCGCTCCATCTCCTCGAGCGCCTCCGTCGGCGACGCCACGGCGGCCTGCGGAACGATGCCGGGCTCGGCGCGAAGCACCGTGTAGAGCCCGGCGCGCAGGGCCGGGTGGTCGTCCACGAGGAGTACGCGGATCATGCCCGGACCCGTTCCTGGCGGTTCGGTACGGGCCACTCGCCACGGTCACCGCGCGCCCCGTTCCCCGCTCCCGGCACGCCGTCCAGCGGCACGACCAGCCGCACGGTCGTGCCGGCCCTGCCGTTGCCGTCTCCGACCCTCGTCGCCCCGGCGGCGATGTCGAGCGTCCCGCCGAGCATCCGCGCGCGCCTCTTCATCGAGCGGATCCCGTTCGAGCCCGGCCGCAGCTCGCGAGGCAGGCCGCGGCCATCGTCTGAGACCGTGGCCGTGAACCTTCCGTCGCGCCCGCAGAGCTCGACCAGCACCCGGGTTGCGGCCGAGTGGCGGACAGCGTTGGTCATCGCCTCTCCGACCACCCGGAAGGCGTGAGCTGCCGTGGTGGCCGGAAGCTCCGGTACCTCACCCGTGACCTCGATGCGTATTCCGCTCAGCCCCCCCAGCTCCGTCGCGCGCTTCCGCACGCCTTCCAGGAGGCCGACGTCGGCCAACGGCGTGCGCAGCTCGGTGAGGCTCGTGTCGATGTCGGCGCTCGCGGCCTGGAGCTCCGAGAGCGCCTGGTCGAGCATCGGGTCCTTCTCGGCGTCGCGGCGCTGGTGCTGGCTCAGCATGAGGTGCGCGGCGTGCACGCGCTGCTTCGCCGAGTCGTGCAGCTCGAAGGCGATCCGCCGCCGCTCCGCCTCCACCGCCAGCCGCTCCGACCGAGCCCGCTCGTGCTGGAGCCGCCGGAGCATCTCGCCCGCGTAGGCGAGGGTGATGACGATGATCAGCGGCACCAGCAGGTGGGTCGCGAAGCTCTCGAGCTTGTACGTCTGCTCCAGCGTCTTCCAGCTGACGCCCGTGGAGGCGGCGATCACGAAGTACGCGGTGCCGAACCCGAAGCCGAAGGCGAACGCACGCCTGACCGGAAGACCCGTGGCGGGCAGGATCAGCGCGGTGAGGCCGAGCAGGTAGAACGGGCTGCGAAAGGTGTCGGTGGCGAGGATCAACGCCATCAGCGCGGCGGCGTCGATCGCCCAGGCCGCCGGCCTGTGCTGCAGCGCCCGGAACACGACGGCGGCCACGATCGTGCCGCCGCCGTAGACGACGGCCACCGCCGCCAGTGCGACGTTGTTCTCGGTCACGTCGTGCGCTATCAGCAGCGCGACCCCGGCGGCTGTCGCGATCAGGCGTGTGACGACGAACAGCGCGAGCCAGGGATTCGGCCGTGGCATCGCCCCGGAGTGTAGGCACTCGGATAGCTTGCATCCGCATGCCTCCGAAGCGGTCGAAGGGCGGAAGCGAAGCAGACGTTGCGGTGGTGGGCGCGGGGCTCGCCGGGCTCGCCGCGGCGCGTGAGCTCGAGGCCGCCGGCAGGTCGGTCGAGGTGCTGGAGGCCCGCGACCGGGTAGGGGGGCGCGTCCTCAACGAGTCCATCGGCGACGGCAACGTCGTCGAGGTCGGCGGACAGTGGGTCGGCCCGACCCAGGACCGAATGCTGGCGCTCGCCCGCTCCGTCGGCGTGGAGACGTTCGCGACCCACGACGAAGGCGACTACCTGATCGAGACGGGTGGTGACGTACGGCGCTACTCGGGGGAGATCCCGCCGCTCGGGCGCGCCGTCCTGCTCGACCTGCAGCAGGCGCAGCTGAAGATCAACCGCCTGGCCCGCAGGGTCCCCGTGGAGGCCCCGTGGCGGGCGAAGGGTGCCGCGCGGCTCGATGCCCAGAGCTTCTGGTCGTGGATGCGCCGCAACGTGTTCACGCGCGGCGCACGGGACCTGATCAGGCTCTCGATCGAGGGCGTCTGGGCCGCAGGCCCGGAGGACGTCTCGCTGCTGCACGTGCTCTTCTACGTCCGCTCGGCGGGCGCCTTCGAGATGCTCACCGACACCGGCGGTGGAGCGCAGCAGGATCGCTTCGTGGGCGGCTCGCAGCTTGTTGCCGAGCGGGTGGCGGAGCGCCTGGCGGCGGAGGTCAGGCTCGAGGCGCCGGTGCGGCGCATCGAGCAGACCGGCGACGCGGTCCGCCTGACGGCCGACGATGGCGTTGAGGTGAGCGCCCGGCACGCGATCGTCGCCATCTCACCCACCCTCTGCGGTCGCATCGCGTACGACCCGCCGCTCCCGGGCCTGCGCGACCAGCTCACCCAGCGCATGCCGCAGGGGACGGTGATCAAGTGCATGGCGGTCTACGACGAGCCCTTCTGGCGCACCGTCGGGCTGAACGGTCAGGCCGCCAGCACCTCGGGGCCGGTCAAGGTCGTATTCGACAACTCGCCGCCCGACGGCCGGCCCGGCGTGCTGCTCGGCTTCCTGGAGGCGCGCGAGGCTCGCCGGCTCGGGTCGCGTCCGGCTGAGGAGCGCCGGCGCGCGGTCCTGGACGGCTTCGCTCGCTTCTTCGGCCAGCGCGCGGGGGAGCCGGAGCGCTACATCGAGCGGAGCTGGGCGGAGGAGGAGTGGAGCCGCGGCTGCTACGGCGGCTACTTCCCGACCGGAGGGTGGACCGACTACGGGCCCGCGCTCAGGCGGCCGGTCGGCCGGGTGCACTGGGCGGGCGCCGAGACCGCGACGGCCTGGATGGGCTACATGGACGGCGCGGTTCGGTCCGGGGAGGAAGCCGCGCGCGAGGTGCTGGCGGCGGAACCGGGCTGAGCGCCGGCGATCGTCGTTTACCCCGACGCTCGCTGCGGTAGCACTCGGGCGAACCGAGATTTCGACCGAAGGGGCACCGATGGCCGACACCTTGAACGGAAAGCGAATCGCGATCCTCGCAACCAAGGGGGTCGAGCAGGTCGAGCTCGAGCAGCCGCGCGACGCCGTGGAGGCGGCCGGCGCCGAGACCGACCTGGTCTCGCCCGAGACGGGCGAGATCCAGGCTCACCAGCACCTCGAGAACGGCGACACCTTCCAGGTCGATCGCGCCGCGTCGGAGGTCTCGGCCTCGGACTACGACGGCCTGATCCTCCCGGGCGGCGTCGCGAACCCGGACTTCCTGCGCCAGGACGCCGACGCCGTCCGCTTCACGCGCGAGTTCCTCGAGGCCGGCAAGCCGGTCGGCGTGATCTGCCACGGTCCCTGGACGCTGATCGAGGCTGACGTGGTGCGTGGCAAGACCATCACCTCGTACCCGAGCCTGCGGACCGACCTCCGGAACGCCGACGCGAACTGGGTCGACGAGGAGGTCGTGGTGGACAACGGCCTGGTGTCGAGCCGCCGCCCGGACGACCTGCCGGCGTTCTGCGACAAGATCGTGGAGGAGTTCGCCGAGGGGCGGCACGAGGAGCTCGCGGCGCAGACGGCTGGTGCCGACCAGGCCGCCGACGCCGACGAGTTCGTGGCGAGCGACGCCCGGTAGGGGCGGGCCAGCCTGGGGGCCGGTATCTACGGAACGACCAGGCGGAAGGCGGCGCGCTCCACGGTGAAGCGCGTCGGTCCGAGCTCCAGCACCTCACCGTCGACGTTGAACGCGGTTCCCTCTGGGACGTCGACCTCGAGCACCGGCGCCCGGGCACACACCGCCCCGGGCTGGGTGCCGATCCGGCCCTGGCGCATCCACCAGCCGCGGCGTATCAGGTCGGTGCGTGGCCCGGCTCGGAGCACGACCGCGTCCAGGGCGCCGTCCGCCGTGTCGGTGCCCTCGACCTGCACCCCGGGGCCGAACGCTCCGGACGAGGCGACCATCACCTGCCACGTCTCGCCGGCGAAGGCGCGCTCTCCGGCGGCCCTCACCTCGCAGGGGATGGGCGCCGTGGTGAGCGCGGCGACGGCCGCGCCGACGCTGTAGGCGGCGGGGCCGAGCGCCCGCTTCAACTTCACCGCACGCTGCGCCGCCACCGGCGCCAGCCCGGCGCTGGCGAGGTTCACGAAGGGCACGTCCCCAGCACGGCCGAGCTCGACGGCACGCGTCCGCTCGCCGGTCGCCGCGAGCTTGCACGCCGCGTCGACATCGCTCGGCACCCCCTCCGCGCGCGCGAAGTTGTTCGCCGTTCCCACGGGCACGGCGGCGAGCGGTACGTCGAGCGTTCGTGCCAGATCGGCCGCGGGACCGATGCTGCCGTCCCCGCCGGCCACGACCAGGCGATCCGGTTGCGCGGACGCGACGGGATCCAGCCGATCGATGCGGAACACGAGGACCTGCGCTCCATACGCCCGCAGGCGCTCGCTCAGCGAGTCCGCCTTGTAGCCGCGACCCGCGCCGGGGCTCGAGATCAGGGCGATCGTGCGAGCCACCGCGTCAGGCATCGGCGACGATCACGACGAGGTCACGGGGGCCGTGGACGCCCTCCACCCGATCGAGCTCGATGTCGGAGGTCGCGGAGGGCCCCGACACGAACGTCAGCGGCGAGCCGTGGTCGCGCACGGCCGGCTCGAGCCGGCGCATCGCTTCCGGCACCGTGCCGACGATCCGGTCGGCCTCGACCACGCACACGTGGAGGTCGGGAATCAGCGACAGCGCCCGCCGCCCCTGACCCTCGCCGCCGTCGAGCACGATGGTGCCGGTCTCGGCGATGCCCACCGCGCAGGTCGTGATCACCGCACCGATCTCGTCGAGGCGCTCGTACGAGAGGTCGTCGTCAGGGATCGCCTCCACCGCGGCGGGCAGCAAGGCCGGCGGAAAGCCAGCCGGTACGACCAGGCTCCGAATCCCGCGCCCGGAGCACGCCTCATCCACCGCCCGCGGCACGTCCGCGCGCGGAACACCGCTCACGCTCGCGCGGTAGTCGGCCACGCGTCGGCGGAACAGGTCGCCGGCGTCCCCCGCAGTCGGGTCGAGCTCGCGCCGGTAGCCGCGCTCGACCGCGACGTCGCTCGACCGCTCGGCGGCGGGGACGTCCTCGAGGGCGGCGCGCACCCGCGCCAGGACGGCGTCGCGAGCAGCGCTCACGCGGCGTCCTCGCGGCCGTCCGCTCGCTTCCGCCACCAGTCGCGGAAGCTCTGCTCGGGCACAGCAGGTAGGTCGCGCGAGGTGGTCCAGCCCGAGAGCGGACCGGGCAGTCGCTCGATCCTGCCCCGGCGGCGTACCAGCGGCAGCTGCCCGAGCCGCCCCGCTCTCTGGGCACGCTCGTAGCGGCCTCGATCCGAGAACAACCACGCCATCGTCCTCATCGCCGCGCGCTCGGGGTCGGCGAGGGCCCCGGAGCCGTCCGCCCACCCCGGAAGGTCGCCGCTCGACGACCTGCTCGCGAAGGTGGACCAGCACGCGCGGGAATGTCGATCTTGACCGGACACACCTCGTAGCACGCCCCGCACAGACTCGATGCGAACGGGAGCGATCCCGCCTCGTCGAGGCCTGCCAGCTGCGGGGTCAGGATGGCGCCGATCGGGCCCGGGTAGACCGAGCGGTATGCATGTCCGCCGGTGCGGGTCGTAGACGGGGCAGACGTTCGAGGCAGGCGCTGCAGCGAATGCACCCCAGCGTCTGGCGCCCGACCGCGTCCGCCAGCACGTCGCTTCGGCCGTTGTCCAGCAGGATCACGTGGAACTCCTGCGGGCCGTCGTCGTCGGTGGTGCCGGTCCAGAGCGAGGTGTAGGGGTTCATCCGCTCGCCGGTCGAGGATCGCGGCAGCAGCTGCAGGAAGACCTCCAGATCGCGCCAGCTCGGCACGACCTTCTCGATCCCCATCAACGTGATCAGCACCGGCGGCAGCGTGAGGCACATTCGGCCGTTCCCCTCCGACTCGACGACGCAGACCGTGCCCGTCTCTGCGACGCCGAAGTTCGCGCCGCTGAACCCGACCTTGGCGCGTAGGAAGGCGCGCCGCAGGTGCAGCCGTGCCGCCTCCGCGATCTCCGCGGGATCGTCGGAGAGCTCGTCCAGGTCGAGCTCGCGCAGGAACAGCTCGCGGATCTCCGCTCGGCCCAGGTGGATCGCCGGCACCAGGATGTGCGACTGACGATCGTCCGCGAGCTGCACGATCAGCTCGGCCAGGTCGGTCTCCACCGCGCGTACCCCGCCGCCGCAAGCGCGTCGTTGAGCTCGACCTCGTCGGAGGTCGAGCGACTTCACCTTCACGACCTCGTCGGCACCATGGTCGCTGCGCAAGCCCGGCGACGATGCGGTTCGCCTCGCCTGCGTCGCGCGCCCAGTGGACGTGGCCTCCGGCCGCCTGCACGGCCGCCTCGAACTGCTCGAGGTAGTCGTCAAGGTGGCGGAGCGTGCGCTCCTTGAGCGCCCGCCCCGCTTCGCGCAGCGTCTCCCAGTCGGGCAGCTCCTCGACGACGCCGGCCCGCTTGGCGCGGATCGTGCGCGTGGCGTGCCCGAGGTTGCGCCGCAGCTGCGCGTCCGCGAGCGCCGGGCGTGCAGCCTGCGGGAACGGGGTGCGCCGCGCGGCGGTGCTCACGGCGCCGGCGCCTCCTCGGTCGACGCCAGGATCTCGGCGAGATGGAGCGTGCGCACGCCGGTGCGCTGGCGCGCGAGCGCGCCCCCGATGTGCATCAGGCACGAATTGTCGAGTGCGGTGCAGACCTCGGCGCGCGTGTCGAGGACGCAGCGAAGCTTGTCGGCCAGGATCGCCGTGGACGTGTCGGCGTTCTTGACCGCGAACGTGCCGCCGAAGCCACAGCACTCCTCGGCGTCCGGCAGCGTCGACCAGGTCGATCCCCTTGACCGACCGCAGCAGGCGCAGCGGCGCGTCCCCCACCCTGAGCGCGCGCAGCGAGTGGCAGGTCGGGTGGTAGGTCACCCGGTGCGGGAAGTACGCGCCCACGTCCTCCATCGCCCAGCCGATGCACGAGGAGCTCCGACAGCTCGTGGACGCGCGGAGCGAGCTCGGAGACGGCCGCGGCGAGTCCGGCGTCGCCGGTGTCGGCGGCGAGGCGCGCATAGCCCTCGCGGACCATCCCCACACACGAGCCGGATGGGCAGACCACCGCCTCCGCGTCGTCGAAGATCTGAACGAACCGGCGCACGAGCGGCGCGGCCTCACGCGCGTAGCCTGAGTTGAAGTGCATCTGGCCACAGCAGGTCTGCTCCTCAGGGAAGTACACCTCGTGGCCGAGCCGCTCGAGCAGGTCGACGGTCGCCCGCCCGGTCTGCGGGTAGAGCGTGTCCGCAAGGCAGGTGATGAAGATGGCGGCGCGCACCGCTAGATGACTGACGTCGTCCGGAGTTTCGGTTCCAGCGCCCTGGGCATCATCATCGCCAAATCAGGCTAGCTTCCGCACAAATTCTGGGCCGGGGCCCGGCAGGGCGCCGCCCGCCCTACGGAGGGAGGGGCTGTGTACGAGCAGGTACTTGACCCCGTCGGTGGCTCGCTCGGGCTCACCTCGATCTTCGCCGCGCTGCCGCTGATCACCCTGTTCGTTCTCTTGGGGGTGGTGCGGATGCCGGCCCAGTGGGCATCCCTGATCGCCCTTGTTACCGGTGTGGTGGTCGCGCTCGCCGTCTATTCGATGCCTTTCGGGCAGGCCGTCGACGCGGCCGCATTCGGGGCTGCGTTCGGGCTGTTTCCGATCATGTGGATCGTCATCAACGCGATCTGGATCTACAACCTGACGGTCAAGACCGGTCACTTCCAGGTGCTGCGCCGGACCTTCTCGAAGGTGAGTGACGATCAGCGCGTCCAGGCGGTCATCATCGCGTTCTCGTTCGGCGCGCTCCTCGAGGCGCTCGCCGGCTTCGGCACACCGGTCGCGATCACCGCGGTGATGCTGATGGCGCTCGGGTTCCGACCGCTGCTCGGGGCGGCGGTGGCGCTGGTGGCTAACACCGCGCCGGTCGCGTTCGGCGCGATCGCGATCCCGATCGTGACGCTGGCGGAGATCACCGGGCTGCCGAAGGAGGACCTCGGCGCGATGGTCGGGCGGCAGACACCGCTGCTCGCGCTGATCGTGCCGGTGATCCTGATCGGGATGGTCGACGGCATGCGCGGTGTGCGCCAGGCGTGGCCCGCCGCGGTGGTCACCGGGGTCACCTTCGCTATCGGACAGTTCGTCTGCTCGAACTACATCTCGGTGGAGCTGACCGACATCGTGGCCTCGCTGCTGTCGGCGGGCGCGCTGGTCGCGTTCCTGCAGGTGTGGCGGCCTTCCGAGCCGCTGCTCGGGGAGTCTGACGGCCCCGATCGGCCCGCGGTCGCGGGAGCGGACCGGCACGATCCGACGCACGAGGGAGAGGTCCGGCGCCAACGGGAGGGCTCCGACAGCGCGCGCGACGTGATCGGCGCGTACGCCCCCTACGCGGTGATCATCGCCGTCTTCGCGGTTGCTCAGATACCGGCGATCAAGGACGCGCTCGAGAGCCTCACCACCTCGTTCGCGTGGCCGGGTCTGGAGGTCATCACCTCGGAGGGCGAGCCCTTCGACTCGACCTACGAGCTGAACTGGTTCTCCGCGGCGGGGACCCTGCTGCTGATCTCGGGGCTCCTCACGCTGCCGATCCTGCGTGTCGGCATCGGCCGTGCTCTCAGGACCTACGCGGAGTCGCTCGACCAGCTCAAGTGGGCGATCCTCACCGTTGCCGCCGTGCTGGCGCTTGCGTTCGTCATGAACACGTCGGGCCAGACGATCACGCTCGGCCTGTGGGCGGCCGGCGCGGGCGCGTTTTTCGCCTTCCTCTCGTCGATCATCGGTTGGCTGGGCGTCGCGGTCACGGGCTCGGACACCTCCTCGAACTCGCTCTTCGGCGCGCTCCAGGTCACCGCAGCGAACGACGCGGGCCTGTCCCCGACGCTGATGGCGGCGGCGAACAGCTCGGGCGGGGTGCTCGGCAAGATGATCTCGCCGCAGAACCTGGCGATCGGCGCCGCGGCCGTGGGGATGGCGGGGCAGGAGGGCGACATCTTCCGTCGCGTCCTGAAGTGGAGCATCCTGCTGGTGCTGCTGATGGGGGCGATCGTCTACCTCCAGTCGACGCCGGTGCTGGAGTGGATGGTCGTCGGGCCGACTCCCTGAGAACCTGTCTCAAGACTCTCGCGACCGTATAGCCCCGTCTCCCGGCGCCACGCGCCCACCCGCTCGCTCGCCGATGCTCAGCATCGACTCCGCTCGCGTGCGGCCCATGGCATCCGGGAGACGGGGCTCTCCGACCACGATCGGTCTTGAGACAGGTTCTGACGGCGCGGCCGTTGAGGTTGGCGCCGACGGGGTACAACTCGCGTAGGTGAGCAGCACGGACCACAAGAACGTCGCGGGCGATCAGGACGCGGCCCTGGTGGGGCCGGGCCAGGCGGCGGAGGATGGGCGCGAGGCCGGCGAGCGCGCGGTCGAGCCGGCGGTCATGGCTCGGCTCGTGGAGCGTCTGCGAGGGATCGCGGGCCGCGAGCACGTCTACACGCATCCCCACCAGACCAGGACCTACGAGTCGGATGGGCTGCTCCAGTACAAGGTCACGCCCGCGGCGGTGGTGCTTCCCGTCGAGGCGGACGAGGTACGCGCGATCGTCCGCGCGTGCTACGAGGCCGAGGTCCCGTGGGTTGCCCGCGGCGCCGGATCGGGCCTCTCGGGCGGCGCCCTGCCCGTCGAGAACGGCGTGCTGATCGCCGTTTCGCGCATGCGTCGCGTGCTCGACGTGGACGTGGCGAACCAGCGCATGACGGTCGAGCCCGGTGTCACAAACGTCGAGGTCTCGCAGGCGGTGGCGGCCGCCGGCCACTTCTACCCGCCCGACCCCTCGAGCCAGATCGTCTGCTCGATCGGCGGCAACGTGGCCGAGAACAGCGGCGGCGCGCACTGCTTCAAGTACGGGTTCACGACCAACTACGTCACGGGCCTCGAGGTCGTGCTCTCGGACGGCGAGGTGGTGCAGCTCGGGGGCAAGGAGCTCGAGCGACCCGGCTACGACCTGCTCGGGGCGTTCGTCGGGTCCGAGGGCACGCTCGGCATCGCGACCAAGATCACGGTCCGCATCACCCCCTCGCCCGAGGCCGTCAAGACGATGGTGGCGTTCTTCGACTCGACCGCCGACGCCGGGTCGGCCGTCTCGGAGATCGTGTCGGCGGGCGTGGTCCCCGGTGCGATCGAGATGATGGACCCGCTCGCGATCAGAGCATCGGAGGCCGCCACCGGCGCCGGCTTCCCCGAGGACGCGGGCGCGGCACTGATCATCGAGCTTGACGGCTCGAAGGCCGAATGCGAGGCCCGATTCGACGACGTCGTGCGCCGCTGCGAGAGCTCCGGGGCGAACGAGGTGCGCGTCGCGCAGTCGGAGGCCGAGCGCCAGACGATGTGGAAAGCGCGCAAGGCGGCGTTCGCGGCGATGGGCCGGGTGGCGACCGAACTACTACGTCCAGGACGGCGTGATCCCGCGCACGAAGCTCCCGGAGGTGATGGGCCAGATCGCCTCCCTGGCCGATGAGTACGACATGCCGGTGGCGAACGTGTTCCACGCCGGCGACGGCAACCTGCACCCGCTTGTCTGCTACGAGGGCGACGAGAACGCCGAGCGTGCCGAGGAGCTCTCGGCCGAGATCCTGCAGGTGTGCGTCGACGCCGGCGGCTCGATCACCGGCGAGCACGGCGTCGGCTTCGACAAGAAGCGCTACATGAAGCGGATGTTCGAGGAGCCGGACCTGGAGGCGTTCCAGAAGCTTCGATGCGCCTTGGACCCGCCGGGGCTCGCCAACCCCGGCAAGGTCATGCCCACTCCGCGCCTGTGCGGCGAGGTCCCGGGCCCTACCGCCAGCATCCGCTCGAGCGGGCCGGCCTCGCCGAGCGATTCTAGTGGCCATCGCGAGCCTCAGACGCGAGGCACCGGCATCCGGCCAGGAGGCGGCGTCCGTCATGAAGGCGGCGGCGAGCGCCGAACGGGCCGTCCGCATCGCCGGCGCCGGCACGAAGCCATGGGGCAATCCCGGCGCAGCGCCCGAGGTGGAGCTCTCCACGGAGGGCCCGTGCGAGTCGTGGAGCACAACGAGGGTGACTTCACCGCCGTGCTCGAAAGCGGCGTGACCCTGACCGAGGCGCAGCGGACGTTCGCCGGGGCGGGGCAGATGCTCGCGCTCGACCCGCCGCTTGGAGAGGGCGATTCGGCCACCGTCGGCGGGGTCTTCGCCACGGCCGACGCGGGACCGCTGCGCCATCGCTACGGGGCGCCGCGCGACCTGATCGTCGGCGCGTCGCTGGCGCTCGCCGACGGGAGCGTGGCGCGTTCCGGCGGCAAGGTGATCAAGAACGTGGCCGGCTACGACCTGGCGAAGCTCTTCACGGGTGCGTTCGGCACGCTTGGGCTGATCGCGCAGGTCTCTGTGCGCCTGCACCCGCTGCCGGACGCGAACGCAACGGCGGTCGCCGAGAGCAACGACATCGATGCGCTCGGAGTAGCGGCATCCACGCTCGCGCACTCGCCGCTCGAGACGGAGTGCCTCGACCTGCGCTGGTCCGACGGCCAAGGCGCGGTGCTTGCCCGCTTCGGTGGCGCCGCGGCGCAGGACCAGGCCACGTCGGCGATGCATCTTGTGGACGAGGCGCGTGCCGACGTTGCGACGTCGTTCGTCGAGGAGGATGAAGCGCTGTGGGCGGAGCAGCGGCGTCGCCAGCGCTCGAGCCGGGGAGCGGTGGTCAAGGTGTCGGCGCTCCAGACGGGGCTCGGAGACGTGCTGCGCGCCGCCGATCGAGCCGGCGCCGGCGTCGTGGGGCGAGCCGCCCATGCCCTCTGCTGGCTGACGCTGCCGGGCGACGACCCCGAATCCCTTGCTGACTCGATCTTGGACCTGCGCCGGACCCTGGAGCCGTATCCGTGTGTGGTGCTCGACGCCCCGGAGGCCGTCCGCGGTGCACTGGACGTGTGGGGCGAGCCCGAGGGCGGCCGGCTGACCCTCATCGCGGCGGCTCAAGGCCCGCTTCGATCCCGAGGGCGTCTGCAACCCGGGCGTGTTCGTCGGAGGCATATAGATGACTGATCCCGCGACCCCACCCGCCTGGATGGCGATTCTGGCTCGTCCGGCTCGTCGTCCTCGCGTCCTCGCGTGCACTCGTGCATGCCACGGACGCTGCGTCCTTGACCCGGCCGGCCAGAATCGCCCCCAGACCCGCGTGGCCGCAGAATCAATCATCTAGCGGTGTCCACGGGCACGCCCACCGAACCTGACCGCGCGTGGGACGACCGCATGCCGCCCGAGCTCGACCTGATCGGCGACTGCGTGCACTGCGGCTTCTGCCTTCCGACCTGCCCTACCTACGCGCTTTGGGGCGAGGAGATGGACTCGCCGCGCGGTCGGATCGTGCTGATGCGGCTCGGCCATGAGGAGGGAAGCGAGCTCACGCCGACGATGGTCGACCACTTCGACAACTGCCTCGGCTGCATGGCGTGCGTCACGGCGTGCCCCTCCGGGGTGCAGTACGACAAGCTGATCGAGGACACCCGCGCCCAGGTCGAACAGAAGCACCCGCGCTCGCGGCGCGAGCGGCTGCTGCGCAGGCTGCTGTTCGAGACGTTCCCGCATCCGGCGCGGCTTCGCGCCTCCGCGCCGGTCCTGGCGGCTTACCGGCGGTCCGGTCTCGCGGGCGCCGTGTCTCGAAGCCGCCTGCTGGATCGCTTTCCCACGCTGCGCACGTTCGAGCAGCTGGCGCCTGATGTCGGTGCCCGCGCCGCCGTGCGGCGCCTGCCCGCCGTTACGCCGGCCAAGGGGCCTCGCCGCGGCCGGGTCGGCTTCCTACAGGGATGCGTGCAGCGGGTCTTCTTCGGAGACGTGAACGAGGCCACCGTGGCGGTCCTCGCCGCCGAGGGATTCGAGGTCCACGCGCCACGCACCCCGCGCTGCTGCGGCGCACTGCAGCTCCACGCGGGCGAGCAGGACGGGGCGGTGAAGCTGGCCAAGGCCACGATCGCCGCCTTCGAGCGCTACGACCACGTGGTGGTGAACGCCGCCGGCTGCGGCTCGGCGATCAAGGACTACGAGCATCTGCTTCGCGAGGAGCCCGCTTGGCGCGAGCGCGCGGCGGCGCTCGGGGCAAGGGCACGCGACGTGACCGAGCTGCTCGCCGAGCACGAGCCGATGGCGGGCCGAGCGCCGGTCGAAATGAAGGTCGCCTACCACGACGCCTGCCATCTGGCCCACGCCCAGGGCGTCCGTCGTCAGCCGCGCGAGTTGCTCGCTGTGGTGCCCGGACTGGAGGTGCTGGAGCCGGCCGAGTGGGAGATCTGCTGCGGCTCCGCCGGGATCTACAACCTCGTCAAGCCCGAAGCAGCCGACGAGCTCGGCCGGCGTAAGGCCGCCAACCTGCTCGACACCGGCGCGGACGCGATCGCTGCCGGTAACCCGGGCTGCACGCTCCAGCTCACGGCGCATCTCGAGCGCGCAGGACGAGCGCTACCCGTCTACCACCCGGTGGAGCTCTTGAGAATGTCGATCGAAGGAGGCGCGAATGGCCGTTGACGTCGCCGGCGTGGAGGTCCGCGGGCCGCTGGAGGAGCGCTACGAGGAGATCCTGACGGCGCCGGCGCTCGAGCTGCTCGCGACGCTCCACCGTGAGCTCGAGCAGCGTCGGCGCGAGCTGCTCCAGGCGCGTCAGGCGCGCCAGGCGGAGCTCGACGCGGGCGGCACGCTCGACTTCCTCGCCGCCACGCGAGAGATCCGCGAGGGCGACTGGATGGTCGCTGCGCCGCCGCCGGCACTGAGCGACCGCCGGGTCGAGATCACCGGCCCGACCGACCGCAAGATGGTGATCAATGCGCTCAACTCCGGCGCCAGCGGCTTCATGGCCGACTTCGAGGACTCGAACTCGCCCACGTGGCGAAACATGATCGGCGGGCAGGTGAACCTGGCCGACGCGATCCGCCGGACGATCGAGTTCGAATCCGACGAGGGCAAGCAGTACCGCCTCGAGGAGGAGACCGCCACCCTGCTCGTGCGGCCGCGCGGCTGGCACCTGCTCGAGAAGCACATCGTCATCAACGGGCATCCGGTGGCGGGCGGGCTGGCGGACTTCGCCCTGTACTTCCACCGCAACGCCCGCGAGCTCCTCGAGCGCGGATCAGGTCCCTACTTCTACCTGCCCAAGATGGAGAGCCACCTCGAGGCGCGGATGTGGAAGGACGCCTTCAGCCTCGCCGAGGACGCGCTGGGCGTGGAGCGCGGGACCGCGCGCGCCACGGTGCTGATCGAGACGCTGCCGGCGGCGTTCGAGATGGACGAGATCCTGTACGAGCTGCGCGACCACTCCGCCGGGCTCAACGCCGGGCGCTGGGACTACATCTTCTCCGCGATCAAGCGCTTCCGGGAGCGGGCGGACTTCGTGCTGCCGGATCGCTCCGCAGTGACGATGACCGTGCCGTTCATGCGCGCGTACACCGAGCTCCTGGTGAGGACGTGCCACCGTCGTGGCGCGCACGCGATGGGCGGGATGGCGGCGTTCATCCCGAGCCGACGGACGCCCGAGATCAACGACAAGGCGATCGCGAGTGTCCGCGACGACAAGTCGCGCGAGGCCGGCGACGGCTTCGACGGCACCTGGGTCGCGCACCCGGACCTGGTTCCGGTCGCGCTCGAGGAGTTCGACGCCGTGCTCGGCGACCGGCCCAACCAGGTCGACCGCCAGCGCGACGACGTGTCCGTCGGCGCGGACGAGCTGCTCGCCGTGCCGGCCACCCCGGGCGACCTCACCGAGGACGGCCTCCGCAACGACGTGAACGTCGGCATCCAGTACATCTCCTCGTGGCTGCGCGGCAACGGCGCGGCCGCGATCCACAACATGATGGAGGACGCCGCGACCGCCGAGATCGCGCGCTCGCAGGTCTGGCAGTGGATCCGGCACGGAGCGGAGCTGGAAGACGGCCGCACCGTCACCCGCGAGCTCGTGCGCGAGCTCGCCACCGACGAGCTGGAGAAGATCCGCGCCGAGGTGGGCGACGAGTTCTTCTTCAGCGAGGGCCGGCCCGAGGAGTCGCGGAGCCTGTTCGAGGCCGTGGCGCTGTCCGACCAGTTCGTGGAGTTCCTGACGCTTCCGGCCTACGAGCACCTGGACTGAAGTCCGCCCTCCGCCGTTCTCGCCGTGACGGGTGCAACGGCGCCGCCAACGCCGCGTTACGCGACGCCGTCGCTACTCGCCCATCACCTTGATCACCAGGCGCTTCGGGCGGCCGCCGTCGAACTCGGTGTAGAAGATCGCCTGCCAGGGCCCCAGGTCGAGTGAGCCTTCGGTGACCGGCACGATCACCTGGTGGTGGACGAGCAGGTTCTTGAGGTGGGCGTCGCCGTTGTCCTCGCCGCCGCGGTGGTGGCGGTAGTCGCCCCCCTCGGGCAGTAGCTCCCGGGCCACGTCGTTGGCCGGCAGGCCGCCAGCTCGGCGGCGCCACCTTGTCGAGCCACTCGAGTGCGTCGGCCTGGATGCCGGGCTCGTCGTCGTTCACCCACACCCCGGCGGTGATGTGCATGGCCGAAACGAGCACCATTCCCTCGGCGATGCCGGCCGCGCGCACCGCCTCCGCCACGTCCTCGGTTATCCGCACGAACTCGCGTCGCTGATCGGTGTTGAAGGTCCTGTAGACGGTGTGCGACTTCATCGGCCGGCTCCTCGGTCGGGTTCGGCGCGCCCCCGGCACGCCACATGGGCATCATTGCGGCATGGACCTGGGACTCGCCGGAAGGCCCTGCATCGTGACCGGGGCGAGCCGCGGCATCGGGCGGGCGACCGCCCTCATGCTCGTCGCCGAGGGCGCCCACGTGCTGCATGGCAGCGCGCGGCGAGGAGGACCTCCGCGATGCCGCGTCGGCCGCGCGGACGCAGGCCGAACGAGCCGGCAACGCGGCGGAGGTCGAGCATCTGGCGCTCGACGTGACGGCTCCCGATGCGGGAGATCGGCTCGTGCAAACGTGCGTCGCGCGGCTCGGGGAGCCATGGGCGGCGGTGGCCGGGGCGGGCACGAGCAGCGTGCGTCCGCTCGAGGAGCTCACCGACCAGGACTTCCAGGACCACTGGGAGCTCAACGTGATGGCTTCGCTACGGCTGATGCGGGCGGCGGCGCCCCGAATGGCCGAACGGGGGGGTGGACGGATCGTGAACATCTCATCCTCGTCGGGCAAGCGGCCGTCGCTCACGAACGTCGCGTACACGGTCGGCAAGGCGGCTCAGCTGTCGCTGTCGCGCGCATTCGCCGACTCCTACGCGTCGCGGGGCGTGCTCGTGAACGCCGTGGCGCCGGGACCGACCGAGACCGGTCTCTGGATGGCCCCCGGCGGGCTCGCCGACCAGAGCGCCAAGGCGCGCGGAGTGTCACGCGAGGAGGCGCTCGAGGCCGCCCGCGGCAAGGTGCCCACGGGGCGGCTTGGAACCGACGCGGAGATCGCCGCGGTGATCGTGTTCCTCTGCTCGGAGCGCGCCTCGAACGTGGCGGGTGCCGCCTGGTCCGTGGACGGCGGCTCGGTCCCGACGATCATCTGAGAGCGACCGGATCTAGTCCGGGTCGAGTCCCTTCCGGCGCAGCTCTTCGAGTGCCGCGTCCGTCTTGTCGAGCGAGTCCAGGTCCATCCCGCGCAGCACCCCTGGCGCCTTGCTGAACTGGATCTCTCCGTACTCGACCACCTGGAAGTGGTTTCCCCACGGGTCGCGGAAGTCCAGCCCGCGACCGGGGAGGATCTCCGCGCCGGCCTCCTCGAGCGCGCGCCGCGCCGCAGCCTTGTCGTCGACCACCAGTCCGATGTGGCGAGCTCCGTCCGGCGCCTGTGATCTGGGCTCCGACACTGCGAGGAACTGGTCGCCCATGTCGACGAACGCCATGCCGGGCACCCGCCCGCGCAGCTCGAACTCGAACACGCGGCCGTAGAAGGCGAGCGCCTCGTCGAGGTCGTCGACCTCGACCGCGACGTGGTTGATCCCCACGAGCCGGGGCGCCATGCCACGAATGATGCCCGACCGGCTGCGGCGGCAGGACGGGCCCCATCCCCCGCCGCGGTTAGCTTGCCCGGGCATGACGACTGGCAGGGACGCCCGCCGCGCGCTGATGGGCCTCCTCTTCTTCCCCCGCGGCGGCTCGTCGCAGGTGGCCCGCTACCTCGCACGGTCGCTGCCCGATGCCGGATGGGACGTGGACATCGTCACCGGATCGCTGGGTCCCCCGGGCGCGCCGTCCAACGCCGAGACGTTCTTCTCGGGCCTGCGGATCCAGTCCGTCGACTACACGGAGTCGGCGACCGCCCCCGACCCGCTGGCCGCCGATCCTCCGTTCCACCCGTCGTACGAGGATCGTGCCGACGCCCCCGACCGCGTCTTCGCGCGCGTCGACGACCCCGGCTTCGAGCGGCTGGTCGCGGCCTGGGAGCGTGAGCTGCGGGCGGCGAACGCCCGCGGCGCCGACGTCCTCCACCTCCATCACCTGACGCCGATCAACGAGGCCGCCCGGCGCTCGTTGCCCGGGATGCCGGTCGTGGGCCACCTCCATGGCACCGAGCTCCTGATGCTGCGGGACATCGACGCGGGCCCGCCCCCCGAGTGGACCCACGCGGCGGCGTGGGCGGAACGGCTGCGCGGCTGGGCCCGGCGCTGCGAGCGCCTGCTGGTCCTGTCGCCCGACGCCGTGCGCCGGGTACCGGACGTGCTGGGAGTGGACCCGGATCGCGTGGTCTGGTCGCCCAACGGGTTCGACCCGAAAGCCTTCGACCGCCGCCCGATCGTCGGCGAGGAGCGAATCGCGCTGTGGCGGCGCTGGCTCGTCGACGACCCCCAGGGCTGGGACGAGTCGGGCGAGGTGGGAAGCGTGCGCTACGGCGAGGATCAGCTCGACGCGTTTCGCGACGGACCCGCGCTCGTCTACGTGGGGCGCTACACGGAGGTCAAGCGGCTGCCGCTACTCATCCGAGCATACGCCCGCGCGCGGGACCGGTTCCCGCGGCGGTCCCCGCTCGTGCTCCTCGGCGGCTACCCCGGGGAGTGGGAAGGGGAGCACCCCGCCGCGGTGATCCGCGAGACCGGTGTGAGCGACGTCTTCCTGGCCGGCTGGCGCGGGCACGAGGACCTCCCGGACGGCCTGAACGCGGCCGACGTGACGGTGCTGCCCTCGGTGCACGAGCAGTTCGGGCAGGTGATCGTCGAGGGGATGGCCTGCGGCCTGCCGGCGATCGCGGTCGACGCGCACGGCCCTGCGACGATCGTGGACGACGGCGAGACCGGCTGGCTCGTGCCGGCGGACGACGAGGCCGCGATGGCGGAGGCGCTCGTGGAGGCGGTGGGCTCGGACGACGAGCGCGAGCGCCGCGGCCGCGCGGCCTACGAGACCGCCCGCGCCAGCTACTCGTGGCCTGCGCTCGCCGAGGGGGTGGCGCGTGTGTACGACGAGGCGATCGCCGGCGGGCGAGAGGGCCAGTCCTCTTCGAAGTGATTCGGGCCACTGCTCAGT
This sequence comes from uncultured Thermoleophilaceae bacterium, assembly GCA_963808955.1. Lineage (GTDB taxonomy): Bacteria > Actinomycetota > Thermoleophilia > Solirubrobacterales > Thermoleophilaceae > CAWEHQ01. Next base: position 93,292 of record CAWEHQ010000014.1, on the reverse strand, counting down.
TCTCCGGATCACTCTCGGTGGGCGTGGTCGACCCACCGGGCGGACCCAGCGAAACGGCCGCTGGAGGCCGCGGCTCCCTCCGCCCCGCCTCCTATCGTCGGTCGGCGTGAGCGAGATTCCCTACACGGTGCGGCGCTCGGACCGCGCACGGCACGCCCGCGTGGTGGTGACCCCGGACGGGGTGGAGCTTGTGGTTCCGCGGCGCATGTCCGTGCGCCGCGCCGAGCCGCTCCTGCGCGAGAAGCGGACCTGGATCGAGCGCACGCTTCGTCGGTTGCGCGAGGCGGAGCGCATGCGGCCGGCCCCGCTACTCGAGGACGGCGGCTTCGTCCCCTACCTGGGGGACGAGCTGACGCTGCGGATCCGCGTCGAGCCCGGGCGGGTCAGGCCTCACGTTGCGCTGCGCGGCCGCGTGCTCACGGTGAAGGTGAGCGAGCCGGGAGTGGAAGCGGTGCGCGACGCTCTGGAGCGCTGGTACCGCAGGCAGGCCCGGCTGGAGGTGACGCTGCGGCTCGACGCGGCCGTGGCGCGGGTGGGCACGGGCTACCGCCGCCTGTCGATCCGCTCGCAGCGGACGCGCTGGGCCAGCTGCTCGTCGTCGGGCGCCATGAGCTTCAACTGGCGCCTCCTCCTCGCGCCGGAGGAGATCTTCGACTACGTGATCGAGCACGAGGTCGCGCACCTCGCCGTGCTCGACCATTCGCCGCGATTCTGGCGCCTGCTCGCCTCGCGGTCGCCCCGCTACCGCGCGCACGAGCGCTGGCTGCGGGCGCACGGGCCGTCGCTGCGGCTATGAGCGGCTGCGCCGTCTAACTCTCGTTTGATACTCCTAGGCGCCATGCCCCCACGGCCGCCCCGAGACCCCCGGGCGTGGATGCCCGACACGAAGACGCACTACTGGCGCGAGGCCGGCCTCGACGCCCAGGTCGACCCCGCGGAGACCAGGCGGGCCCGCCGCGACGCGATCCTGATCCTGCCGCTGATCGCGGCGGTGCTTGTGCTCTACAGCCAGCGCAGCGAGCTGTTCGGGAACGACGTGGCCGTCCGCGTGGTGGCGGTCGTGGTCCTCATGGTGCTCGGTTGGGCATTTGCGCGGGCGATCGGGCGGGCGGCCAGGCCGTGGCTCTTCCGCCGGCTCGACCCCGGCACAGCGGGCACGGTCGGTTTCCTGATCCGGCTCGCCGCGATCGGCCTCACGCTGCTGGTCGCCCTCCGCCTGGCCGGGCTCAAGCCCGAGACGCTCGCGGTCGGAGGCGCGGTCACGGCGGTGGTGATCGGCCTCGCGGCGCAGCAGACGATCGGAAACGTCTTCGCCGGCATGCTGCTCCTGAGCGCGCGTCCCTTCCGGGTCGGCGAGCGCGTCCGGCTTCAGGGCGGGATGCTCGCCGGCGAGGTCGAGGGCGTGGTGTCCTCGCTCGGCCTCCTCTACACGACCTTCCAGCGCGGCGCGGACACGGTCATGGTGCCGAACAACGTGGTGATCAGCGTGGGGATCGTCCCGCTGAAGGAGCCGGACTCGGTGGAGCTCCGGGCGCGCCTGCCGGTCGACGCGCGGCCGAGCGACCTTCAGCGCCTGCTCGAGGAGGAGGTCGAGGTCAAGACCCGCAAGCGACCGGAGATCGCGCTCGAGGAGATCGACGACGACGAGGTGGTGGTCCGGGTGACGGCCACGCCGCTGATCCCCTCGGAGGGCTCGGAGCTGACCGATCAGATCCTCGGGGCGATCGGCACGATGCTGCGCGGAAACGGGCGCTCCGGCGCGCCCCGCGCCAGCGGCGACGGTGCGACGGAGGAGTCCCGGACAGCCGCCCGGCAGGACGAGGGCGGCTAGGCTCGCCGCGCTCCCTATTCCCAGCGGAAGAACCGCACCGCCAAGAAGATTCCGACCGCGGCCCACGCGCCCACCACGGCGAGCGCCGCGACGTTGTCCGCCACGCCCGCGCCCGTGACGATCGCGCCGGACAGGCCGTCGATGACGTGCTTGAGCGGCAGCGCGTCCGCGACACCCTCGAGGACCGGCGGGAGCGACTCGGCCGAGTAGAAGACGCCCGAGATGAAGATCAGTGGGAGGAATACGACGTTCACGTAGGCGGCCGCCGAGTCGACGTTGGGGATCGCCTGCGAGAGCGCGATTCCGAGTGCTGCGAACGCGGTGACGCCCGCCACCGTGAACACCGCGAGCGACAGCGGGTCCTCGGGCCACGACACGCCGTAGACCACGTTGCCGATCGTCACCACCAGGATCACCTGGAGCACGGCGTTGAGCACCACCGAGCCCAGCAGGCCGCCCAGATAGAGCGGCGTGGGCATCGGCGTTCCGCGCATCCGCTTGAGAATCCCCTGCTCCCTGAGGAACGTGATGTTGAAGGCCAGTGAGCTGAACGTCGTGGCCACGATCGCCAGTCCGGCGATCCCGGGGATCAGGACGTCCAGCAGCTCCGGATCGTCGGCGTAGACCGAGGCGACCAGGAACAGGAAGAGGAGCGGAAGCAGGAAGTTGAAGAACGCCGCGCTCGGGTTGCGCCAGAAGAGCCTGCGCTCGAAGCGGAGCTGGCGCCAGAGGACGGCCGCGTAGCTCATCGGGCGCTGCCCTCCGACTGCTCGCCGCGACGGTCGTCCTCGAGCGTCAGCTCGAGATAGACCTCCTCGAGCGAGGGTCGCGTCACGCTGAGGCCCTCGAGCCGCTCTCCCCGGCCGATCGCGTCCGAGGTGAGTCGATTGAGGAGGTCAGTGGGGTCGTCGGTCTCGTGGTGGACCCTGCGACCCCTCGACTCGTACGCCACCAGGTAGCGGCCGCCGCCGGCGAGCTCGCCAGGTGGACCCTCGGCGACGATCCGCCCGTCCTTGACGATCGCCACGCGGTCCGCGAGCGCCTGCGCCTCGTCGAGGTAGTGCGTCGTGAGGAGCACGGTCTTGCCGAGCTCGCCCAGGCGGCGGACCACGTCCCAGGCGGCACGGCGGGCCGCCGGGTCGAAGCCGGTCGTGGGCTCGTCCAGGAAGAGGAGCTCCGGATCGCCCACAAGGGCGAGCGCCAGGTCGAGGCGGCGGCGCTGCCCACCCGACAACTCGGCGGTCCTGATGCGCTCCCGACCCTCCAGTCCCACGAGTCCGATGGTCTCGGCAGGGTCGCGCGGACGGTCGTACAGGGAGGCGAAGTGGCGCACGGCCTCGTCCACAGTCACCCGCGGATAGAAGCCGGCCTCCTGGAGGACGATCCCGACCCGCTGCTGGAGCGTTCGCTCCCGCTCGGCGGGATCGTGACCCAGCACCGTCACCTCGCCGGCGGAGCGGTGGCGGTAGCCCTCGAGGATCTCGACGGTGGTGGTCTTGCCGGCTCCGTTCGGACCGAGGAGCCCGAATACCTCGCCCGGCGCGACCTGGAATGACACGCCGCGCACGGCCTCCACCTCGCCGTAGCTCTTGCGGAGGTCGTCCACGCGGATGGCTGGCTCCGCGGTCGCCAGCGCGCCGCCCGCGCCCTGAGCGCCCGGAATCGCCATGACCGGGACTATGAACTATGACAAGCTGCTCGCCGTGGCCGAGGAGGGCCCCACCACGTCGCAGCCCCCCTCACCGGTGGCCGGACACGTACCGCCGAGCGAAGCGGTCAGCGGCGTGCGCATCACCGCGCCAACCCGTGGCAACCGCCGCCTCGAGGCGCTGCTCGAGGCCGCCAACGCCGATGACCAGCTCAGGGCGTGGTGGCACATGCAGCACGTGAACGCCAACCGCCTGGGGATGTCGGACCACTCGTGGGTCCACATCCAGATCGTCGTGAACATCGCGCTCCGCATCCTGCGGCTGCTGGTGCGACGGGGAGTCGAGCCGGCGGTGGTCCGCGACCACGGCATGCGGCCGCACGACGCCGAGGTGGTGGTCGCGGCCGCCGCCCTGCTGCATTGCGTGGGCATGACCGTCCACCGCACCGACCATGAGTCCTACAGCCTGTTCATGGCCGCCGACAAGCTCGGCGAGCTGCTCGCCGACTGCTACGACGAGCCGGAGCGATCGGTGATCGTGGCGGAGGCGATGCACGCGATCATCGGCCACCGTCGCCGCGGTGACCCCTTCACGATCGAGGCCGGCGTGGTCAGGGTCGCCGACGCGCTGGACATGGCCGAGGGCCGCTCCCGGGTCCCGTTCGAGGGCGGCCGGACCAACATCCATTCGCTGTCGGCCGCCGCGATCGACGAGGTGCGGATCGAGGCCGGCGAGGACCGCGCCGTCCTGATCGAGGTCGCGATGAACAACTCGGCCGGCATCTTCCAGGTCGACGAGCTGCTCGCCACCAAGCTGCGTGGCTCCGGCCTCGAGGACCACGTCGAGGTGGTCGCGAGCATCGACGCCGAGCACGAGAAGCGGCTCGTGCCGGTGTTCCGGATCTAGGCGCCGGCGCCCTCGCCGCCGCGGCCCTCGCCCGCGGCGAACCGGCCGGCGCCGCGCCAGGCCGTCGCGAGCGTGGTGCGGCCGCTCTGGGCCTCGAGGGCGAGGCCCTCCTCCAGCGTCATGCCGCTTCCCTCGATCGCCGCCCGGCGGTCGGCGAGCATCGTGTCCTGGGGAAAGCCCGCCAGCGCCTCGACGATCTCGAGCGCGCGCTCGAGGTGAGCTCCGGGGCGCGTGACCTCGTTCACGAGCCCGATCTCCTGCGCCTCGGTCGACGGGCACCATGCGGCCGGTGAGGATGATGTCGAGCGCGCGGCCCAGGCCCACGATTCGGGGCAGCCGCTGGGTCCCGCCGTCGATCAGCGGCACGCCGAAGCGCCGTTCCGGGAACCCGAGCGTGGATCCCTCCGCGGCGATCCTCAGATCGCACCACAGGGCGAGCTCCAGCCCGCCCGCGAGGCACCAGCCGGAGATCGCCGCGATCGTGGGCTTCGACGCCGTTCGGCGGGTGAAGCCGAGCGGGCCCTCGGGCAGCTCGAGACGCGGTCCGAACGACTCGATCGCCTTGAGGTCCGCGCCGGCGCAGAAGGCGACGTCGCCGGCGCCGGTGAGCACCAGCGCGCGCGCCTCGTCGTCGGCCTCGAAGCGCTCGTAGCCCTCGCCGAGGAGCTCCGCCGTCGGGCCGTCCACCGCGTTGCGCCGGTCGGGACGGTCGATCGTGAGGATCGCAGCCGCGCCACGGCGCTCGTAGGTGACGGGCGGACCTCCCGCAGCCCCCGCCTCGTCGGCGTCCCCGGCGGCCGCTACCAACCGATGCGCTGGCGGACCCGCGCGGCCTTCTGCTCGTCCTTGCGCCGCTCGAGCCGCTGCTGGATGAGGGTGCCGACGACGATCACGATCACGAAGAAGAGGATCACGCCGAGCGAGAAGAAGGTGACGATCCTGTCGTCGACCTCGCCCAGGAAGCCCTCGCCGTTGTCGGGGACGTCCTCCTCCTGTGCGATCGCCACCGGCGCGAGGAGCAGCAGCCAAGTGCCGACGGCGAGCGAGAGCGTCGTCAGTCGAGAGCGCATCGAGCACTGAATTCTATCCGCAGTAAGCTCGGCCGATGGCTGACGAGCAACTGTCCTGCTACGTCGAGATTCCCAAGGGGAGCCGCAACAAGTACGAGTTCGACACCGAGGAGCAGGTGCTGAAGCTGGACCGCTTCCTCTTCTCCTCGATGGTCTATCCGACCGACTACGGCTTCGTTCCCCGCACCCTGGCGGAGGACGGCGACCCGCTCGACGCGATGGTCTGCGTGTCGGAGCCCACGTTCCCCGGCTGCGTGATCGACGTCAAGCCGATCGCGCTCTTCAAGATGGAGGACGACAAGGGCGTGGACGACAAGGTGCTCTGCGTCCCGCTCCAGGACCCGGCGTGGAACTCACTGGAGCGGCTCGAGGACATCCCGAACCAGCTAAAGGACGAGATCGAGCACTTCTTCTCGGTCTACAAGGACCTGGAGCAGAAGAAGGTCACGGTTGACGGCTGGTACTCGCGCGAGGACGCCATCGAGGAGATCGACGCCTCGCGGCGTCGCTTCGAGGAGCACGGCAATTGAGCTAGAGGGCGTGTCCGGTGCGGGCTCTCAGTAGGGGCCTCCGCCGCCTCCGTTTCCGCCGCCCCCGTCCGCCGCCTCCGCCGCCACGGCCGTTATCGACGCGCAGCTGGCCCCTGATCGCGCCGTCGGGGTACTCCCCGTTGTGCAGGTTCACGTACCAGCCCCGCGGGTTGTTCTTGATCTTGCGGAGCAGTCTTCGCCTCAGGTCTCCAACGCAGCCGTCGACGGGCGAGTCGACGCCCTGGGAATCCTCGAACAGCAGGACCTTGATGGGGCCGGCCACGTCACTGGAGCCCCTGTGTATGTGGCCCGCGACCGGATCCTGGATCCGCCTGAACTCGATGTCGAAGCAGACCCGCCTGCGCGCCGGATTCACGGTGACCTCCGCGACTCCGCGACCGTTGGGATCGCCCGGCCCGGGCACCTCCTTGTCGCCGTTCATGCGGGCCTCCAACGCCGTAGGGGCCGCCCCGGCGGGCAGCGCCAGGACTCCGACTCCGGCGGCGACGGCCACCACCAACAAAGCTGTGCGGACGGTTCTCGACATGGCTCCTCCTCCATGTAGGCCAGGCTGCGCTCGCCTTCCTGGGGCGATCGCATCCAGCGTAACCCCGGCGCCGCGCGGGCGCCAGTGGGTACGGAGCCGTGGGGTGGACCTTCTAGGGTTCCGCGGCCGTGTCGATCCTCGAGGCGATCGTTCTCGGGGTCGTGCAGGGGCTCACCGAGTTCCTGCCGATCTCGAGCACCGCGCACCTGCGCGTGGTGCCCGCCTTCGCGGGTTGGCCGGACCCGGGCGCCGCCTTCACTGCGATCACCCAGCTCGGCACGATGCTCGCGGTGGTCATCTACTTCCGGACCGACCTGATCCGGATCGCGCGCACGTGGGTTCGCAGCCTTCGCGAGCCGCGGCTCCGGTCGGAGCTCGACGCGCGCATGGGTTGGTACCTGATCGTCGCCACGATCCCGATCTCGATCTTCGGCCTGGCATTCGAGGATCAGATCGAGACCGGCGCGCGCGACCTCTACCTGATCGGCGGCGCGCTGATCGTGCTCGGCCTGATCCTGCTGGCGGCGGAGCAGGTGGGCTCGCGCACGCGCGGGCTCGAACGCGTGAACCGTCGCGACGCGATCGTGGTCGGGTTCGCCCAGGCGCTCGCGCTGATCCCCGGCGTGTCGCGGTCCGGTGCGACGATCACTGCCGGGCTGTTCCTCGGGCTCGAGCGGGAGACCGCCGCGCGCTTCTCGTTCCTGCTCTCTATCCCGGCCGTGGTGCTGTCGGGCCTGTTCCAGCTCGTGAGCCTGCTCGAGGAGCCCGACGACACAGGGGCCGTCGCGCTGGTGGTCGCCACGCTCATGGCCTTCGTCGCCGGCTACGCGGCGATCGCCTTCCTGCTGCGCTTCCTCGTCACCCACACCACGAAGATCTTCGTGGTCTACCGCGTGGTCCTGGGGACAGTGGTGATCGTTCTCGCGGCGGCCGGGGTCATCTCGTAGTCGAGGACCCCGGCCAGTCCCTCCACGCGTAACCTGGACTTCGTGACCACGCTGCTCAAGTTCGGGATCGTGCTACTGGTCGCCCTGGCGATCACGGTGATACCCGGGGGCGGGCCGGCGCTCGACGGGCTCCTGGCGGCGCTCCTGATCGCGTTCCTGGTGGCGATCGCGTTCCTCGGCTACCGGCTCTACCGCGACCATCGCTTCACGATCGACAGCCTCGAGCCACGCACCCGGCTGATTCTCTTCGGGTCGATCGGCCTGGCTTTCCTTACGTTCACGGCGAGCGAGCGCCTCTTCGACGCCGGCCCCCCCGGCGTCCTTGCCTGGCTGGCCCTGCTGGGGCTCTGCTCGTACGGCGTCTACTGGGTCTACATGCAGTCACGCAGGTACGGATGACTGCGTCCGGCGCCGTGTGACGGCTCGGGTCTGGCGGGCCGCCCCGGCCGACGCGCCTGCGGTAGCCGACCTGATGGCAGAGTTTCGCGACTGGCAGGGCCGGACCGCGCCGGCGGACGCCGACCTTCGCGGAAGCGTCGACCGCCTGATCGCCGATCCGGCGACCGAGTACCTGCTCGGAGCGGGCGACCCCGACGGCCGGCCCGAGGGGGTGTGCCAGCTCCGCTATCGCTACGGGCTGTGGCACTCCGCCGAGGACTGCTGGCTCGAGGACCTTTTCGTCACGGATCGGGCGCGTGGCCGGCGGCGTAGGTCGCGCGCTCGTGGAGGCAGCCATCGACCGCGCGCGGGGACGCGGCTGTCGCCGCGTCGACCTCGATGCGGCGTCCGACAACCACGCCGCGCTGGCGCTCTACGGGGGGTTGGGATTCTCCGCCGAGACCGCGGAGCGGCGCTCGGCTGCTGCTCCTGCGGCTGCCGCTCGACCCCTAGACGCCCGGGGTTTTCACGTTCCGTTAGCCCGTAGTTGACGCGCGCGCGTTGAGCCGCGCGCCCGCTCGCGCCAGCGTCAGGCGGCATGCGGGCAGGGTCGGAACGAGCGCAGGCGTCGGTCGAGATGGTGGCGGTCCTCCCGTTCGTCCTGCTGGTCGGGCTCGTGGTGTGGCAGCTTGCCCTGGCGGGCCACACGCTCTGGACGTGCGCCAACGCCGCGCGCGTCGCGGCCCGGGCCGAGGCCGTGGGGGACGACGCCGAGCAGGCGGCGCGAAGCGCCCTGCCCGACGGGCTGGAGCGTGGGATGGAGGTGAACGAGGACACCGGCCATGTCGAGGTCAGTGTGCTCGTTCCGTTCGTCCTCCACCGGTGGCAGACGCCGATCCCGGTCTCGGCCAGCGCGCATCTCGAGGCGGAGTCGTGACCAGGCCGCCGTGCGGAGTCTCGGCGCCGGCGGGAGGATGCGGGCAGGCGAGCGTCGAGTTGCTTGGCGCGCTGCCCGTGCTCGTCGTCCTCGGCCTGTTCCTCTTCCAGGCGCTCGCAGTCGGGTACGCAGCGGTCCTGGCCGGGAACGCCGCCGAGGCCGGTGCGCTCTCGCTCGCCGGCGGCGGCGAGGCCGAGGACGCCGCGCGCGAGGCGCTCCCGGGCTGGTCGCGCGCCGGGATGGAGGTGGCGGTCGACGGCGGCCTGGTCGAGGTCTCGCTTCGGCCGCCCTCACCGCTGGAGGCGCTCGCGGAGCGGCTCGAGGTCAGCTCGACCGCCGCGGTCAGGGCGCCACGCCGATGAGCGTGACCGCAACCTCGCCCGGTCGCCGGCTGGCGGCCGCCGCGCTCGCGAGGGTCGGTGCCTTCCTGCTCGAGCCGGTGGAGGAGGTCGCACGGCCAACCGCGATCACACTGCGCCCGGTGGTGGCGGTCGTGGGGCTCGCGAGCCGGTGTGGCACGACCACGGTCGCTCGCGGGCTGGCGAGCGGGCTCGCTCATCGGGATCCTGCTGGCGCCGCGTTGGTGGCGGGCGCTTGGGGCCGGGGACCGCTTGCGCCGGGCGTCTGGCAGGCCCGGACGCTCGCCAGGGCGGTGGGGCCGGGAGCGGGGGAGCGAGTTCGGGCCGCGGGGCGGCTCTGCCTGGTGGAGGACGGCGAGCCGGGACCGCTCGCCGACCGGGTCCGGCATCTGGCGCCGCTCGTAATTGACGTGGGCCACGGCGAGCCGGCCGGCGTGGCGGTGTCGCTGGCGGACCACGTGGTCGTCGTTGCGACGCCGGCCGCCGAGCCGGCGCTTGCGGATGCCGTGGCGGCTTCGCTCGGACGGATCGGACCGTCGCCGCTCGTGGCTCTCAACCGCGCCGATGCGAGCGGCGATCTCGAGCGGTGGGAGGGGCGAGCGGCGGCGGTGCTCGGCCGCTCCGCTCTGGGGGCTCGTTTAGCGCTCGCCGGTCGCGGCTCGGGAGTGCTCGGCGACGGTCTGGGTCAGGTCGCCGAGCCGTGCGCGGTGGTGAGGAGCGAGTGGTGACGCGCCGGGCCGCGTTCAGGGCGCGAGGCGAGTCGGGGCAGGCCGTGGTGCTGCTGGTCGGGCTGGCCGCCGTGTTGATCGCCGGGGCGCTGGTCCTCGCGGCGTTCGGACAGGGGCTTGGCGGGAAGGGGCGCCACCAGCGCGCGGCCGACCTCGCCGCGGTCTCGGCGGCGCATGCCATGCGCGATGCCTACCCGAGGCTGCTCGAGCCGGCCTACCTCCGCCCCGGCGTACCGAATCCCCGCCACCTGAGCCGCGACGAGTACGTGGACAGGGCCCGCGCCGCGGCGATCCGGGCGGCGCGGAGGAACGGGTTCGGTCTGTCCGCCGGCGACGTTCACTTCTCGGGCGGCGACGGCCTCGGACCGCTCCTCGTTCGCACGGTGGTGCGGGGAGAGCAGGAGCTTCGGCTCGGCGGCCGCGGCTCGGACGGGGCGGCCCGGAGAAGCGTGCGCGTCAGGGGCCGGGCAAAGGCCGAGCTCGTCCCTCTGGTGACGACGGACCTCGCCGGTGCGGGCGGCGAGTACGACGGCCCGTTCGCATACCGCCAGGGCGAGCCGATGCGCCCGGACGTCGCCCAGGCGTTCGACCGCATGGAGGCGGCGGCCCGCAAGGACGGAATCTCGCTGACGATCACAAGCGCGTTCCGGTCCGACTCCGAGCAGGCGCGGTTGTTCGCGCAGAACCCCGACCCGAAGATGGTGGCGCGCCCCGGCACGAGCCTCCACCGGTACGGCACGGAGCTCGACCTGGGCCCGGCCTCGGCGTACGGCTGGCTCGCGCGCAACGCCGAGCGCTTCGGCTTCATCCAGAGGTACAGCTGGGAACCGTGGCATTACGGCTATACGCACAACCCGGGCAGCTCGTCGGTCGGCTTCGGCCGCGACGGCGTGCACAGCGGCGGGTCGAGCGCGGTCCCGTCGTTCGTCCCGGCGCAGTACCGGCCGGCGATCGTCGCGGCCGCCCGGCGCTGGAAAGTGTCGGCTGCGCTGATCTCGGCCCAGCTCTATGCCGAGTCCGGCTTCAACCCGAGGGCGGTGTCGCCGGCCGGCGCGCAGGGCATCGCCCAGTTCATGCCGGGCACCGCCGCCGCCTACGGTCTCGGCAACCCCTTCGACCCCGAGCAGGCGATCGACGCGCAGGCCCACCTGATGCACGACCTGCTGCGCCGCTTTGCCTCGGTGCCGCTGGCGCTCGCCGCCTACAACGCCGGCGAGGGCGCCGTCGCGGCCTGCGGCTGCATCCCGCCCTACCCGGAGACGCAGGCCTACGTCGCGAAGATCCTCAGCCTGATCGGAGCGGAGGGGCTGGCGGGGGCGCTCGACTTCGAGGTGCGGCTGGTGGAGTAGCGGCTCCGCAAAGCCGTCTCGACGCACTTCCAGACGTCCGGTGCCAGACCTGCCTCGATCCCGACCGGGCTGGCCGACCGCTAAGCGGAGAGGAGACGTTCGAGCTTGTCGAAGCTGTCGCTCCAGCCGCCCTGGTGGAGCGTGCGGCGTTCCTCAGTTCTGAACGGCCCTTGCGTGAAGGCGACTCCCGTAGAGCCTCCGAAATCCCGAAACGACAGGTCGACGAGCGTCTTGACGTCATCCGGGTCGGGCGGCTCCCACGCAAACGTGAACGCAAGCCGAGAAGGGGGGTCGACTTCCTGGACCTCGCCTGTGAGGTGGAAAGAGCTGCCCTCCGGCGGCTGCATCTCGATCCGGTAGATCGCTCCGACGCGAGGGTTGAACTCGACACTCGGGACACTGAAGCCTTCCGGTCCCCACCACTTTGCCAACTCGTTCGGGTCGGTAAACGCCGCGAACACGACCGGAGGAGACGCCGGAAGCGTGCGCTCGAGCTCCAGCTCGAGACCTTCCGAGGGCACCGCCATGCAGCGATGGTAATCCGACGCCGCAGGCGGCGTGTTCCTCGGCTGCCGGTGTTCGACGACCGGCGTCAGCGACCACGCGGAGGAAGAGGCGCGCCCCGCCCGAGGCCACGTCAGGGCCCATCATCGCGCGGCCCACAACTCCAGGCACCAGAAGCGACACGACGCCGATGACGATCCTTCCGCCAGCCAAGCCGACCGCCAGGTCCCTGGCCTCCATCAACCGATCCTACGAGACCAGGCGCCGGCCACACGACCGGAGCGATACTGCGCGGATGGCGCAACCGGACCGACGCAGAAGGAGCCGCTCCGGGCGGATTCGCGACGGGCTGGTCTGGGGCGCGGCCCTCGGCGCCGCATCCGGCGCCGTGCTCGGCGACGCGATCGACGGGCTTGGAGCCGGGCTCGGCGCTCTGATCGGCGCCGCGCTGTACGCGCCGGCAGAGGTGATCACGAGCATTAGGCGGGGGCCCGCCGAGCCGAAGCCGCTCTGGTACCGCATCCTCAGCAGCGTCCTGCTGATGGCCCTGTTCGGCTGGCTGCTCGGCCTGATCTACGGCCCCGACCAGCCCCTCGTCACCGCGGTCATCAGCGGCGCGCTCATCGGCCTGCTCGGCCTGCGCCCCGGCAAGGCGCTCCTCGGGTTCCTGCTCGGCGCCGTCCTGGGTGTTTTGTTCCAGGCTCTCGACGATGGTCTCGAACCGGCGCTTGTCGCAGCAGCCGTGACGCTCACCTACCGCGTGGTCGCTGCGGTCGCTTACCGCGGGCGCGAACTGGTGCGAGTGATGGCCGAGGAGGTCCCGGCGTCGGAGCTGCGCTACGTCGTCCCATTCGAAGCGCGCTCGAGGTACGTCGGCGCCGACTACGTCGAGCAGCTCGCGCAGGCCCGCGGCGGCACCTTCCGCCGCAACCCGCCGGACGTCGGCATCCTGGCCTCACTCGACAGCCTGGAGGGGCCGACCTTCGACGCGAGCCAAGTGCACCCGCTGATCCGCGAGTTCTACGAGCACACCAGCCGCTTCCGGCTCTCGATCATTCCGGAGTGGCGGCGCTGGATGAAACCCGGATACGAGCTCTTCAAGCTCGTGGTCGCGGAGCCGCTCGGCCAGGCGGCGATCCCGTCCAACATCGAGGAGGCCCAGCGGGGGATGGTCAGCACGATCGACACGATCACCCTGGACGGCGACGAGGAGATCGACATCCGCGGCTGGATCCGGACGTTCGCAGACTCGGGCAAGCCGATTTACGTCGGCATATACACGAGCTTCAGGCACCAGGAGCGCGGCTACGTGAGCGTCGGCTTCCCGATCCCGAGCGCCAACTTCACCGCCACCCTCCTGCCCAGCAACGCTCGCGAGCACGACTTCATTCTGACCTCGCGCACCGAGCTCGAGTTCCCGGGCCACTACCTGAGCTCCGTCGACAGCGAGCGAGACGCCCTGACCGTCCTCAAGCTGCTCTATTTCCAGGAACAAATCTTCGTCTACGTGGCCGACGGCGAGCTGAAGACCGACCACAGCTTCTACCTTGCCGGCCAGCGGTTCCTGACTCTCAACTACGAGATCGAGCGCCTCGCCGAAGCGCGCGCGTGACGCATGCACGTAGATCCCTCACGCGCGGCGGAACTGCTGGAGTAGGTCAGTGTGACCCCGCGGTTGCGGTTGGCCCGAGTGCTACGGACTGGCGAGGGCGGCATCGTGCCCACTCCGCATTTGCGCGTGGAGTACCACAGCTTCGCGCAGCGTTGCGAACGATAGGGTCGCGCCTGTGCCGCTACGAGCTGGCGCCCACACGGTCGGCGGTCACAAGGGGATGTTGCAGGTGCGCACGTACCGGGAGGGCGTGGCCCAGAAGGTCGGCCATGACCTGATCATCGATGTCGAGCGTTGGGAGGCGACCGCTGAGGTCGGCGAGGATGGCACGCTGTCCGCCGTTCGGGTCAACGCCGACCCACGGTCGTTGCGGGTGCGCGAGGGGTTGCGCGGGGTCAGGCCGCTCACGGATAAGGACCGTGCCGACATCCGCAAGACCATCGACGAGAAGATCCTGCGGGGACAGCCGATCGTCTTCCGCTCGAGCGTGGTCGACCTAGCCGACGGTGCACTGACCGTCCGCGGCGAACTCGACCTCGCCGGCACGACGCGGTCGACTAGCTTCGAGCTCGACATGGCGGCGGACGGCCGGATCGGCGGGACGCTGCCGGTGACCCAGAGCGAGTGGGGGATCAAGCCCTACCGTGGGCTGATGGGCGCGCTGAAGGTGCGCGACACCATCGAGGTCGTGATCGACGTCACGGTGCCGTCGAGCTAAACCCCGCTCCTGCTTTGCGCGACGCGCAGAAGCTAGCGCCAGGGACCTGAGCCTCAAACCGCTCGGGCGACAGAGTTGTCGCTTACAGGCAAGCGGCACTCCGCCAGAACTCGCTTGCTCGGCCCGGCCCCCGAAGCTACGTTGTCACCGTGGCGGAGCCGCGGCCCACCGCTCAAGGTGCGGAGTCCCTTGAGACCGGACCTGGCTATCGCCTTGAGGCCGCGGGCCGAGAGGCGGCCGAAGATGAGCGGCTAAGTCTTCTCGAGCAGCTCTTCGATCCGGTGTCGCGCCGGCGACGGGCACTGGTTCAGCGGGGCTGGAGGTGTCTGGAGGTCGGCGCGGGGCGAGGCTCGATGGCGATGTGGTTGGCCGACCAAGTCGGTCCGGCCGGCCAAGTGGTCGCGACCGACATAGACACCCGTTACCTGCAGCGGCTCGACCATCCGAACCTCGAGGTGCTCGGCCACAACATCCTCGAGGACCCGCTCGAAGTGCTGCGCCCGGGTTCGTTCGATCTCGTCTGCTCGCGCTTCATGCTGTTTCATCTCGTAGGCAGGCAAGGGGCGGCGATCAGCCAAATGACGAAGTGCCTGCGCCCAGGTGGCTGGCTGATCGACGAGGACGCCGAGTGGGGGACAGCCGCTCCAGTCGATCCTGCGCACCCGCTCTATGACGGCTACCGGCGCGCCTGGCGAGACGGCGGTTGGTTTACTTCTCGCGGTTACGACAAGGCGTTTGGGCAGAAGCTGCCGCCACTGTTTGAGCGCTACGGTCTTCAGAACATTCGCCATGAGGCGACCACGGAGATGGTGCGCGGAGGCTCACCCTGGGCGAGATGGTTCGCCGTGACCCTGGAGGTCATGAACGAGCTTGGCGGCGGCGACGAGTCGGATGAGCGCGAGCTCGAGGTGATAACCACCGCGCTCGCCGATCCCACGGTCTGGTTCCTGCGGGAGTTGGTGCATGCCTGCTGGGGCAGGCGGGTTGGCGACATCGCGTAGCCGCTTCGGGAGCTATGCCGACTTACCTAAGTCCCGGGATATACCTAGAGGAAGTCACATCTGGCTCGAAACCAATCGAGGGGGTGGGGACTTCGGTCGCCGCGTTCGTAGGCCTGGCCCCTGGCGGACCCGTGAACACCCCGGTCCCGGTTTCGCAGTGGTGGCAGTTCAGGAAGGTCTACGGCGACCCGACCACGCCCGGCAACGGACCCTTCATGGAGGGCGCCTTCCTCGCCCACGCCGTGCGCTCGCTGACGCCGGCGGCCTCGGCCGCCGCCGTCACCGACCAGCCCTGCTCAGAGACCCACTCGGCTAGGAGCCTGCGGCTGTTCGGACAGGTGCGGGCGTTACCGTGGAGCTTCATCCGGTGTCCTCCTTGGGACTGAGTGGCTTCGCAGCTCTCAGCCTCCAAGGGGGCCCGGATGTCTTACTGACGAAGGTGGTTAGGAGCTACACCTAGGCGCTCGCCCTAGCCGCCTCCGGTAGACCCATCGAGATCTCCTCATCGACCTCGAAGTACGTGTTTTCGGCAGACTCCCCGGTGAGTCCGTCCATGTAGTTGCGGAGGTTCTCGACCGAATCGGCCTCCCAGAGGCAGACGGCTGCCGACTTGTCCTGGCTGACGAGGAACTGGCGCCCCCGTACGCCAGGCGGTCCGCCCTTCGCGACCTCCTCAGCATCGCCCGCGAAGAACTGCTCCGGATCCTTGATCCGGTGCTTAATCACAACGTGCATGAGACCACCCCCAGGGTGAGTTGCCACTGCGACCCTAACCGTCGGTCCTCGGCAGCGCAAGCGCCCGTGTCGGTGGTCAAAGGGCGAGACGCCCGCAAAGGGCGAGCGGCAAGCGCTGCGCTCTCGGCGGATCACCTCCGGGACGGATTCCCGCTCGAGGAAGGGTAGCCATGGCATCGCTGGGCTCCGCATCAAGACGACTGTCGCGGCGACCGGGGGGACGAGAGCGTCGAGGTGCGAGCCGTGACTCCGGCCAAGCGGCGGTAGCCCAGCTTCCGAGGAGGCGAATCAGGCGAGTCGGGGCCGGCGACGGCGTCCCCGCCAAAGAACGGCTAGGGCGCGAACGACATCCCGGAAGACCTAGGGCTCGTCGCCGGGGGCCGAGCATCTACGACGACGTCGTACACGCAATACGTGCTAGCCAGCCCGGTGGGCATCCTGAGTGGCGGTTTCACACGGAAGCGACAGCAGAGCGAAATCCTCGAGGCCAGTGAGAACTGGTTGACGAGGTACGTTTCTCCCCGCGAGACTTCTGAGACAGCGACGCGTCGGAGACGGGAATGGCTTCAGCACCGGGGGAGATGATTCAAGTCGGCGCCCTCAGCGTGCGCTTCCTCGTTGAGGCCGCCGATTCGAACGGAAGCGTGAGCGTCCTCGATCCGTGCGCTCGTTCTCGGCCAACAGCAAGATGCCGGCGCCGCACAGTCACGACGCCTTCGAGCAGACGATCTACGGGCTCGAAGGGGCCACGACTTGGACGGTTGACGGTCGGACGCTCGATATTCACCCCGGCGAAGCCTTCTGCGTACCTCGCGGAGCGGTCCATGGTTTCGACAACCGCGCGACCGAAGACGCAAGTTCCTTGCAATAGCTAGCCGCGGTCATGTCGCCGGACTATTTCCGTGAGATTCACGACGGCTGGTCGTCGACTCCTGGGGCACCGCCCGACATGGCCAAGGTGGCCGGAGGTCATGCGCCGGCACGGCCTAACGCCGGCGCCACCCGGCACCTAACGTGCCTTCGAGCGTTCTGACCCGCAGCTCGCTATCGATACAAGGGAGTGGCGTCGGCGCCCCTTGACGTGCTAGTCACCCAATGCGCGAAGCCAGAAGCTCGCGCTCGCCAGGCGTCGGAGCCCTGGCACTACGAGCTTCGTTAGCCCACTTTCCGCCGAACGTGTCGGGGCTGCGCGTTTAGTCGGTCTGAACTACGGAGTCGCCCGGACGGTGCCCGGTGATTGGGTCGGCGTGCCTGTGTACGACCTTCCAGGCGCCACCTTCGCGCCGAAAGCCGGTGGTGACCCGAATCGACACGGGGGCGAGTTCCTCGGCCCCGGCGACGCGGGCCCGGTAGCTCTCGATCTCGAGGGTGTAGGCGAGGTCCGGACTGATGACAGTGGACACGTTCTCGAATCCCACAACCTCGCCATCCCGATAGTGCTTAGCGGCGCGGTCCAGTGTCGAAGACACCGCGTCCCAACCACGGACGGGCGGACCGAATGGATTGGCAAGGGTCACATCGTCACGGCGGGAGTAGAGGGCCTTGTAGACGTCCGGGTTCCCGTTCGTGAGTTCCCGCCCTGCCCGGTGGTACTCCTCAAGCGGCAGATCAGGGTCATGGGCCACTTGCCACCCTCCTTCGCCAGCGATCGAGGCGAGCGTGTCGCGCGCCGCGAAAGCTGCTGGATTCCGTTCGACATCGCCTCCGAAGTATTGCCCGCTGGCCTGCGGACCGCCAGTGCCGCCGCTCGGGAGCCGTGGCACTACGGGTTGCGCTTACCCTATTTCGCCCGCGGCGACGCACGACCGAGGCTGGCAGCGCCGCTTAGCCGCCGGACATCGAGCGCATCTCCGCCGCTCTGACCTTCGCGCCAGCTCGAACCTGGTCAAGCGGCAGGGCCGCCTGCTCACAGAGCGTGGCAAGGTCGAAATAGATGCTCTCCCCGGCCATCAGCCCATCCTTGAACGGCGCTACGTTCACGAAGGGGACAGAGAACGAGACTCCGGATGGAGGAACGCCAAGCCAGTCTCCTCCGCTCGTGCCACGCAGGTGTCCCCACGCGACGACGACGTCGTCCCCGACCACTACCTCGTGGTCCTCAGGCGTCAGGTCCGGAAAGGCCGTGAAGTACCCCTCGTACGCCGCTCGCGCCGCCGCCCGGCCTTCGCTGCGCAGGCCCAGCGCCACCGTTTCCAAAAAGCATTCCTCGATGAACGTCTCCAAGATCGCGTCGAGGTCTCTGGCCCCCTCTGCCTCGCGGTGCTTCTCGAAGAGGCGTTGCATCTCTTTCTTGTTCATGTCGGGGACACCTCGGCCAGCCTACCCCGGTCCACGGCTTCAAAGTCGACCTGGCCGGCGCCTCCGAAACGCCTGCCCGAGGCTGGGAGCGATGGCACTACGGGTTGGGCTAACGCTATTTCGCCAGCGGCGACGCACGACCGAGGCCGGCAGCGCCCCTTAGCCGCCGGACATCGAGCGCATCCCCGCCGCTTTGACCTACGCGTGAGTGCACCCGCTCACAGTTGCCGCAGGTCACTTAGCCGGGGCCGCGGGCGGTGAACCTCGCCCCTGGCCCTCGATCAGCTATCGAGCCTCCTCGTGGAGGACTTTCAGCGTCCGCTGCCGCTCCGCGCGAGAAGCGGCAACCCGCGGCGTTACGCCATGCTGGCTTCTGAGGATCGATGACCTGATGAAAGGAAGGACCACCCATGGCGGATGCACTGGCAGTCAGAAGCAACGAAGGAGAGGCGCGCTGGTGGCTCGGCGCGCTGGCCATAATCAAGGCTACTGCGGCGGACACCGGCGGGAGTCTGACCGTTCTTGATGTCACCGATCCCCCTCGGGTCAAAGCGCCAATGCACGTCCATCACCGCGAGGACGAGGCATTCTGGGTGCTCGAGGGCGAGGTGACGTTCGAAATCGGCGGCCGGACGATTGAGGCGAGCGCCGGCGACTTCGTGTTCGGGCCGCGTGACGTACCACACGGCTACGAGGTTGGCGAGGCCGGCTCCCGAATGCTCTTTGCCCTCACCCCCGGCGGGTTCGAGGATCTGGTCAGAGCGACTAGCGATCCGGCCCCGACCCGCACCCTCCCGCCAGCAGACCATCCGATGCCCGACGAGGAGCAGATGAAGGCGGCACAAGCCGCCGCTGGCTGCGATCCGGTCAGCTGATGCGAGTGCAGCGCCGCAACCCTCTGACTACCCAGCGGGAGTAGCTCGCAGTCGCTAGGCAATCACGCATCGGAGCCCTGGCACTACGGCTACACGCACAATCCGCGGGGTGCGATGCTGGAGTAGCGACGCGCCCGGGCGTTCACTGTGCAGTTCCCTCGCTATAGCGGGGAAGAGTGCCATCGAACGCGATTCGGAGGGAGCGAGCCGCCGGAGCTGCGGGCGGCTACAGCCCGATTTCGTCCGTGACCACCTCGAAGCCGCGCTGGTGGTTGCGGCACTCCCGGTCGGGGTCGTCCCAGGGGGGCACGAAGCTGTAGGCGGTCGACAGCTCGCCGCCGTCGGGGCACTGCGAGCGGTAGACGAACAACAGCGGGATCGCCACCACCACCAGAATGCCACCAGCGCAAGGATCGTGAGGAAGCTCGCCCCCAGCCAGCGGAACATGGGCGGTAGGTATATCCGGTTGAAGTGCGCGAAGGGCGCATCCGCGGCGTCCCCAGACCCGGGCCAGCGAGGCCGCTAGCTATAACCGGTGAGCGATGGCGAAGAGCCCGACACAGGACCAGCGGCGAAACGGCGCGCCCCGGCGCGACGGCGCCACCCGTGCCGAGCGCCTCGCCGAGCAGCGGCGCTCCCTCCCAGACGTGCCCGGCGTCTACCTCTTCCGGGGGCGGCGCCGCCGGGTCCTCTACGTGGGCAAGGCGAACTCGATCCGAAAGCGCGTCGCGTCGCACTTCTCGAATCCCTCCACCCGCGGGCTCCAGGACATGCTCGACGAGGTCGAGAGCATCGACTTCGTTGCCACTGAGACGGAGGCCGAGGCGCTGCTCGCCGAGCAGAACTTCATCAAGCGGCACCGACCGCAGTTCAACGTGCGGCTCCGCGACGACAAGTCCTATCCGTACATCGGGATCTCGCTGGACGAGGACTTCCCGCGGGTCTACTTCACCCGCGAGCGGCACCGTCGCGGACGCGCCTACTTCGGCCCCTTCTCGAGCGCAAAGCGGGTTCGCGAGACGCTCGACCTCCTCGGCAAGGTGTTCCAGTACCGGACATGCGACGGGCCGGAGCCCGGCCGTGCCTCGGGGAGCCCCTGCCTCGACTACTTCATCAAGCGCTGCCAGGCGCCGTGCGTCGGCTACGTGTCGCGCAAGGAGTACCGCGAGAACATCGACGCGATCGTCGGTTTCCTGTCCGGTCGCTACCGCCAGGTGGAGCGCGATCTGGAGCAGGAGATGCGGAGCGCCGCCGAGGAGCAGGAGTTCGAGCGCGCGGCGCACTTCCGCAACCGGCTGCGCGCCGTCCGGTCACTGCTCGAGCGGCAGCGGATCTCGAACGAGGCGGTGGGCACGCTCGACGCCGTGGCCGTGGCGGTCGACGGAACCGATGCGAACGCCCAGGTGTTCCAGGTGCGTGACGGCGTGCTCGCCGACCGCCACAGCTTCTACCTCGAGAACCGGGCCGCCCGCGACGAGGGCGAGGTCAGCGAGGAATTCGTGCTCCAGTACTACGCGACCTCGCCGGCGATACCGCCCCAGGTGATCGTGCCCTCGGCCCTCGGCCGCACCGACGCGCTCGCCGAGGCCCTGGCCGAGCGTCGTGGCGCTCCGGTCGAGGTCCGCCGCGCCGAGCGGGGCGACAAGCGCCGGATATTCGAGTTGGCGCAGCGCAACGCGCAGCTCGCCCTCGACCAGGACCGGCTCCGCTCGGAGCGGCGCCGAGTGCAGCGCGTCGACGCACTCGACGGCCTGCAGCAGGCGCTCGGCCTCGACACGATTCCGATGCGGATCGAGTGCTTCGACATCTCGAACCTTCGCGAGACCCACACCGTTGCCTCGATGGTCGTGTTCGAGGGCGGCGCTCCCAAGAAATCCGACTACCGGCGCTTCGGGGTCCGCGACGTCGCTCAGGATGACGTGGCCGCAATGGGCGAGGTGCTCTCCCGACGAATGGCTCAGTACACGGCGCAGCGCGAGCGCTCACCGCACGAGCGCAGCTACGACGCGAGCTTCGCGGCAGCCCCGGCGCTGATCGTGCTCGACGGCGGCAAGGGCCAGCTTTCCTCCGGATTGCACGAGCTCGAGCCGTTCCGTGACCTCGGCGTCGCGGTGGTGAGCCTCGCGAAGCGGATCGAGGAGGTGTTCACGCCCGGCGCATCGGAGCCACTGCGGCTACCCCACGACTCACCGGCGCTGCAGCTCCTCCAGCGCGTGCGCGACGAGGCACACCGGTTCGCGATCGAGTTTCATCGCGGCCGCCGCGATCGCGCGATGACGCGGTCGGTGCTGGACGAGCTCCCCGGGGTGGGGCCGGCGCGCAAGCGACGGATCCTGACCCACTTCGGCTCTCCGGAGCGCTTCCTCTCGGCAAGCCGGGAGGAGCTCGAGGCCGTGCCCGGCTTGCCGGGGAAGGTGGCGAGGGACATCCACGGGCAGGTGCATCGGGCGGAGTGAAGGAGATGGCAGATGGCAGATGGCAGATGGCAGACCGTGGCCCCATGCGCCACTGTCGAGGTCTACCCCACGCCCGGCCATCTGCCATCCGCCCGCTGCCATCTAGAGGAACTGACCACACTCGGACTCGTTGATGTCCGCGCTCGAGCACCGTCTCCAGGACTTCGTGGTCATCACCGGCTTCTCGGGTGCCGGGAAGTCGCAGGCCATGGCCTGCTTCGAGGACGCGGGCTACTTCTGCGTCGACAACCTGCCGCCGGAGATGATCAGCTCGCTCGCCGACCTATTCCGTCACGAGGGCAGCAAGGTTGAGCGGGCGGCCGTGGTTTGCGACGCCCGCGGGGGCGAGTACTTCGGCGGCATCCCGAAGGTGCTCGACGAGCTGACCCGGCGCGGCACGCCGCACCGCCTGCTGTTCCTCGAGGCCTCGGAGGAGGTGCTCGTGGATCGCTACAAGGAGACTCGTCGCCGCCACCCGCTCGCGCCGAGCGGGCAGCTCGTGTCGGGCATCCGGGCGGAGCGGGCGCTGCTCGAGCCACTGCGTGAACGCGCCTACGTCTCGATCGAGACCACCGACCTCTCCGCGGCGCGTCTGCGCCAGGTGGTGGCGGACAAGATGCTCCCGCGCGAGGCGAGGGGAAGGCTGGCGATCACCTTCCTGACGTACGGCTTCAAGCACGGCGCCCCGCGCGACGCGGACCTGGCGTTCGACGTCCGCTTCCTGCCGAACCCCCACTACGAGGCGGAGCTCCGCGACCTGACCGGGCTCGACCGGCCGGTGATCGACTACGTCGAGAGCTCAGACGGCGTCGACGAGTTCTACGAGCGCCTGCTGCCGCTCCTCGACTACCTGCTGCCCGCCTACGTCCGGGAGGGCAAGGCACATCTCACGATCGGCATCGGCTGCACCGGAGGTCGCCACCGCTCGGTGGTGGTCGCGGAGCGTCTCGCGCGCCTCTACGGCGAGCGCGGCGACTACCTGATCGACGTCGTGCATCGCGACGTGCAGAAGCCGCCGCGGGCTCCCTGAGCGCTCGCTCCGGAGCACACGCCGAGGCGGGATTCTCGCAGGCGGCCGCTGATAGATTGCGCCAGCGCCGAGCCGGTCGGCGCGCGTACCCCGCGAGTAATCGAAAGGAGTCGAATGGCAACAGCGGCCGGGATCAACGGCTTCGGCCGCATCGGCAGGAACGTGTTCAGGGCAGCGCACGCCCAGGGAGCGGACATCGACTGGGTCGGTGTCAATGACATCACCGACACCAAGACCCTCGCGCACCTTCTGAAGTACGACTCCGTGCTCGGGCGGTTCCCGGGATCGGTCGAGCCGACGGAGACCGGGATCTCCGTGGACGGGAAGGAGCTGCGGGTGTTCGCCGAGCGCGACCCGGCGGCGCTCCCGTGGGGCGACCTCGGTGCCGACGTGGTGGTGGAGTCCACCGGGCTCTTCACCGACCGGGATAACGCCTCCAAGCATCTCGAGGCCGGGGCGCGGAAGGTCGTGATATCGGCGCCCGCCAAGGGCCCCGACGTGACGCTGGCGCTGGGCGTGAACGACGAGGCGTACGACCGCGGCTCGCACCACGTGGTCTCGAACGCCTCATGCACCACGAACTGCCTGGCGCCGATGGCGAAGATCCTGAACGACGCCTTCGGCATCGAGAGCGGCGTGATGACCACGATCCACGCCTACACCGCCGATCAGCGGCTCCAGGACCTGCCGCACAAGGACCTCCGCCGCGCCCGCGCGGCCGCCATAAACCTGGTGCCCACCTCCACCGGCGCGGCCAAGGCGATCGGCCTGGTGATCCCCGAGCTCGAGGGACGGCTGAACGGGATCGCCGTCAGGGCGCCGCTTCCCACCGGCTCGGTGGTCGATCTCGTTTGCCGGCTGGGTCGCGAGGCGTCCGAGGAGGAGATCAATGCCGCCTTTCGGGAGCACGCCGACAGCGGCCCGCTCGAGGGGATTCTCCAGTACTCGGACGAGCCGCTCGTGTCGAGCGACATCGTGCAGTCGCCCTACTCGGCGATCTTCGACTCGGAGCTGACGATGGTGGTCGAGGGCGGTCTCGTGAAGGTGGTCGCCTGGTACGACAACGAGTGGGGCTACTCGAACCGGGTCGTCGACCTCGTCGGGCGGCTCCTCTAGCGCACCGGATGGCGCCGGTGGAAGCGACGAGCCAGCCGGGCGGCGTGACGCTCGGCAAGCGAACGCTGCGCGACCTCGTCGCGGTCGATGGCCAGCCCGTGCTCGTCCGGTGTGACCTCAACGTCCCGCTGGCAGATCGGCGCGTCACCGACGATGCCCGCATCCGCGCCGCGGTGCCCGCCCTCGAGGACCTCCGTTCGCGCGGGGCCCGGACCGTGGTCTGCTCGCACCTCGGGCGCCCGAAGGTGCGCGACCCCGAGACCTCCCTGCGGCCGGTCTCGGAGCGGCTCTCCGAGCTGCTGGGCGCACGCGTCCACCAGGCGCCGGAGGTGGTCGGACCCGAGGTGCGGCGCGGGGTGGACCGGCTCGAGCCGGGCGAGGTGCTCGTCCTCGAGAACACGCGCTGGGAGCTGGGCGAGACCCGCAACGATCCTCAGCTCGCGCGCGAGCTTGCCGACCTCGCGGACGCCTTCGTGAACGACGCATTCGGGGCCGCCCACCGCGCGCACGCGTCCACGGTCGGGGTCGCCGAGCATCTGCCGGCGGTGGCGGGTCCGCTGCTCGAGCGGGAGGTCACGGTGCTGCGCGGCGTGGCCGAGGCGCCCGCGCACCCGCTGGTCGTGGTGCTCGGTGGCGCCAAGGTCACCGACAAGATCCGCCTGATCGAGCGCTTCATGGATCGCGCCGACGCGATCCTGATCGGCGGCGCGATGTGCTTCAGCTTCCTCCGCGCCCAGGGCCGACCGACGGGCGACTCGCTGGTGGAGGACGAGGGCGTGGAGTTGGCGCGCCGCCTGCTCGACCGCGCCGGCGGCGCGGACGGCTGCCGCCTGCTGCTGCCGCTCGACCTGGTGCTCGGGGATCGCTTCGACGCCGGCGCCGAGCGGCGCCCGCTGGACGGTTTGGACGTCCCCGACGGCTGGATGGGGCTGGACGTGGGGCCGCGGACGGTCGACGCGTACGCGCGCGAGATCGAGTCGGCGGCCACCGTGCTCTGGAACGGGCCGATGGGAGCCTTCGAGCTCGATCCGTTCGCCGCCGGTACGCGCGGCGTGGCCGAGGCGGTGGCTCGCGCGGGCGGAACCACGGTGGTCGGCGGCGGCGACTCTGCGGCGGCGCTGGCGCAGTTCGGCCTCGCCGAGCGCGTCGACCATCTCTCCACCGGCGGGGGTGCGGCACTCGAGCTCCTCGAGGGGCGCGAGCTGCCCGGGGTCGAGGCGCTCGATGACGCCTGAGCGCCGCCCGCTCGTGGCGGGCAACTGGAAGATGCACAAGACCGGAGCCGAGGCCACCGCATACGTGTCCGAGCTCCTGCCGCTCCTGCCGGAGCCGGACCAGGTGGAGGTGGGGGTCTGCGTTCCGTTCACCGTGCTTGCGGCGACGATCGCGGCCGCGGAGGAGGGGGCGGGGACCGTCGGCTGCTGGTGGCGGCCCAGAACATGCATCAGGAGCCGGCGGGCGCGTACACCGGCGAGATCTCCGCGCCGATGCTCGTCGAGCTGGGAGCTGACGGCGTGGTGCTCGGACACTCCGAACGGCGGCGCGAGTACGCGGAGACCGACCGCGCGCTGCGGGAGAAGGTGCCCGCTGCGCTCAACGCGGGGCTCCGTCCGATCCTGTGCGTGGGCGAGTCGGAGGAGGAGCGCGACTCCGGCGAGACGCAGCGCCGCCTCCGCCTGCAGGTTCGGGAAGCGCTCGAGGACCTGTCCGAGGACGACCTCGCGGGCGTGGTGATCGCCTACGAGCCGGTGTGGGCGATCGGCACCGGGCGCGTGGCGACCGAGGAGCAGGCGGAGGAGGCGATCGCGTTCATCCGCGCGCTGGTGGGAGACCGCTCGAGCGCCGCTGCCGAGGCGGTGCGGATCCTGTACGGCGGCAGCGTCAGCGCGGACAACGCCGCCGCGATCCTCGTCCAGGAGAACGTGGACGGGGCGCTGGTGGGCGGGGCGAGCCTCGAGCCGGACAGCCTGGCGGCGATCGCTCGCGCCGCCAGAGACGCGCGATGAGCCTTCCCGGCGGGCCGGGCGAGCCGCCGGTCCCGGCGGTGTGCCTGGTCGTGCTCGACGGGTGGGGCCTCGCTCCACCGGGGCCGGGCAACGCGGTGGAGCTGGCGGAGACGCCGGTGTTCCACGAGCTTTGGTCCGGGTGCGCGCGCACGACGCTCGAGACCAGCGGTGCGGCGGTCGGCCTGCCCGAGGGCCAGATGGGCAACTCGGAGGTGGGACACCTCAACCTCGGGGCCGGCGCGGTCGTGCCGCAGGACCTGACGCGCATCGACGAGGCCGTGGCCGACGGCTCGTTCGCCGACAGCGCCGCGCTGAAGGAGGCCTGTGCGGCGGGTCGTGCGGCGGGGCGACTACATCTCCTGGGCCTCGTCTCCGATGGCGGAGTCCACTCGAGCATCGAGCACATCCGCGCTGCCGCCGAGCTGGCCGCGGACAGCGGGGTGGGGGACATCGTGCTTCACGCGTTCACCGACGGCCGCGACACCGCCCCGGACTCGGGCGCGGGGCACGTGGCCGAAGCGGAGCGCTGGCTCGCGGACCTCGGTGGACGGGTGGGCACGGTCAGCGGTCGCTACTACGCGATGGACCGTGACGGCCGCTGGGACCGGACCAAGCTGGCCTACGACGCGATCGTCGCCGGCCGCTCCGAAGTGCCTCTCGCGGCCACGGGCGAGGCCGCCGTCCGCGCCTCGTACGAGCGCGGCGAGACGGATGAATTCGTGCAGCCGACGATCGTTGACGACGAGGCGCGAATCCGCGCGGGTGACGCGGTGGTGATGATTAACTTCCGGCCCGACCGCGCGCGCCAGCTGACGCGCGCCCTCGGAGAGCCGGACTTCGACGAATTCGATCGCGACGAGGACGGCGAACCACCGCGCGTGAGCCTCACCACGCTCACCGAATACCACGAGGACTGGCCGTACCCGGTGGCGTTCGCACCGGCGCCGCCGGCGATCACGCTCGCCTCGGTCCTCGCCGACGGCGGCGTGCGACAGCTCCACGTGGCCGAGACCGAGAAGTACGCGCACGTGACGTACTTCTTCAACGGGGGTGAGGAGGACGCCCACCGCGGCGAGGAGCGCCGCCTCGTGGACTCGCCCCGCGACGTGCCCACCTACGACCACAAGCCCGAGATGAGCGCGCGCGAAGCGGCAGACGCGTTCGCCGACGCCTGGTCGGGGGACGGGTTCGGCTTCGGCATCATCAATTTCGCGAACCCCGACATGGTCGGCCACACCGGGGACATCTCGGCCGCGGTGAGGGCCGTCGAAGAGGTGGACCGCTGCCTCGGGCAGGTCGTCGAGACCGTGCACGGGGCGGGCGGCGCATGCCTCGTTACCGCCGACCACGGCAACGCCGACCAGATGCTCGACGCCGACGGCGATCCGGACACCGCGCACTCGAAGAACCCGGTGCCGCTCGTCGTCACCGCGCACGTCGACGGGCTCGCCGAGGGGGGAGTCCTGGCGGACGTGGCTCCCACCGTCCTCGCGCTGCTCGGGATCGAGCAGCCCGGCGAGATGACCGGGCGGTCGCTGATCGTCTAGCGGGCCACCCAGCGACCATGCGGGACGCCGCGACGGTCGAGCAGCTCGGCCTGGGACGGCGACCCCGGGGTGGTCCGAAGCCAGCGGCGACGCGCGACCGCCACCAGGTGGGTGGTGGCCACGTGCTCCGCTCCGCTGGTGCGCAGCGTGGCGGCGAGGAACTCTCGGTTGAAGCCGGACGGGGCGGAGTAGATCGTCTTGATGCCCTCCTTCCCGAGCACCGCCCAGAGGTGCTCGCGAGCCGCCCAGGCGAGACCACGCCCGCGAAACTCCGCCGCCGTAACCAGCCCCTCGCTCGCGCGCTCATCGTCGCGCAGCGGAAGCGATCCCCCCGGGAAGTTCCGATGTCCGGGGACGATCCACCTGGCGTGGGCGATCTGCCCGTCGACCTCGAACACCCACAGCTCCTGACCTTCCGAGAAGCGGCGCTCGAGCTCCTGGGAGGAGAACTGCGGGACCTCGGGCTCCCCAGTCGCGGCCAGCCGGGCGAAGAAGGCCTCGATCGCCGGGTCGGCCGAGCGAACGCGCCGGGCCCGGAGATCCGCTCGGGGAGGGCGCTCCGCTCGAGGCATGGCCGCGAGCTGCGTGGCGACGATCATGGCGCGCGCGTAGGACAGGCTGTCCGGCAGCGTCCGAGCGACGACCAGCTCGACGAGTCCTGCGGCGCCGACCCGCGCGGTGGACCCGACGGAGCGTTCGCAGGAAGCCGGAGGCGCGGCGCATGCCGGCGGGCGCTCGAGCTGGTCGTGCCCGGCTCTCGCCGGACCAGATTTGCCCGTCGATGACGCGGATCCAGCTGTCGGTGACGAGCCCGCGACGCTTCACCACGTCAGCACCCGACGCCGATGCGGGAACCGCCCGAAGCAGTCGTCGACCGAGTATCGACACCACGTGCACGGTGGCGACGCGCCGCATGCCGGTGACCCGGCGCAGCGACGACTCGATGAACCAGCGGTTGAAGCCGTTGTACGACCCGAGCACGGCCGTGACCCCCTGACCCTCGAGCACTCCTCGCACGTGCTCTCGAGCGGCGGCGTCCAGCCCACGGGTGCGAAGGCCGGGAACGGTCACTACGGCCTCCGTGGCCGTCTCGCCGGGAAGCAACGGCACCGGGACGCCCGCGACCATCAGCCTGTCCCGCACGATCCAGCGCGAGTGGGCGATCGCTTCGTCGCGGTAGAAGAGCCACAGCTCGTGGCCCGCGGCGAATCGCTCGCGCAGGTCCGCCGGCGAGAAAGCCGGTACCTCGGGCTCTCGTGACCGCCCAAGAGCCGCGTGGAACCGCTCGACTTCGGGGTCGAGCGATCGAACGACACGAGCATCGAGCTCAGGGTCGATTCGCCCCCGGGCCGGCACGACGGTGATCGTGGCGCGCTGATACGAGAGGGTGCGCGGGAGCGCTCGGGCGGCCAGCAGCTCCGCCACCCCGCCCACACCGGCGCGCCGGTGGACCCGGCGAAGGTTGCGGAGAAAGCCGGCCGGCCGGGCCGGCCTCATGACGCGTCTTGCCGCGCACGCATCCGCTCCCCGGAGGCGAGCGACACCATCTTCCGGGTCTTGCCCCCCTCGGTCCGCGGCAGCTCGTCCACGAAGGAGACCTCGACCGTGGCGCCGTCGCCGACCTGCTCGCGCACCCCGGCCACGATGCGGGTTCGCAGCAGCTCCGGGTCAGAGCCCTGAGCCGCTACGACCGCGACTCGGAAGCGATCGACGTCCTCCTGGACGATCTGGAACAGCCAGACGTCTTCTTCCTGCTCGAGCGGCTCGAGGACGGTTTGGGGGTGGACGCGCTCCCGTCCCGGGAGCCGAAGCCAGTCGTCGGCGCGGCCCTCGAGGAAGGACAGCATCGGAAGCGATCGCCCGCACGGGCACCGACCGGGAAGCAGCGAGGCGATGTCGCCGAGGCGGTAGTTCAGGAGCATCGTGCCGCGGTTGAGGAGGTTCGAGACGATCACGTCGCCGCTCTCGCCGGCGGGGAGCGTGCGCCCATCGGGGGCCACGATGCGCAGCGGGTAGAGGTCGACGTTCAGGTGGTGCCCGAGCTGCTGCTCGCACTCGAAGCCGATCGCCGGGGCCTCCATCGACCCGTAGATGCTGAGCACGGTGCTCCCGAACCGCTCGGTGATCAGTCGCCTGGCCGAGGCCGGAGAGCGGATCGGCGCCGTACGTCACGACCCTCGGCGCGTGAAAGGGGGTGCCGCTCTCGTGGGCGTGGCGGAACAGCATCCGATGTAGGACCCCGGAGCGCTCGACCACGTCGGGCCGGATCTCGTTGATCAGCTCGACGTTGCGGCCCGGCTCGTCGAAGAGAGACAGGTAGCGCTCGTCGATCCGAAGCGCGGTCGGGACCAGGCTCCGGCGTCGGAACGCCGCCACCGCCGCCCCGGTACCGCTGTCGGGGATCAGGATCCGCGCCGCGCGGTAGCGGAGCCGCCGCCGCGCGAGCTTCATGATCACGTTGCGCCGCCGCTCGCGCGTGCGCCGCCTCCTTGACAGGGAGTGGCGGGTCGCAGAACACGGTCACCGGCTCGCCCGGACGTGGCGCCGGTCCTCAGCCTCAGATAGGAGTCGATCGGGCGCGCGCGGGACACGTAGTACTCGGGGTCGCGCTGCAGGTCCGACCGCTCGATGATCGGGAGCTTCCCGAGGTCGCCGGCGTCCCCGAAGTCATCCGGTCGAAGGTCGAGGCGGCGCATCGTCTCGCGGTAGTAGGGCACGTGCCGGTAGGCGTGCGCGACCGCGCTCCTGACCCGGCGGGTCTGCGCACGCCGGATCGCCTCGGGCGACCTGAACGGAAACCGTCCCTGCCAGGGAGCTTGGAGCGCGAGCTCGGCGCTCCATCGCGCACGGGCGAGGAGGGACTCCCGCCTGGTTGCCCTATGCGCCCGCACCGTTCCGCTCCGGCAGTGTCGCCCGGACCGCCACGAATGCAGCCATCCTGCGAGGTGCCCTGCTGCCGGCGGCATCGAGCAGCCGGAGGAGCCGCGCCACGCCGTCGTCCGCGTGGGGCCCTCCCAGACGCCGCATCGCTCGAGACAGCAGGGTTGTCACGACGCGCGGCCCGTGCACCAGGTAGGCGTGCTCCCCGTCGTCGAAGCCGGCGCGGCGAAGCAGCTGACGCAGGCCGTCCAGGGTGGCGCCGGGCCCCAGCGGGAACGGGACCAATCCGAGCCGGGCGGCCAGCCGCAGCAGAGGCTCACCGACGTTGCTCGCGTTGTCGCAGGTGATCACGACGACCCCGCCCGGCGCAAGGACACGCCGAACCTCCCTGAGCGCTGCCAGCCGCTCCGACTCCTCGAGGTGATCGATGGTGGACGTCGACAGCACGGCGTCGACCGCCCCGTCCTCGATCGGCAGCTCGCCGAGGTCGGCGCTGACGAGCCGGGGATCGACCCCGGCGCGCGCGGCGGCCTGCGAAGCCGCCTCGACGATCGTGGGCGAGACGTCGATCCCGCATGTGGACCGCGCCCGCCTGGCCAGCGTGAACAGCAGCTCGTCGCCGGCGACCCCCTCTTCCCACAGATCGGTCTTGAGCACCGTCCGTTCACCAAGGTCCGGCAGCCATCGATCGACCAGGTCGAGGTGGGCACGGCGCTTCACGAGCCCCATCTGGGGGTCGAGGTACGGTCGACCGGCGACGCTGCTGGCGGCGCCATCCCAGCGGCTTGCTAGAGAGGGGCGCTGCGGCTCGCGGGTCCAGCGACCGGTGCGGAGCCCGCGCTGCTCGAGCAACCGCTCGTGGGGCGGGCTGGACGGATCGATGCGAGTCCATCGCCGGCCGGCCACGGTGACGGTGTGCGCGGTCGCCATGCGGTGGGTACCGGGACGCCCCAGCTCGTCGGCCAGCCGGCGCCGGCTGAAGGCAAGGATCGCGCCGAACATCGTGGTCACACCATCCCCGATCAGGGATTCCGAGACCGCGTGCTCCACCGCCCGGCCGATCCCGCGTCCCCGATGACCGGGCAGGGTGAAGGCGAGGTTCGACTCCCGTTCGTCGTCGTTCAGGGGGAAGCCCACTCCCGCGAAGCGGAACTCGTCGCGCCCGACGAACCACCCGTGCACCGGCCGTCCGTCCACCTCGCCGACCCAGGCTTCCTCGCCGCGGGCGAAGCGCTCCTCCAGCCCGGACGACGATGGGACCGGTAGTCCGGGCTCCTCGGCGGCGGCGAGACGAGCGACGAGGTCGCGCACCCGGGCGTCGACTCGCCCCACGCGGTGCACCACGACATCCGAGCGCGGCACCCCGACCGGGCGTTGTGCGCGGTGCAACGCGACTACCACCCGCGTGTACGCCAGCGTCTGCGGGAGGGCTCGTGCGGCGATCAGCTCGGCTATCCCTGCGGCCCCGAGCCGCTCCTTCATGCTCCGCAGGTTGCTCATGAATGCGACGAACTTGCCCGCTCTCGTCGGCTCGACCCACGCCCCCTGGACGGTCGACGGTCTCACGCGGGTCCCCGTTGCTTGAGCATGGCTTCGGGCACCTTCAGCGCGAAGTGCTGGTCGTTCGGTCCCCGCCAGCGGTCGATCGCGCGCTGCGGCCGGAACAGGCGACGGGGGAGCGACGGCGCTGGAGGCGTGGGCGCGCCCCGCTCGATGATGCGGTAGGTCACGATCACCCAGGCCGTGCGCCACCACCAGGGCTCCGCGGGCCACCACGCCGGCCGGACATCCTCGACGACCACCCGGCCGCTTCGAATCAACCAGTTGTGCTCCCAGGGAAAGGCATAGATGAGGCGCAGCGGCCGCGGCCGGCGATCGAAGGAAGCGAACACCCGCTCCATCGTCGCGTGGAAGACATCCCCGGTGACGGGGGAGTACATGAACACGACGGAGAGATCTTCGGGGACCGGCCATTCGAGGACGTCGGCCGTGACGGTCTCGACGCTACGCGCCTTCAGCCGCGGCGAAGCGTTCCGGACGTTCGCTGCGGCCGTGCGCCGAGGTCCTCGACCAGCTCGACGCCGATTGCCCTCCCGAAGGGCAGCCCGGCTGCGAGCAGCAGCGCCTGTCCCTTCCCGCAGCCCAGGTCCACGACGTCGGGAGCCACGAATCGCCGCGCGCTGCCGCCCTGCCTACCGACGCTGCGTCTGGTGCTTATCGCCCATAAAACTTGACATATTTCACCACTCAGGTTTTATCTCTTGGCGACGGAAGTAGCCACGTTCGAGCCGGCACGAACGGCCGGCCGACGCGAGACGATAGGGAGGTGACATAAATGACGCTGCTGATGAGGCCGGACCCCTTCTCGACGGAGGTCAGCCGGCTGTTCAACACGCTTCTCGGCGGGGGCGAGAACGGCAACGCGCTCCAGCGCTGGAGCCCGGCCATGGACCTCGTCGAGGGCGAGGACCACTTCCTGCTCAGGGCCGATCTTCCCGGCCTGGCCGAGGAGGACGTGCAGATCGAGGTGCACGACAACACGCTGCGCATCTCGGGCAGGCGCGAGGCGGAGCACGAGCAGAAGGAGCGCGGCTGGTATCGGATGGAGCGTTCGTTCGGAAGCTTCAGCCGCTCGCTCTCGCTCCCGGACGGCGTGGACGCGGACGCGATCGCGGCGAGCTTCGACAAGGGCGTGCTCGAGGTGCGGATTCCCAAGCCCGAGGAGCGCCAGCCGCGCCGGGTCCAAATCCAGTCCGGCGGGTCGGCTGCGGTGGAGGGCACCGCGACCGAGAACACCGAGAGGTAACTCATCGTGACTAGGCTGGCCTGCCGGTGACGGCGGGTCCGGCCTTCGAGATCGACGCCCGCGTGGGCCGGGCCCGCGCGGGCGTCCTGCGTACGGCGCACGGCGACGTCGGGACGCCGGCGTTCGTGCCGCTCGCGTCCACCGCCACGGTCAAGTCTCTGCATGCATCCGAGGTCGAGGCGATCGGCTTCGAGATGGTGCTCGGCAACACCTTCCACCTGTTCCTCCGCCCGGGTCACGCGCGGATCGAGCGGCTCGGCGGTCTGCACGAGTTCATGGGCTGGCGGCGCCCGATCGTGACCGACTCCGGCGGCTTCCAGGTCTTCTCGATGGGTCATGGCACGGTGGCGGAGGAGGTCAAGCGGCGCGGCGGCAGGCGCCAGAGCGAGGGCCGGATCCTCGCCATCGACGAGGAGGGGGTCCGCTTCCGCTCGTACGTCGACGGCGCCGAGCGCTTCATGGGCCCCGAGACCTCGATGGAGGTCCAGGCCGCACTCGGAACCGAC
This sequence comes from uncultured Thermoleophilaceae bacterium, assembly GCA_963808955.1. GTDB lineage: Bacteria > Actinomycetota > Thermoleophilia > Solirubrobacterales > Thermoleophilaceae > CAWEHQ01. The sequence goes on along the minus strand of CAWEHQ010000014.1, from coordinate 59,971 downwards.
GTGGCGCTCGCCTTCGACGAGTGCACACCCTTCCACGCGTCGCGCGACTACACCGAGCGGTCGATGGAGCGCACACATCGCTGGCTCGACCGCTGCATGGACTGGCGCGAGCGGCACGACCGGGAACGCCGCCTGCTGTTCGGCATCGTCCAGGGGGGCACACATCACGATCTCCGTCGTAAGTCCGCCGAGGCGGTGGCGGCACGGCGCGTGGACGGGATCGCGATCGGGGGCACGCTGGGGCAGGACAAGGAGCAGATGAAGGAGGTCGTGGACTGGTCGGTCGGTCCGCTGCCCGAGGACCGTCCGCGGCACCTCCTCGGGATCGGCGATCCCGACGACATCGTGATGGGCGTTCGTGCCGGGATCGACACGTTCGACTGCGCCACCCCGACTCGTCTGGCCCGCCACGGTACGGCACTGGTGCCGGCGCCGGAGGCGCGGTTCAGGCTGGACCTCAAGAACCCGGAATCGGCCGAGAGCCGCGAGCCGATCGCCGTCGGTTGCCCCTGCGACGCTTGCACGCACCACACCCGCGCCTACCTCCACCACCTGACGCGGTCGAAGGAGCTCACCGGCGCGCGGCTCGTGACGCTCCACAACCTCACATTCATGGCCAAGCTGCTCGAGCGGGTCCGGCTCGCCATCCGCGCCGGCACGCTCGACGAGCTCGATTCCGGCCTCCAGCGCGGCGAGGTCCCGTACTCCCAGGCGTAGACGGCGAACGTCCCGTCGGCTACTCGGTGTTGTCCTCGATCAGGTTCCGCAGTCCGTCGATCTGCTCCTGGAAGTCCTGGGCCTCGATGCCGGGGATGTCGTCGGCGGGGTCCTCGGTCGCCTGCAGCAGCCCGTAGGCGGCCAGCGCTCCGGCGGCGAGCACCAGCAGCGCGACGATCAGCGCGATCAAGCCGCGCCGCGAGCGCCTCGGGGCGGCGGCCGGCGGTTGCGGCCGGGCAGGAGCGGAGCTCGCGGGCGCCGCCGCCGGGCGACCGGGCCCATCGGCGCCGACAGCGCGCGTGGCGGCCGTCTGCGACGCCATGGCCTGGGTCGCACCGGTCTGGCTGTCGAGCATCGCGGTGGCCTCGGTCACCTCGCCGTGAAGCCCCGCGGCCAGCGCCTCGCCCAACTCGAGCGCCGACCCGTAGCGGGCGGCGGGGTCGGTTTCGAGGCACACCCGGATGGCGCGGTCGAGCTCGGGCGGGACCTCCGGCCGGAAGTCGGTGATCGGGCGTACCCGGTCGTTCTGCTGTTTCAGCGCCAGCTCGGTCAGCGACCCGTACTCGTGGGGGAGCCGCCCGGCGAGGAACTGGTAGGCGCACACCCCCAGCGAGTAGATGTCGGACGGCGGGCCGGCCTCCTCGCCGCGCGCCTGCTCCGGCGACAGGTAGGCGGCCGTGCCGAGCACCGAGCCCACCTGCGTGATGCGGGTCTGCTCGGCCGCCTTGGCGATGCCGAAGTCGGCGAGCTTGACGTTGCCGCTCTCGCTCCCGATCAGCAGGTTGCCCGGCTTCACGTCGCGGTGGACGACCCCCTGGCGGTGGGCGTAGTCGAGCCCGTTGCAGGCCCCGCGGAGGACGTTCGTGGTCCGTTCGATCTCGAGCGTCCCGTGGTCGCGGATCAGGTCGGCGCACGACGGCCCGTCGACGAACTCCATGACGATGAAGTGCCGGCCCGAGTCCGGGTCCTGCCCGGAATCGAAGACCTGCACCACGTTCGGGTGCTGGAGTCGGGCGGCCGCGAGCGCCTCGCGTCTGAAGCGCGCGACGAACGACTCGTCCTCGGCCAGGTGCTCGGCGAGCAGCTTCACGGCGACCGGTCGCTCGAGCACCGTGTCGAGACCCAGGAAGACGGTCGACATGCCGCCGGCGCCGAGACGCTCGTCCAGCCGGTAGCGCTCCGCGACTGCGGTGGGGGTGCTCACGACCCGCTCCCCTCGCCTGAGTCGGCCACGTCGCTCCCGGATCCGCTGGGAGGCGTGCCGCCGGACTCACCGGACGGGGGAACCACTCCGCCCGACCCCGAGCCCGAATCGGAATTCTCCCCCTCGTCGCTCTCTTCCTCCGGCGGAGGCGCCTCCTCGGTCGTCGTCTCCTCCTCCGTCGTGGTCGGTGGAGCCGTCTCGGTAACGGTCGGCGGGGCCGTGGTGGCCGGCGGGACGGTCGTCGGGGCAACCGTCGTCTCCTCTTCCTCCGGCTGGCAGTCGCTCGCAAGGTCCTGCAGCGCCTGCGTTTCCTCGTCGAGCGCGGCGCGGAAGCTCTCGTCGACCTCGTTCGAGACGCCGACGACCTCCTCCTCGAGCGCCGGGAGCGTCTCGTCCTCGAGCGCGTCGCACTCCCCGTCCTCGAACTGCTGCTCGGCGTCGTCGAGAAGCTCGAGCAGCGTGTCGGCGCGGGTCTGGCTCGAGAGCACGCCCGACTCCTCGCCCCCGCCGCAGCCGGCGGCGGTCGCCGCGAGCGCGGGGACGAGGGCAAGTGACACATGTCGCAGGCGCGGAGCGATCATCACTGCCCGTAGTAAAGCCGGTCGGCCAGCATGGCGGGTAGGCCCGCCTCGCGAATGGCGTCGGCGGCCGTATCGATCGGGTAATCGACCCGGCGCCACGTCGCCGTCAGACGCTCGAGGTCGAGCACGAGCCACGCCGCCCGTGGGTCGCCGTCGCGCGGCTGGCCGACCGCACCGGGGTTGAGCAGCCACGCGCCCTCCGATAGGTCGGCCGTGGTCCCGGCGGGGGCGACCTCGCCGGCCGCGTGCCCACCATCGCGGCGGCAGAAGCAGAGGGCGACGTGCGAGTGCCCGACGCGCCCGATGCGGGCCTCCATGACGCTCCATCGACGCGTCGGCCGCGTCGTTCGAGAGCACGTACTCCCACACCGGGTCGCGCGGGCTGGCGTGGAAGAGCCCGACCGCGCCGCCGGTCGCTGCGGCGGCGAGGTCTCCGAGGAAATCGCGCGGCGTCCGACGCGAGTCGGTCCCGGGTCCAGCGGGCGGCCGCGGCGGCGCCGGCCGAGAAGTCGGCGATGTCGAGCTCGGCCGAGCACCACGAGGTCGTGGTTTCCGATCAGGCAGACATCGCACCGCTCGCGCGCGAGCGCGACGCACTCGTCGGGCTGCGCGCCGTAGCCGACCAGGTCTCCGAGGCACCAGGTCCGCTCCGCGTCCGAGGCCTCGATGTCGGCGAGGACCGCCTCGAAGGCGGGCAGGTTTCCGTGGATGTCCGAGAGCAGGGCGACGCGGCGCGGCGGTGCCGCCGCATCGCATTCGGGCGCTGTCTCGGCGCTCTCTACAGTGTCCTCGGAATGGGCGGTCATCGCTTTCGGCTGCCGCTGGCGGTGGCCCTGGCGGTGGCCGCGGCGGGGGTCGCGACGCTCGTCCTCCGGCCGCGCGGAGGGCTCATCGAGCCGGCCGCCGTCGACCCGAGAGCCTACTTCAGCGGCCGAGCAGCTCGACCGGGCGCGAGGACTACCGCGGGCCGCAGCGGCTTCTGGCGCTCGGCGGCGTGGCTGCGTCGGGCCTCGCCGCTGGGGGCCCTGGCGCCTCAGGCCGCCGCGGCCCTTCGCGCGCCTGTGCGGCCGCGTCGAGGCCCGGCCGCTGGCCGGCGGGGCGGCCGTGGGGGCCTCGATCGTGCTCGTCCTGACCGTGGTGGCGCTGCCGTTCGGGCGGCGGGGCGACGACCGCGCGGTCGACGTGGGGCTCTCCACGCAGGCCTGGGCGAGCTGGCTGTCGGACGTCGGGAAGTCGGCGGCGGTCGAGCGTCGCCTTCGGCGCCGCTGGCGCGGCTCGTCGCTGGTCGCGCTCATCCGGCGCTTCCCGCGCGGCTGGTGGACGCCGGCCGGCGGCCGCGGTCGTCGCCTTCGGCGTGCTGGTCACCTACCTGTCGCCGATCGTGCTCGACCCGCTGTTCAACCGCTTCGAGCCGCTGCCCGAGGGCGAGCTGCGCGCCGCGGTGCTCGAGCTGGCCGAGCGGGCGGACGTCGACGTCGGCGAGGTCTACCGCGTCGACGCCAGCCGCCGCACGACCGGCGTCCAACGCCTACGTGGGCGGCCTCGGGCGAGACCAAGCGGGTTGTGCTCTACGACAACCTGATCGAGGACTTGCCGCAGGAGCAGGTCCGCTCGGTCGTCGCCCACGAGCTCGGCCACGTCCGGTATCGCGACCTGCCGCGGGGCCTCGCTGTGGCTCGCGATCGTGGCGCTCGCTCGGACGCTGGCTGGTGCAGCGGCTCACCGAGCGATGATCGCCGCTCGCGGCCGGACCGGGCGATGCCGCGGTGCGCGGGCGCACCCGCGGCGCTGCCCGCGCTGGCGCTGTCGCTGGCGGTGGTCGCGTTCGCAGTGCAGATCCCCGCGAACTGGCTGTCGCGCGCAGGTGGAGGCGCGCGCCGACGCCTACGCGCTCGACCTGACCGAGCGACCCGGCGGCCTTCATCGGGCTGCAGCGGCGGCTTGCGGTGCGCAACGTCTCCGACCCGGACCCGCCGGCGCTGATCGCACGGGCTGTTCGGGACCCACCCGACGACGGTCGACCGGATCGGCCTGGGCCTCGACTGGGCCGAGAAGCGGTGAGTCCGGCTACTCGCTCGGCCGCTTCCGGTCGGCCTCCGTCTCGGGGAGGCTCCTGATCCCCTCGGCGGCACGCCACTTGGAGTACTGGTCCTCCATCGCGTCGATCAGCTCGCGGAAGAACTTGGCGGACAGGTTGACGCGGGAGACGACGACCCCCGGCACCTCCTCCTCGTCCACCTCGTGGTCGACGCGGGCGAAGGTGACCGTGAACTCGTAGTCGGAGTGGCTGACGTTCGCGAAGTTCGCGTACACGCCGGCCATGACCTCGGGCGACGTGTGGATGTTGATCTGCCGCTCGCGACCCTCCTCTGCCACGCGTCTAGTATCGCACTCCTCGGTCGCCCCGACGCGCCCGGATCGAGTGCATGCGAACCCTGGTCCTCTCAGTCGGGCGCGTCCGCCCGCCGTTCGCCGACGACGTCCAGCACTATCAGCGGATGCTCGCGCGCCACGCGCGCCTCGAGCTCGTCGAGGTCCGCGAGGACGAGCGGGTCGAGCGGCGCATTCCGCCGGACGCCTTCATCTGCTTGCTCGACTCCGGCGGCAGGGCGCTCGACTCGGTGGCCCTGAGCCGTTTCCTCGAAGAACGCCAGATGTCGAGGCGTGACCTCTGCTTCGTGGTCGGGGGACCGCGCGGCCTGGACCTGACGCGCTGCGACCTGCGGCTGTCGTTCGGTCCGATCACGCTTCCGCATCAGCTCGCGCGCGTGGTACTGCTCGAGCAGCTGTACCGCGCGCACAAGATCCTGGCCGGAGAGCCCTATCACTACTGAGGGGTCACCCGGACGTTCACGGATTGAGCCATGATCGAGACGCCGCGATGACCCCCAGATCCTCCACGCCGCACGCCCCGGTCGAGGCCCCCGATCCGCTCGGGCGGCTGCGAGCGTCGCTACGCACCGCCGCGATCAGCCTGGCGGGGGATGCCACGCTCAGCGGGCTGCGGCTCGAGCGGCCGCCGCGCCCGGATTTCGGCGACTACTCGTCGAACGCCGGCATGCTGCTGGCGCCGATCCTTCGCGAATCTCCGCCGACGGCGGCCGAGCGGCTCGGGGAGAAGCTTCACGAGGAGCTGGGGGAGGGCCTCGCCAGCGTCGAGGTGGCCGGCCCCGGGTTCCTCAACCTGTCCATGTCGAGCCGCTGGTATCGGGAGGGACTCGCCGAGCTGGTCGCTGCCGGTGAGCGATACGGCTCGGGGGTGGTGGCGACGCCCGAGCGGGCGCTGGTCGAGTTCGTCAGCGCCAACCCCACCGGACCGATCACGGTGGCCGGCGGTCGCCACGCCGCCTACGGGGATTCGCTCTGCCGGATCCTGTCGTTCGCGGGCCACGACGTCACGCGCGAGTACTACGTGAACGACCACGGCACGCAGGTGCTGCTGTTCGCGCAGTCGATCGCGGCCCGCGCGCGCGGCGAGGAGCCCCCCGAGGACGGTTACCTGGGGCCGTACGTGGCGGAGCTGGCGGACCGGATCGAGGGAGCGGCCGAGGCCGAGCCCGAGGAGCTGGCCGTGAGCGGGGTCGAGCTGATGCTGGCCGACGTGCGCGCGACGCTCGAGCGCTTCCGGGTCCGGTTCGACAGCTTCTTCTCGGAGCGCGCCCTCTACGAGAGCGGCACGCTCGCGCGCGAGATCGAACAGCTCGGGGAGCGGGCGCAGCTGTACGAGTCCGAGGACGCGCTGTGGGTCCGTACCACCGCCTTCGGCGACGACAAGGACCGCGTCGTCCGGCGTGCCTCCGGCGAGCACACCTACTTCGCGTCCGACATCGGCTACCACGGCGACAAGCTCAACCGCGGGTTCGAGCGGGCGATCGACGTGCTCGGCGCCGACCACCACGGCTACGTGGGGCGCCTGCGCGCGGCGTGGGAGGCGATGGGCGGCGACCCGGACCGGCTCGAGATCCAGATCATGCAGCTCGTACACCTGTTCGAGGGTGGCGAGCGGGCGCAGATGTCGAAGCGGAGGGGCGAGTTCGTGACGCTCGACGACCTGATCGACGACCTGGGCGTGGACGCCGCTCGCTACTTCCTGCTGCAGCGAAGCCACGACACGGCGCTCGACCTGGACCTCGCGCTGGCGCGCGAGCAGAGTCAGGAGAACCCGGTCTACTACGTGCAGTACGCGCACGCCCGGATCGCGAGCATCCTGCGCAAGGGGGTGGAGGAGGGCGCGAGCACCACCGCTGCGGACGAGCTGGCCGACAGCGCGGAGGAGCTCCATCCGTCGGCGCGCGCGCTCGTCAGGCGGCTGTTCGAGCTGCCCTCGGAGGTCGAGGTCGCCGCCGCCCGGCGCGCCCCGCACCGGCTGACCACCTACTCCCACGAGGTGGCCCAGGAGTTCTCCGCCTTCTACCGCGACTGCCGGGTGCTGGGCGCCGCCGAGGAGGGTGGCGACGAGGGATTCCGTCTGGCGCTCACCGCGCAGACGGGCCGGGTCATCGCCCGGTCACTGGACCTGCTCGGGGTGTCTGCGCCGGAGCGCATGTAGCGCTGCGCGACCCGGGCGCTCCCACGACCCCGGCGCCCCCACCGATCGGCGCCCCTACATCCCTCCCGCGCGCCTGGGAGCTACTCCAAGAAACTTGCCCGGGAGGCAAACCGTCGCGCGTGCTTTGCCTGCGAGGCAACTTTCTTGTTATTTCGCCCAGGCACGCGACGGGAGGTGGTCACGCCCGCCGGAATGCCGGCACCTGGCGCCACGCCGGTGCGTCAGAGGTCGTAACGCTCGAGATCGGCGGCGAGGCGTTCGGAGTCGGTGCTCGACCCACCGCGGTCCGGGGGTCCGGGGACTCTGTGGCCGGAGCCGCGGCCCGGGCGCGCCGCCAGCGAACCGTCGCTAGCGCGATGCCGCCGGCGCCTGCCAGCAGCGCGAGCCCCGGTAGGACGTACGCGGCGAGGTCGAAGCCGTCGTCGCCCGGGGTCGCCAACACCCCCTCGCCGAACTCGGCCACCAGCGCGGCCTTGATCTCGTCCTCCGACTCGCAGCGCTCGATCCGCTCGGTGATGAACTCGCGCTGCTCCTGCGCCTGCGGTGCCTCGGTCGCGAGCGAGAGGGGGGTGCCGCAGACCGGGCACATGACCTCGCTCTCGATCTCGCCGAGGCTCGTCTGAGGACACTGCGCGAGCGCGGCAGCGGGCGCGGCGAGCAGCGCCATGGCCGCTACGAGTACCACGCGTGAGAGGCGTCCGGCGAGGGCAGATCGGGGCTTCACGGGCCGCCCCGAAGGGTAGTGCCGGCTGCCCGACCGGCAGTAGACTGCTCACGCCACGCGGACGTAGCTCAGCTGGTAGAGCGCGAGCTTCCCAAGCTCGAGGTCGCGGGTTCGAGACCCGTCGTCCGCTCTCACGAAAACGCCCCGCCGAGGCGGGGCTTTTCGCCTCACTGCCGGAACGACAAGTGCGCCGGCGAGCCGGCGCGGCTGCCTAGAAGATCAAGATCAGGATGATGATGATCAGGATCAGGACGATGAGGCCGCCACTGATGTACATGGCACTCCTCCTTTCGGTAGGAGAGGGTACCCGCGGGGCCCCCCGCATAACCGGACGGGCCGGGATAACCTCCCGATTGGGCGGCCTCGTGCGGCCGCCGGAGAGGAGGGTGCGATGTACGCACGACTGAGCAGGTTCGCTGGTCTGCCGCCGGAGCGGATCGAGGACACCGTCCGGGAGTTCGAGCAGCAGCACCTGCCGATGCTCGAGGGCTCGTCGGGATTCCAGGGGATCGTGGTCGGGGTCGACTGGAGCTCCGGCAAGGCCGCGGCGATCACCTTCTGGGAGTCGCGGGAGGCTTTGGACGCGAGCGATCGCGCGGCCAACCAGGCTCGCGAGGCGGCTCTGGATCGGGCCGAGCCCGACCGTGAGCCCATCGTGGACCGCTACGAGGTGGTGCTGCAACGGGAGGTCCAGCCCGGGTAGAGCAAGCCGCGTCACTCCTCCGAGCCGCGTGAGGGCGGGCGCCGGGCGCGCTTCGTCGCCCCGCGCCGGCGCTTCGACTCGAGGCGCCGCTCGCGCGCCGCGCGGCTTGGCCGCGTCGGCCGCCTGGCTCGCCTGACGACCAAGGCGCCGCCGATCCGCTCGCGCAATCGCTCGAGCGCCAACTCCCGGTTGCGCGCCTGGCTGCGCGTGTCCTGTGCCGCCGCCGTCACACGGCTGCCGAGCCGCTCCACGAGGCGACGCTTGGTCGCCGCGCTGAGCGCCTCCGACGCCTCGACGTCGAACACCGCCTCGACCCTCGACGCGGTGACGTTGGCGTGCTGTCCACCCGGGCCGGACGAACGACTCGTCCGAACCTCGATCTCGCTGAGCGGTATGGCGACCCCGGCGCGCACGGGCATCGGATCGTCCATGCGTCAATGGTGCACCGCCGGGCGGCGGGAGAAGCGCCTCCTGCCGGAGGCTCAGGCCGCCCGCCGGGCGAGCCCGCCGCTGCGGCGACCGTCGCCGCGCCCGTACGGCGCTCGGCGACCGCCGCGGGGCGGGCGACCGCGTCGTGCGCGCCGCGGGACGTGGGGCGGCGCGCCGCGCGTGGCGGCGAGCTCGGGGCGGCCGGACCGCGCCGACGGTGCGCGCGGACGACGGCTTGGCGCGCGCGGACGGCTGTGGAAGCCGGTCGGCGTAGTGGTGCCTGCTCACCATCTCGAGCACCCAGCCGGCGGCCGCAGCGGACATGAGGCCCGCGGGCACCGAGCTCAACCCGACGATGCTCTCGAGCGCGATCCAAACTCCGCCGAGCGCGGCCGCTGCGACGCAGAAGGCGCCGACCAACTCGAGGCCGCTTTCTTCCAAGAGGAGCCGCACGCCGCGCAATTTCGACGGCGCATGACTTTCTCCTCGCCGCCTCCGCCCCGCTGCACGGCGCGTCCCAGCGCGGCGTGCGGCGGAGGGCGCGGGCGTGGCGCCCGGACCCTCCGCCGCGGTTACCTCAGCCCCTGGTCGCGCGGGCGGCGCGGGAGCTGAAGGAGACTCGTCTAGCCGCAGCTCGGCCAAGACGACGTGCCCGACTGGGCGAGCAGCTGTGCCGCCAGCTCGTCCTGCACCGACTCCGGCGCGGCTGCCGGGTCACCGGTGCCGCCGAGCGCGGCCCACGTCTCGCGCGTGAACTGGTACTTGCCTCGGTACTGGCCGTCCGGCGAGACCGCCGTGGGGTCGCCGCCCGACTCGCACTGGGCGATCTGATCGAGTGTCGCATTCCCGCTCGACGAGGTGCCGCCTCCGGACGGGGCGGCGGCCCCGGACGGCGCACCCCCGGTACCGAGCGCGGCGCTCGTCTCCGGTCCCACGATCCCGTCGACCGCTAGCCCGTTCTCGGACTGGAAGCCCCGCACCGCGTTCGCGAGCCGCTCGTCGAAGTAGCCGTCCGCCGGGACGCCGAGGGCATCCTCGACCGCCGATACCTGGGAGCCCGAGGACCCGGTGGTGAGGTAGCTCGAGGTGGCGTCCGACTGCGCCCCGGCCGCGCCGGCGCCGGCGCCGGTCACCGCGAGCACAGCGACACCCGCGAAGACGGCTCCGCGCGAGCGGAACCGACGGAGGCGCTGGGTTGCGGAGGCGGACCGGCGCCGCTGCGAGCGCTGGGTCGACCGCGACCAGCGATCACTGAAGGCGAGGTCCTCGCCGGGACTTCGCTCCGGGCGCGGGGATGCGCCCGAAATGGGCATGCTTGACACGTCGTCTCCTTTCCTTCTCTTCGCCTACGGGGTGAGCTGACGGGCTCGCGCGAGAAAGAAGGCGACGCGCTACGCCGCACTCAGGCGGCGATTCGCCCCACGGGCCGTCGATGCGGCCCAATTGGGTCCCCCGTTCCCCGTCGCCTGGGCGGCGGGAACTCGGCCTGTCGTCCCTAAGGTAAGCACACGAGGCAGCGCATGGCCACGTTCGTGGCGTACGCTACGAGCATCGGCCGCATGGACTCCTGGGACCTCAGCACACTCGACGTCGCCCCGCACCACCCGCAGGTGCTGGCCTCGGCTGACGAGACGCGGCTCGTGGCGATCAACCTTCCGGCCGGCGAGGAGATGCAGGAGCACCAGACGTACGAGCGGACCTATCTGGTCGTCGTGGACGGCGAAGTGGACGTGGTGCAGAACGGCAAGTCGACGCGCGGCGAGCGCGGATTCCTTGCCCACTTCGAGCCGGCGGAGCGCCGTCAGGTGCGGGCTGCGAGCGACAGCCGACTTCTCCTCGTGCTCGCGCCGTGGCCCGGTGTGGGCCACCCGAGCCGACGCGACTAGGCGCTGGTCCACAGCTCCGTGGCCATCGACCTCTTCGACCTACTCCAATGGCGTACGCAAGGTCATCTACCGCGACGTCGACGGGAACGAGATCGGCTTCGGCGGCGCACCGAGCGCGCCGCTCCACGGCGCCTGAACGCCGTCGCGCCCCTGCCATAATCCCGCCGTGGACCCCGGCCGGAAGCGCAAGCTGAGGCTCGCGGTGGCGCTCGGCGCCGCCGTGCTCCTGGCCTCGGCGCTCATGTACACGAGCTTCAACGCTTCGACCGCGGCGCGGACCCCGTCGGAGGTGCTCGCCGAGGGGGAGGCGGGCGAGGACTACAAGCTCACCGGCGAGGTGGTCGACGGCTCGATCGAGCGCCGCCAGGACGGCCTCGCGTTCGAGATCCGCGACCGCGGGGGCGACACCGCCGTGCCGGTCGACTACTCCGGGATCGTGCCCGACCCCTTCCGGGAGGGTCGCGAGGTGATCGTGACCGGCCAGCTCCGGGGCGAGACCTTCGTCGCCCAAGAGGACTCGCTCGTGACCAAGTGCCCCTCGAAGTTCACCGCCGAGGGAGATCAGTCGTAGCCCGCGCGGCGCGGGCGGCTCGATAGGCGCTCATGGCCGCGATCGGAATCGCCTGCGTCTACGTCGGGCTGCTGACCGCGCTGTACGCGGTGGGGGCGTCCGTCTACGGAGGGGTCACCGGGCGACGCGGCTTCGTGATCTCGGCGCGGCGCGCCTTCTATTGCCTGGCCGGCCTCCTCGCCCTCGCGATGGTGGTCCTCGAGGCGGCCTACCTCCGCACCGACCTCTCGTTCGCGCTCGTCGCCCAGAACTCCTCGACCGACACGCCCACCTTCTACAAGGTCACCGCGATGTGGTCGAGCCAGGCCGGGTCGCTGCTCCTGTGGGTCTTCCTGCTCGGCTGCTTCTCGAGCGCCGTGCTGTTCCTGACGCGGCGGCGCCACCGCGAGATCGTGCCGTGGGCCACCGCGGTGCTCGGGGTGGTTGCGGTGTTCTTCCTGTCGCTGATGGTGTTCGTGGAGGAGGCGAGGCCATTCGCCACGCTGGCCTCCCCGCCGGCCGAGGGAGCGGGCCTCAATCCGCTCCTGCGCCACCCGGCGATGATGTTCCACCCGCCGATGCTTTACCTCGGCTACGTCGGGTTCACGATCCCGTTCGCCTTCGCCATCGGCGCGCTGATCTCACGGCGCACCGGGGCCGACTGGATCCGGTCCACGCGCAGGTTCGCCCTGGTGGCCTGGACGTTCCTCGGCTTCGGCATCCTCCTCGGCGCCCTCTGGTCGTACGCCGAGCTCGGTTGGGGCGGCTACTGGGCCTGGGACGCGGTTGAGAACGCCGCGCTCATGCCGTGGCTGACCGGCACGGCCTTCATCCACTCGATCATGGTGCAGGAGAAGCGCGGCATGCTCCGCCGCTGGAACATGGCCCTGATCGTCACGACGTTCGTGCTGGCGCTCACCGGCACGTTCCTGGTCCGCTCCGGCATCCTCGACTCGATCCACGCCTTCGGGGCGTCCACGCTCGGCACGCCCTTCCTGGCCTACATCGCGCTCGTCGTGGCGGGCTCGGTGGCGCTCATCGTCTGGCGCTGGGACGACCTGCGGTCGGAGGCGAGGCTCGACTCGCTGCTCTCCCGCGAGGCTTTCTTCCTGCTCAACAACCTCGTCCTAATAGCCCTCGCCGCGATCGTCTTCTGGGGGACGTTCTTCCCGCTCGTGTCCGAGGCGCTCGGGTCGGAACGCAGCTTCGGCCCGCCGGCGTTCAACGCGATCACCACTCCACTGGCGATCGTCCTGGTGCTGCTCGCGGGCATCGGCCCGGTGATCGCCTGGCGGCGGACCACGGTGTCCGCCCTTCGGCGAACGCTTCGAATCCCGCTCGCCGCCGCCGCCGTCACGCTCGTCGCGCTGCTGCTGCTCGCGCCGGTCACAGATGACCTGGCCGGCGTGGCGGCGCTGGCGATGTTCTGCTTCATCGCCTTCACGCTCGCGGTCGTGGCCCAGGAGTTCTGGCGCGGCGCGAGGGCACGGCGGGTGATGACCGGTGAGCCGTGGCCGGCAGCCCTGGCGACGCTCGTCGGGCGGAACCGCCGCCGCTACGGCGGCTACATCGTCCACGCCGGGATCGCCTTCCTGTTCCTGGGCGTTGCGGCGTCGTCGGCGTTCGTGGAGCAGCGCGACGTCCGCATCTCGCCCGGCGACACGGCCGAGGTGGGCGACTACTCGGTCACCTACCGGGAGCCCACCGCCGAGCTGCTCGGGGACAGCGGCGGCACCGGTGCGCCGATCACGCTGGGGGCCGTCCTCGAGGTTCGCGACGGCGACGAGACGTACGAGCTGCGGCCGCTCCGCAACTTCTTCCCGTCGACCGACCCCACCGTCGGTCCGGTCAGCGGCTACTTCGAGGGCGAGGCCACGAGCGAGGTCGACCTCGACTGGGGCCTGACCGAGGACCTCTGGACCGCCGTGCAGCCCGACATCGCGGCGCCGCGCCTCCAGGAGGCGATCGCGCGAGGCCGACCGCCGCTTCGGCGAGTCGAGCGGGGAGACGCAGGCGATCGCGATCGCCGCGATCGTCGACAGCTACCGGCGCGATCCACCGCCGGCGGCGTTCCGCGTGCTGGTGTCGCCGCTCGTGAGCTGGATCTGGATCGGCGGCGCGGTCGTGGTGCTCGGGCGCCCTGATCGCCCTGTGGCCCTCGCCCGATGCCCGCCGCCGCCGGGCCACGAGCCTGTACGCGGCCAGGCTCGGCCGAGAGCTCTCGCGCGCCTAGTCGGGCTCGGGGCGCAAGTGGCAGACCCAGCCAGCCCCGAGTTCGTGCTGGCGGGCGTCGTGCTGCTCCTGCTCGTGAGCGTCGTTGTCATCCGACCGTTGATGAGGCCGGACCCGGAAGACGCCGCAGGCGACGAGCGACGCGCCTCGCTCGAGGCGGCGAAGGAGGCGAAGTACCGCGAGATCCGTGACGCAGAGCTCGACTTCAGGATGGGGAAGCTGTCGGAGGGCGACTACCGGACCACCGACCGCGAGCTGCGGGCGCAGGCGATCGAGATCCTGCGGCGGATCGACGAGGCGGACGGTGGCCGCCGCTAACCTGCTCTAGCGATGGAGGGATTGCTGCTCGGTTTCCAGATCATCTTCTCGGTCGTCGTGATCCTGCTCGTGCTCCTGCACTCGGGAAAGGACGCCGGGCTGTCGGGCGCGTTCGGCGTCGGAACCGGGGCCGGGCCGCTCGGTGGCGGCTCGCTGGTCGAGCGCAACCTCGATCGCTGGACGGTCGCGTTCGCCATCCTCTGGGTCGCGAACGTGATCGTGCTGCTGAAGATCTAGGCGAAGGCCCGGGCCAGGCGGCCGCTCAGGCGGTGAAGCGCATCGCGGAGGCCCGCAGCGCCGGGCACACCACCCCGCTCGCAAAGCGGCGCCCGTAGAACTCGCCGCTGCTCGTGAGCGCCGGTTGCGCAGAAAGGTCCTCTGTCCGAGCGAGCAGACCCAGCACCGAGTCGGTCATCCGGAGCTCGTCGAGCGGCCGCGTGACCTCGCCGTCCTCGATCAGGAAGGTGCCGTCGCGCGTCACGCCGGTCACCAGCGTCTCCTTCGGGCGCACCGGGTTGACGTACCAGAGGCGGGTCACGTACACGCCGCGCGCGATGGGACGGCACAGGGCCGCCTCGTCCTCGCCGCCGCCACCCGCCAGCACGAGATTCGTGGGAACCGGACCCTCGGACGCTCCCGCCGGCGCGATGGCGTGGCCGGTCGACGCGACGCCGCACAGCGCCGCGCTGCGAGTGTCGTGGACCACGCGGTGGGCCACGCCGTCCTGGATCAGCGGGAGGGGGGCCTTCGGCGTGCCCTCGGCGTCGAACGCCCGCGGAAGCGTGCCCGGGTAGCGCGGCGAGTCGGAGAGGTTGATCCGCGGCGCAGCCACCCTTTGCCCGATGCGGCCGGAGAGCGCGCTGCGTCCCTCCGCCCAGGCCAGCCCGTTTAGCCCGAGCCAGCCGAGCCAGTCCAGGAGCTCTCCGACCGCGTGGTGCTCGAGCACCACCGGGTACTCGCCCGCGGGAAGGGTCGCCGAGCCGCCGGCGGTGGCCTTGGTCGCCGCTCGCCGTGCCAGCGCTTCGGGGTCGAGCGCGCCGACCGCGCCCGCGACGCCGGCGGCGTAGCCGGAGCGTCCGTCCGGGGCGATCGCCACGACCTTCATGAATGCGTCGGTCACGCTGTCCGCCGCCGCCACGCCGGCGGTCGAGGCGATCCCACGCTCGACCTCCGCCGCGGTCCAGATTCCATGCGCCTCGACGCGGTGGCCGGCCGCGACCTCGAACGCCGCGTCGAGGGCGGACGCTCCGGTGGCCGGCTCCAGCCGCGCCGTCGCCGGGTCGTGGCCGTCGTGGCTCCGGAACGGCGCCGGTGGCGGAAGTCGCGGATAGCCGCCCTCGGCGCCCGAGCGCGCGGCGGTCTCGGCCGCTTCGACGGCCGCCGCGGCGCACGCTGCGAGGGAGGTGCGATCGGTGGCGTTCGTCGTCGCGGATGCGGTGCGGCCGTCGCGCAGCGCCGTGATCTCGACCGTGAGGTCGTCCACCGCGGTGGCCTGCGTCGGGGCCGATCGGGCGAACCGCAGCAGCAGCGAGCGCTCGCCGGTAACGGTCGCCTGTCCCTCGACTCCGCCTCGAAGGGAAGCGAGCGCCCGCTCCGCGACCTCGAGCGCGGCGCTCACGCCACCCCGACCTGCACGTCGCGAAAGCGCGCCGGCGCGGTGCCGTGCGAGGCGCGCAGCGACTGCCCGGGCTCTCCCTTGCCGCAGTTCAGGACGCTCCACAGTCGCCAGGCGGGCTGCGAGCACACCGCGTCGAGACTTGCCCAGAACTCCGGCGTCACGCCGGCGTAGCTCGGGTTACGCAGGAGCCGCCCGAGCTCGCCGTCGCGAATCTCGCGCGCGATCTCCGTTGCGAACTGGAAGCCGAGCCGGCGCGAGTCGATCGACCACGATCGGTTCGTCTCCATGTACACACCCTGCTCGGTCGTCCCGATCAGATCGGCGAGGGAGCCCGCATCGCCCGGCTCCAGGTTCACGTTGGTCATACGGACGAGCGGCTGGCGCGCGAACGACGATGCGCGCATGCATCCCCCGGAGCGCTCGAGCCCCACCCGGGCGGCGGTCTCGCGGGAGGACAGAAACCCACACAGGACCCCGTCGCGCACGATCGACACGGCCTGGGCCGGCACCCCCTCGTCGTCCCAGCCGAAGCTTCCGAGTGCCCCGGCCGCCCGAGCGTCCGCGGTCACGTTCATGTGCTCGGAGCCGTAGCGGAGCGAGCCGAGGTCACCGGGGGATACGAAGCTCGTGCCCGCGTACGAGGCCTCGAGCCCGAGCACCCGATCGAGCTCCACGGCGTGGCCCACCGACTCGTGGACCTGGAGCGCGAGCTGCTCGCCGTCGAGCACCAACGTGTTGCGTTCGGCCGGACAGGCCGGCGCGCTCAGGAGCGCCACCGCCTCGTCGGCGACGCGTGGCGCATTACCGACGAGGTCCAGCGCGGCGAAGTGTTCGTAGCCGGCCTGCGCCACGTGGCCGCGGAAGGAAGCGGGATACGAACGGACCTGCGTCTCCGCTCCGTCCACAGCGGTCGCCGTGATACCGCCGCCGCACTCCACGAAGCGCTGCCGGCAGCGAGAGCCCGCCGTCGATGCGAACGTCCGCTCCTCGCGATGCGCGAAGAAGCCGGCCTGGGTGAGTGCGACCCGCGGATCGCCGCGCATCGCCTCGTCGGCAGCGGTAAGCACGGAGAGCTTCTCCTCGGTCGAGACCGTGAACGGATCGGTTCCGCCGGTTCCGCCCTCCCACGAGCCGGACGCCGGAGTCTCGTCGCTCAGCGCGGCGACCGCGGCTCGGGGCCGCGCCCGCGCGATGTCGAGCGCCCGTCGGAGGGCCGCCTCCACCGCTCGGCGGTCGACACCGCGAACGGCCGCGAACCCCCACGCTCCGTCGACGCGCACGCGGACGCCCACGCCCTCCTCCTCGCCTTGCTCGACGCGCACGACGGCACCGTTTCGGGTGGAGATGCGCTCGGTTCGCGACAGGACGTGGCGCGCGTCTGCATAGTCCGCGCGGCGCGCGGCGGCCTCCATCGCTTCTGCGAGCAGCTCCTCCACAGGGCTATCACGACCCGACCAGCGGGTCAGTTCAGGACGACGTCCGCTCCCTCACGAGCAAGCTCGACCTGCTCGATGCCGCCGTCGAGCGCCGACCATCGCTCAGTGACCTCCGTCGCCAGCTCGTCGAGCTGACGGTCCCCGTGGCTCGGGTCGTGGTGGGTCAGAAGCACGCGCTCGGCCTCCACCCGTCGGGCGAACAGCAGCGCGTCCGAGAGGCTGGAGTGTCCCCACCCGAGGTGCGAGCGGTACTCGCTCTCGCTGTACTGGGCGTCGTGGATCAGGAGCGAGGCCCGGCGGGCCAGCTCGCATCCGGAGATCCAGTCGCGCGGCGTCGAGTCGAGCGCCGCCCCGAGCGCCGGCTCGTGGTCCGGGAGGTAGGCGACGGAGGTCTCACCCTCGCTGAGCCGGTAGCCGAGCGTCGGGCCGCGGTGGGAGACGAGCGCCGCCTCGACCTCGATCCCTCCGATTCGCCACGGCCGCTCGTCCGAGTGCTCATAGGAGACCTGGGCCGGCAGCTCGCGGATCTCGATCGGCGAGAGGGGGGTCGAGAGGTAGCGAGCGAGCCGGTCGCGCAGCGGCACGGACCCGGGCGGGCCCCACACGGTGATCTCGACCCCTGGGTCGAAGAGCGGTGCGAAGAACATGAGCCCCTGGATGTGGTCGAGGTGCAGATGGGTGAGGAGGACGTGTATGCGCCGCGACGAGCCCGCGAGCGCGGCGCCGAGCTCGCGGATTCCGGTGCCCGCATCGAGCACGAGCTCCGTCCCATCCTCGGCGCTCACCTGGACGCAGGATGTGTTCCCCCCGTAGCGCGCCGCGGCCGCGCCGGGAAGGGGGACCGAGCCCCGTACTCCCCACAGCCGCACCCTCATCGGAAGCCCGACTCCGCGGCCAGGCCCACCGGCCAGAAGACGACCACCGAGCCGTGGTACCCGGCGGGCCCGGTCAGGGGCAGGGCCCCGGCCTCGATCGGCAGGAGGCCATCCTCGGTCCGCACGTGGAAACGGCCGTACGCGGGGCGCCCCTCGCGCAAAGCGACCGTCAGCGGCAGCTCCTCGACCGGGATTCGCCCGCCCGCCTCGTCGAACGGTCCGAACATCGCGTTCCATTGCTCGCGGGACAGGCGGCCGACCTCCTCGAAGCGGCGACCGATGATCTCGCCCGCTGCGTCGTTGAAGAACACGATGATGCCGTCCTGGTCGACCAGGAACGAAGGAAGCGAGACGATCGACACGAGGTTGCGCGCGAGGATGAGCTCGAGCGGATGGTTCGAATCGGCCGCCCCCGTGACGTCGTTGCGCTCAGCTTCCATCTTCACCGGCGAATAGTCGCACGCGGCGCTCAACCACCCCGGTTCAAGCGGTCCGTGACGCCGGTCACGTCGCCCTCCTCGTAGAAGTCGACTGCCACCAGGTTCGGGAAGAGGTCGCGAACGCGTCCGCACGTGCGCGCGTGCTTCAGGAGCGCGTCGTAGGAGTTGACCTGGCGCGCGTTGCTCGGAAGCGGCGCCGGGGAGGTGTCCACCCAGTTGTTGATGAGGAACATGGGGTTCTCCGCAACTCCGCGGTTCAGCCGGCAACTGCGCCGTGTGGTGAGCTGCTCGGGCGAGTCGAACTCGTAGGGCGTCTCCTGCACGAGGTCGAACTGCTGGTTCATCCACGGGATGTCGCCTGCGTCCTCCTCGACCATGACCACCACGCGCTTGCCCGCCTCGATCATCTCGCGCGGCGTCGGCAGGTTCTCGGCGTCGAGGGGCTCCCGCCAGACCAGATCGAGCAGACCGCTGTCCTGGAACGCCTGCGCCGCGTCCTCTGGGGCCGTGTCGTCCTCGACGCTGATGACCACGACCTCGTATGGGTTGGCGACGAGGTAGTCACGGATCCACTCGAGGGCGTCGACCGCGGGGATCGCGCCCATCTCGCAGTAGCCGTGGCAGAGGTACACCTCCCGCTCGCCGCCGCCCGTATAGCCGATGCGCTCGCGCAACTGCTCGGCCGTGGTCACGAACTGCTTCCCGAGCGTGTCCACCAGCTTCTCGCGGCTCTTGCTGCCGGACTGTAGGACCGTGTAGACGCCGCGGTCGGTCTGCACGCCGTAGTGGGTATCGATCAGGAGACCGCGGATACCAGCCTCCAGCTGCGAGGGGATCCCGCGCTCCTGCTGCGCGAACAGCCAGCCCTCCTGATCGGCCGCGGACATCGAGTTGTGGGTGCTCGGAAACGCGACCTGGTCGATCGGACGGTCGCAGATCGCGGCGGCGCCGTTGCAGGACCGGATCTCGAGCGGCTCCTCGCGCGAGCCGGCGGCCACCGCGGCCACCCCAACGACACCCCCAACCACCACTGCGGCCACGAGCGCGATCCGCGCCGCTCGACGCCACCGGATCGGGCGTCGATCCCGTGCGGGCGCGCTTTCCCCCTCGGCGGGGAGGGTCATCCGCAGGATCTCGGTGACGCCGAGGTGGATCAGCGCGATCCCGGCGGCGATCAGGGCGAGCCGCAGAATCGTGTCGTACGCGGCAATGACGATGGCGCCGGCCACGATCAGCGCGATTGCCCGTGCGACTCGCCAGCGCGTCGACTCCGGGGTCGTGGCGGCCACCGTCCAGGCCCGGCTCACGACGGGCCCGATCACGACCGGCTTGATCAGCGACGCCGCGGCCGCCGCCACGACCACCCCGCAGACGGCGAGCACGAGGCACCAGATCAGGAGGTCCCCGAGGAAGGCGTCCCACAGCCCGCGGGCGGCAGCGCTCTCGGACGACTCCTCGAAGCGTCCTGCCACCAGCGCGCGCCCGACCTCCAGAGCGACCACCCCGAGCACCCCGGCCACCGCGGCGGCGACGCCCGCGCGGCGCGCGGTGATACGGCGATCGCGGGACAGCGCGAGGGCACCGGCCAGGAGGAGCGCGGCCAACACGGGCGCGACGATGGCGGCCCACTGGACGTCCTCGGTGGTCCGCGCAACGGTGGCCAGTATCCCCTGGTCGTCGGCCGACGACAGTGCCACGAGCCGCGGCTCGACGTCCTTCGGGATGCTCTTCGCCGCCTCCGGGGCCACCTGGCGCAGCCCCTCGATCAGGAGCACCGCGATGTCCGCGAGCTTCAGCGCAACCGTGTCCTTGTCGGAGCTGAACACAGTGCGATGGACGTCCTCGACGGCGTCGCGGAAGAGTTGCTGGAAGGGCGCCGAGCCCCCGATGCCGTCGGCGGCGCCTTCGATCAGCGGTCGCGCCCCGATCAGGTCCGGGTCGCGTTTCACGACGCCGTCGGCTACGCCCGTCGCGATCAGGCCGCGCACCTCCTCGTCGTCGAGCGCGCTGACTGCTCGGTTCGAGAAGCTCTCGGCGTCGAACAGCTCCCTGCTCGCGTACGCCGTCACCAACCCCACGAAGAGCAGCAGCGTCGCGAGCACGACCAGGATCGTCGGGAGGATCCGTCGCACGCGCTCCACTATGAGAAGTCTCCTTGCAAGGCAGGCTCCGTGTCCAGTATCGGCGCTCGGCGGACAAGGGTTGACGCTGGCGTCCGATCGCGCGGCCGCGATATGGTCGGCGTGGCCGCGAGCGAGGAGAGAAGATGGGCATCGACCTCGACGCCTACAGGGAGCAGAGCCTCGAGACCTGGGAGCGGATGGCTTCGGGGTGGGAGCGACGGCGCGAGTGGCTGATGGGCATCACCGGCGTGGTCAACGACTGGCTCGTGAATCGGCTCGCGCCGCGGCCGGGAGACACGGTCCTCGACATCGCGGCCGGTACCGGTGACCTGGGCTTCAAGGTGGCGGAGCGTGTCGGCCCCGACGGCCGCGTGATCTCCACCGACTTCGCGGAGGAGATGGTCGGCGTGGCGCGTCGCAATGGCGAGGCTCGTGGGCTCACGGGCGTCGAGCACCGCGTGCTCGACGCGGAGAACATGGAGCTCGACGACGACACGGTGGACGGCGCCGTGTGTCGTTGGGGCTACATGCTCATGGCGAACCCCGCCGCGGCGCTGTCGGAGACGAGGCGCGTGCTTCGCGCGGGTGGTCGCCTTGCGTTTGCGGTGTGGAGGACCCCCGACCGGAACCCATGGGCCGCGATACCGGGCATGACGCTCGTCCAGCGTGGGCACCTGCCGCCACCCGAGCCCGGAGCGCCCGGGATCTTCGCCATGGGTGAGCCGGAGCGGATCCGTGGGCTCGTCTCGGGCGCCGGCTTCGGCGAGCCGGAGATCGAGGAGATCGCGTTCGAGTTCCACTACTCGGACTTCGACGACCTGTGGGACGCGCTCGTGAGCCTCGCGGGCCCGCTCGCGCGGGCGGTGAACGCGCTGCCACAGGAGGAGCTCGAGGCCACCCGCGAGGCCGTTCGCGAGAAGGCGGCCCCCTACCAGGACGATGGTGGCGCCTACGTCTCACCCGCGGCCACGTGGGGCGTCGTGGTGAGCTGACTCTGCCTCCTTCAGATGTCGGGCTGCTCGACGCCGCGCGCGCGGGCGACGAGCAGGCGTTCGAGCGGGTCACGGAGCCGGTGCGGAAGGAGCTAGACCGATCCGGCTCGTCGAGACGAGCGCGAACGGGCGTCCCGCGGTCGCGCTCTACCACAACGGTGAGGCGCACGCCGTGATGGCGCTCGGATTCGACGGCGACGCAATCGGCGCTCTCACGCGCTTCGGCGACCCGCGGCTCTTCTCGTACTTCGGGCTTCCGATGAGTTACGGCGCGCCGGAGGGTTCTATCTCTGGAACCGACACCGAGGAGGGCTCTTGAAGAAGGTCCACGCGAAGATCAGCAGCGCGAGGTCGCGGCGTGAGGTCTACGACTACATCGTCGACTTCGATCGCCACCCGGAGTGGCGATTCGACGTGCTCGAGTCGAAGCTGGTCCATGGCGAGACCGGTCGCGTGGGCGCCCGCTACCGCCAGAAGGTCAAATGGGACCGAGCTGCGCAAGACCGCGGCGCGGTACGAGGAGGCGCTGGGGGAGCGGCTCGGGTAGGTGGCTCCGCGCTAGCGCGTGAGCATCACGAGGTTGCCGTCGGGATCCGCGACCCAAGCGGTCCGCTCGCCCCACGGCATGTCGGCCGGGTCGGCCACCGTCTCGAACCCGTCCGCGCCCGCCCGGGCGAAGAGGTCGTCGACGTCGTCGACGTAGACGCAGAGCTCGACCCGATGACCGGAAGCGGGCCGCTGCTGCCGGCCATGCAGCGGCTCGGCCGCGACCCCGCCCAGCCCGATCTCGGACGACTCGCCGATCCGCAGGGCGATGAACGCCGGCTCGCCGGCCTCAGGAAACCGGTAGGTCTCGATCCCACCGAGCAGCTCTCGATAGAAGTCAAGCGACCGGCTGAGGTTGGCGCAGGACAGCATCGGGAAGAGCTTCGACGCCATCGCCACAGCTTCGCATCCGATAGGCCAGCCTTATTCGAAGGTCTGCTGCCCTGAGTAACCGACAACCCAGGCAACCAAGCCCGATGCGCCCAGGGAGACTCGAACTCCCACCCCACATAAGCGGGACAAGGCCCTCAACCTTGCGCGTCTACCAATTCCGCCACAGGCGCGTAGCGGCACGATTATAGGCCCGGGGCCTATCGCGGCCGCCTCTCGCAGCCACCGGTGGCGCCCCGCTTGAAGCCGTCCGGCGGTGGGGCTACTGTTCCGAACACATGTTCGTCCGACCATTCATCACCGCCATCGACGGGAGGGGGCCGGCGTGAGCGCAGAGCACAAGCTCACCAAGCGTCAGCAGGAGATCTTCGGCTACATCAAGCGCTACGCGGCCAAGCACGGCTACCCGCCCACCGTGCGCGACATCGGTCAGGCCGTGGGCCTGACATCTCCTTCGACCGTCCACGCGCACCTCGCGAACCTGGAGAAGGCGGGTCTGATGCGGAGGGATCCGACGAAGCCGCGCGCGATGGAGCTGCTCGCGAGCACCGCCCGCCGCGCGCGCCGGCCGCGCGGGCTACCCCTCGTCGGCCAGGTGGCCGCGGGTCAGCCGCTCCTTGCGGAGGAGAACATCGAGGACTACGTCGAGGTGCCGGAGCTCGCGGGCACCGACGACGGCGACTTCCTGCTCCGCGTCCGCGGCGAGTCGATGAAGGACGCGGGCATCCTCGAGGGCGACGTCGTGGTCGTCCAGCGCCAGGATTCGGCGTCCGACGGGCAGATCGTGGTCGCGATGGTCGAGGACGAGGCTACGGTGAAGCGCTTCTTCCGGGAGTCGGATCACGTGCGGCTCCAGCCGGAGAACGCGGCGATGGAGCCGATCCGCGAGCGCGACGTTCGGATCGTGGGACGGGTGATCGGAGTCTGCAGGAGGCTGTCGTGAGTCGGGCCGCCATCCTGAGCCGGCAGCGCTCGAGTGGCGTGGTGCGTCGGCGGGGTGGGGCGTCGCCAGACCGCGCCGGTCGCTCGCAGACCGTTCTCGACGATGAGCTTGCACGGTTCGGCCGGCCAACCCCGGGCTCGGACCGTCGCGAGGAGCGCTCTCGGCCGGACGCGACTTGCGTCCATGCCGAGGCCGGCGGCGGGAGGCTGACGCTCGGCGATCTGGTCGCCGACGCCTGGGAGGGCCTCCACGCCGCCGGGTCCGCGCCGTGCCCTGCGTGTGGCGGTCAGATGGAACGACGCGGCGGGGTCGGACGCTGCGAGCAGTGCGGCTCTACTCTGGCCTGATCGGCAAATCCAGACACTCGAGTCCGAGCGACTGAGGGCGCGGCAACGCTAGGCCGACGGCAGCGCGACCGAGTCTCGTGGCGCCAGTGGTCGCGCGGCCGCACGCACCGTACAATTGGAGGTGCCGGCCAGGCAGTCGCGGGAGGTCGGGGAGAAAACCGGCCCTCGAGGAAAGTCCGGACACCGCAGGGCGGGGTGGTCGGGAATCCGACCCGGGGAAACCCGCGGGAAAGTGCCACAGAAATTACACCGCCTAAGCGGCGGGCCCTCACGTGAGGTCCGTCGCCGGTAAGGGTGAAATGGTGCGGTAAGAGCGCACCGGCGGCGTGGCGACGCGCCGGCCAGGCAAACCCCACCCGGTGCAAGGCCAAGCAGGGACGATGACGCTGCCCGCCGAGTCCCAGGTAGGCCGCGGGGCCGATCCGGCCCGCCCGCGCCGAGGCACGGGCAGATGGATGGCTGTCCACGACAGGATCCGGCTTATCGACCGGCTAAGGCGAGGGCCCCGAGAGGGGCCTTCGCTAGTTGTTGGACGTGGCTTGTTTGCGCCCACCGCGACTATCCGGTACCCAGCAGTCCCGCAAGGCCAGCCCGCACGTAAGCCACGCTTGCAGCGGGCAACAGAAGCTCTGTTCGCGCATCCGCCCGGTTCGGGAGTACCATGCAGAAGCTCTTTCCCGCCGGGCGAGCTTCCTCTCCAACCATGCCCCTGTCTCCGCGACCCCAGGCCGCCGGTCTCTACGACCCGGCGTTCGAGCATGACGCGTGCGGCATCGGCGCGGTGGCCCGCCTGTCGGGCGAACCGTCGCACGAGGTCGTGGCGCGCGCGCTGCACGTCCTCGACTCCCTCGAGCACCGCGGCGCGTCGGGCTCCGAGATCGACACCGGGGACGGTGCAGGCATCCTGCTGCAGGTCCCGCACGCCTTCCTGCGCGAGGTCGTGGACTTCGAGCTCCCAGCGCCCGGTCGCTACGCGGTTGGCATGTGCTTCCTGCCCCGCGAGGACGACCGGCGTGCTGAGATCGAGGCGCTGATCGAGCGCACGGTCGCAGACGAGGGACAGGAGGTGCTGGGCTGGCGCGACGTCCCGGTGGACAGCTCGGTGCCGGGGCCGAGCTCGTCGCAGGTCGAGCCGTTGACGAGGCAGGTCTTCGTTCGCTCCACCCTCGACGACCCCGACGCGTTCGAGCGCAAGGTCTACGTCATCAGGCGCGTGGCCGAGCACGCCGCCGGTGCCGACTTCGCGGTGCCGTCGTTCTCCGCACGGACGGTCGTCTACAAGGGCATGCTCACCTCGCCGCAGCTGCCGCGGTACTACCCGGACCTGCGCGACGAGCGCATGGAGACCGCGCTGGCGCTGGTCCACTCGCGGTTCTCGACCAACACCTTCCCGAGCTGGGAGCTCGCCCACCCCTACCGACTGATCTGCCACAACGGCGAGATCAACACTCTGCGCGGGAACGTCAACTGGATGCGCGCGCGCGAGTCCGAGCTCGCTAGCGAGCTGTTCGGCGACGACCTCCCCAAGGTGCTGCCCGTGGTTCGTGCGGGCGGCTCCGACTCGGCGACCTTCGACAACGTGCTCGAGCTCCTGACGCTCGCCGGCCGGTCGCTCCCGCATGCGCTGATGATGATGATCCCCGAGGCGTGGGAGGGTCGCGACGACCTGCCGGGACCCGTCCACGACTTCTACGCGTACCACTCTTCGCTGATGGAGCCGTGGGACGGCCCCGCCTCGGTCGCGTTCTGCGACGGACGTCTGATCGGCGCCACGCTCGACCGCAACGGCCTCCGTCCCGGCCGCTGGCAGGTCACGCGCGACGGCTGCGTCGTGCTGGCCTCCGAGACCGGCGTGCTCGACGTCCCGCCCGAGGACGTGGTGCAGAAGGGCCGCCTCCAGCCGGGCAAGATGTTCCTGGTCGACGTCGAGCAGGGCCGGATCGTCGAGGACGGCGAGGTGAAGCACGAGGTCGCCGGGCAGAAGCCGTACGGGCACTGGTACCGCGACGCGCTCGCCACGCTCGACGACCTGCGACGACGTGCGCCGCGCGAGGTGGCGGCCGAGCCGCTCCGCACGCGCCAGCGCCTGTTCGGCTACTCCCAGGAGGACCTGCGGATCACGCTCGCCCAGATGGGCGGGGCGTCGGCGAGCCGAGCCGATCGGGTCGATGGGCAACGACTTCGCGCTGGCGGTCCTGTCCGACCGAGGCCCGCTGCTCTACTCCTACTTCAAGCAGCTCTTCGCGCAGGTCACGAACCCTCCGATCGACCCGATCCGCGAGGAGCTCGTGATGAGCCTCTCGACCAAGGTCGGTCCCGAGGAGAACCTGCTCGACCGAGACCGCCGAGCACGCCCACCAGCTGGTGATCCCGCAGCCGGTGCTCACGAGCGGGCGAGCTGGAGAAGCTGCGCCAGGTCGACCACCACGTGTTCCGGGCCGAACACGCTCGACGCCACGTGGCCCGTGAACGAGGGACCCGAGGGCCTCGCGCGCGGCGATGGAGCGCCTCTGCAGCGAGGCGTCGAGCTGCATCGCGGTGGGCGACAACATCCTGATCCTGTCCGACCGCGGCGCCGGCCCCGATCGCGCGCCGATCCCTGCGCTGCTCGCGGTCGCCGGCGTGCACCACCACCTCGTGCGCGAGGGCACGCGCCTGCGCTGCGGCCTGGTCGTCGAGTCGGGCGAGCCGCGCGAGGTCCACCACCTCTGCTGCCTGCTCGGCTACGGCGCCGTCGGCGATCAACCCCTACCTCGCCTTCGAGACCCTGCACGACATGTTCGACGGGGGCCTGCTCCCTGGCGTCGAGAGCGCGGCCGAGGCCGAGACGCACATGGTCAAGGCCATCGGGCAAGGGGATCCTGAAGACGATCTCGAAGATGGGCATCTCCACCGTCCGCAGCTACTCGCGGCGCTCAGATCTTCGAGGCGGTCGGGCTCGAGCGGCGCCGTCGTCGAGCGCTACTTCACGGGCACCACGTCGCGGATCGGCGGCATCGGCCTCGACGTGCTCGGCGAGCGAGGCGCTCGCCCGCCACCGCCGCGCCTTCCCGCGAGACGCGAGGCACGGACGCGCGATCCTCCCCGTGGGCGGCGTCCACGCCTGGCGCCGCGACGGCGAGCACCACCAGTGGAACCCGGACACCATCGCCAGCGTCCAGCACGCCGTCCGCGAGGGCGGCCAGGAGGAGTACGAGGAGCTACACGCGTGCCGTCAACGACGAGTCGAAGCGTCGCGCGACCCTGCGCGGCCTGCTCAAGCTGAGGGCGACCGGCGAGCCGATCCCGATCGAAGAGGTCGAGCCGGCCAAGGAGATCGTCAAGCGGTTCGCCACCGGCGCGATGTCGCTCGGCTCGCTGTCCACCGAGGCGCACGAGACGCTCGCGATCGCGATGAACCGCATCGGCGGCAAGTCGAACACCGGCGAGGGCGGGGAGGACCCGCGCCGCTACACGCCCGACCCGAACGGCGACTCGCCGCCGGTCGGCGATCAAGCAGGTGGCCTCGGGCCGCTTCGGCGTGACCGCCCACTACCTGGTGAACGCCGACGAGCTCCAGATCAAGATGGCGCAGGGTGCGAAGCCCGGCGAGGGCGGCCAGCTCCCCGGCCACAAGGTCGACGACCTACATCGCCAAGATCCGCCACTCGACGCCCGGCGTCGGTCTCATCTCGCCGCCGCCGCACCACGACATCTACTCGATCGAGGACCTGAAGCAGCTGATCTTCGACCTCCGCTGCGCGAACCCGCGTGCACGGATCAGCGTCAAGCTGGTGTCCGAGGTCGGCGTGGGCACGGTCGCGGCCGGCGTGGCGAAGGCGAACTCCGATCACGTGGTGATCGCCGGGCACGACGGCGGCACCGGCGCTTCGCCGGTGTCGTCGATCCAGTCCGCCGGCGTGCCGTGGGAGATCGGCCTCGCCGAGACCCAGCAGACGCTCGTCATGAACAAGCTGCGCGACCGGATCGTGGTCCAGACCGACGGTCAGCTGAAGACGGGCCGCGACGTGATGATCGCCGCCCTCCTCGGGGCCGAGGAGTTCGGCTTCTCCACCGCTCCGCTGATCACGATCGGCTGCATCATGATGCGCGCCTGCCACCTGAACACGTGCCCGGTGGGGATCGCGACCCAGGATCCCGAGCTGCGCCGGCGGTTCCGCGGCCAGCCCGAGCACGTGGTCAACTTCTTCTTCTTCGTCGCCGAGGAGGTGCGCCGGCACATGGCGGAGCTCGGCGTGCGCCGGTTCGAGGACCTGATCGGGCGCACCGACCTGCTCGAGGCCGAGGAGGCGATCGCCCACTGGAAGGCGCGCGGGGTGGACCTCACCCACCTGTTGACGGCGCCCGACATGCCGCCGGAGGTTCCGCGCCGGCGGGTGCGCCCGCAGGACCCGGTGCTCCACGACCACTTCGATCTCGACCTGATCCTGCTGGCCGAGGGCACGCTCGACGGTGGCCCGCCGACGCGGGCGACGCTCCCGATCCGAGAACAAGCACCGCGGCGCGGGCGGCCTTCTTTCCAGCGAGATCGCCCGCCGCTTCGGCGAGGAGGGCCTCACCGAGGACTCGATCTCCTGCCGCGTGGAGGGCTCGGCCGGGCAGAGCTTCGGCGCCTGGCTGGCGCCGGGCGTGACGCTCACGCTCTACGGCGACGCGAACGACTACACCGGCAAGGGGCTTTCCGGCGGCGTGCTGGTGGTGCGCCCGCCCGAGCGCGCCACCTTCCGCGCCGAGGAGAACGTGGTGATCGGAAACACCGTCCTCTACGGCGCCACCAGCGGGCGCGCGTTCTTCCGCGGTCTGGCCGGCGAGCGCTTCGGAGTGCGCAACTCCGGCGTCAGCGCGGTGATCGAGGGCGTGGGGGACCACGGCTGCGAGTACATGACCGGCGGTCGGGTCGTGGTCCTCGGTCCGACCGGGCGCAACTTCGCGGCCGGGATGAGCGGCGGCGTCGCCTACGTGCTCGACGAGGAGGACGTGTTCGACGAGCGCTGCAACAAGCAGATCGTCGACCTCGAGGAGCCCTCGGCGGCGGACCTCGAGGAGCTGCGCGCGCTCGTGGGGGAGCACCGCGATCGAACCGACAGCGCGGTCGCCGCGCGCGTCCTGGCCGACTGGGACCGGCTGGCCGGGGCGTGGGTCAAGGTGATGCCGCGCGACTACAAGCGCGCGCTCGCCGAGATGGCCGAGCGGGAAGCGGCGGGCGCGGGCGTCTCGACCCACGTCGGGCTCCCCACTGGGAGCGAGGTCGCGATCGAAGCTGCGGGCGGCGACGGGGCCCCCGCGCCGGCCGGCTCGGACGGCCGCTGAGGAGAGGTCTGTGCCATGGGCGAGCTCGGCGCATTCCTGAAGATCCACCGCGAGAACGGTCCCAAGCGGCCGGTCGACGAGCGCCTGCACGACTTCGAGGAGTTCCAGGAGAGCCTGCCGGTCGAGAGGCTCCAGCAGCAGGGCGCGCGCTGCATGGAGTGCGGCGTGCCGTTCTGCCACCAGGGCTGCCCGCTCGGCAACCTCATCCCGGACTGGAACGACCTGGTCTACCGCGATCGCTGGCGCGAGGCGATCGACCAGCTCCACGCGACCAACAACTTCCCTGAGTTCACCGGCCGGATCTGCCCGGCGCCCTGCGAGGCGGCGTGCGTGCTCGACATCAACGACGACCCGGTCACGATCAAGTCGATCGAGGTGGCGATCGCGGACCGCGCGTTCGCCGAGGGCTGGGTCGAGCCGCGTCCGCCGGCGGTGCGCAGCGGCAGGTCGGTCGCGGTGATCGGCTCCGGACCGGCGGGTCTCGCCGCCGCCGCCGAGCTCAACCAGTTCGGCCACACGGTCACGCTCTACGAGCGGAACGACCGGATCGGCGGCCTGCTCCGCTACGGGGTCCCTGACTTCAAGCTCGACAAGGGCGTGGTGCAGCGGCGGGTGGACCTCCTCGCGGCGGAGGGCGTCGACTTCAGGACTGGGGTCGACGTCGGGCGCGACATCACCGGCGAAGAGCTCCGGGAGCGCTTCGACGCGGTGGTGCTCGCCACCGGCTCGACGGTCCCGCGCGACCTGCAGGTTCCGGGCCGCGAGCTCGACGGGGTGCACTTCGCGATGGAGTACCTGGAGCTGCGGAACCGGTTCGTCGCCGGCGAGTTCCCGGGCGGCACCCCGATCACCGCCGCGCGCAAGCACGTCGTGATCATCGGCGGAGGCGACACCGGCGCCGACTGCCTCGGGAACTCCCATCGCGAGGACCCGGCGAGCGTGACCCAGTTCGAGCTCCTCCCGGAGCCACCGCCGGAGCGGCCCGACGCCCGCACGCCGTGGCCCCAGTGGCCCATGATCCTGCGTACCTCCGCCGCCCACGAGGAGGGCGGCGACCGCCGCTTCAGCGTCCTGACCACCTCGTTCGAGGGTGAGGACGGGCGCGTCACCGAACTACACGGCCACGAGGTGGGCTCGCCCCCGTCGTTCGACAAGGTCGAGGGCTCCGAGTTCTCGATCCCGGCCGACCTGGTGCTGCTCGCGATGGGCTTCGTCGGGCCGGAGCGGGAGGGCCTCGTCGAGCAGCTCGCGGTGGACCTGGATCAGCGCGGCAACGTGGCGACCGACGACTACGCGAGCTCCGTCCCGGGCGTCTACGCGTGCGGGGACGCCCGCCGCGGGCAGTCGCTGATCGTGTGGGCGATCGCCGAGGGGCGCCAGGCCGCGCGCGCGGTGGATCGCCATCTCCACGGCCTGGACGCCGACGACCTCGAGGGCGAGGACCTCGTGGCGGCGCTGGCCGCGGGCTGACGTTCAGCTCCTGAACCGGCTCTTGATCCCGTAATGACAGGGGAAAGAGAGCCCAGGTAGCTCGGCCCGCGGCGCTCAGCGCCTGTGTGGCTGGTACTCGAGCGGCTCGCCGTCGATCTCGACGGTGAGATCCTGATGGAGGAACGACAGGTGGTCGCGGATGCGGTCGGCCTCCGGGAACGGCTCCGAATAGCTCCACGCCACGTCCTCCACGTGGCCGTCGCCGGCCCTCGAGGACCAGTAGCTCGCGTGCCCCTTGTAGGGGCAGTACGTGGCGGTGGTGCTCTCCTCGAGGAGTTCGGACCGCACGTCCTCTCGCGGAACGTAGACCCGCGTCGGCAGGCTGGTCTCGAACAGGAGCTTCGGGCGCATGGTCTCGGCCAGCTGCTGGCCGTCGAGCGATACGCGCACGTGGCGTGAGCTCTCGCGGACGTCGACGCGCGTGTAGGGGTCGCGCGGGTGGCCGTGGATCTCGTCATCCTCCTCGAGCCAGCGGTCCATCGCTCCCCAGTGGAACGCGAGGTGACGGGCGATCGGCGGAGCGCTGTCGATCGGGTCCGGATAGCCCCAAACGGCGTTCTCGACCACTCGGTCGCCCACCCGCACCGACCAGTAGGAGGCGTCGCCCTTGAACGGGCAATGGCTCGAGTGGTCGCTCGGCTCGAGACACCGTGGGTCCACGTCTTCCACCGGGAAGTAGTAGACGGGCAGGTGACCCGTCTCGTGGAGCAGCTTGGTGTTCCGGCTGTCGGCCACGACTCGGCCGGCGAGCTCGACCCGGACGCGGCGCGGTGAGCCCTCGAAGTACAGGACGTGCCGCGGCGCGTTGTAGCTGAAGTTGAACTCGCCGTCCGGCCTGCGGCCAAACGGGGCGGTGCCGATCGTGAGGGTCATCTCGTTCTCCCGAGGTTGCGCGTTCTCGACCGACGGTAGCGGCGAACATCGCTCGGCAACCGTGCATCATGTGGAGCGGGATGTCTGCGACCACCGGATCCGACCCGCACGTGGCGCGCGCCGAGATCCGGCGCCTGCCGCAAACCGGCGACGGCGAGGAGACACGGGACCTCCTGGCCGTAGAGGAGCCGCTCGAGATCCGCGTGGACGGCGAGCAGCTGGCCGTGACGATGCGGACGCCCGGCGAGGACGAGGAGCTCGCGGCCGGCTTCCTCGCGGGCGAGGGCCTTCTCTCGAGCCCGGCCGATGTCGCCGCGGTCGGACCCACCGACGACCTGGCGGGCAACGTGGTGGAGGTGCGCACCACGGGCGGCCTGACCCGTGATCCGGCTGACGAGCGGCGCTTCCATCTCAGCTCGTCCTGTGGCGTCTGCGGCAAGGCTGCACTCGAGTTCGTCGAGCAGGCGGCGCCTCCGTCCGAGGCGGCCCCACCGCTCACGAGGGAGGATGTGCTGGCCCTGCCCGAGGCGGCGCGCCGGCACCAGGCCGCGTTCGACCGGACCGGCGGCGTTCACGCCACCGCGCTGTTCGAGCCGCCGGGCACGATCCTGTGCGTCCGCGAGGACGTGGGGCGGCACAACGCGATGGACAAGGCGATCGGGTCGCTGCTGCTCGCCGGGCGCTACCCGGCGCCCGGGCGTTTACGCCTGGTTGAGCGGCCGCGCGTCCTTCGAGCTGGTGCAGAAATGCAGTTTGGCCGGGCTGGCCGGTATCGTGGCTGTTGGCCCTCCGTCGTCACTGGCGGTCGGCCTGGCCCGTGAACGCCGGATGCTGCTGTGCGGCTTCGTCGGCGGTGGGTCGTTCAACGTCTATGCCGGGTCGGATCGGTTGCGGCGCGATTAGCCGCCCGCCACTCGGGGAAATCCTCTAAGGGAATGGCCGACGAAACACGCTCAACAACGCGACCTGGCGACGCCGGCGACGACGCGATCGAGTCGCTCGCGCCCGAGCTCGCCACCCTGCTCCACGACGCCGAGGCGTCCGGTTCACTCGATCTCGGCGAGGCGGCTGCGCTCTGCGAGGAGCTCGGCGCCGAGGCATCGCTCGAGGACCTCCGCACGGAGGCCGAGCGCCGCGGCATCGAGGTGACCGGCGAGCCCCTCCAGGCCACCCGTCCCGCGCGCGCCGCCGAGCCCGGCGTGGGCCCGCTCGGCGACTCGCTCCAGCTCTTCCTCCGCGACGTCTCCCAGCGACGCCTCCTCACGGCTGCCGAGGAGGTCGAGCTCTCGAAGCGGATCGAGCGGGGAGACCAGGACGCGAAGACGCACATGATCGAGTCGAACATCCGGCTCGTCGTGTCGAACGCCAAGCGCTACCGCGGGCTCGGGCTGCCCTTCCTCGACCTGATCCAGGAGGGCATGCTCGGGCTGATCCGGGCGGTCGAGAAGTTCGATCACAGGCGCGGCTACAAGTTCTCGACCTACGCGACCTGGTGGATCCGCCAGGCGATGCAGCGCGGCGTTCAGCAGCACTCGCGGACGATTCGGATCCCGGTCCACATCGGCCAGGAGCTCACCAAGGTGAGGGCCGAGGAGCGCAAGCTCGCGGCCAGCCTGGGGCGCGATCCCACGCTCGAGGAGCTGTCCGAGCGCACCGGGATCGACATCGAGCGGCTCGACGAGCTGAGGTCCGTCGAGCGCGTTCCGGTGTCGCTCGAGACGCCGGTCGGCGACGATGGCGGCACAGCGCTCGGCGAGCTCGTCCCGAAGGAGGGGCCCACGCCGCTCGAGGAGGTCGCGGTGGCGTTCGAGGAGCGCTCGATCGAGCAGGCTCTCCGGAGCCTCGAGCCGAACGAGCGCAAGGTCGTCGAGCTTCGCTTCGGCCTCGGGGGCCGCGAGCCGATGGCGCTGCGAGAGGTCGGCAAGCTCACCGGGCTGTCCTCGGAGGGCGTCCGCAAGCTCGAGCGAAGGGCGCTCCGCAAGCTCGCCGAGCAGCACGAGCTGAAGGCGCTCGCCGCCTAGCTGTAGCTCCTAGCCGTTCTGCCTCGCCGAGGCGGCGGCGCGGGAAATCGAGCCAAGTATCCCAACCCGCTGTTGCAGGGCAACAGCCCGGTGGGATGCTTCCGCTCGGCGGGCGCTCAGCCCGGCTTGGGCCGACCGATGGGCAGGTAGGATGCCCGCGCGATGGAGCTGATCTTCTTCCTCGCGCCGTTCGTCGTGCTCGGCGTCGGCGTCCTGTTCGTGGCTTTCTCGGGCGGCCCCGGACGCGCGCGTCAGGCGTACCTCACCGGCGGGCGCCGCAGCTTCCGGCTCGCGCTGGTGCTCGTCTACGTCGCGCTCGGGGTCGCGATCCCCCTGTTCGTGATCACGGGTCGCGAGGAGTCGGTGGGGGCGAGCGGCTCGCTCGCGGCAACGGAGGCCGACGCCGACCTCGAGGAGGGGAAGACGCTGTTCCTCCAGAACTGCTCGAGCTGCCACAGCCTCGACGCCGCCAATGCGCGCGGAGTCACCGGGCCGGACCTCGACGAGCTGGCTCCGCTCGAGGAAGACCGTGTGCTGAGCGCCATCGAGATCGGGGGGACCGGCGACAATCGGATGCCCGCGGGGCTGCTCGAGGGGGAGAACGCCGACCTGGTGGCCGCGTACGTGTCCGAGGTCGCCGGTCGCTGAGCGTCGGGCTACGGGCGCTGACGTTCTAGGCGCCCCGGGTCCATCGGCGCCGGTTCCACTCGCCGAGTCGCTCGAACGTGGGAGCCGCTCGCACCAGCAAGCGCGGCGCCAACCCCAGAAATCGCGATAGCGCGCCACGCCAGACGGGGAGCGAGGCCACGAGCCGATCCCCGTAGAGGACCTCGACCGCGCGATCCGCGGCCTCGTCCACCTCGAGCAGGCGCATGCCGGACCAGCTCAGGGCCGTGGCCCTCTCGGTCGCCTGGTCGCGGAGGACCATGTCCGTGCGGATTCCGTCGGGGCAGATGCTGCGGACCTCCACCGGCAGCCCCGCGTGGCGAAGCTCCGCCTGGAGCGCCACGGAGAAGGCCAGGACGCCGTGCTTGGTGGCGCCGTACACCGCGAGGCCGGGGGCCGGGGTCAGCGCGGACAGCGACGCCACGTTGAGGATGCGGCCGCCGCCGTCTGCCCGCATTCGCTCGATCGCGGCGCGCGAGCCGTTGACGACGCCGAGGAGGTTGGTCGCCACGAGGAGGTCGACGTCCTCGTCGGCGTGCTCCGTGACCGGCTCGGCACGCACCACGCCGGCGTTGTTGACCCACACCGCGAGCCGTCCGCGCTCGCTGGCCTCGGCGGCTGCGGAGCGCAGCGCGGCCGGGTCGCGCACGTCGAGCTCCGCCGCCTCCGCGCCGCGGCCGATCTCACGTGCCGCCTGCGCCGCGAGCGCTCCGTCGATGTCGGTCACGAGCACGGTGAGCCCGCGCCCCGCCAACCGCTCTGCGATGGCCCGTCCGAGCCCTCGCGCGCCTCCCGTCACAACCGCCGACTCCATCGGCGAGACGATACGAAAGCCGCAGTTTGCGGGGGCGCCGAGGGCCCGTCCCGCATCGGCGCCTGCGGCGTCGGAGGCGGTTGCTAGGATGCCGGCCGTCGCAGCCGAGGTCCCGCCGGAGGCGGGGCACGGGGGACCCGATGGCCGAGAGGCCGGGGCGAATCGCCGTAACGGCGTAGCGCAGCTCTTCCGGCGCGAGCCCGTCAGCTAACTCCGTAGGCAACGGACAGAGACGAATGAGCCACGCGCACGCCCGCCCACATGCGGACGAGGATTTCCTAGACGGGACGCCACCGGCGCTGCGCGCCGTTCCGGACGACCTGACCCCGGAGGAGCGGCGCGACTGGCAGCGGCTCTCCGAGCGGCGCCACCGGCGCGAGCGCGACGAGCAGGCCGATGCCCGCCGGCGTCGCCCCGCCCCCGGGTGGAAGGAGCTTTCCCCACGGCGAGGCGGCACGCCCGCCCGTCCGCAGGGCGAGCCTGCCCGCAGCGGTTCGGTCACGACCACGCACGCCGCGACCACCCGCGCCGAGGCGCCGGCTGTCGCGCCGCCCAGCCTGCCCGCTCCGCGCCGAACCGCGCCCGAGCCCGACCATGCCGCGCCCTCCCCGCGGCGAGCGGTCGGGACGAACGTGGCCCCGGCGCAGCGCAAGAGGCGGCGTCCGATGCCGTGGTCCGGCATCGCGGCGGGACCTGATCGGCTCGCCCTGTGGGCGGTCGTCCTGTGCCTTTTCATGGCGCTGGTCGCGGCGGCCACCGCGCGCGGCGACGAGCCGGGGCCGGCGGAGGCCGCCGCCTCGGGCGCAGGCGCTCCAGCAGCGCAGCCTGCCACACCGCAGCGCCCCTGACCGGGCCCGGAGCGCTTCCTCAGGAGCGGGTGAGCCGCCGCCGCTCAGGATCCGTTAAGGGCCGTGAGCTAGAACGATCACCCCTGGGTAGCCCGCGCGTACAGGGGGTAGGTGGCTCCCGAGGACGGCGAGCCGCCCGGAGCGGCTCGACAAGTCTTGCCCTGGGTACCTATACTTATCGCAAGTAAGCAGCGTGCAGAAAGTGAAGCTATGAAGACGAAGGAAAGCCGGTTCCACATCCACGACGAGCTGACGGCGCCGGAGCGCAGCCTGCCGGTGCTGAAGGGCGCCCTGGCCGCCGGCGGTCAGCTCTCCAACCTGATCGGGGCGATGGCCGGGTCGCCGGCCGCCCTGCGCGCGTATGCGCGCTTCCGCTCGGAGCTCCGGCACGGCGCCCTCCCGCTGAAGACGCAGCAGCGCGTCGCGCTGGCCGTCGCTCAGCACCAGCAGAGCGACTACTCGCTCAACACGCTGGCACGGACCGCCCGTGAGGCGGGGCTGGGTCTCGACGAGATCGCACTCGCGCGGGAGTTCGACTCGCGCGACGAGCGTGAGGCCGTGCTGCTCCGGTACGTGAAGGCGCTCCTCGAGGGCGAGGGTCCGCCGCCGCTCCACCTCCACGAGGAGGCGCGCGAGGCCGACTGGACCGACGAGCAGATCCTCGAGGCGGTCGCGCACGTGGCGCTCGGGACCTTCGCGGGCCTCGTCACGCAGGCCGGCAACACGCCGCTCGACGGGTCCGCCGAGGATTCCCGCCTCACCCAAGCCGCATAACCCTGAGACGCGCTAACCGTCGCCTGGCGACGTCATCGGGTCTCACTATGGGCCACGACCCTGCTTCCTCGCCTGGCTCGGTTTCCGAACGCCAGGATGGGGCGGGTTCCAGGACCACTAACATCTCAGCCATGGCCGCGGGCGCGGCAAGCGACACCGTCGCGCGTTCCACCGGCGTCGAGCCGGAACGTCGCCCCGACGAAGGCCCCGATCGGGCGCCGCACGCCAGGCACCCCGCCAGACCGTGCTGCAACCTCTACCACCGAGCGGTCGAGCTCGTGGGGAGGCGTTGGACCGGCGCGATCCTCCTCGTGATGCTGGACGGGCCGCTTCGGTTCTCCGAGATCCGCGGCGCCGTGCCGGACCTCTCCGACCGGCTGC
Source organism: uncultured Thermoleophilaceae bacterium (assembly GCA_963808955.1). Lineage (GTDB taxonomy): Bacteria > Actinomycetota > Thermoleophilia > Solirubrobacterales > Thermoleophilaceae > CAWEHQ01. Next base: position 23,190 of record CAWEHQ010000014.1, on the reverse strand, counting down.
TCTCCGAGCGGCTCAAGGAGCTCGAGTCCGAGGAGATCGTCGAGCGGCGGGTGCTGGATGGCGCGCCGGTCCGGGTGGAGTACACGCTGACGGACAAGGGACGCGCGCTCGAGCCCACGCTCAGGGCGCTCAAGTCCTGGGCGAACGAGTGGCTCTGCTCGTAGGCCTCGCGTAGCACTCTCGCGGACCCGGCCTCGAACGACGGCCGCGTCGACTCAAGCACCATATGGGTGCCTAAGTCGACAACCCTCTCGCCCCTAGCGGATAGCCTACGCGGCTTCTCGAAGCCCGATCTCGTAAGGAGCCGCCGTTCATGGCCGACCAGCCGAAGACCGCCGACGACGTCAAGGCGCTCGTCGAGGAGCGGAGCATCCGCTTCATCCGCCTGTGGTTCACCGACATCCTCGGCCAGCTGAAGAGCTTCTCGATCAACCGCGAGGAGCTCGACGACGCGTTCGAGGGCGGGATGGGCTTCGACGGCTCCTCGATCACGGGTTTCAACGCGATCGAGGAGTCGGACATGATCGCCATGCCGGACGCGTCCACGTTCGCGGTGCTTCCTTGGCGCCCGGAGGACAAGGGCGTGGGACGGATGTTCTGCGACATCGTGACGCCGAGCCGCGAGCCCTACGAGGGCGATCCGCGCCACGTCCTTCGGCGCGCGCTCGAGCGGGCCGAGAGCATGGGCTTCGACACCTTCAACGTCGGGCCGGAGCTGGAGTACTTCTACTTCCGGAACGCGCGCCCCGAGAACGGGCAGCCCGAGGTGCTCGACGAGGGCGGCTACTTCGACCTCACGACCCTCGACGCGGGCTCCGACGTGCGCCGCGACACCGTGCTGGCGCTCGAGCAGCTCGGCATCCACATCGAGTACACGCACCACGAGGTCGGGCCGTCACAGCACGAGATCGATATGCGCTACGCGCCCGCGCTGAAGATGGCCGACGACTGCATGACATACCGCATCACGGTCAAGGAGTACGCGATGAAGTACGGCTGGCACGCGACCTTCATGCCGAAGCCGCTGTTCGGCGAGAACGGGTCGGGGATGCACACGCACCAGTCGCTGTTCAGCAACGGGCGCAACGCGTTCTACGACGCCGACGACCAGTACTTCCTCTCCGACACCGGCAAGCAGTTCATCGCCGGCCAGCTCAGGCACTCGCGCGAGGTCTGTTCGCTCTTTGCCCAGTGGGTGAACTCGTACAAGCGCCTCGTGCCGGGCTTCGAGGCCCCCGTCTACATCGCCTGGTCGCGCCGCAACCGGTCCGCGCTGGTCCGTGTGCCGCTCTATCACCCCGGCAAGGAGCAGGCCACGCGGATGGAGCTGCGCTGCCCGGACCCCGCCTGCAATCCCTACCTCACCTTCGCGGGGCTACTGCACGCAGGGCTCGAGGGGATCGAGAAGGGCTACGAGCTGCCCGAGCCGATGGAGAAGAACCTCTACCACCTGTCGCCGGACGAGCGCAGGCGGCGGGGCATCGAGCAGCTCCCCGAGACGCTCGGCGAGGCGATCGAGTTGACGGCCGAGTCCGAGCTCGTGCTGCGCACGCTCGGCGAGCACATGTTCAACCGCTACGTCGAGATCAAGCGGCAGGAGTGGGAGGACTACCGCGTCCAGGTCACCCCGTGGGAGCTCGACCGCTACCTGTCCGTCCTCTAGACATGGCCGAGCGGACAGCCCTCGTCACCGGCGTCAACCGCGGAATCGGGTACGAGGCCGCGCGGCAGCTCGGTGAGGCCGGGCTGGGCGTCGTCGTCAGCGCTCGCGATCCGGACGCCGCGCGAGAGGCTGCGGAGCGGCTGCGCGCAGGCGGCCTCGCGGAGGTGTCGACGTGCATCTCGACGTGTCGAGCGACGAGAGCGTGCAGGCGGCGGCCCGCGCGCTCGCGGAGGCGGGCACGCAGGTCGACGTCCTCGTGAACAACGCGGGCGTCGTGCTCGACCGCGGCGGAGTGCTCGACCTGGACGACGACACGCTGCGCGACACGCTCGAGGTCAACCTCCTCGGCCCGCTGCGGGCGGCGCGCGCGTGCGTCCCGGGCATGCTCGAGCGCGGCTACGGGCGCGTGGTCAACGTGTCGAGCGGGGCGGGATCGGTCTCGGTGATCAGCTCCGGCTACTCGCCCGCCTACAGCGCCTCGAAGGCGGCGCTCAACGCGCTGACGCGCAAGCTCGCCGTGGAGGCCGGCGACGCCGACGTGAAGGTCAACGCGATGTCGCCCGGCTGGGTCCGTACGGACATGGGCACCTCCCGCGCGCCGCGCTCGGTCGAGGAGGGGACGGAGATCGATCGTCTGGCTCGCCACGCTGCCGGCGGACGGCCCGACGAGCGGCTTCTTCCGCGACCGCGAGCCGATGCGCCTGGTAGCTACGCCCCGCGGTCGACGCCGTCGCCGGGTTGTCGTCGGCCCAGGCGGCGATCCGCTTCGAGTCCGCGATCACCTCGCCGTCGTCGGTGACGAGCACGGGGACCGTCGAGCTGCCGGTCAGCTCCTTGACCTTCTTCCGGCCGGGCGTCTGGTTCGCCAGGGCGTCGGGCAGGATCGTGAGCCCGTAGGACTTGATCACCTTCGGGTCCCAGCCCGCGTCCCTCAGTGATTCGTAGGCGTAGCCGCACGGATGGCGGCCGTGGGACCGGGGCGCTCTCTGGAACGTGCGCCAGCAGACGTAGAGCTCCATGGACGGAGTTCTACTAGGCCAGGAGCGCCTCCAGCTCCCCGGGCTCGGTGACCGGCCGCCGGCAGGCGAAGTGCTCGCAGACGTAGGCGGCGGCGCGCCCGTCGACGGGGTCGCGGCCCGCGAGCAGCGGCACCCCGTCCGGCTCGCCGCCGGCGAGCACCAGGTGCGGCCGGAACGCGCCGCGCACCACGCGCTCGAGCGGCGCCGACGTCGTCGCCCACGAGCGCGACCTCCTTGACCGGGCGAGGTGGAAGTCGAGCGCCTGGAGCAGGTGCGCGAACGCCTGCGGATGCTGCGGCGGCGAGCTCGTGCAGCAGGCGCAAGCACGCCCACCGCGCGGCGCTCGTACTCGTGCTCGCCGGTGAGCGCGGCCAGCCGCAGCAGGCCGTAGGCGGCGCTCGAGTTGCCGGACGGGATCGGGTTGTCCTCGAGGTCCTTGCGCCGCGCGACGAGCTGCTCGTGGTCGGCCGAGGTCTCGAAGAAGCCGCCGCGCTCGTCGTCGGCGAAGCGCTCGATCATCGTGTCGGCGAGCTCGCGCGCGGCTCGCGAACCAGCGCGGCTCGAAGGTCGCCTCGTAGAGCGTCAGCAGCGCCTCGACGCAGGAACGCGTGGTCCTCGAGGTAGGCGTTCGAGCTTGGCCTCGCCGTCCTTGTAGGTGCGCAGCAGGCGGCCGTCGGCGTCGCGCAGCTCGCGCGAGCACGAACTCGGCGCACGTCGCGCGCGGCGTCGAGGTAGTCGGCGCGCTCGAGCACCGCGCCGGCCTCGGCGAGCGCGGAGATCATCAGCGCGTTCCAGGCGGTCAGCCGCTTGTCGTCGAGGCCCGGCCAGACGCGCTTCGCGCGCGCCTCGTAGAGCCGCGCGCCTGATCTCGTCGAGCGCTCGGGCGGCTCGCCCGCGCCGCGCGTCGAGGATGTTGCGCCCTCGAAGTTGCCCGCGCTCGGTGGCGCCGAAGTAGGCGATCGCCGCCGTCGGCGTCGTCGCCGAGCACCTCGCGCAGCTCGGCGAGCGTCCAGACGTAGAACTTGCCCTCCTCGCCCTCGGAGTCGGCGTCGAGCGCCGAGTAGAAGCCGCCCTCGGGCGCGCGCATCTCGCGCAGCGCCCAGTCGAGCGTCTCGCTCGCAGACCTCGCCGGAACAGCGTCGTCGCCGGTCACCTGCCAGCCGTGCAGGTAGGCGCGCGCGAGCAGCGCGTTGTCGTAGAGCATCTTCTCGAAGTGCGGGACGAGCCAGCGCGCGTCGACCGAGTAGCGGGCGAAGCCGCCGCCGACCTGGTCGTACATCCCGCCGCGCGGCCATCGCGCGCAGCGTGTGCGCGCGTCATCTCGCGTCTCGCCGCGGCGCAGCAGGAACTCGAGCGCCGAGGCGGGCGGGAACTTCGGCGCGCCGCCGAAGCCGCCGTGCGCGCGGGTCGTACGCGCTCGCGCAGCGCGGCTCGACCGCCTCGTCGAGCGCGCGCGGGTCGAGCGGCTCGTCCGACGGGCTCGAGCAGCGCGCCGCCCGCGCAGCCGCTCGGCCGATCCGCTCGCCGCCGGCGCGGATCTCCTCGCGCCGCGTCGTCCCACGCCTCGGCCACCGCCTCGAGCACCCGCCGCCAGCTCGGCATGCCCGTGCCGTCGCTCGGGCGGGAAGTAGGTGCCGGCGTAGAACGGCACCTGCTCGGGCGTGAGGAAGACGTTCAGCGGCCAGCCGCCGTGGCCGGTCATCGCCTGGCACGCCTCCATGTAGATCGCGTCGACGTCGGGCCGCTCCTCGCGGTCGACCTTGATGCAGCACGAAGTGCTCGTTCATCAGCGCGGCGGTCTCCGCGTCCTCGAACGACTCGCGCTCCATCACGTGGCACCAGTGGCAGGCCGAGTAGCCGATCGAGAGCAGGATCGGCCTGTCCTCCTCGCGCGCGCGCGCGAGCGCCTCCTCGCCCCACGGGTACCAGTCCACCGGGTTGTCCTTGTGCTGGAGGAGGTAGGGCGAGGTCTCGCCGGCGAGGCGGTTGGCCATCGCTCCGAGGCTACCGCCCGGCTGCGCCGCGCAGCTCGGCCCGCCTGATCTTGCCGCTCGCGCGTCTTCGGCAGCGCGTCGGCGAACTCCACGATGCGCGGGTACTTGTAGGGCGCGGTCTCGCGCCTTCACGTGCTCCTGGAGCTCGCGCGCCAGCGCGCTCGCCCGGCTCGTGCGCCGTCGCGCAGCACCACCACCGCGCGCACCACCTGGCCCGCGCTCCTCGTCCGGCGCGGCCACCGCGGCCGCCTCGGCCACCGCGGGGTGCGAGACGAGCGCCGACTCGACCTCGAACGGCCCGATCCGGTAGCCGGCCGAGATGATCACGTCGTCGGTGCGGCCCTCGAACCAGAGGTAGCCGTCCTCGTCCTCGCGCACGCGGTCGCCGGTGCGCCAGGTGCCGGTCGCGGCGCCGTCGAGGAAGAAGGTCGGGATCGTCGCCGGGTCGACGCACAGCTCGCCGTCCTCGACCCAGAGCCGGAAGCCGGGCAGCGGCCTGCCCATCGAGCCCGGGCCGCACCGGCGCGCCGATCGGCATCCCGGTGAGCGCGCCGGTCTCGGTCTGCCCGTAGCCGTCGTGGATCTCGACGCCGGCCGCCTCGCTGCCAGGCGTCGACGACCTCGGGGTTGAGCGGCTCGCCGGCGGCCACGGCGTGGCGCAGCGCGGGCAGCGGCCGCAGCTCGGCGCGCTTGGCGATCGCCCGGTACTCGGTCGGCGCCATGCAGAGCACGTCCACGCCCTCGCGCTCGATCGACCTCGAGCCGCTCGTCGGGGTCGAAGCGGCGCGTCGTGCAGCAGCGCCGCGGCGCCGCGCAGCCACGGCGCGATGAAGACGTTGCGGGCCGACTTCGACCAGCCGCTGGCGGCGGTGCACCAGCAGAGGTCGCCCGGCGCGGGCGCCGAACCAGTGCTCGGCCTGGACGCGCTGGCCGGTCAGGTAGCGCTGGCCGTGGCGGATCGGCTTCGGCTCGCCGGCGGTCCCGGAGGTGAAGATGATCGAGCGCCGGGTCGTCCGGGCTCGAGGTCCGCCGCGGGCGCGGGCGCGGCCTCGAACAGGCGCTCGTCCGGGCACCGTCGAGCACGCGGGCCGTCGAAGCCCGCCGTCGCGCGACCGCGTCGCGCGTCGCGCTCGTCGGCGACCACGAGCGCGCGGCTCGACGGCGTCCATGCGGGCGCGCAGGTCGTCCGGCGCGCAGCTGCTCGGTGCAGGGCAGCGCCACCGCGCCGATCCGGAAGCAGGCCACCATCGCGTAGACCCACTCCGGGCGGTTGCCGACCAGCGTCATCACCACGTCGCCGCGGCCGACGCCGCGCTGGCGCAGCGCGCCCGCCGAGCCGGGCGGAGCGATCGGCGCACCTCGCCGAACGTGATCTCGCGGCCGCGATCCGTCGCGGCCGAGCGCCGACGAGCGCGGTCCGCTCGCGGCGCGGCGGCCTCGACCACGTCGCGGGCGAAGTTCACCGCCGGGGATCGTAGGGCGGCGCCGCGATCCGCAGGCCCATCCGTGCGGATCCGCACTTCCGGGTGACGGAGGAGTCGCTAAAGGTTGCCGAAAACGGGCCGAGGGAAATTTCCGTGACAGCCAGGTTGCTAGCCTGCCGACCACGCCGAATCCGCGATGAGCGGAGCGGGGGACCCAAGTTGTCGGGGCGAATCTCCTTCGGAGGGACGCGCGAGCTCTTTCAGCGCGAGCCCGTCAGCTAACCCCGCAGGCGTACGAAAGAGAATGAGCTAGCGCACGACACACGCTGCTGGCTCGCCTGCCTGCTCGGCTTGGCCTTGCGCCCTTCCGCCGCCGCGCTGCGCCAGTCCGGCGTGGCTCGACGCAGCAGGCCGCGGGGCGGGGTCGGCCCCGACCACCCGTCGTACCGGCCCGCCGAGCAGCGCCAAGATCGTCAACGGCATGGCGATCGCGCCGTCCGACGCGCCGCCGGCCGTCAAGCGCGGCCATCGCGGCCGCCAACCGGATCATCGCGCAAGCCGTACACGCTACGGCGGCGGCCACGCCCGCGTCGAGGACCGCGGCTACGACTGCTCGGGCACGCGTCTCCTACGCGCTCATCACGGCGCCGGCCTGCTCGACTCGCCGCTCGACTCCCGCGCCTTCGTGCGGCTGGGGCGTGCCGGGCAGGGGCAAGTGGATCACCGTCTACACGAACCCCGGCCACGCCTTCATCGTGATCGCCGGCCTCCGGCTCGACACCGGCTTCCGCGGCCGGCAGCCGCGCGGCACCTACCCCGGGCCGCGGACCGCGCTGGCTCAAGAAGCGCAGCACGCGCGGCTTCACCGCGCGTCACCCGCCGAACCTGTAGCGCTCCCGCGCTCCTCCCCGCTCGTCTCCTCGAGATCGCGGCCAGCGGTCTCGAGGGCGGCGACCACCACGGCACGTCGGTGGGGAGCGGCCCTCCGGCTGTCGGCGGCGGCCTCCACCCGGCGCGCCCGGCGGCGCACGAGCGGCGCCCAGAGCCACCCGAAGAACGGGATCTCGACGCTGTAGGTGACCCGGTGGCGCCCGTCGACCGACTCGATCCGGGCCTCCTCGGCGAGCGGCATGACCTCGCGCGGCAGGGAGCCCGTCTGCGTGCGCGCCTCCACCGGCCAATACGATCCCATCATGCTGCGCACCGCGAGGGGCGGGGTGGCAGCGCTTCTCGCGCTCGCATGCCTCTGCGGCTCGGCCGCTGCCAAGCCGCCCAAGCTCTATCCGCTGCACGCCGAGCCGGACGCCGGCTACGGGCGGCCGCATCGTCGACTCGGGGGCCGCGAGGTGCTGCTGCGCGGCGTCAACGTCAACGCGCTCGCCGAGTACTGGAAGGGCACGCGCGTTCCCGACCATGTTCCCGCTCGAGCCGCGACGGACCCGCGCGGATGGCGCCGATCGGCTGGAACGCCGTGCGGCTGCTGCGTCTCGTGGTCGCGCGTCGAGCCCGCAGCCCGGGCGCTACGACGAGGCGTACCTCGAGCGGGTCGCGCGCGCGGTCGACGCGCTGCGCTGAGCGCGGGCATCTACACGATCATCGACCTCCACCAGGACGCGTGGGGCGCCGTCGCTCGCGGCCCGCGCCGGACGAGGTGTGCCCGCCGGCCGCGAGCCGGCGCTCGGCTGGGACGGCGCGCCGGGGTGGGCGACGCTCGACGGCGGCGCCGCCGCGCTGCGCCGCGGCGGGCTCGCGCGAGGCGAGCCCGGCCGTGACTCGGCTGCGTGGCAGGCGTTCTGGGACGACGAGCCGGGCCCGGGCGGCGTCGGGATCCAGACGCGCTACGTGCGCGATGCTCGCGCCACGTGGCGCGGCGCTTCGCGCAGCGCGCCGGCGGTCGCGGGCTACGACCTGATGAACGAGCCGAACGCCTTCGGCGAGCGCCGACGAGACGCCGCGCTGTCGCGCCTTCTACGCCGCGCGCGCTGCGCGCGATCCGCGCCGGCGAGCGCGACGGCGGCGGCTTCGCGCCACCTGGTGTTCTTCGAGCCCTCGGCGCTGTGGTCGGCGATCGGCCGCGGCGCGCCGCCGCACTTCGACGCGCGACCGCGACGTCGTCTACGCGCCGCACATCTACACCGGCGGGTTCGACGGCGGGCCGATCACGCGCGCAGGCCTTCGCAGATCGCGCGCGACGAGGCGCGAGGCTTCGGCGGCGCGCCGGTGCTCGTCCGGCGAGTGGGGCGCCGACCCGGGCCGGGCCGAGCGACCGCGGCGACCCGCTACTTCCTCGACCACCAGGCGCCTCCAGGACGAGTTCCGCTTCGGCGCCACGCTGTGGACCTGGCGCGAGAGCTGCGGCGACCCGCACAAGGCGGCGGGCACCGGCTCGCCCGCTGGGGCGAGTTCAACGTCGAGCTGCCGCTCGAACCGGGTGGCCGGGACGCGCACCGAGCTGCGTGAGCCAGCTCACGCGCGCCGTACGTCCGCGCCGGGCCCGGCCGGATCGGCCACTCGACCTACAACGACCGCACGGGGCTCTTCGACGCGTCGGGCACGGCGCCCGCCGGGCGAACAGCGACGTCGTCGTCTTCTACCCGGCGGGCAAGCACGGCGGCATGCGGATCACCGTCCGCGGCACCGAGTTTCCGCGCTACACGCGGCTGTCGAGCGGGGCGCGGCTGATCTACGCGCGCTCGGCACGGCGGGCCCTGGGCGCATCACGATCGCGGGCGCCGGGACGCCGCGTGACCCGCGCGGTAAACTGAGCCGGCCAGTCGAAGCCAGACGAGGAGCCAATGGCCGTCGCCACAGCCGTACACCGAGAAGACCGACGAGCAGCGCGCGATCACCGAGATGGTCCGCCAGTTCGTCGACGAGCAGGTCCTCCCGATCGCCGAGGAGCACGACCACGAGGACAAGTTCCCCGAGGCCGTCGTCGAGCAGATGAAGGAGCTCGGCCTGTTCGGCGTGACGATCCCCGAGGAGTACGGCGGCATGGGCCTCGACCTGACGACCTACGCGATGATCGTCGAGGAGCTCTCGCGCGGCTGGATCTCGATCTCCGGCATCGTCAACACCCACTTCATCGGCTCCTACCTGCTGATGAAGTTCGGCACCGACGAGCAGAAGGAGAAGCTACCTGCCGCGGATGGCCACCGGCGAGATCCGCGCCGCGTTCTCGCTCTCCGAGCCCGGCCTCGGCTCCGACGTCCAGGCGATCTCCACGCGCGCCAAGAAGGACGGCGACGACTGGGTCATCAACGGCCAGAAGATGTGGGTCACGAACGGCCTGCGTCCGGCCTCGTCTTCCTGCTCGCCAAGTCCGACCCCGACGCCGACCCGCCCTACAAGGGCATGACCTGCTTCATCACCGAGAAGGAGCCGGGCGCGGCCGAGAACACGGGCGACTACGCCGGGCCTCGACCATCCCGCCGCAAGATCAAGAAGATGGGCTACAAGGGCGTCGAGTCCACCGAGCTCGTCTACGAGGACTACCGCTGCCCGGCCGAGAACGTCCTCGGCGGCGAGGAGGCCGGCCTGAACAAGGGCTTCGGCGCAGATGATGGACGCGCTCGAGGTCGGCCGCGTGAACGTCGCCGCGCGCGGCGTCGGGCATCGCCCAGCGCGCGCTCGAGCTCGCGCTGCGCTACTCGCAGGAGCGCAAGACGTTCGGCCGCCAGATCGCCAAGCACCAGGCGATCCAGTTCAAGCTCGCCGACATGGCCACCAAGGTCGAGGCCGCGCGCCTGCTGACGCTGAAGGCCGCGCGCATGAAGGACGCCGGCGAGCGCTCCGACCTCGAGGCCGGCATGGCCAAGCTGTTCGCCTCGGAGACCGGCAAGGAGGTCGTCGAGGACGCGTTCCGCATCCACGGCGGCTACGGCTACTCGAAGGAGTACGAGATCGAGCGCCTCTACCGCGACGCGCCGCTGCTGCTGATCGGCGAGGGCACCTCCGAGATCCAGCGCATGGTGATCGGCAAGAAGCTGCTCCAGCGCCACCGCGTCTGAAGGGGGCGGACCCGCGTGGCGCCGGCCGACTACCCGACGTACGCGCGGACCGCGCCCGGCCGTATCCTTGCCTGATGTCCGGCCCCGGCGCCAAGGAGCTGATCCAGAGCGCGGTCCAGCGCGTCCAGGCCGAGGTGCCCACGCTCCAGCAGCTCAAGCTCGTGGTGGGCCTCGAGCTCCGCGGGGGCCGTGACGTGCAGCTCTACAGGGTCGAGCTTCCGGGGCCCGAGATCTCGAAGGGCCCGGCGGCGGATGCTCGCGTGCGGCTCGAGGTCACGCGCGCGGAGTTCAACGAGCTCGCGGAGAAGGGGACCGTGGCGAGTTGGCGCCGGGCGTTCGAGGCTGGACACGCCAGGGCCACCGGGCCGGAACAGATCCTGAGGCTCGTCGCGAACGTCGTTGACCGCCGGGAGCAGCGGTCGCGGACGCCGAAGGCGAGGCGGTAGGGCCTCAGCGCTCGAGCGCCGTGCCGTCGTAGAGCTTCAGGACGCGCACGGTGCCGGGCGGCGCCGCGTGGATGCAGAGCTCGCAGAGCACGCACTCGTCGAGGTTCTCCTCGACGACCTCGACGCGGCCGCCGCGCGTCGGCGAAGATGTCGACCGGGCAGACCTCCTCGAGCTTCTCGGCCAGCCCGGCGTCGTCCTCGGACCGACGTCGTCGACCTCGACGTCGATGAACGACCGCCATGCAGGCCACTGCCGGCCGCGCCACGACGCCGTTCGCGCCACGCTCCGAGCCGCTCCTTCACGAGCTCCGGGATCTCGGCGATCCCCTCGGCGACGGTGATCCCCGCCGCCTCGAGGCGCGCGATCTTCTCGGCCGCCGTGTCGGCCTTGCCCTCGACGATCGTGCCGGCGTGGCCGAAGCTCATGCCCGGCATCTCGTCCATGAAGCGGCCGGCCATGAAGGCGACGATCGGCAGCCGCGAGTCGTTCTCGGTCACCCAGTCGGCCAGCTCGGCCTCCATGCGGCCGCCGGGCTCGGTGTAGATCACGATCGCCTCGTCTGCTCGTCGGCCTCGAACAGCGGCATCAGCTCGGCGTAGGTCGAGCCGATGATCGCGTCGCCGCCGATCGAGACGGCGGTGGACTGACGCCGAGGCCGGCGGCGGTGAGCGTGGAGGAGATCTCGGTGGTCATGCCGCCGCTGCGCGACATCACGCCGACCGGGCCCGGCTGGTAGGCCTTCGCGGCGTCCTTGCGCCGGCCCGCCGATGCCGCCCATCTTGGCCACGCCGGGGCGGATGATCCCGAGGCAGTTCGGGCCGATGATGCGCGCGCCGCGCAGCGTCGGCCAGCTCGACCATCTGCGCCACGTCGCAGCGCGGGATGCGCTCGGTGACGATCACGATCAGCCTGACGCCCGCCTCGATCGCCTCGAACACGGCGTCGCGCGTGAAGGCGGGCGGCACCGTGACGACCGAGCCGTCGGGCACCTGCGCCGTCCTCGCTCCACGAGCTGCGCGACCGAGTCGAACACCGGCACGCCGTGGACCTCGCGGCCCTTGCGGCCCGGGGTGACGCCGCCGACGATCTTCGAGCCGTAGTCGAGGCACTCGCGCGTCAGGTTCACCGCCTCGCGGCCGGTGATGCCCTGGACGATGAAGGTCGTGTCCTCGTCGATCAGGATCGCATCAGCCCTCGACGCTCGCCGACGTGCCCGTGACCTCGGCCGGCGGCGTCTCGGCCCGGGCTCCTCGCTCGGCAGCCGGCGGCGCCGTCGGAGCCGGCGACCTTCTCCACGGCGCCGCGCCGCCTCGTGCATCGACACCGAGCGGTCGCAGTACTCGACGCCGTACCGCTCGAGGATCTTGAAGCCCTCCTCCTCCCAGGCGCCGGGGATCCGGAAGATCGCGATCTTCTCCGCCGGGTCCTTGCCGAGCTCGAGGCAGGCCTTGATCACGCCGCGCGCGACGATGTCCACGCGCGTGTTGGAGACGATCGACATCATCACCGCGATCTTCTCGACGCCCGGCTTCGAGAGGACGAGCTTGGTCAGGTTGCTTGCCTTCGACACGCTCGGGTTGCCGCCGATCTCGCAGTAGTTGGCGGGCTTGCCGCCGTGCTTGCGCACCGCGTCGAACAGCGTGAGCGAGCCGCCGCCGGCGCCGATCACGAGCCCGAGGTTGCCGTCGAACTCGGTGACGTTGCCGGCCACGCCGCGGTGGTCCACGGCGTCGATCTGCTCGCCCTCGATCTCGAACGGCGTCGGCTCGCGCGCCTCGCGCGTCTCCTCGTCGCCGACGCCGAGCTCCTCGAGCAGCGCCTTCTGCCGCGGGCCGCGCCTCGTTCTCCATGTCCATGTGGGCGTCGACCGCGACGAACGTGCCGTCCTCGAGCTGCGCCAGCGGGTTGATCTCGGCGAGCGTCATGTCGTACTTCACGAACAGCCGCGCGAGCTGCGAGAGGATCGGCGTGAGCCGGTTCAGCTCGCGAGCCGGTGATGCCGAGCGAGGCCACCACGTCCTTGGCGCGGAAGTCCATGTGAGGGCAGGACCGTGGAGAAGTGCCCGCGCCCGATGTGCTCGGGATGCGTCTCGGCCACCTCCTCGATGTCGATGCCGCCCATGTCGGAGAAGACGAAGGTGGGCAGCTTGCGCACGCCGTCGTAGATCACGCCGGCGTAGTACTCCTGCGCGATCGGGGCCTTCGCGGCGACGAGCACGCCGCGCGGGCACGTGGCCGTTGATCTCGAGGGCCGAGGATGTCGCGCGCGTGGGCCTCGCCCTCCTCGGGCGTGTCGGCGAACTTCACGCCCGCCGGCCTTCATGCGGCCGCCGGTGAGCACCTGCGACTTGATCACGACCGGGCCCGCCGACCTCCTCGGCGATCGCTGCGGGCCTCCTCGGGCGTCTGTGGCGAAGCCCCGATCGGCTGATCGGGATGCGCTCGCGCTCGAGGATCCGGCGGGACTCGTACTCGAAGAAGCGCATGGCGGCGCGGGAGCCTATCACGCCGTCGGACGGCCGCGGCCGGTGCACCGGCTCCGGTGCGCCGGCGAAGCGGCGGTGGCGTCCGAGCAGCCTCCCGACGGCCACGACGACCGGGAAGAGGACGCGCTGGACGGCGCGCGGGATCGCCAGCATCGTCGAACTCGGACCGGTAGCGACGCGTGAGGTACGCCGCGTCGAAGAGCGCCGGGCGCTCGCCGCCTTGGCGCCGCATCGAGGCGTATATCTCGGTCAGGAAGTACTCCAGGTTGTCGAGGTGGGCGGACGTAGCCCGTGCAGATCGAGCTCCTCGTCGCCGGTGTTCCAGAACCGGTGGGCCACGCCCCGGCGCGAACGTCGACGCTCTCGCCGGGCCCGGCGCGGCGCTCCTCCTCGCCCAGTAGCCTCGTAGGCCATCGTCCCGCGTCTCGACGGTCAGGCCTTCCTCCTGAAGCTTGTGGACGTGCATCGGCGGTCCGCCCCGGGCGCGACGGCAGTTCGTGGCACCTCGAGGTACTCGCCGCGGTCGTCACGGTGGACCCCGACGAAGGTGAGGCGCTCGCCGCCGCCGTTCTCGATCGTGTGCGGATGCTCGAACGCTGGCATGACGGTGCGGCCGACGCCGAGCGCGCCGCGGGACGGGCTCGCCGCTCGGCGGCCGTCCGTCGTCCGGGCTCTTGCCCTCGAGCCCGTACGCCTCCGCCAGCTCCGGGTCCTTCTGCGGCGAGCATCTCGGCGAGGTCGACCATCACCTTGCACTGCTTCCAGGTGGCGTCGTCCTGCATCTTGCCGTCGATCATGTGCACGCCGCGGCCGTCGGGGATCGCCTCGATCACCTTCTTCGCGAAGCGCACCTCCTCGGGCTCCGGGCTGAACACCCGCTTGGCGATCTCGATCTGCCGCGGATGCAGCGACCAGGCGCCCGACGCAGCCCATCAGGAAGGCGGCGCGGAACTGGGCCTCGCAGCCGACGTCGTCGCCGATGTCGCCGAACGGCCCGTAGAAGGGGAGGATCCCGGTCGCGGCGCAGGCGTCGACCATGCGCGCCGATCGAGTAGTGCCAGAGGTCCTGCTGGGCGCTCGGCGCGCGGGGCGTCGGGGTCGTCCGGGTCGGGGTCCTCGACCACCCGGTAGCCGGGGTGGCCGCCGCCCACGCGCGTCGTCTTCATGCGCCGCGACGCGGCGAGGTCGGCCGGGCCGAAGCTCATGCCCTGCATGCGCGGGCTCGCGGCGGCGATCTCCTCGAGGTTCGTCACCCCGAGCGCGGTCTCGAGGATCGCGTGCACGAGGATCGGCCGCTCGAGCCCGTGCTTCGCCTCGAGCTGGGCGAGCAGCCGGTCGACGTAGTGGATGTCCCAGGGCCCCTCGACCTTGGGGACCATCACCACCTCGAGCCGGTCGCCGATCTCGGGGACGAGCGCGCAGAGGTCGTCGAGCACCCACGGGCTGTCGAGGCTGTTGATCCGCGTCCACAGCGCGGTCGTCGCCGAAGTCCACCTCGCGCCCGATCTTCACGAGCCCCTCGCGCGCCGCCTCCTTGCGGTCGGCCGGGATCGCGTCCTCGAGGTTGCCGAGCAGGATGTCGCGTCTTCGTGGCCACGTCGGGCAGCTTGGCCGCCATCTTCTCGTTGCTCGGGTCGAAGAAGTGGATCATCCGCGCGGGCTTGAGCGGGATCTCGAGCAGCGGCTCCGGGGCGCCGATCGGCGAGCGGGTGGCGAAGGCACGGGGGTTGCGCAAGGTTCTGCTGCTCCTGGTCGGGCTCGACTCGGGCGGTCGTGCGGCTACGCCGCCGGCGGGCGGTCTCCCGTCGGCGCGCCCGGCCACGGAATCTACCGCCCTCTAGCATTGCGCCGCCTCCGACCGAGGTTCGAGCTACCGAAGGGACCAATGACAGAGAACCGATTCACCACCGACCAGGCGTCGCGCGAGGCCTCGGGCGCGCGCCCGTACGGCCGCTACCTCGAGGAGTTCGAGGTCGGCGCCGTGTACAAGCACTGGCCGGCCAAGACCGTGACCGAGGCCGACGACCACCTGTTCTGCCTGATCACGATGAACCACCATCCGCTGCACATCAACGACGTCTATGCCGGCCAGTCGCAGCAGGGCCGCAACGTCGTGGTCGGGCCGCTCGTCTACTCGCTCATCGCTCGGGCATGTCGGTCGCCGACGTCTCCGGCAAGGCGATCGCCAACCTCGCCACGGAGGAGCTCTCGCATCCCGCGCCGGTCTTCCACGGCGACACGCTCTTCGTCGAGAGCGAGGTGCTCGAGGTCACGCCGTCGCGCTCGAAGCCGGATCGCGGCGTGGTGAAGGTCCGCACCGACGCCTACAACCAGGACGGCGAGCTCGTCGCGACCTTCAAGCGCGCGGTGCTCGTGCCCCGGCGTCGGGTCCAGGACGTGGGAGGAAGCCGTAGCGCGGTGACTGACGGGCTTCGCCGGTCGCTACTGCGAGTGGCTCACGCCGGCCGGCGCAGGGAGGGAGGGCTCGATCCCGCCGCCCGCGCGGCCGCCGAAGATGGCAGGTTCGAAGCATCCTCAAGAAGATCGTCTACTGGCTGGCCGTGCTCGCCGTCTCGCTCGCGCTCCTCGTCGCGCTCGTGCTGCTGCTCGAGTCGCGCGACGACTCCGACGCTCGAGGCCGACGGGCGCGCTGGCCGGTCGCGCGTAGGCTCCTAGCGCCGGCTCGGACGTCCTCGAGGCGCGCGAACACGATGATCCGCTTCGGCCGCGCTGTACAGCGGGTGGCAGGCGCTCAGCACGAGCCGCTCGTGGTCCTACGCGCGTCGGTGACCCAGGTGGCCGTCGGCGCCACGATCTGCGTCTTCTCGACCTTGTAGGTGAAGCCGCCCGTAGGGCATCTCGCATGACGATCTCGCTCGCCCTCCTCGAGCTTGTCGATCGTGCGGAACGGCGCGCCGTAGGTCGTGCGGTGGCCGGCGATCGCCGACGGTGCCGCCCTCGCCCGGGAACGGCGGTCTCCGGGTAGTGGCCGGGGCCCTTCCGCAGCGACGTCGAGTCCGGTGCCCTCGCACGAAGACGTAGTCGCGGTCGAGGCGTCGGGAGCTCGATCCGGCCCATGGCGTCGCCGTCTCGGTCCGCTGCTCGTCGAGCCTGCGGCCAGCGCGCTTGAGCGCGCCGCTTCGCGTCCCGGATCGAGCCGTGCGCTGCTTGTCGCTGCGCGCCAGCGGCCGGAGGCCTGCGTCTCGAGCTCGTCCTCGAGCTGCGTCCTGCTCGCGGGCGGCGATGAAGGCGGACACCGGCTCCTGCCAGGCCAGCGTGACGCCCGCGTCGGCCAGCAGCAGCACGCCGCTCGACGATCAGGACCGAGGCCACGAAGCGCAGCACCGCGCGGAGCCTGCCATCTCGGGCAGCGCTCGGACGGCGGCATACGGACCGGTCAGTGCAGGCGGATGGCGGCGGGCGGTACCCTGTGGCCGCCCTTCGAGGAGCCGCACGATCACGACAGGAGGTCGACCCCAGCACCGATGGCGAAGCAGATGTCCCCGCTCCCGGACGCCAAGTCCGTGCGCGTCAATCCCGTCCGCCGACGAGCTCAAGGAGCTCGCGGCCAAGATGCCCAACGCGCGGCGGACGAAGTACGACAACCTGAACGTCCAGACCGAGGTCCTCGCCCGCTCCAAGGCCTCCACCTTCCTCGTCCTCGACGACCCCGACTCGCAGCTCGCAGCAGGCCATCTCGCGCGAGGAGGGCGAGCGCATCGCCCAGCTCCAGGACGACTACATCGCCGGCCGCGACATGATCGTCGTCGACGGCTACATCGGCAACGACCCCGAGTTCCGCACGCCCGCGCGCCTCTACATCGAGGAGGCGAACGCGAACATCGCCGGGATGCAGAAGCAGCTCTACTTCGACGTCGACGACCGCGACGGCTTCGAGCCCGAGCTCACCGTCATCTACACGCCCAACCTCGCGGTCGAGGGCTACCCGAACGACCGCGTGATCGCGGTCGACCTCGAGCGCGGCGTCACGCGCGTCTTCAACTCCGACTACTTCGGCGAGTCGAAGAAGGGCGGGCTGCGCATGTGGAACAAGCTCGTCTACGACCGCGGCGGCCTGCCGCTGCACGCCGGCTGCAAGGTCATCCCGACCGACTCGGGCGACAAGGTCGGCCTGATCGTCGGCCTCTCCGGGCACCGGCAAGACCACCACCACCTTCACGCGCCAGAACGGCTCGCTGCCGGTGCAGGACGACTTCGTGGCGATGATGCCGGGCGGCAAGGTCTACGCCACCGAGGCCGGCTGCTTCGCCAAGACCTTCGCGCTTCGCGCGGAGGACGAGCCGACGATCCACGGCGCCGTCACGCGGCCCGAGGCCTACCTCGAGAACGTCTCGCAGGACGACGCGGGCGAGCTCGACTTCTTCGACACGAGCTACACGCAGAACGGCCGCGCGACGTTCTCGTTCTCGTCGATCGAGGCCGGCGACGCGCGCGAGCTCCAGTCGGCCGACTTCCTGCTGATCCTCAACCGCAACGAGAACATCATCCCGGCGGTGGCGAAGCTGAACGCGGAGCAGGCCGCGGCCTACTTCATGCTCGGCGAGACGCAGGGCACGAGCGCCGGCGGCGCCGAGGAGGCCGGCAAGTTCCTGCGCGTGCCGGGCACCAACCCGTTCTTCCCGACGACCACGACCACCAGGGCAACCGCTTCCTGGAGCTCATGGCCGAGCACCAGCTCGACGTCTACCTGATGAACACCGGCCGCGTGGGCGGCGCGGACGACGACGACCGCTCGGAGAAGGTGCGCATCCCGCACTCGTCGGCGATCGTCAAGGGCATCGCCGAGGGCACGATCGAGTGGGAGCGACGACCCGGACTTCGGCTACCAGGTGGCCGCGCGCGGTGCCCGGGCATCGACGAGGCGCGACGCCGCGGTGCTGCGCCCGCGCGAGCTCTACGAGAGCCAGGGGCGCGGCGAGGACTACGGGAAGATCGTCGACACGCTCAAGGCCGAGCGGGTCGAGTTCCTCCAGGAAGTTCCCGGCGCTCTCGGACGAGATCGTCGACGCGGTCCGCGCGAGCGCCTGAGCGCGCTGGCCCGCGGCGTCGCTAGTGCGGGTCCTCGTCGTTCCCGCCGCCCGTAGCGGCCGGCGGGCGTGACTCCTCGGCGAGCGAGGTGATGCGTCAGCGGGCCCGCGGGCGGCCGACTCGAGCACCTCGGTGGCCTCCTCGGCCGAGCGGGCGTAGAGCTCGACCAGCATGTGCATCGACGATCTCCTCGCCGTCGTGCTTGTGGAAGCGGACGTGGGTGAAGAACTCGCGCGTGCCGTGGTCGCCGAAGGCGCCGAACGCGAGCGCGTCGGCGGCCTCGGGGCCCGAGCAGGTCTCGACCTGGTCGGCGTCCACCGTCACGGTGCACGAGGCGACCCACGGCGTGCCGGCGACCATCCGCTCCCAGCGGTCCTCGACGGCCTCGATCGCGGCTGACGCGGCGGCCGTCCTCCTCGTAGAAGGCCAGGTTCAGGTGCGGCTGGTCGTGCAGGCAGTCGAGGCACTGGACGACCGCCTCCTGGACCTCCTCCACGGGCTCCACCGCCTCGCCGCTCTCGGCGTCCACCTTCAGGATGCCCTCGTAGTGGACCTGGACCTCGAGGTTTTGGGACCAGCAGCGGTAGCAGCGCAGCCAGGAGGCCGTGGTGCCGACGGAATCGGGTGCTGAGCCCTCCATGCCCTTTGATTATCGCGGGTCGAGAGCATCCGTCCATCGCGACGCCCCCGCAAGCCCGTGATCGGCGCCGTACTGGCGGGTGGGGCCGGGCGGAGACTCGGGGCCGGCGGCACCGGCAAGGCCGCCCAGGCGCTCGCCGGGAGGCCCCTCGCGGCGTACCCAGCCGCCGCGCTCGGCGACGTCTGCGACCGGGTCGTCGTGGTCTGCAAGGCGGACACGGCCCTGCCGGAGCTCCCGGGCATCGAGCGATGGGACGAGCCGGCGGAGCCGCGCCACCCCCTGACCGGCATCGTCCACGCCCTCGAGCGCGCTGGGGAGCCCGTGCTCGTGTGTGCCGCCGACATGCCGCTCGTGACGCCCGAGGCGTGCCGCTCGCTCCTCACCATGGCCGCGCGGGGCGACTCCGCCGCCACGGTGGCGATGGCAGGTGACGTCCTGCAGCCGGTGTTGGCGGTCTACGCGCCCGAAGCGCTTCCCGTCCTGCACGACGCCCCGGCGGGGTCCCCGCTGACGGCGACCGTCGTGGCTCTCGACCCGGTGCGGGTGGCCTTGCCGGTCCAGCTCGTGCTGAGCGTCGACACCCCGGCCGACCTCGAAGCCGCGGAGCGGGCGCTCCGGGAGGATCAGCGCCGAGGCAGCAGGTAGACGAGCGCCACGGAGTAACGAGTCTGACCAGATCATGATTGCGACGGTCGGGACAACCACAGGACAGGAGAACGGCGTGCAGATCACAAGGAATTCACTCGAGACCACGGCCGGGCCCAGCGAGTGGTTCACCGGCACGGTCTACCTCGACACCGTCGCAACGCCGTCAGGGCCGTCGCGCCTGCAGGCGATCAGCGTGCACTTCACGCCGGGTGCCCGAACCGCGTGGCACACCCACCCCAACGGCCAGACGATCTACGTCACCGAGGGCGTCGGGCCGGTGCCAGCGGCGCGGCGGACCCGTCGAGGTCATCCGGCCCGGCGATCGAGTCTTCTTCGAGCCCGGCGAGGACCACTGGCACGGCGCCGCCCCCGACCGCTTCATGACCCACCTCGCGATGCTGGAGGTCGACGACGAAGGCAACGCCGCGACCTGGGGCGAGCACGTCACCGACGAGGAGTACAGGGCGACGCCGGTGTCCTAGCCGCGACTGCGCCCCGGCGTGGTTCAGCGGGCCCTACCTGACGGGAAGAGCCGGCTCGATCCATTGCCCGATCGCGCAACGAGTTCGCCTTTTCTTGCGGGTCAGTGCGCGTGCGCGGGCGCGGTCCGACTCCTCGATGCGAGCAGGATGAGGAGCAGGCCGAGCCCGGCGGCTCCCGCGCCCAGGACTGAGAACGCGCCGGCATGGAAGAGCGGCCCGGCGACGAGGTTGCCTGAGACCCCGGTGAGGCCCATGACGAGGTCCGCCGCGCCCTGCGCCTGCGGGCGTCGCTCCGGTGCGATCGCGTCGGTCACCAACGTGCTGCCCCCCACGAGGCCCATGTTCCAGCCGAGCCCGAGGAGGGCCAGGGCCAGCGCCATCAGGGGGACGCTGCTACCCGGGGAGGCGGCTGCCAGCACGCCCGAGACGATCAGCGCGGATCCTCCAGCGGTGACGACGAGCAGCCGCCCGAAGCGGTCGGCCAACCAGCCGCTGAGCGGGCTCGGGAGATACATCCCTGCCACGTGCAACGAGATCACCAGGCCCACCGCGGAGAGCGACTCGCCGGCATCCTCCATATGGATGGGGGTCATCGTCATCACCGCGACCATGGCCACGTTGGACGCCGCCATCGCGATGACGCCTATGAGGGCGAGGCGCGGCCAGGACGGGAGATTTCGTAGCTCCGACGTCCAGCCGGCGGCGGCTCCGTCCCCGGCCGCGGCGTCATCGCGACTCGCCAGAAGCGGATCGGGGCGTAGGAAAAGCAACACGATGGCCGCGGCCACGGCATGGGCGACCACCGCCACCGCGAATGGCGCCGCGCTGCCGATGACCCCGAGTGCATCGGCTACGGGCTCCGTGGCTGACGCGAGGTTCGGTCCCACGATGGCCCCCGCGGCTGTGGCCAGCAGCACTACGCTGATCGCTCGCGCTCGTTGCTGCCGCTCGGCGAGGTCCGCGGCCGGCATAGCGGGCGAGCAGGTTCGACGTGTTGCCGAGACCGAAGGCCGCCAGGCCGACGCACAGGAGCGGGAAGCTCTCGAGTGCCGCGGAGCCCACCGCCAGGGCCGCGCCCGCGGCGGCAATCAGATGGCCCAGGGCCAGGCCCGGCCGGCGTCCCGCCCGTGCCATCCACGTGGCGAGCGGCCCGGCCGCCACGGCGCCGGTGGCGACGGCGAATGCGAGCGGAACCCCGGCCAGTGCGTCCTCGCCTGAGACATCGCGGGCGAGAAGGGCGGCGACCGTGACCCCGAGGAAGAACCCGACGCCACCGAAGACCTGAGCGGCGCCCAGCACTCGGAGGGTGCGCCGCTGGAGGTGCCGGCGTGAGGGCATCCGACGACGCTAGCGGGCCGACGGAGCCGCCCGGGAGCGCCTCGGGCCCGAGGAAGTCGCTGTCTACCGGGCCGCCGAGGTCGGCCTCTGGGGAGGGTCAGCGCCGAAGCAGCAGGTAGACGAGCGCCGCGGCGAAGGCGATCTGGCCGATCCCGAGGGCGGTCCCCAGGTTTGTCGCCCCGAGGAGCTCGGCGAGGGCGGTCACGACGGCGAAGACCGCGACCAGGATCAGCGCCTGGACGGTGAGGCTCACAGTGGCGACTCTGGCGCGGCGTCGCACGCCTCGTGCTTGGCGCGATCCGGCGACTCCCGGTGCCCCGACGCCGCGCGCTCCTCGAGCCGCGCGAGCATCGTCGCCATGTCTGCGTCGGGTTCCTCCTCGGTCAGAAGGCGCTCGGCGGCGCGGCGCCCGCCGAGCGCGCGCAGGCCGCGCTCGCCGTGCTCGGCCGCGAACTCGGCCAGCGCCGCCAGCCGCCGCGCGCGCGGCGCGGCGCGGCGGCCAGGTCGAGCCGGTCGCGGTGGGCGTCGAGCGCGTCGGCCAGCTCGTCGATGCCGCTCGGCGGCGGCAGCGACGAGACGGCCAGCACCGGCGTGTCGCGCGCGCCCGAGCGACGCGCAGCGCCGCGGCCAGGTCGCGGCGCGCGCCGCAGCGGCGACGTCGCCCAGGTCGGCCTTGGTCACCACCAGCACGTCGGGCACCTCCATGATCCCCGCCTTGAGGAACTGGAGCGTGTCGCCCGAGCCGGGCTGGACCACCACGGCGACGGTGTCGCACACCTCCTCGACGTCGGTCTCCGACTGGCCGACGCCCACCGTCTCGACCACCACCACGTCGAACGCGGCGCGCCAGCGCCTGCGACCGCCTCGCGCGTGGGCGCCGCCAGGCCGCCGAGCCGCCCGCCGGCGGCGGTCGAGCGGATCAGCACGCCGTCGTCGCGCGGGTCGTGGTCGATGCGGGCGCGGTCGCCCAGCAGCGAGCCGCCGCGAGCGCTTGGAGGAGGGGTCCACGGCCAGCACGGCGACGGTGCGCCCGCGCTCGCGCCAGTGCGCGACCAGCGCCGACAGCAGCGACGACTTGCCCGCCCCGGGCGGCCCGGTGACGCCGACGAGGTGCGCCGGCGCCTCGCCGCCGAGCGCCGCGGGCGAGACCTCGGCCAGCAGCTGCGGCGGCCTGCCTCGCGCCCGCGCGGCGAGCGGTCCTCGATCAGGTTCAGCGCGGCGGGAGCCGCCGAGCGGTCGCCGCTCGCGCAGCCGGCGGCCCAGCTCCGCGGGCTCGGCGCGTCGGGCGCGTCAAGCCGGCGCGTCAGGCGGCCCCGGCCGCGACGCCGTGGTGCTCGGCCACCAGGTCCACGATGTCGCCCATGATCCGGGAGATCTCGAAGTCCTTCGGCGTGTAGACGCGCGCGACGCCGGCCTCCAGCAGCGCCCGCTCGTCGGCCGGCGGGATGATGCCGCCGACCACGACCGGCACGTCGGCGCCGGCCTCGCTGCAGCTCGCGCAGCACCGCGGGGATCAGCTCGGCGTGCGAGCCGGACAGGATCGAGAGCCCGACCACGTGCACGCCCTCCTGCGACCGCGGTCGCGGCGATGCGCGCCGGCGTCAGGCGGATGCCCTCGTAGACCACGTCCATGCCCGCGTCGCGCGCGCGGACGGCGATCTGCTCGGCGCCGTTGGAGTGGCCGTCGAGGCCGGGCTTGCCCGACCAGGATCTTGATCCGGCGGCCGAGCGCCTCGGACACGCGCTCGACCCGCTCGCGCAGCTCGGTCGAGCGCCTCGTCGTCGGCGCGGCGCCGCGGCGTCGGCGACGCCGGTGGGGGCGCGGTACTCGCCGAAGACCTCGCGCAGCGCGGCGGCCCACTCGCCGGTGGTCGCGCCCGCGCCGCGCGCAGCGAGCGTCGCGGGCATGATGTTGTCCGTCTCGTCGCGCGCCGCTCGGCGAGCTCGCGAGCGCGGCGTCCACGGCTGCCGGTCGCGCTCGGAGCGCCAC
>CAWEHQ010000013.1:0-158296 GCA_963808955.1 uncultured Thermoleophilaceae bacterium | reverse complement strand
TCGTCGGAGCAGCTGATGTCGGACAGCTCGTAGCCGTCGGCGGAGGGGTCATCCTCGGTGACCTGGTAGGTGCCCGGGGAGACCGCCACCGGGCCCTGGTGCCGTCGTCTCTCAGCGTGAAGCTGTCGTTGCCCTCCCCGGGCAGGTCGGAGGTGAAGCCGAAGTCGGTCTCGTTCGGCTCCTCCTCGGGGTCGGTCTCCTTGGCGATCGTGACCTGACCCTGCTCGGTGTTGGTGTAGGTGCAGGTGACCTGCTCGCCGGCTGGACCCGGATCGTGGCGGTGCGGCCCTGGTCGGAGGAGTCCTCCGGATCCTGGCCCTCGTCGGAGCAGCTGATGTCGGACAGCTCGTAGCCGTCGGCGGAGGGGTCATCCTCGGTGACCTGGTAGGTGCCCGGGGAGACCGCCACCGGGCCCCTGGTGCCGTCGTCTCTCAGCGTGAAGCTGTCGTTGCCCTCCCCGGGCAGGTCGGAGGTGAAGCCGAAGTCGGTCTCGTTCGGCTCCTCCTCGGGGTCGGTCTCCTTGGCGATCGTGACCTGACCCTGCTCGGTGTTGGTGTAGGTGCAGGTGACGTGCTCGCCGGGCTGGACCCGGATCGTGGCGGTGCGGCCCTGGTCGGGGAGGAGTCCTCCGGATCCTGGCCCTCGTCGGAGCAGGTGATGTCGGACAGCTCGTAGCCGTCAGCGAGGGGTCATCCTCGGTGACCTGTGTAGGTGCCCGGGGGCCCGCCACCGGGCCCCTGGTGCCGTCGTCCTCAGCGTGAAGCTGTCGTTGCCCTCCCGGGCAGGTCGGAGGTGAAGCCGAAGTCGGTCTCGTTCGGCTCCTCCTCGGGGTCGGTCTCCTTGGCGATCGTGACCTGACCCTGCTCGGTGTTGGTGTAGGTGCAGGTGACCTGCTCGCCGGGCTGGACCCGGATCGTGGCGGTGCGGCCCTCGTAGGAGGAGTCCTCCGGATCCTGGCCCTCGTCGGAGCAGCTGATGTCGGACAGCTCGTAGCCGTCGGCGGAGGGGTCATCCTCGGTGACCTGGTAGGTGCCCGGGGAGACCGCCACCGGGCCCCTGGTGCCGTCGTCTCTCAGCGTGAAGCTGTCGTTGCCCTCCCCGGGCAGGTCGGAGGTGAAGCCGAAGTCGGTCTCGTTCGGCTCCTCCTCGGGGTCGGTCTCCTTGGCGATCGTGACCTGACCCTGCTCGGTGTTGGTGTAGGTGCAGGTGACCTGCTCGCCGGGCTGGACCCGGATCGTGGCGGTGCGGCCCTCGTCGGAGGAGTCCTCCGGATCCTGGCCCTCGTCGGAGCAGCTGATGTCGGACAGCTCGTAGCCGTCGGCGGAGGGGTCATCCTCGGTGACCTGGTAGGTGCCCGGGGAGACCGCCACCGGGCCCCTGGTGCCGTCGTCTCTCAGCGTGAAGCTGTCGTTGCCCTCCCCGGGCAGGTCGGAGGTGAAGCCGAAGTCGGTCTCGTTCGGCTCCTCCTCAGGGTGGTTTCCTTGGCGATCGTGACCTGACCCTGCTGCCCGGTTCCCGAAGTCCCGGGCCAGGTCGCGGTCGCCCCCCGCGAACGTCACATCGTCGTGATCGCAGTCGCCCGGCGGATCGGTGCAGTTCCACCCGACTGTGGACCTCGTGGATGTCGTATGTGCCGGGCGGGATCCCGGTGATCTCGTAGTTCCCGCTGGAGTCGGTGTCGTCGAAGAGGTCGGGGCCGCCCTGCTCGAAGGTGCCGTTGTTGTTGATGTCGACCCAGATCCGCCAGCCGGAAGGCCCTCCTCGCCCGCCGTCCTTGGTGCCGTCGCCGTTGCGGTCGTTGTACTTCTGCCCCGTGCTGGGTGCGGCCCGCAGTACTTGGTCACGAACGCATCGCTGTTGTCGGTGTTATGGACCGTGTCGAACGCTCCCGCCGTAGTCGGGAACTTGGGCGACTGCGTCTGCCCGGTGACGTAGACGCAGGGCTGGTTCGATGAGTCGACCGCGATGCCCTCGCCGAGGTCCGGTTGTTACTGTGCCACCGAGGAAGGTGGAGTCGGCGAGCGGCGGCGCCCGCGTGAGTTGAAGCTGGTGAGGAAGGCGTCGATGGCCGCTGCCGTTGTACGTCGTGTCGAATGTGCCCGCTGTGGTCGGGAAGCCGCTCGAGTTGGTCTCGGCCGGTGACGTACGCTCTCCCGGTCGAGTCGACTGCGATCCCTTCCGCGAAGTCATCGCTGGCCGCACCCAGGAAGGTCGAGTAGGTGAGCGGCGACGAGCCGGTGGCGTTGAACTTCGTCACGAAGGCGTCGTTGTTGCCGTTGTGCGACGTGTCGAAGGCACCGGCCGTGGTTGGGAAACCGCTCGAGGTGTGTACCCGTCACGTAAGCGCTTCCCGAGGCGTCGACCGTGACGTCCCTGCCTTGGTCGTCGGAGCTGCCACCAAGGAAGGTCGAGTAGGTGAACGGCGAAGTCCCAGTCGCGTTGACCTTCGTCAGGAACGCGTCGGCGCCGCCGTTGTGACCGGTGTCGAAGGCACCCGCCGTGGTCGGGAATGCGGCTGAACCCGAGCCGTTAGAGGTGGTGCGGCCGGTGACGTACGCGCTGCCAGACGAGTCCACGAAGATGCCCTCTCCGAAGTCGTCGCCGCTGCCGCCGATGTAGGTGGAGTATGTGAGCGCGGTGCCCCCGGCGTTGACCTTGCTGGCAAAGGCCTCAAAGCCGCCGGCATAGGCGGCGTCGGGAGCACCAACCGTGAGCGGAAAGCGGTTGGCGAGGGCGCCGGTCGAGATTGAGGCTGTCCGTCCCGTCACATACGCGCTCCCCGACGCATCCACCACGACATCCTCGCCGAAGTCCTCGTTCGCGCCGCCGAGGTACGAGGAGTAGGTGAGCGCGGACCCTGATGCGTCGAGCTTGAGAACGAACCCGTCCACGCCGCCGTTAGATGCGTCAAACGCGCCGCTAATGATCGGGAACTGACCGCTCGCGGCGCCCGTCGAAGGCGAGTTCGTTCGTCCGGTGACGTAGGCGTTCCCGGAGGAATCGATGGCGATCCCCTCGCCGATGTCTTCACCGCTGCCGCCCACGAAGGTGGAGTAGGCCAGCGCCGAGCCAGAGGGGTTGAACTTGGTCACGAAGGCGTCGACGCCCGAGTTCTTGGTCGTGTCGAAGGCACCCCCGGTGGTTGGGAACGCCGTCGATGCCGTGCGCCCCGTGACGTACGCGCTGCCGGACGAGTCGACCGCGATGTCGTCGGCAAAGTCCTCGTCGGCGGCGCCGAGGTAGGTCGAGTAGCTGAGTACCGGGTCGATGATCAGCTCACGCGAGCGGTCGTAGACGCCGAGCCTGAACCCAACGGTGCCGTCACCCCGGGGGACGTACCGGCTCTTCACCGCGCGGCGCCCCGCCGCGGTCTCCTGATAGGTGACCGGAGCACGCTGGCGAACGAGACCGGTTCCAGTCCTGATCACCAGCTCCCCTCGCTCGCCGACACGATGTCCTTGGCTCCCTCGAAGCGAAGACCGATTTGGTCGGGATCCGACCGGGCCGCGATCCGGAAGTCGTACTCGAGCTGGCGCTGCTCGCCGTAGTACCTCACGTCGATCCCGTCGTAGACATCGACGTACTCCACTCCGCCGTACGTGGGGATGCCTGTGCGCCACTCCGCGGACCCGCCCACGAAGGAGTTCACCTCTCCGGGAAGCGGATCGCGGCGTGCGAGGCCGGGACTTGTCTCCCCTCCCGCAAGCTCCATCCTGAGAGTCTCCGGGACGAATTCACCGGCCCCATCGGTGCCATGTCCGCTTGCTCCGGACAGCCAGAGAACCGATTCGCTGCCCGTAAGCGAGAGGAAGTAATTCGGGCCCCGGGCGATGAAGCGGTGCCGCTGACCGGCGTGATCGCCAACCGGCTCGAAGCTGAGCGGCAGGTCGCCGTAGGTCTCGAGCGCCGTTCGCTGGGTGACCGCGTCCGGGCCGGTGTCTGTCCCGAGCCGCTGTCGCCAAAGCCCAAGATCGGCTCCGGTCTCGGTGCGAGCGGGGCGGCGCCCCCGAGTGTGCCCGCCGCCGCAGCCGCGACGGCAGCGCATGCGAGCGCCACCGCCAACAGCAATCTCATCACCCGATGGGGGCTTTCACCACCCCTCGGCCACTGGTCCGTCGCCTCCCCCTCCATCTGCGCGATCCCCGGTTATCGGGGTCCCTGCCCACGCAGCGTCGCGTATCGGATGGCCAATATATGGAAGCTGCGGAGTTAATGCAACGCCTACCAGCGCGGGTCGAGGCATGAGAAAACGCTGCTATTGGGCGGTTCAGCGGAGCGCGCCCGTCAGGATTCGAACCTGAGACCTTCGGTTCCGTAGACCGACGCTCTATCCAGCTGAGCTACGGGCGCGTGCGACCTGCAGGGTAGCGGCCAGCCGGCGACGATCCGAGGCGCCGCGACCCCGCGCGGTCCCGGCCTAGAGGAGCGTCACCAGAACCGCGAGGAACAGTCCGAACGCGACCCAGGTCTCACTTTGCTCCTCCTTTCCAGAGGGTGGCTGCGATTGGCTGCTTAGCGTCGTGAGCCCGTCTGGTCTTACCGAGGTAAGAGTCGACGCAGGCCCGACGCAAAGGAGGCAGTGGAGCAGGCAACCACACTCCCGAAGATGGAAAACGGCCGCGTGCCGCAACTTGCAGCCTTGGTCGATCCCTTGCGCGGAGACGCGATTGGCGCCGACGATGACCGGCGGCGCTGCGACCCGGCTCGGAGCCTCGATCGGACCGCCCCGAGCGCGCCGCACGCGACCTGCTGGTCGCGCTCGGCGCCGACCTCGACGACGAGAGCCTGCGCGACACGCCGCGGCGGGTGGCCGCCGACTACGCCGAGCTGCTGACGCCGGAGCCGTTCGACCCGACGACGTTCCCGAACGACGGCGGCTACGACGAGCTCGTCGTCGCGCGCGCGATCCCGTTCCACTCGCTCTGCGAGCACCACCTGCTGCCGTTCGTCGGCGTCGCGCACGTCGGCTACCTGCCCGGCGAGCGGATCGTCGGGCTCTCGAAGCTCGCCCGCGTGGTCGAGCACTTCGCCCGCGCGCTGCAGGTGCAGGAGCGGCTGACCACCGCAGGTCGCCGGCTGGCTCGAGCGCGAGCTCGCGCCGCAAGGGCGTCGGCGTCGTGATCGAGGCCGAGCACATGTGCATGTCGCTGCGCGGCGTCCAGAAGCCGGGCGCCAGCACCGTCACCTCGGCGCTGCACGGACCGGTCCGCGACGACCCGCGAACCCGCCAGGAGTTCCTCGCCCTGACCGGAAGGACCACCCATGGCTGAACCACAGACGCACGTGATCGTCGGCGCCGGCCTCGCCGGCGCCAAGGCCGCCGAGGCGCTGCGCGCAGGAGGGCTTCGACGGCCGCGATCGTCCTGATCGGCGAGGAGCCCGAGCCGCCCTACGAGCGCCCGCCGCTCTCGAAGGACTACCTGCGCGGCGAGTCGCCGCGCGAGAGCGCGCGCGTCCACCCCGACGGCTTCTACGCCGACAACGACATCGAGCTGCGACACGGCGACGACGGTCGACCGCGATCGACGCCGCGGACGCGCGAGGTCGAGCTCGACGGCGGCGAGCGGGTCGGCTACGACCGCGCTGCTGCTCGCGACCGGCGCCGAGCCGCGCCGGCTCGACGCTCCCGGGCGCCGACCTCGACGGCGTCCACTACCTGCGCGACCTCGCCGACTGCCGACGCGCTCGCGCGCGCGGCTCGAGCGAGGGCGGCCGGCTGGTCGGTGATCGGCGCCGGCTGGATCGGCGCCGAGGTCGCGGCCTCGGCCCGGCAGAAGGGCCTCGAGGTGACGCTCGTCGAGCGCGCCGACGTGCCGCTCGAGCACGTGCTCGGCCGCGAGGTCGGCGAGATCTACGCCGAGATCCACCGCGACCACGGCGTCGAGCTCCTGCACCGGGGCGGCAGCTCGAGCGCTTCGAGGGCGACGGCCGCGTCGAGCGCGGTGCGGCTCGCCGACGGCGCGCGCGATCGACTGCGACTTCGTCGTCGTCGGCGTCGGCGTCGCGCCGCGCACCGAGCTCGCCGAGCGCGCCGGGCTCGAGGTCGACAACGGCATCGTCGTCGACGAGCGGCTCGAGACGAGCGCCGCCGGCGTCTTCGCCGCCGGCGACGTCGCCAACGCCTACCACCCCTTCTACGGGCGCCGGCTCCGCGTCGAGCACTGGGCCAACGCGCTCCACCAGCCCGCGACCGCCGCGCGGGCGATGCTCGGCAAGCCGGCGAGCTACGACCGGCTGCCGTACTTCTTCTCCGACCAGTACGAGGTCGGGATGGAGTACTCGGGCTACGCCGACCGAGTGGGACGAGGTCGTCTTCCGCGGCGACCTCGACGGCGCGCGAGTTCATCGCCTTCTGGCTCGCGCGACGGCCGCGTCGTCGCCGGCATGAACGTAACGTCTGGGACGTCACCGACCCGATCCAGGAGCTGATCCGTCCCGGCCGACCGGTCGCCGTCGAGCAGCTGCGCGACCCGGAGGTCCCGCTCGAGGATCTCGCGGACCACCGACCCGGGAGCGGTGCCGCCCGAGGTGCCGCCGGCCGCATGAAGAGGAGAAGGTCGGCGTAAGCGTGTTCGGCTGTCTTCGCCAACCTGAGACATGCCCGCCAGCGTGCAGCTCTCACCGATCGTCGAGCCCGCCGCGTGCGGGAGGCCGTCTATGCTCGCGGCGCGATGGAGCGTGCGCTCGAAGACCGCGACGTCGCCGCCCGCCGACGAGTCCGCAGGCGCTGGCTCGCGGCGCTCCGCAGCGACGGGCGCCGAGCGCGACCGGGCGATCGCGCGCCTGCACGCAGCTGTTGCTGCGAGCGGCGCGCTTCGAGCTCGGTCGGCGGCGCGCGGCGCTCTCCTACGTCCGGGGCGAGGAGCTCGACGACATCGCCATGCAGGCGGCCGACGACGCCCTGATGGCCGTGCTCGCGAAGCTCGACGACTTCCGCGGCGCGAGCCGGTTCACGACCTGGGCCTACAAGTTCGCGCTGCTCGAGGCGGGCGTCAGGCTGCGCCGCCGCGCCTGGCAGGACCGCGAGGTCGTGCTCGAGCCCGAGAGCTGGCCCGCGCTTCGCCGACACGCAGCTCGACCGCGCAGCGAGCAGCTCGAGCAGTCGGAGCTCCTCGAGCGCTGCGCGCATGCGATCGAGGGCGGCGCTCACGCCGCACCAGCGCGAGGTGTTCGTGGCCCTGGCGCTCAACGAGGTCCCGATCGACGTCCTCGCCGAACGGCTGGACACGACCCGCGGCGCCCTCTACAAGACGCTCCACGACGCACGCCGCAAGCTCCGCGCGCGAGCTTCTGGCCGCGGGGCCAGGCGATGCCCGGCGACGAAGAGGAGAGGAGGAGCCATGACGACAGACGACCGGCACGACCATACGCTCGAGCGGCTGCTCGGCCCGACCGGCCACGAGGTCAGCTGCGAGCAGTGCTTCGAGCTGCTCGACCAGTACGTCGAGCTCGAGCTCTCAGGCGACGACGCCGACGAGCGCATCCCGGGGATGCGCGCCCACCTCGAGGGCTGCCCGGCGTGCCGCGAGGAGCACGAGAGTCTGCACGCGCTGGTCAGCGCCGACGGATAGAGGTCGTCCGGCTGTCTCCCGCCTCAGGCCGCGATGGCCGTCAGCTTCGACTCGATGCAACGAAGTAGCTGGTCGTAGGAGTCGCAGAACGACTGGACGCCTTCTCGCTCGAGCTCCGCAGTCAGCTCCGGCAAATCGAGGCCCGCCTCCGCGGCCTGCGCCAGCACGCGGTCGACCTCGGCGAGGTCCGCGTCGAGCGCATGGCCCACGTCGCCGTGGTCGGCGAAGGCCCTGAGGGTCTTCTCCGGCATCGTGTTGATCACGCCGGGGGCGATCAGACGCTCCACGTAGAGCACGTCCGAGTAGGACGGATCCTTGGTGCCGGTGCTGGCCCACAGAGGACGCTGTGGCAATGAATCGTGGCGGCGGAGCGCCTCCCAGCGCTCGCCTGCGAAGCGTTCCAGATAGCGCCCGTAGGCGCGGTGGGCGTTGGCGATCGCGACCTTCCCGCGAAGCGGCGAGTCGTGCTCGAGGCGCGCGTCGGCCTTCGCGTCCACGCGGGAGACGAAGAACGAGGCGACGGAGGAGATCGGGCGGACGTGCTCGCCGAGCCGCGCACGACGCTCCAACCCGCGCAGGTAAGCCTCGATCACCTGCTCGTAACGCTCGACCGCGAAGAGCAGCGTGACGTTGACGTTGACACCTCGCGCCGTGAGCTCCTCGATGGCCGGGACGCCCGCCGCGGTGGCGGGAACCTTGATCATGACGTTGGGCAGGCCGAGGCGCCCCCAGAGGTCGAGCGCCTGCTCGATCGTCGCGTCGGTGTCGTCGGCGAGGTCCGGCGTGCACTCGAACGACACGAAGCCGTCGCGCCCGGAGCTCGCGTCGTAGGCAGGCCGAAGGACGCCGGCGGCCCGGCGGATGTCCTCGAGCCCGAGATCGAAGAACACCTCCCTGGGGTCGCTCCTCCCGCGCTCGACGGCCGCGCGGAGCTGATCGTCGTAGCGGTCCGAGCCGGTGATCGCCTTGGCGAAGATGGTCGGGTTGGAGGTGGCTCCGGTGACGGCGGACCCGCGCACGAGCCGCTCGAAGTCACCGCTCTCGAGGAGCTCACGCGAAAGCGTGTCGAGCCAGATCGAGACGCCCGCCTCGTGGAGCTGCTGCAGCCGGTTCATCGCGCCCTGCCTTCGGACGAGGACGCCATGGATGGGGAGGCTTCC
The DNA here is from genome assembly GCA_963808955.1 of uncultured Thermoleophilaceae bacterium. Classification (GTDB taxonomy): domain Bacteria; phylum Actinomycetota; class Thermoleophilia; order Solirubrobacterales; family Thermoleophilaceae; genus CAWEHQ01. The sequence continues at coordinate 149,565 of CAWEHQ010000013.1, read as the reverse complement.
TCCGCCGCCGGCGCGTCCGCCAAATCGTGGAGCGCGAGCGCGGCGCTCCAGGCGAAGTCGCGCGCCCCGAGGCCGCGCCCGGAGTCCGGCTCGAAGTACTCCCGCATTCCTCCCCCTTCGATCGAGCGCAGCATGCGCCCTCGCAGCTCCGCGGCTGCGCGCTGCTCACCATGGAGCGAGAGCGCCTGCGCCGAGAGCCAGGTGACGTTGGCCCACACCGGCCCGCGCCAGTAGTTGCGCGGCGCGAGCTCCGGATGGTCACGGTCCAGCGACCGTACCCCCACCGGGGAGGACAGGGCGCCGCCGATGGCGAGGTCTCGCACGGCGTCGACGGTGCGTCGCTCGAGCCCAGGGGAGAGCAGAGCGAGTGCCGAGCCGGCGCTCGTCACCGGCAGCGTCTCGTCGCGCGCCAGGTCGACGGCCCGGACCAAGCCGTCGGTGTCGGCGCGCGCCCGCAGCGCTGCCGCCACCCGCTCGCCGGCGTCTCGGCTCTCCTCCGCCACGGCGCCCTCCTTCAGCTCCCCCGCGAGCCAGGCGAGGTCGAGACAGGCCCGCGCGAGGATCGCGCTGAAGCCCGGGTCGAGCACCCGGAACGGCCCGGTGCAGGCGAGCTGCTCCTGTTGCCAGTCGGAGCCCGTGCCGTGGCAGACGAGCGTGAGGAAGCGGCGGTAGTGATCGTCGCTCGGGCGCTCGACGGCGTCTACCGAGTCGGTGTCCCGCCGGCGGAGCACCGTGACGGTGGGCGTCACCCGCCAGAGCGGTCGATCCCACTCGACGGAGTTGTCCCGTCCCGACTCCCATGGATGGATGAGCACGGACTCCCCGAGCCGGAGAGGGTCGCGCGCGCCGAGCAGGAAGCGGTGCCATGCCGCCAGGGGTTGCAGCAGCGCGCGGGCCCGGGGCTCGTCGGGATGGCGCTCGAACAGGAGCCGGGCGCAGCTGGCGGCGAGCGGAGGTTGGGTGATCGCCGAGATCCGGCGCCCGTCGTGCGCGTAGCGGCGACCCCACCAGCGCGGGCCCGGCAGGTAACGGGGATACGGCCGAGCCACACGCGCGAGCGCTTGGGGCAGGTGTCGTTCGAGCCACCCGGGGACGCGACTGTGAAAGGCGATGTGGGGCACCATCCCCTGGTCGTCGCGCGCGTCGAGGAGGGCTTCGAGCTCGCTCCACGCCCGTCCCGCGTCGAGCTCCGCCCACCCAAGCGCGGACAGCGCCGAGTCCCAGTTCCACTGATGGGGGTAGGTGAGACGCGACGGGACGGTGTACCGGCCCTCGTCGTTGGCCAGCAGCACCGACTTTGCGGAGATTCGAAGCGATACCGCAGCGGCTCTCGATGTCGGGGAGGGCGGAGCGTCGAACACGGGCGTGTCGGCACGGGGACCGGACGTCCCAAGCGCAAGGTGAGAGTTGGTGCTGGACTCCATGCGGCCTTAGCGTCGCGCGCTGCCTCCGTTCTTACATTCGGCCGTCACACTCGGACGGTATCGCCCGCTTCATCCCGACCGATGCCGGGCCCGAGGGTGCAGCGCGAGCGTCTTGCGATCATGGCTCCATGACCGAACCCCCCATCCAGATCCTCGAGCGCTGGGAAGAGCTCGGTGCCGTGTGGAGGATCCGTCACCTCTCGGACGGGGCCGCCGTAGTGGATCTCTGCACGTGCCATGGCGAGCCAGTCGACCGGATCGAGTCCAGCGACCGGGAGCTGATCGCCTACCTGCGGCGCACGGAGCGTTCGACAGCCTGAGCTCCACTACCGCGGGATGCTTCGGAAGCTCGCCCCCCCGACGAAGGGTGCGGGGCTTCACGGAGAGCGGAGAGGGCGGGATTCGAACCCGCGAGAGAGCTTGCGCCCCCTACTCGCTTAGCAGGCGAGTGCCTTCAGCCGCTCGGCCACCTCTCCAGGGTCGTCGGATTGTAGGCGGCTCGGGGGCCCCAGCCCGGCCCCCGTCGGGTTCAGTCTGAGTCCTCTTCAGCCGCCCGGCGCTCCGCGTCCTCGCGTTCCTCGAGCTTCTCCCGAAGGTAGGCGGCGCGATCGGCGCGGCGCTCGTGCTTCTCGCCCTCGTCCCCGGGTCGAGCCGCTCGGTCGCGCTCCTCCGTCTCGCGGCGAAGTTGGATCGCTCGCAGCTCTTCTGTCGTGGGCTCGTCGCTATCGCCCATGGCCCCAGGCTAACGCGAAGCGAGCCTCCACCTGCGAGGGTACGTGCACGGGACCGAGCGACATGGGGAGGCTGGATGCAGGAGCGCGAGGAGCAGGGCGCGAGGGAGCAGATCGAGGACATGGAGGAGCGCGCCAGGCAGATGGAGAAGCGCTCCGAGGAGGTCGACCAGGACGTCGAGACGACCCGCAGTGGCTGGGAGGCGAGGAAGGCAGAGGACTCGGCGCCGGGCGCGCAGGACGAGGAGGGCGCGTCCGACACGAGCGCCGACGAGCTGCGCGAGCGCCGCGATCAAGACGAAGACGCGGAGCAGGCGGAGGCCGGGCGAGCCGACTCGGACGAGGAGCAACCCGACGCCGATGCGGAGTCAGACGAGGGCCAGTCCTCCGAGCAGGAGGAGGGCGACTCGTCCGACTGAGCCGAGCGTCCGGCAGGCGCCCGACTCCTACGCGGTCGACTCGGTCCGGGAGCGGCCCCCGGGAGCCTGCGCCGCCCCGCCGTCCTGCGAGCTCCGGTCCTCGGAACGCCCGGCGGTGACGCCGCCCCCCGACGGCTCCTCGTCCGCCGGCTTCGCGTACAGGAACCAGTACGCGCCCGCCACGAAGATCGCGGCCCCGATGAAGTTCCCGAGCGCGGCGAAGATCCAGTTGTGGACTGCGTCCCACCAGGTGATGTCCACACCCGCGAAGATGGCGGCGGGCAGGAAGAACATATTGGCGACGACGTGGTCGAAGCCCATCGCCACGAACGCCATGATCGGGAAGAAGATGGCGAGGATCTTCCCGGCCACGTCCTCGGCGGCGAGCGCGAGCCATACCGCCAGGCACACGAGCCAGTTGCAGCCGACGGCGCGCAGGAAGATCTGCCACTCGCTCTCCTCGACGCCCTTCTGAAGCGCGATCTCCTCGAGCCGCGCGAGCTGCAGCGGCTCCGTGACGACGCCGGTCTCGACCGCCAGGAAGAACGCCACGAACAGCGAGCCGGCGAGGTTGCCGATCAGGACCCACAACAGGTTCTTGGACAGCCGCCGGATCCCCACCCGCTCCCTGAACGCGGCCAGCGGGACGAGCGCCATGTTGCCGGTGAGAAGCTCCGACCCCGCGAGGATCGTAAGGATCAGCCCGAGGCTGAAGACCGCGCCGGTGAAGAGCGTCGGCAGCGTCCCCCAGGTGCCCTCGTCGAGGCCGGACGACACGGTGATTGCAAGCAGCGCGCCGAACGCGATGTAGGCGCCGGCCAAGAAGCTCGCCACGAGCGCCTTGTCCCACGACAGGCCTGACTTCTTCACCCCCATCTCGGTGCCCGCCTCGGTGATCTGCTCTGGATCCTTGAAGCTCATCCCTCTCCCCTCCGAGTTTTTCGTTCCTCTCTCCTGAAGCTGCCTAGGCGGAGCCGGCCAACGATGCGCTCGACAAGAAGGGTCAGGCGCCGGACCGCCTCCGCGTACCGCGTCTGCGGGCCGCCCATTGGCGACCGCTCGTCCGCGCCCGACGCGACGTGCCGGTCAAAGGCGGGTCCGTCGAGTGCGGTGTCCTCGAACGTGGCCTGCGCCCTCGCCGCCAGCGCCACCGCCTCGTCGTCGCGCGCCGACGTCTGTCCTGCTCCGACCCAGGCGTACCGGAACGCCAGCCCACCGAACAGGTACAGGCCGCTCGCCACGTGGTGGGTCCATGACCCGTAGCGGCGTGCCAGGCGCAATGCCAACCCGGTCGCAACAGCGGCCTCGGCCATCTTGAAGAGCGTTCCCGGACGGCCCTCGTCCAACGCTCCCTTGAGCCTTCCGAGCCGTCGCTTGTTGGCCCGTGCCAGCAGCAGCTCGAGCGAGATCGCGCCGGTCTCCACGCGCCCGAGCGCGGTGCGTGTCGCGTGGCGCTCGGGCAGGCCGGTGGCCACGAGCGCGAGACGGCTGGCGGCCGCGCCGGTTGCAGTGGCCGTTGCGACGAAGATCGGGCCGAGAAGGAGTCGGCTGCGGGCCCACACCGGCACGGCGGTCGCCGCCAGCAGAACCCCGGTGTACGAGCCGAGGTAGCCACCTGCGACCGCGGTGCCAGCGCCGAGGCCACGGGCCGCCTCGCGCCGGCCGACCAGGTCGGCGCCCACTGCGGCGGAGATCAGCGCGCCGAAGACCGTCAAGCACCAGGCGCCCAGCGACATCGGAGAGCGCAGCTTCACGATGCGGAGCATGTTCAGGAAGCGCGCGGGCCGGCCGAGGTCGGCAATCAGCAGTACCGGACAGGGGAGCAGCGCGCCCAACGCCACCGCGCGGGCGGTCTTGGCGGAGCGCGGGTCGCCGGCCAGGTCACACGAGAGGGCCACGAACGAAGAGCCCGCCGCGATTCCCCCGAACCAGAAGTAGAGCGGGATCTCCCAGGTCCACACCGGCGCCTTGATCACCGGACCCTGGACAGGCCCGGTGAGCTCGCCGGTCCGGGCCCTGCGCGCGGCCGCGCGCACGCTGTCCTCCTCGGCACGCGCAAGCGGGGGGGAATAGTCGGTGTCACGGCCGTAGAGGAACGACCAGGCGGCATCCCCCAGCGCGTCCGGGCCAGCGCCACGCTCGCGCGCTCCCTCGCGCGCCGCCAGCGCGCCGGCCCGCCGCGGCTGCCGAGCGCCGGCCTGGTGTCGCGGCCGCGGATGTCGTGGTCCGCCGTCCACTCCGCCTCGCGCTCTTCAGCCGACGCGGGCGGCTGGTCTCCCGGCCCCACGTCCGCCGGCACCTGCGTGGTCTCGAGCAGTCGGCTCGGCACGTCGTCTCGAGACTCGGGGCTCATGCCCGCCCCCTTCGGACAAGCGAAAGCAGTCGCGCCCACTTGGTCTCCGAGTGCCGTGCGGTGAGGAACGCGGCCGCCACGCCCATTGCGGCAAGCACCCCGGCCGAAGTCGCAGCCGCCGTCGCGGGTACCACGTTCTCCTGGATCGGCGACTCCGCCTGCGCGGGCAGCCCGTACGTCTCGGGCGGGCGCGTCAGCAGGAAGAAGGCCTTGAGGCCGCCAGCGAGCTGCTCACCGGGCGCATCGCCCGCGCCGTACAGATACGCGCCCTCCACCCCCCGCCGTTGCAGCTCGCCCGCCCGCCTGGTCGCCACGTCGACCAGCTCGTCGTAGGGCCCGAACTGGATCGAGTCGGTGGGGCACGCCTTCGCGCACGCGGGCTCCAGCCCGTCGCCGAGGCGGTCGTAGCAGAGCGTGCACTTGGCGGCGCGGCCGTCCTCCTGGTCGCGGTCGATTACCCCGAACGGGCAACCGGCTACGCAGTAGCCGCACCCGTTGCACACGTCTTCCTGCACGACCACCGTCGCGAACTCGGTCCTGATGATCGCGCCCGTGGGGCACGCATCGAGGCAGCCCGCGTTCGAGCAGTGCTTGCAGACGTCCGACATGAAGAGCCAGGCGCCCGCGCCCTGACTCGACCCGGTGGCGTCGTCGAGCCCGAGCCCGGTGACCCCGTCGCCCTCGTTCGCCGCCGCCACCAGGTCGAGGTCGCCATCGCCCCCTGCGCCGCTCGCGGGCGAAGGCGCGCCGCCCCCGGACCCGGTCGCGGGCAATTGAGGGGAGCCGCCGCCCTCGCCGCGCTCGAGCGCGCGCTGTGCCTCACGCTGGAGCTCCGGCGAAGGCTCGAGCTGCTCGATGAAGCGCACGTGCCGCCACGTCGACGCCGACAACTCGCGGGTGCTGTCGTACGAGACGGCCCGGTCGAATTGCGACTCGTCGGCGGGCAGGTCGTTCCACTGCTTGCATGCGACCTCGCACGCCTTGCAGCCGATGCACACCGTCGTGTCGGTGAAGAAGCCCATCGGCTCCGCGTCCGAGCGGACGATCGAGAGCTCGGTGGGCGCCGGGGTGGCCATCAGGCCGCCTTCGTCATGCCGTCGCGGGTCACCGGTCGCCGACCTCCTTCGGGGTCTCGGCGATCGGATCGTCCTCGCCGGGCCCGACGCGGTGGTCCGCCCGGAGTCCCGCGATCGCCTCCGTCGGCTCGCCGCGCCTGCGACCCGCGCGCACGTCGCAGGTGAACGCCTTCGACTCCTGAATCGTCACGTTCGGGTCTCCGGACAGCACCGCGGCGTCGTTGGCCGAGTCGCCCGTGTAGAGGCCGCTGTAGCCCCAGTGCCACGGCAGCCCCACCTGGTGAAGGAGGCGGCCGTCCACGCGCAGGGGCCGGATCCGCTCGGTCACCTTCGCCCGCGCCTCGATCTCGCCGCGCTCGGTCAAGAGCGTGAGCCAGCCGCCGTCCTCGATCCCCCGGTCGGCCGCCAGGCGAGGGTCGAGCTCGATGAACATCTCCGGCTGGAGCTCCCCCAGCCAGGGAAGGTTCCGGCTCATCCCGCCCGCGGTGTGGTGCTCGGTGAGCCTGAAGGTGGTGGCCACGATCGGGTACCTCGGGTCCCCCGACGGGTTGTACGGGTTCTCGGGCCGCTTCCATCGGATCGCCGCCGGGCTGGCCCCGAGGTCCGGGTAGAGGAGGTTCGGGAACGGCGACTCGACCGGCTCGTAGTGGGTCGGAAGGGGACCGTCGATCAGGCCGCTCGGCGAGTAGAGCCAGCCGCGCCCGTCGGCCATCATCATGAACGGGTCGTCGCCCGAGATCGCGTCCATCGCCCGCGCGTCCTCGGGAGCCCGGTAGTCGGGGCGCTTGTCGGCCGGAAAGTCCGGGACGTCGTACCCGGTCCAGCTTCCCTCATCCTCGTCCCACCACACGTAGCGCGTACGCTCGGACCAGGGCTTCCCGTCGGGGTCCGCGGAGGCGCGGTTGTAGAGGATGTGGCGGTTTGCCGGCCAGGCCCACCCCCATTCGGACGACACCCAACCCCCCGGCGCGTCGAGATCGCTTGGGTCGCGCCGACGGGCCTGGTTGACCCCGTCCTTGTATACCCCGGAGTAGATCCAGCAACCGCAGGCGGTTGAGCCGTCGCCCCGGAGGTCGGTGAAGCTCCCGAGCGGCTCGCCGGTGGCCGCCTGGTAGCCGTTCACCTCCCTCAGCACCGCCTCCGGATCGGGCTCGGCCTGCTCGCCGAGCTCCAGGTAGTCCCACCGCAGGTTCTGGATCGGCCAGTCGCGCCCGCGGTCCGAGGCCTTGTAGCGCTCCTTCACGCGCTTCGCCAGGTGATGCATGAACCACAGCTCGGAGCGCGCGTCGCCCGGCGGCTCGAGCGCCTTGTCGCGCCATTGCACGAGGCGCTGGGTATTGGTGAAGCTCCCCTCCTTCTCCACGTGCGAGGCGGCCGGCATCAGGAACACCTCGGTCGCGATGTCCTCGGTGCGAAGCTCGCCTGAGCGGACCTCGGGTGAGTCCTTCCAGAAGCTCGCGGTCTCGATCTCGCTCAGGTCACGGACCACGAGCCAGTTCAGGCTCGCGAGAGCACGGCGCTGGAGGCCCGAGTGCTGCGAGCCCACCGCCGGGTTCTGCCCCATCACTAAGAGGCCCTCGAGCCCACCGTCGAGCGCGCGCATCATCGTTGGGAAGTGAGAGTGGTTTCCGCTGATCTTCGGAAGCGAGCGGAAGCCGTACTCGTTGTCCTCGGTGGCGGCCTCCCCGAACCAGGCCTTGAGCAGCGAGACGATGTAGACGTCGAAGAAGCTCCACCAGCCACGGTCGGCGCCCCCGCTCTGGATGTAGTCTCGTAGTCCGAGCGGCTCCTCCCGTGCACGCGGCATGTTCAGGTATCCGGGCAGGAGGTCGTAGAGGGTCGGGATATCGGTGGATCCCTGGATCGACGCGTGTCCCCTGAGCGCGATGATCCCGCCGCCCGGCCTCCCCACGTTACCGAGCAGGAGCTGGAGGATCGCCGACGCCCTGATCATCTGGACGCCCACGGAGTGCTGCGTCCAGCCCACCGCGTAGCAGAACGCGGTGGTGCGCTCTCGCCCGGAGTTCCGTATCAGGGCGTTTGCCACCGCATGGAAGTCGTCCACCGAGATCCCGCATATCCGAGCCACCATCTCCGGCGTGTAGCGGCTGAAGTGCCGCTTGACGATCTGGAACACGCAGCGCTCGTGCTGCAGCGTCTCGTCCCGCTCGACCTGGCCGGTCAGCATGCCCGCGCCGGTGTGCTCAGAGAAGGCCTGGGTGGAGTGCTCGCGCACCCCTGCTGAGGCGGCCACCTCCCCGCCCTCGTACATCCAGGAGGTCGGGTCGTAGGTCCCGGTCTCGGGATTGAAGCCGGAGAACACGCCGCCGAGGTCCTCGGTGTCGCGGAAGCGCTCGTTCACGATCGTCGAGGCGTTCGTGTAGGGGACCACGTACTCCCTGAAGTACGACTCCGTCTCGATCACGTGCCTGATCAACCCGCCCAGGAAGGCGATGTCGGTCCCCGCCCGGATCGGTACGTGGTGGTCGGCCATCGCGCTGGTGCGTGAGAAGCGGGGATCGACGTGGATGATCTTCGCCCCCCGTTCCTTCGCCTTCATGACCCAGCGGAAGCCGACCGGATGCGCCTCCGCCATCGAGGAGCCCTGGATCAAGATGCAGTCGGAATGCTGGAGCGACTGCTGGAAGCCGGTGCCGCCGCCGCGTCCGAACGACGTTCCCAGACCGGGAACGGTGGAGCTGTGTCATATGCGCGCCTGGTTCTCGATCTGCACCGCCCCCATCGCGGTGAAGAGCTTCTTGATCAGGTAGTTCTCCTCGTTGTCGAGCGTCGCCCCGCCGAGGTGCGCGAACGCGAGCGTGCGGTCCACCCGGCGCCCCCGGTCGTCCGTGTCCTGCCACCCGTTCTCGCGCGACCGGCATACGCGATCGGCGATCATGTCCATGGCGCGGTCGAGCTCGAGCTCCTGCCACTCGCGCCCGCCGGGGGGGCGGTAGCGAACCTTGGTGAGACGGCCCGGCTGCTGCACGAGCTGGCGCGACGCCGAGCCCTTCGGGCAGAGGGTGCCCTGGTTGATCGGCGAGCGCGGGTTGCCCTCGATGTCCACCAGCTCGCCGTCGCGCGTGTATACAACCTGGCCGCAGCCGACCGCGCAGTAGGGACAGACGGACTCGGTCGCCTTCAAACCCGCGATGCGCGCTCCCGCCTCGCGCGTCGCCTTCGACGCCGCCGACGGTCCCATGCCCCAGTCGAGGGTGCGCCCGACGATCGGCAGCGACCTCAGCCGTTCGAACGAGCGGGGACGTCCACCTCCACTCACATCGGCTTCCTACCCCCAGGACGCAGCGCGAAAACAGTCGCGCCGAGCGACCCGGGCTGCGCCCGCGCGGGGTAGCCTCGGCGCGCCATGTCGAGCAAGGAGCTCCGCCGCGCGGTCCCGGACCCGGACGAGCCTCCGAGCGGCTGGGCCTTCGCTCCGCCCGACTTCGTCGGAGTGGGCGCGCAGCGCTCGGGCACGAGCTGGTGGCACCGTCTGATCCTCGACCACCCGAGCGTGGTGGCCCCGCGCACGCGGGTCGTCTCGCCCGAGGACAAGGAGCGCAACAAGGAGCTCCACTACTTCGACCGCTTCGAGCAGAGACCGTTCACGGCCGAGGACGCCGAGACGTACACCCGCTTCTTTCCGCGCCCGCCCGGTGCGCTCAGCGGCGAGTGGACGCCGCGCTACATGCACGACTACTGGGCACCCGCGCTCATCACCCGCGCCGCGCCGGACGCGCGCGTCCTCGTTCTCCTGCGCGATCCCCTCGACCGCTACGCGTCGGCGGTCGCGCGCCGGCGGATCAGACGCGACCGATCGCGAACGCCAGACCTCGGCCGGGGCATCTCAAGCGGCGCCCTCTCGCGCAGCCTCTACCACGAGCAGCTGGCACGCCTACTGCGTCACGTCGACCGCAGTCGACTGCTCGTGCTCCAGTACGAGCGCTGTCGCGCGCGTCCCGAGACCGAGCTGAGGAGGACGTACGAGTTCCTGGGGCTCGACGTCGACCACGTGCCGGCGGAGCTGACCGCGGGCGGCAAGGAGCAGGCACTGTGGGAGATGCGCCCGGAGCTGCGAACCGAGCTCGTCGAGCGGATCGAGCCCGACGCCGGGCACCTCGCGCGCGACTTTCCGGAGATCGACGTGACGCTCTGGGAGAACTTCCGGCACGTCGCCCGCCCGGGGGACCACGCGGGCTGAGCCGCCGGCGTCAGTCGATCAGCCGCTTGTTCATCTGCCGCACGGCGACCCGCCAGAGCACCAAGGCGAACACGATCAGTGCAGCCACACGCACCAGGTCGAGCGTCTCGAAGCCGAAGCTCGCGTGGCGGACGAGCTCGACCAGGTGGTGGAGCGGGTTCAGCTGCGCCGCGACCTGGAGGCCCTCCGGCAGGTCGTCGATCGGGAAGAACGTGCCGGCGACGAGGAACAGCGGGGTGACCACCAGCGTGGTGACGTAAGAGAAGTGATCGATCTTCCCCACGGTCGCCGCCATCGCGATCCCGAAGGCGGCGAAGCCGATCGCCGTGATGAAGCAGAAGAGCGGAACCACCAGCATCCCGGCGGCCGGATCGAGTCCGAAGGCCATCGCGACGAGCAGCGGGAAGCAGCCGTAGAAGCCGGCGCGGATGCCGATCCAGAGCATCTCGGCTGTGACCAGCTCCTCGACGTCGACGGGGGCTGCGAGGATCGCGTCGTAAGTCCGCTGGAAGCGGTGCTTGACGAACGTGCCGAACATCGCCGGCAGCGCGCTCGAGAAGATCACCGCGGTGGCCACCATCCCGGTCCCGACGAACTCGACGTACTCGAGCCCGTCGACGCGATCCACGATCGTCGCGCCCAGCCCGAGCCCGAAGGCCAGCAGGTAGACGATCGGCTCGAGCACGCTCGAGAACGTGGTCGCCTTCCAGAACGTGCGGAAGTTGGCCACCTCGCGGCTCATCACCCCGGTGATCGCGGCCGGCTCGAGGCGCCTCACTCCGCCTCCTCCCCGGTGAGCAGGACGAAGACGTCCTCGAGCGACGCGGCGCGCCGCACCGCCTCGCGCGGGATCGCGCCGTCGCCGGCGCGGTCGGTGCCCACGATCGCGATCGCAGGTCCGGCCGGGCGGACCGCGAGCCCGCTCGACTCCGCCTCCGCCCGGACCTCCCGGAGGCGGGCCGGCGGACCGTAGACCTCGGCGGTCTCGCGGCCTGCGTGCGTCTCGATCAGCTCCGCAGGCCGGCCGCGGGCGATGATCTTCCCGTGGGCCATCACGGCCACCTCGTCGGCGAGCCGCTGCGCCTCCTCGATGTAGTGGGTGGACATCAGGATCGTCGTGCCCTCCGAGCGAAGCGCGTCGATCAGCGACCAGAGCTCGGTGCGGATCTGCGGGTCGAGCCCGACCGTCGGCTCGTCGAGCAGCAGCAGCGGCGGCCGGTGCACCAGCCCGCGCGCGAGCAGCAGGCGGCGCCGCATCCCTCCCGAGAGCTTGTCGACGGCGTCCCTACGACGCCCGCCCAGTCGCGCCAGGTCGAGCGCGCGATCCACCGCCGCACCCACGTCCGGGACGCGGTAGAGCCTCGCGAACACGGCGAGGTTGTCCTCCACGGTCACGTCCACGTCGAGGTTGTCGAGCTGGGGCACCACCCCCATCTCCGCGCGGGCATCCTTTCCCTCGTCGGGGAGCCGGTGGCCGAGCACCGTGAGCTCGCCCTGGTCCGCGATCGCCTGGGCGGTGAGCAGCCGCATGGTGGTGGACTTCCCCGCGCCGTTCGGACCCAGCAGGCCCAGGCAGATCCCCTCCGGAACGTCGAGGTCGAGGCCGTCGACGGCGGTGATGTCGCCGAAACGCTTGACGACCCCGTGGAGCTCGATCGCGGGCACGCTCCGACACTACGCGAGCGCTCGCGCCTCTCCGGCCTGCGCCCCGATCGACAACCCCGGGGAGAACCCTGGTGCTGATCTACTTGAGCCTCGGTACGCGAGGCAAAGTCAGATCAGCGGACTGTCGCCCCGGAGGCACCCGAAGCGAATGCTTTCGGCTGAAATGCCGCGCGGGGCGATTGTGTACCCGGCGCCGTTCGGCGTGTAACCGCGTGTGAGCATCAATCCAAGGCGACCTGTCCCAGGCGGCTCGCTCAGCCCCGTATGGCCGCCAGGCGAAGCCCGGGTTCCCCATATTGGCAACGCTCGGAGGGGTAGCAGCTGAGCGAATGCTCGCCTGCTTAGCGGACTGGGCGAGACGATAATTCAACCCTGAGGCACCCGCCGAATCCGGCAGTTCAGCAGCCAGCTATGTGCTGACCGAACTTAGACGGCGAGCTTCGCTTTCGGCTCGCCAGGCGGGTCCGAACCCTCCGGCTTCGGCCAGAGCGACGAACGCTTGCAGTTGCGCTTCAGTCATACGTCGTATGAGTCATTCGCATTGAGGGTCCATCGTATGAACCGTACGCTCATGAGAATGCCCGATCGCCGCTTTCTGGTTCTCCACGGCATCGAGAATCACCGCCCGCCCGATCACTGGCAGCACTGGCTGACCGAGCGCCTGCGCAGCCGCGGCGAGCAGGTGCTCTACCCGCAGCTCCCGGACGCCGACGACCCTGCTCCGCCTGCCTGGCGGGACATCGTCAAAGCCGAGCTCGGGATGCTGGGCGACGGCGAGCGAATCGTTATCTGCCACTCACTCGCCTGTGCCCTCTGGCTCTCGATGGCGGCCGAGGAGAGCATCGCGGTCGACCGGGTCCTGTTCGTTTCGCCGCCGGCCGCGGACGTGCTCACGCAGGTGGCGCCCGCCTTCGCGGATTTTCCTGTGCGGCGAGACCGGGTCTGCCGCTCGACCAAGTCGCTTCACATCGCCGCGTCCGACAACGACCCGTACAACCTCCGCGGAGCTCAGAGCACGCACGGCGACCCGCTCGAGGTCGATGTCCAGGTGGTGGCTGGTGCCGGTCACATCACGCCCGCGGACGGATTCGGACCGTGGCCCGCCGTGGAGGCATGGTGTCTGAACTCCGGGGCGTCCCTCGCCCGCTCGGGCGGATAGGACCTGCGGCCGCGCCGGAGTACACGCTGTTCGCCCGCGTCGACCAGGTGCCCGGCGTCCAGACGCACCCTGTAGGAGAAGTCGGCCCCATCCTTCTCGCGCGCCTCGAACACGTCGCGCAGCACCCGCTCGATGTCGTTCTTCGCCATCCCCATCGCGACGACGAAGCGCGCGGCGGAATCGCCCGGAGGGAACATTTCGGCGATCGAGTCGGCGGCAGTTGTCCGTCGGTCATGAGGTGACGCTAGTCACGACGGACGCCGGAGCGTCGCTCGTAAGGGCCCGAATCGATAGTCACAGGCGATTGCGACGTCTAGAACTCAGCCCGCCACACGCCCCAGTTGCTGAGGCAAGGGAGTGCTGGTCGCTTCCTCCATGCGTGAGTGTCAAACCGTGCAACCTGTGCGGAGATAGGCTCCTACCGGCCCGGTTCAGGTCTGTCCGACAGCCCCACGCGAGAGCACCCGTCTGCGGCGCACCCCCCCGGTGCTGCCGCGTGGTTCGGATCGCGAGCGGCCGAGTCTCGCCCCGGAGCCGCCTGGCGGCCGTTCCGGGGCGAGGCCAGCTCAGACGGGCCGCCCGCTCTTACCGCATCCGGTGCGCGAGGTTCGGGTCGAGGTCTCCGATCATTGCCAGCGTCCGGTGCATCGCAGTTGGCTGGAGGCCACCTGCTTGCCCTTCGTAGGGGTGGTCGAGGAAGTAGACGATCAGCAGGCCCGCGGCTACGACGCTGGCCATCCCGGCGATCAGCGCGGCCTGGACTCGGAGCCTCTCGCGCGGGTCTGCCATGGCGAGCTGCAGCGCCACCGCCACGCAGCCACCGAATACGAGCGCTAGCCACAACGGCGTCGGCACGGTTGGGGTTTCAACGCTCAGCCGCTGCTGTCGTCCGGCGGTGCGGGTGTCGGCCAGGGTGAGAAGCTCCTGAAGGCCGATCCGCTCGCGAGCCGAGTGCAGATCCAGACGGCTGCGACGATGCGGTGGGCCAGCTCGGATGGGTAGCCAAGAATCGAGGAGCTCGAGCAAGGCGTGCAGATCGACCGCGGCATCAGCCGCAAGGCTTTCGCCCCCCTCTCTCTTGAAGCCGGCCGCGAGCGGGCGCTCCGTGGGCAGGCGACCATGGAGTGCGCGACCCGCTGGCACGTCGGTAGGAGCAGGATGCTCGCTCCATACCCCATTTGCGACCGGCCGCGCGGGATTCTTACTCGCCAAAGCTCACCCGTCGGGGCGCCTTCCAAGCCGACCCGATGCGCGCGTGCATACGTCAGCCGGTAAGAAGGGGTCGCACGGCGACGTTTATCAATGGGCCGGTCAGCCGCGAGTGAGCCGGTGCAACCGCGAAAGAGGAACCCATGCCAAACGAAGAGACATTCGTAATCGTCGGCGCGAGTCTGACGGGCGCCAAAGCCGCCGAGACGCTCCGTGCCGAGGGCTTCGATGGGCGGATCGTGTTGCTCGGCGCCGAGCGCGAGCGACCCTACGAGCGCCCGCCGCTGTCGAAGGACTACCTGCGCGGGGAGTCGCCGCGCGAGAAGGCCTACGTGCACCCGAAGGCGTTCTACGCCGAGAACGAGATCGAGCTGCGCACCTCGACGCCCGTGACCGAGCTCGACACGGCCGCGGAGGTCGTCGCTGGAGGGTGGCGAACGCCTCCCCTACGATCGGCTGCTGCTGGCCACGGGCGCCGAGCCGCGGCGCCTCCCGGTCCCCGGCGGAGAGCTCGAGGGCGTCCTCTACTTGCGCGACCTCGACGACTCCGACGCGATCGCCGAGCGGCTCAGCCGGGGCCGCGGCAAGGTCGTGGTAATCGGGGCCGGCTGGATCGGCGCGGAAGTGGGCGCGTCTGCGCGCGAGAAGGGCCTCGAGGTGACGATCGTGGAGCAAGCGTCGGTGCCGCTCGAGCGGGTGCTAGGACCCGAGGTCGGGGCGGTCTACCGCGACATCCATAGCAACCATGGCGTCGAGCTCCTCACGGGAGCGCGCCTGGAGGCGTTCGAGGGCGAACGGGCGGTCGAGCGCGTGCGCCTTGGCGACGGGCGGGCGATCGGCTGCGACTTCGTGGTCGTCGGCATCGGCGTGGCGCCGCGCACGACGCTCGCCGAGTCAGCCGGGATCGAATGCGAGAACGGAATCCTCGTCTCCCAGCGGCTTGAGACGAGCGCAGCCGGCGTCTTCGCCGCGGGGGACGTGGCGAACGCGTGGCACCCCTTCTACGAGCAGCGCATCCGCGTGGAGCACTGGGCGAACGCACTGAACCAGGGACCGGCCGCGGCGCGGAGCATGCTCGGAAGGCTGGACGCCTACGAGCGCCTCCCGTACTTCTTCTCCGACCAGTACGACGTCGGCATGGAGTACTCGGGCTACGCCACGCGCTGGGACGAGGTGGTCTTCCGCGGCGACCCTGAAGCCCCCGAGTTCATCGCCTTCTGGCTCGATGGGGGACGCGTGGTGGCCGGCATGAACGTGAACGTCTGGGAGGTCACCGACCAGATCCAGGCGCTGATCCGCTCAGGCGAGCCAGTCGACGTCGACCGCCTTCGCGACCCCGACCTGCCGCTCGAGGAGCTCGCCTCCCGGCCTCCGCTGCGCCACCCTGGGCGCTCACAGGCAGCGGGCTCCGTGAAGGAGTTCGTGGCGCAAGGAGTCGGGTTCGCAAAGCACTTCGTCAGGGGCCGGCTTTCGAAGGCGGATACCACTCCGGCGGCGAACCTCGCGAGCGACGAGGCGAGGGTCCTTCAGGTGGATGGCGAGAAGCTCGCCGTGTTCAGGGACGAGCAGGGGTCGCTGCACGCCATCTCCGCAGTCTGCACCCACCTGGGCTGCCTCGTCGAGTGGAACCGCGCGGAGGAGAGCTGGGACTGCCCCTGCCACGGGTCGCGCTTTTGCATCGATGGCAGCGTGATCCAGGGACCTGCGAAGCGGGAGCTGGAGCGAAGGGCGCTTCCGGACGAGGGGGCCCGGCCCGGCGGTGAGGCGGCGTGAACCGGCTACAGCGGCTCCACCGAGGCGGGCGTCTCGGTCTGGCTCGACACGCTCTCGCGCGAACTACTCGAGAGCGGTGAGTTCGAGCGGCTCGTGCGCGACCTCGCGGTCAGCGGGGCGACCTCCAACCCGACCATCTTCGCGAAGGCGATCACGGGCTCCGACCGTTACAACGACCAGCTCCGCGGCGGTGGAGTGGGGAGCGCGCGATCCCCGAGGCTCTTCTTTGCGCTCGCCTTCGACGATGTCTGCCGCGTCACCGACCCGCCGGAAGACGCCGGTGAGTCAACTCACGGGTCGGGTGCCATCGCGCCCAAGGCCCGTCGCTCGATGCTCTTGGCGAACAGTGGCGTCTCGAGCTGGTTGTGCGCGGCGCTGAACTAGATAAGGCACTCGTAGAAGCCGATCGGCCGAGCTGCCAGCTAGCGGCTAGCCGTACTCCTCGACTTACCCGATCGTCGCTCGGAGGGACGTATCGGGCCCCGGATTCGACCCGTCTATCGCGCGGACGCTGCTCCGCGAGCGGCTCGATAGGTGACAGTTTGGTGACAGTCGACCGCCCCCTCAGGCGGTTTCGAGCGGTCCCGAGCGGCGACCGGGCGCCCCGGTCGGAGCGCCGTCGAGTGCGCGCGAACCCGCTCCACGAGCGGGATTCCGCGGTCTAGAACGGAGGGGGAGGGATTCGAACCCCCGGGCCGGGTGGACCCCGGCCAGCGGTTTTCAAGACCGCCGCATTCGACCGCTCTGCCACCCCTCCGGGGACCGCTCGGAGGTTAGACCGCCGCCGCCGGCGAGAGTAGGGTCGCAGCGCCATGCCCGACGTCGATCGCCGCGATTCCCTCAAGCTCGCGGGCGCCGGCGCGGCGCGCCTGGCGCTGCCGCCCGGAGTGGTCGATACGTGGGCCGCCGACGCGTTCGCTTCCGTTTCAACCAGGGCATCTCGCCGCGCGGCTGACCGCCCGCGGCGAGCGAGTCAGTTCGGCGATGCGATCGCCGCCGGCGCGCCGAAGCGCTGGAGGACCTCCGGCACCTCGACGGTTCCGTCGTCCCGCTGATGGTTCTCCACCAGCGCGATGATCGTCCGTCCCGCGGCCACCGCGGTGCCGTTCAGCGTATGGAGGTGGCGTGGGCCGCCCTCCGCGGGTCGGAAGCGTGCGTCGAGTCGCCGCGCCTGGTAGTCGGTCGTGTTCGAGCACGACGTGAGCTCGCGGTAGCGCTCCTGCCCAGGTAGCCACGCCTCGAGATCGAACTTGCGCGCCGCCGAGGCACCCAGGTCCCGGGCCGCGATGTCCACCACCCGGTACGGGATCGCAAGCTCCTGGAGGAGGTGCTCCTCGATCGCGAGCAGCCGACGATGCTCCACCTCCGACTGCTCAGGCGGGACGAACGCGAACATCTCGACCTTCTCGAACTGGTGGACGCGGAAGATGCCGCGAGTGTCCTTGCCCGCCGCGCCGGCCTCGCGCCGGAAGCACGAGGAGAACCCCGCGTAGCGGAGCGGTAGGCGGTCCTGCTCGACGATCTCGCCTGCGTGCAGCGACGCCAGCGGCACCTCGGAGGTGCCGACGAGGTAGAGCTCGTCGTCGGGCACCGTGTAGATCTGCTGCTCGGTGTCGGGGAGGAAGCCCGTACCGAACATCGCCTCCTCGCGCACGAGCACCGGAGGGATGACCGGGGTGAAACCGCGCATGGAGAGCTCCTCCATCGCCCAGCGCACCAACGCGAGCTCGAGCATGACGAGCGGTCCCTTGAGGTACGCGAAGCGTGAGCCTGCCACCCGCGCGCCGGCGTCCATGTCCACGAGACCGTCCAACAGCTCGAGGTGATCCCGGCCGGGCCTACCCGCCTCGCCCCACTCGCGCACCGCGGTGTCCTCGGTCGGCGCGTCGTCCTCCGGCACGTTCGGCACCGTCGCGAGCACGGTCTGGATCCGCCCCTCCACGACCGCGACCTCGGCCTGGATCTCCTTCGCGCGCGCGGCGACCTCGCGCATCGCGGCGATCTCGTCCGACGCCTCTTCGCCCCGGCGCTTGGCGGTGCCGATCGCCTCGCTCGCCTCGTTCTGCCGCGCGCGCAAAGCCTCGAGCTCCGGGAGGAGCTCCCGACGCCGCTCGTCGAGCGCCACGAGCTCGTCGATCCGCTCCGCCGCCCCGCGGCGCTCGAGCGCGGCTCGCACGCGGTCCGGGTCGCGGCGGATCAGTCTCAGGTCGAGCACGGCAACGGCACCTGCTCCGCGCCGGCGACGGCGCTAGCCGCCGGAGCCGGAGTACTCGGCGACGAACTCCGCCACGGCGTCGGCATCCTCCCCGACGACGATGTTCGCCGGCATGATCGCGCCCGAGAAGCCGCCGTTCCGGATCGCGTAGAGGACGTCGTCCTTCGACTCCTCACGCTCGTTGAAGTTCGGCCCGTTGGTCCGCTCACCGGCCTCGAGCTCACCCTCCGGCTTCGAGCCGCGCGAACCGGCGGCATCCAACGTGTGGCAGCCACTGCAGCGCTCCCGGAAGAGCACCGCGCCCTCGTGCAGGGGGTCGCTCTCGGCTACCTCGATCTCCTCGCCGCAGCCCACCGCGAGTAGCGCCAGACCGATCGCCAGGGCCGAGACACATCCTGTCCGGCGGATCACGGGCGCGCATATTATCCGCCGCCCGATGCCGGCCCGCCGCGCGCTCAGTCGGTCGCTCGCCGTCGCCGCGGCCTTCGCGGCTGTCGCCGGATGCGGCGGCGACGAGGAGGACTCAGCCGCCCCGGCGGTCACCGTCGAGGCGCGGCATGGAGTCGAGGTCCAGGGCGGCGAGTACTTCTTCGACCCGGAGTCGATCGTCTTCGGCGGAGGACCGGGAGCGCTCGAGATCACGCTCGAGAACGAGGGCAACCTGGCCCACAACCTGCGGGTCTTCGAGGGCGAGGAGGAGCTCGGAGGGACTCCGACCTTCACCGGCGGCGAGACGCGATCCGGGACGGTCGAGCTCGACCCGGGCGCGTATCGATTCGTATGCACGGTGTCAGACCACGAGGAGCTCGGCATGGTCGGCGACCTCGAGGTGCGCTGAGCCTGCCGGAAGGATTCGCGGAGCAAGGCGAGAACTGTGTGGCTCGCTCCGGCGCCGGCAACGGACGACCTGTCCCAGCGGCAACAATCGCCCGACGGTCGTCCCATCGGCGGCGACACCAGCCGGCGCCGGGGCGCTTTCCTATGCGAGCTGTTCTTCGTCGAGTCGCTTGACGAGACGCACCTCGGTGCCGCCCTCCCCGGGACGCACCTCCACCTCGTCCATCAGGAGGTCCATGAAAGCGAGCCCGCGTCCCCGCCAGGGCATCGCCCCGTGGTGCCTCATGCGCGGGACGAAGCTCCCGCCGTCACGGACGTAGATCGCCAGGGCGCCGTCCTCCTCGACGGCGGTGACCCCCACCTCGTCGCTCGGCGTGCGCGAGCCGTGCTCCATCGCGTTCGCGACGGCCTCGTTGGCTGCCAGCTTGATCTGCTGCTGGGTGGCCCCGTCGAAGCCGAAGTCGGCCGCCGCGTCCGCGGCGAACCGCCGCGCCTCGAGCAGCCGTGAGAGGTCCGCCGGCAGGGAGAGCTCGCGCTCGTCGAACCGTGTCCCTTCCAACGCCGCCATCTCAGCGACGCCACCGCTGTAGGTATGGATTCACCGCTCTCCGCCCCTCCAGGTCGGCGCGGTTCGTGAGGTTGGTATACCCCGTCGGAATCGCGCGCAACCCAGACATCAGGGCCTACCGCTCTGCGATCGGCCACTTTGCCAGCGGGGTCACGGTGGTCACGAGCCGAGGGGAGCGCGGCCCCTCGGGGCTGACGGCCAGCGCGGTCTGCTCGCTGTCGCTCGACCCGCTGCTCATGATCGTCTGTATCGACAACGGATCGCGCACGCTTGAAGCCATCCGTCGCTCCCGCCGGCTGGCGGTGAACGTTCTCGCGCGCCACCAGGAGGGGGTTGCGGCCACGTTCGCGAGCAAAGCGCCCGAGCCGGACAAGTTCAGTGAAGTTCCACACACGGAGCGGGACGGAACGCCCGTCCTCGACGGCGTCGTGGCGTGGCTCACAGGCGCGGTACGCGAGCTCGTCCCCGGCGGCGACCACGTGATCGGGGTTGCGGAGGTCGAGGCGGTCGGCGCTCCCGGAGGCGAGCCGCTCGTCTACTTCCGCGGTGCGTACCACACGCTCACGGAGTAGGCCGGCCGGCTGCCCATTCCCCCGGCGCGCGCGGCGGCGCGGCTCGAGGCGCCCGCACCTTCTCACACGCAGCCTGGGAGCTATTGCAAGGAAGTTGTCCTAGCGGCAAGTTCCTCCGTTGAAACTTGCGTGGGAGGCGAACTCCTTGGAATTTTTCCCAGGCACGGGGTTGGGGAGGTGGGCCGGACGGCTGGCGTTAGGCGGGCCGGACGCCGGGCGCTGGGCGGGCCGGACGTCGGCTGCCCACTGGCGAGTCCTAGGCGAATGCGGCGCGCAGCGCGAGCGAGACGATCAGCAGCGCGCCGACGGACATGATGCCCATCTCGCGGCGCACGACGCGACGGGCCACCAGTACCTGCTCGCGCCGTTCGAGCGCGTCGAGGTCGGGCACTTCATCGAGCTCACGCTGCGCGGCGCCCACACGCATTCCCTCGCTCACGAGCGACACAACGAGCGGCGCGATTCCGTAGACGAAGTGGAGCTCGTCGGGCGCCTCCCGGCCGGTGAGGATCAGCGCCAGGCCCACCGCCACCTGGAGCACGACCACGGCCTGCGCGACCCGCAGTAGGTACCAGAAGACGGTCGACGGAATGCGCCGCAGCCAGGCGATGCCTCCCCACGCCCCGGCAAGTCCGTTCGTGACCAGCACGGCGGCCCCCAGACCGACGTGAACGGAGGTCACGGAGTGCCTCTCCTGCCCATTAGAAAGCGCCCTTTCGCACTATGTAGCAAGTTGCCACAAACTCGTCTATAACCCGCTCCGGATGCTGAAGAGCTACGTGCCTGTGCTCGTTTTCGTCCTTCTTGGACTCGGCGTGGGCGTGGCCTTCACCATGCTGAACGCCGCCCTCGGACCGAAGCGGCCAAACAAGGTCAAGCGCGAACCCTACGAGTGCGGCCTGCCGTCCGAGGTCACCCGGAACTTCCGCTTCGGGATCAGCTTCTACCTGATCGCGATGCTGTTCATCCTGTTCGACATCGAGGTCGTCTTCCTCTACCCGGTGGCGGTCCAGCTTGAGGCGTTCGGGGTCTTCGCGCTCGTGGAGACGGTGGTGTTCATCGTCCTGCTGCTGGTCGCGTTCGTGTTCGTCTGGAGGCGGGGGGCACTCGAATGGAGGTGACGAGGCAACGGGTCGAGCGGCCCGACGACTTCCGCAGCCGCCAGCTTCGAGCGCAGCAGATGCTGAAGGGAGAGCTCGATGGCCAGGACCTGGAGGAATTCGTCGAGCAGCGCCTGCTCCTCACGACGCTCGAGCGAGCACAGAACTGGGCCCGGGCGAACGCCCCGTGGCCGCTCACGTTCGGGCTCGCCTGCTGCGCGATCGAGATGATCTCGGTCGTCGGCTCACCGCGCAACGACGCCGCCCGCTTCGGCGCCGAGGTCTTCCGGGCGTCGCCGCGTCAGGCCGACATGCTGATCCTCTCGGGCCGCGTCTCGATCAAGATGGCGCCGGTCATCCGCCGTATCTACGACCAGATGCTGGAGCCGAAGTGGGTGATCTCGATGGGCGCCTGCGCGTCGAGCGCCGGCATGTTCAACAACTACGCGCTCGTTCAGGGCGCGGACAAGTTCCTGCCGATCGACGTCTACGTACCCGGCTGCCCGCCCCGTCCCGAGGCCCTCCTCTACGGGATCATCAAGCTCCAGAACACGATCAAGGGCAACCCCGACATGAGCTGGCGCGAGCGTTACGGCGCCGAGGGCACCGAGGAAGTTGCCTGACGCGACCGGCCTCGAGCTGATCGCCCGGGCCGTGCGCGAACGCCTCGGCGACTCGGTCGTGCGGGGCACCGACTTCCACCGCGAGCAGGCGACGATCGAGGTCGACCCGGCCGCCGCGGCCGACACCGTTCGCTACCTCGCGCGCGACGCCGACGAGCCGTTCGAGTTCCTGGCCAGCCTGCACGGCTGCGACTACTACCCCGACGAGCCGCGCCTCGCCGTCCACTACCAGCTCCTGTCGCGACCGCGCGTCGAGCGGATCGGGGTCAGGACCCGCCTCGGCGCCGACGATCCACACGTCCCGAGCGTGGTCGAAATCTTCCCCGGAGCGGACTTCCAGGAGCGCGAGGTCTACGACTTCTTCGGCGTCGTCTTCGACGGCCACCCCGACCTGCGTCGCATCCTCATGCCGGAGGACTACGAGGGCTTCCCGCAGCGGCGCGACTTTCCCATCGGCGGCGAGCCGGTGCTCTTCACGTTCAACGAGGAGCAGCTTCCGAAATGGTGGGAGAAGTGAGCCGGCGAGCGACCGACGTCCCGTACCGCGAGCGCGAGGAGTCGGTGACCCTCGAGCGGCTGGACCCCGGTACCGGGGCGCGCGTCCCGGTGGCGGGCACGGAGGTCGAGAGCGCAGCGACCGAGGCGCCTGAGACCGAGCTGTTCACGATCAACATGGGGCCGCACCACCCGGCCACGCACGGGGTGCTGCGGCTGCTCGTAACGCTCGAGGGCGAGTACGTCCGCGAGCTGGTGCCGCTCATCGGCTACGTCCATACCGGCATCGAGAAGAGCTGCGAGGACCAGCAGTACTGGAAGGCCATCACGTTCGTCGAGCGGATGGACTACCTCTCCTACTTCGCGAACGCGCACGTCTTCTGCATGGCGGTGGAGCGCCTGCTCGAGGAGGAGGTGCCGGAGCGCGCCCATTACCTGAGGGTGCTGCACTCGGAGCTCGGCCGGATCGCGAGCCACCTGTTCTGGCTCGGCACGTCCGCGCTCGACCTCGGGGCGATCTCGATGCTCTGGTACGCCCTCCGCGACCGCGACATGATCCTCGACCTGTTCGAGATGTCGGGCGGGCAGCGGCTGCACACCCGCTACATCCAGGTCGGCGGCGTGATGGAGGACATCCCGCCGGGCTTCGAACGGAAGTGCCGAGAGTTCTGCCGCACGATGCCCTCCCGCATCGACCAGTACGAGGCGATCCTCGACCGTAACGAGATCTTCCTGCGGCGGATGAAGAACGTGGGCGTCGTGCCGAGGGAGACGCTCCTGGACCTGGGCGTCACCGGGCCGCTCCTGCGCGCGGCCGGCGACCCCTGGGATCTCCGCAAGGCGAGCCCGTACTCACGCTACGAGGACTTCGACTTCCGCATCCCCGTGGGCACGATCGGCGACCACTACGACCGCTTCCGCGTCCGGATGGCCGAGATGCGGGAGTCGATCAAGATCGTCGAGCAGGCGCTCGACGGCCTGCCCGAGGGGCCGTACATCACGAGCAACCGCAAGGTCGCGCTGCCGCCGCGGAGCGAGCTCGCCACCAGCATGGAGGCGCTGATCCATCACTTCAAGCTGGTGACCGAGGGCTTCCGGGTGCCCCCCGGCGAGACCTACGCGGCGATCGAGTCCCCGCGCGGCGAGCTCGGGTGCTTCGTGCTCGCCGACGGCTCGGCGAAGCCCGCGCGCGTGCACGTGCGGGACCCGTCGTTCGTGAACCTCCAGGCGCTGAAGCCGATGGCGGAGGGGTCGCTGATCGCCGATCTCATTGCCTCCATCGCAATGTTGGACCCGATTCTTGGGGGGATCGACCGCTAGATGGCGGATGGCAGATGGCAGATGGCGTGAAGGACGAACGGCCGCTCAGAGAACGCGATCCGATTGCCGCCGACCGGCGCGCCGACACGCCCGCTCAGGCGGCCTCGGCCAGGCCGGCGGTGCCGGCCGGGTGGGACGAGAGCGCCGACCTCGAGAAGGACCCGGCGGTGGTGCCGCAGCTCGCGGAGACCGACGTGCCGGACGGCCTGCGCCGCGAGATCGAGGAGATCCTCACCCACTACCCCGAGCGGCGCTCGGCCGTGCTGCCGGCGCTCCACGCCGCCCAGCGGGTCCACGGCTGGTGCTCGCCCGAGGCGCTTCGACAGGTGGCCGCGGTGATGCGGGTGACGCCGGCCTACCTGTCGTCGATCACCACCTTCTACGACATGCTCAACACCGAGCCGGTGGGGCGCCGGTACATCTACGCGTGCACGAGCGTGGCCTGCAACCTGGTGGGGGCGCAGCGGATGTTCCGGGCGCTCGAGGAGGTGGGCGCCGAGCTCGACGACGTGCACGTCCGCGAGGCAGAGTGCATGGGCGCCTGCGACATGGCCCCCATGGCGTCGGTCGACGGGCGCTACATCGGTCCACTGGACCCGTCGGACGCACCCGAGATCGCCGCGGCGATCAGGGAGGGGCGGAAGCCGCTCGTGGGTCGCGGCCTCGAGGACATCGACCAGCGGGCACCGGAGGGCTCGCCGCGCGATGCCTGAAGAGCTGCGGGTGCTCACAGAGCACGTCGACGAGCCGGGCCTCAACGACATCGAGGTCTACGAGCGGCTCGGCGGCTACCGGGCGATGCGGCAGGCGCTGCTCGAGATGGAGCCCGAGGACGTGCTCCACGAGCTCGAGGAGTCCGGGCTGCGGGGCCGGGGCGGCGCCGGCTTCGCCATGGGCAAGAAGGCGAGCTTCATCCCGCGCGGCGACGTGGACAAGTTCCTCTGCTGCAACGCGGACGAATCCGAGCCGGGGGCGTTCAAGGATCGCCTCCTGATGCAGAAGAACCCCCATCAGCTGATCGAGGGGGTGATCATCGGCGCGATCGCCGCGGGAGCGAACAAGGCCTTCATCTACATCCGCGGCGAGTACCAGCTCCAGGCAGAGATCCTCGACGTCGCAATCGCCCAGGCCTACGACCGCGGTTACCTGGGGGCGCGCATCCTCGGCTCGCGCTACTCGATCGACCTCGTCCTCCACCGCGGCGCGGGGGCGTACATCTGCGGCGAGGAGTCCGCGCTGCTCGACTCGCTCGAGGGCAAGCGCGGCAACCCACGCCTCAAGCCGCCGTTTCCCGCCAACCGGGGCCTGTACCAGGGACCGACGTTGATCAACAACGTCGAGACGCTCGCGAACGTCCCCGGGGTGATCCTGAACGGCGCCGAGTGGTTCCGGTCGATGGGCACCGAGGGCTCCCCCGGGAGCAAGGTCGTGTCCGTCTCCGGGAACGTCCAGCGACCCGGCAACTACGAGGTCGAGCTCGGGATTCCCGCGCGCGAGATCGTGTACGGCCTGGCCGGCGGGCCACCGCCCGGGCGGAAGATCAAGTGCTGGTTCCCGGGCGGGTCGTCGGCGCCGGTGCTGCTCGAGGAGGACCTCGACCGCCCGTACGACTTCGACAGCATGGCCGAGGCCGGCTCGATGCTGGGCTCCGGGTCGATCATCGTGGTCGACGACTCGATCCCGATCGTGGCGGTCGCGCTGCGGGTCGCCGAGTTCTACCGGCACGAGTCGTGCGGCAAGTGCGTTCCGTGCCGCGAGGGCACCAACTGGACCGTGAAGATGCTCGAGCGGGTCGACGCCGGCGACGCGACCCCGATGGACATCGAGATAGCCGCGCAGGTCCAGCAGAACATCATCGGGAACTGCCTCTGCGTGCTCGGCGACTCGATGGCGATGCCGGTCGGGTCGATGATCGAGAAGTTCCGCGACGAGTTCGAGCGCCACATCGAGGAGGCGCGCGCCAGCGGCGACCGGCTCGCCGTGGAGGCCGGCGTGGCGGCCGAGCCCCACGACGCGGTGGCGTAGCCCATGCCCAGGCCCGAGCCGCGCTTCGTGACGTTCGAGATCGACGGCCGTGAGGTCGAGGCGCCCGAGGGCGCGATGCTCGTGGACGGCGCGAAGTACGGCGACGTCGAGATCCCCTACTTCTGTTACGAGCCGAAGCTCGGGAAGCCCGTGGGCGCCTGCCGGATGTGCCTGGTCGAGGTGGAGGGGATCCCGAAGCTCCAGACCGCCTGTTCCACCCCGGTCAAGGACGGGATGGTGGTGATCACCCAGTCGGACCGCGTGCAGAAGGCGCAGAACGCGATCGTCGAGTTCCTGCTCATCAACCATCCGCTCGACTGCCCGGTCTGCGACAAGGGTGGGGAGTGTCCGCTGCAGGACATCTCGTACGGGTGGGGGCCGGGCCGCTCCCGCTACGTCGAGCCGAAGCGTCATTTCAAGAAGCCGGTGGAGATCTCCCCGCTCGTGGCCATGGACCGCGAGCGCTGCATCCTCTGCTACCGCTGCGTGAGGTTCTCGCAGGAGATCGCCGAGGATTACCAGCTGGTCTTCCTCGACCGCGCCGACCACACGTTCGTCGGCACCCACGACGGCCACCCGTACGTGGCCCCGTTCAGCGGCAACATCATCGAGCTCTGCCCGGTGGGGGCGCTGACCTCCACCGCCTACCGTTTCCGCGCGCGCCCCTGGGACGTGGAGGGCGCGGGCACGGTCTGCACGATGTGCCCGAGCCAGTGCAACGTCGAGCTCACCGTTCGCGACGACTCGAAGGTGCTGCGCGTGCTGGCGCGCGACAACGTGGAGGTCGACGACGGCTGGCTGTGCGACAAGGGCCGCTTCGGCTACCAGGCGTTCCACGCCACCGACCGGGTGGCCGAGCCGATGGTCCGCGACGGCGGTGCGCTCAGGCCGGTGTCGTGGGAGCGGGCGCTCGACGTGGCGGCGAGCGGGCTACGCCGGGCCGGAGCCCGAACCGCGGCGGTGGTGGGTGGTGAGGCCACCAACGAGGAGGGCTTCCTTCTGCAGTCGCTCGTGCGCGACGCGCTGGGCTCTCCACACGTCGACTCTCGGCCCTCGGGCCGCCTTCCGGCGGAGCTCGCGCGGACGCTGTCGCGCCCGGAGCTCGCCGCGACGATCTCCGACGTCGAGTACGCCGGCGCGGTGCTGGTACTCGACACGGAGCTGGTCGACGAGGCACCGATCTTCGACCTGCGTGTCCGCAAGGGACGCCGCCGCAATGCGGTCAAGGTGGTGGTTGCCACGAGCCGGCCGAGCTCGCAGGACCCGGACGCCGACGCCGTGGTCCGCTTCGCGCCCGGTCACGGCGAGGCGCTCGCGTGCGCGCTGGCCGCGGCGCTCGACGACCGGGCGCGCGACGGGCGGGAACTCGACGACCTGGCGCGCCGCGCCGGGGCAGTCCCGGAGGCGGTGCGGGCGGCTGCGGAGATCCTCCGTGCCTCGAGCCCGGTCGTGACGCTCTGGGGCGAGCGCCTCTCCCACGGCGAGCGAGGGCCAGAGGGAGTACGTGCCCTGCTCGCGCTTGCGCGTGCGCTCGGCGTGCCGGGCGCCGAGGGCGCGGGCCTGATCGAGGTGCCCACCGGCCCGAACGCGCGTGGCCTGCGCGAGGTCGGCTGCCTTCCGACCCTTGGTCCGGGGCTCGCCGACCCGCCGCTTTCCGGCGGGAGCGATGCGGCGGCGATCGCAGCGGGCCTCGCTGCCGGCGACCTGACCGCTCTGATCCTGTTCCAGGCCGACCCGCTCGACTCCCATCCCGGCACGGCCGCGTGGCAGGCGGCGCTTGAGGCCGCGGGGCTCGTGGTGGCCTTCTGCGACTTCGTGGACGAGGCGATGGCCGAGCACGCCGACGTGGTGTTCCCGGCGGAGGCCTACGCCGAGAAGGACGGCACGCTCACCCACCCCGACGGACGCCTTCAGCGCCTGCGCCAGGCGATCGCCCACCCCGGCGAGGTCCGGCCGCAGGCCGCGGTGCTGGCCAGCCTGATCGAGGAGATCACGGAGGAGTCAACGGGGCTCGAGACCACCGGAATGGTCTCGGAACGAATCTTCGACTCGGTGCCCTTCTACGCCGGGCTCACGCTCGCGGAGATCGGAGGCAGGGGGGTCCGGTGGCAGGAGTGTGACGCGGCCACGGCGCTCGACGCGCCGGAGCTGCCGGACGATCCGCCCGAGACGCCGCCGGAGCTCCCCGACGTGGGCGCCGGGTTCCGCCTCGGGACCGCACCCTCGCTGTGGGTCGGACGCGAGACGCGGCACGCCGCGGTGCTCCGCTTTCTCGCCCCGCGTCAGCGGGCGGAGCTCGCGGCCGAGGACGCCCGCCGGCTCGGGGTCGTCCATGGCGACGAGGTCGTTGTGTCGGTCGACGGCACCAGGGTGCGCGCCCCCGCCGCGCTCCGCGACGACGCGCAGCCCGGCACCGTCTTCCTCGTGGAGGGCACCGACGAGGAGGCCGCGAACCCCCTGACCAACGGCGCGCCGCGGCGAGTGGAGGTGCGGAGGGCGTGACCGAGTCGCTCCCGCTGGTCGCGCAGGCGAGCTCGCCCGAGTCGACGCTCGTTCAGATCGTCAAGGCGATCGTGATCTTCGCCTTCGTCCTTCAGGTGGTGCCGCTGATCCTGCTGCTCGAGCGGAAGCTGCTGGGCCGTTTTCAGGCCCGCGTCGGCCCGAACCGGGTGGGCGCGTTCGGGATCATGCAGCCGCTCGCCGACGTGCTGAAGCTGCTCTCGAAGGAGCACTCGACCCCCAGCACCGCGGTGCCCTGGATGATGGCGATCGCTCCGGTGATCTCGATCTTCGCCGCGGTGGCCACGCTCGCGGTGATCCCGTTCGGGCCGGCGGGAGCGTGGGGTGGCGACTTCGGCCTCTACGGGATCGACGTGTCGATCGGGGTCCTCTACTTCTTCGCGTTCGGGTCGCTCGCCTTCTACGCGCTGATGCTGGGCGGCTGGTCGTCCGGGTCGAAGTACTCGTTCCTGGGCGCGATGCGCTCCGCCGCACAGCTCATCTCGTACGAGGTGGCACTCGGCCTGTCGCTGCTCGGCGTGGCCATGACCGCCGGGTCGCTCTCGCTCGTGGAGATCGTCGACGCCCAGGACGACATCCTGTCGTGGTTCATCCTGCCCCAGTTCGTCGGGTTCCTGATCTTCACGGTCGCCGGCTTCGCGGAGACGGCGCGCCCGCCGTTCGACCTCCCCGAGGCCGACGCGGAGATCGTGGCCGGCTACAACACCGAGTTCGGCGGGATGCGGTTCGGCTCGTTCTTCATGGCCGAGTACATCGAGATGATCGTGGTATCCGGGGTGGCCACCGCGATGTTCCTCGGCGGCTGGCACGGGTTCGGCCCCGAGTGGCTGGCGCCGTTCTGGTTCCTGGCCAAGATGCTCGCCTTCCTGGTGTTCTTCATCTGGATCAGGGCCACCCTCCCCCGCCTCCGCTACGACCAGCTGATGTCCTTCGGATGGAAGATCCTCCTGCCGCTGGCGATGCTGAACGTCCTCGTGACCGCGGTGATCCTGGTGGTGGTCTGATGCGACGCCAGAGTCCCAGCCCTGCCATCTGCCATCTGCCATCTGCCATCTCATGACCACTTACGAGCCCTCAGAGGACGTAATCGCCGTGCAGCGCGGCCCGGACCCCGGCGGAGTCGCCGGTGCCTACCGCGCCTTCGGCGAGACGCTTCGCGGCATGAAGACGACCTTCGCGCGCATCGTGGAGGGGCCAGTAACGGTCGAGTACCCGGAGGAGAAGACGCCGGTGTATCCGCGCTTTCGGGGACGCCACAAGCTGCACCGCTTCGAGGACTCCGGACTCGAGAAGTGCGTGGGCTGCTCGCTGTGCGTCGCGGCCTGCCCGGCCGAGTGCATCCGCGTGGTGGCCGCCGAGAACACCCCCGAGCACCAGGTGTCGGCCGGCGAGCGCTACGCGGCGGTGTACGAGATCAACATGACGCGCTGCATCTTCTGCGGCTACTGCGAGGTGGCCTGCCCGTTCGACGCGATCACGATGGGCAACGACTACGAGCTGGCCGACTACGACCGCTCGAGCCTGATCTTCACCAAGGAGATGCTCCTGGCTGACCCGGTGGAGCGAACACCGCTCCGGCGAGAGGGAGAGTGAGCGGCCTCGCGGGGCGTCCCGCCCGCCGGCGGGACGGGGACGGCTAGATGCTGTTCGAGCAGATCGTCTTCTTCGGCGCTGCGCTCATGGCGATCGCCGGGGCCCTGGGTGTGGTCTTGTTGCAGAACCCCTTCTACAGCGTGCTCGCGCTGGTGCTCCACCTGATCGCGCTGGCGGTGCTGTTCCTCCTCCTCTCCGCCGAGTTCCTGGCGGCGGCCCAGGTGGTGGTCTACGCGGGCGCGGTGATGGTCCTATACGTGTTCGTCACCGCCTACGTCGGCGGGTCGGACCAACCGCTGAGACCGGAATCGGGCGCGGTGGCGCAGCTCGGACCGCTCTTCGCCGGGGCGCTCTTCATCGAGTTGACGATCGCCATCGTGGGCGCGGCGCTCGGCCTGATCGACACGACGGGCGTAGAGCTCGAGGCCGGGTTCGGATCGCCCGCGGCGATCGGCGAGCTCCTGCTCGGCAAGTTCCTGGTGGCGTTCGAGGCGGCGTCGTACCTCCTCCTCGTCACCGCCGTCGGCGCGATCGTGCTGGCCCGCCGGCGCCGCGGGCTCGAGGACCCCTCGGACGCGGAAGCGCAGGGAGCGGCCTAGTGGACATCGTCTGGTTCGTCGTCCTGTCGGCGTTCATCTTCTGCATCGGTGCGGCCGGAGTCATGACCCGCCGGAGCCCGCTCGTGATCCTGCTCTGCCTCGAGCTGATGCTCAACGCGGGCAACCTCGCGCTGATCGCCTTCGCTCGCATGCACGGGACTGGCGACGGGCAGATCTTCGCCCTGATCGTGATGGTGGTGGCAGCCTGCGAGGTGGTGGTCGGGCTCGGCCTGATCGTCGCGATCTACCGGCGCCGGATGCCGATCGATGTCGACGAATTGTCGGAGCTGCGCGGGTGAACGCCACCTCCTGGGCCTGGTTGGTGCTCGCGTTCCCGCTCGCGGGGACGTTGGTGATGGCGCTCGGTTGGCGGGCGCTGCCGGGGCGGTCGGCCGGCTGGATCGGGACCGCCGCAATCCTGCTCTCCTTCGCGTCCGGCGTCGCCGCGCTCATCGAGCTGCTGGAGCTGCCCGAGGAGGAGCGCTCGCTCACCTCGAGCGCGTTCGACTACGTGCAGACCGCGGGGCTCGACGCGGAGCTGGGGATCCTCGTCGACCCCCTGTCCGTGTTCATGGTCCTGGTGGTCAGCGGGGTGTCGTTCCTGATCCACCTCTACTCGGTCGCCTACCTCGGGTCGGACCGGGGCTACGCCCGCTTCTTCTCGTACCTGAACTTCTTCGTCTTCTCGATGCTGCTGCTGGTCCTGGCGGGGAACCTGGTGCTCCTGATCGTGGGCTGGGCGTTCGTCGGGGCGGCCTCGTACCTGCTGATCTCGTTCTGGTACCGGCGCGGCACCGCCACCGCGGCCGGCAGCAAGGCGTTCGTGATCAACGTCGTCGGCGACGTGGGTCTCGTGCTGGCGGCGTTCCTGCTGTTCCGCGAGACCGGCGCCCTGGACTACGCCGGGGTGTTCGGCGGCGCCGAGGAGGTCTTCGCGGAGAACGACGCGACGCTCGTGATCGCGTGCCTGCTGCTGCTCGTGGGTGCGTTCGCGAAGTCGGCGCAGATCCCGCTCCACACCTGGCTGCCCGACGCGATGGAGGGTCCCACCCCCGTCTCCGCGCTGATCCACGCCGCCACGATGGTCACCGCGGGCGTCTACCTGATCGCGCGGGCCCACCCGCTGTTCGAGCTGGCCCCGGCGGCGGCGGACGTGGCGGCCGTGGTCGGCACGTTGACGCTCGTGATCGCGGCGACGATCGCGCTCGCGGTCACCGATCTGAAGCGCGTGATCGCGTACTCCACGATGTCGCAGATCGGCTACATGGTGCTCGGGGTGTCGGTGTTCGCCTACGGCGCCGGCCTCTTCCACCTGATGACGCACGCCTTCTTCAAGGCGCTGCTCTTCATGGGCGCCGGCTCCGTGATCGGCGCGATGAGCGGCGAGCAGTCGCTCGACCGCATGGGCGGGTTCCGGCGGGCGATGCCGTTCACCTTCATCACGTTCACGATCGGCGCACTGGCGCTGGCCGGTGCCCCGCTCATGTCCGGCTGGTTCTCGAAGGACGAGATCCTCGCCTTCACCCTGAACCGGGGCGGCTGGTACGTGGTCCTGGGCATGATCGGCTACGTCGCCGCGCTGCTCACGGCGTTCTACGCGTTCCGGATGGTGTTCCGCGTCTTCTTCGGGGAGCCGGTGCCCGAGGCGCTCGAGCTGGAGGGCGGCCGCCTCCACCACGGGGACCCGTACAACCCGGCCACCGGCGAGGCCGAGGACACCGACGTGGGCTTTCCGGGACCGGACCACCACGTGGCGGAGAGCTCGGGGCCGATGGCGGGCGCGATGGGGGCGCTCGCGCTGCTGTCGGTGGTCGCCGGCCTCGTGGCGATCCCTGGCGTGACCGACACACTCGAGCACTTCCTGGAGCCGACATTCGCGGACTCGCGCTTCATCGAGGTGCATCCGTCCGAGGGCGCGGAGTGGATCGGGCTGTTGGTTGGCGGGCTCGTCGGGCTCACCGGCATCACCCTCGCATTCCTCGCCTACCTGCGCCGACCGGGGATCACGCTCTCGTTGCGTGATCGTCTCGCCCCCGTGTACACGCTGTTCGTGAACAAGTGGTACTTCGACGAGGCGATCGAGGCCCTGTTCGTGCGGCCGACGCAGACGTTCGGGCAATTCGGCCGCACGGTCGTGGAGAGCGACTTCGTCCAGGGCTTCATCGTGGGCGGAGCGAGCGGCGTGGTGCGCGCCGGCACGTCGTTCGCGCGCGCGATCCAGTCCGGGTACCTGCGGGCCTACGCGCTGCTGCTGTTCCTCGGCGTCAGCGGGCTCGCCCTCTACTTCCTGATCGTGGCGGCGTAGATGACCGACTCCACGCCCCTGCCCGTCTGGATGACCCACACGGCCATCGAGTCGGCCATCTAATGGACATCGACCTCTCGATCGTCATCTACCTGCCGCTGGCCACGGCGATCGTCGCGATCGTGCTCCCGCCGCGGGCGGCGGGCTGGGTGGTGCTCACGGGTACCGCCGCGGTGCTCGCCTACGCGATCGTGATGATCGTGGACCTGGAGCCGGGGACGTCCGGGCTCCAGTACGTCACCGACGTGGACTGGATCTCGGAGCTCGGGATCCGCTACTCGCTCGGGGTCGACGGGCTGAGCGTCTTCCTGATCGCGCTAACGGCGGTGCTGTGGTTCCTAGCGACGCTCGCCGCGTGCTTCCGCGACTGGGAGCGCCCGCGCCTCTTCTTCTTCCAACTCGCGCTTGCCGAGACGGCGGTGCTCGGCGTGTTCTGCGCGCAGGACCTCGCGTTGTTCGTGCTCTTCTTCGACCTCACCCTGGTGCCGTTCTACTTCCTGATCGGCGCCTGGGGCGAGCGCAACCGCGTGTACGCCACCAGCAAGTTCGTGATCTACACGCTGGTGGGCTCGCTCCTGATGCTGGCGGGGGCTGTGGCGCTCGGCGTGCTGACGGCCGCGGAGAGCGGCGGCGAGGTGTCGTTCGGGCTCGCCGACCTGGCCGCGAGCCCGCTTCCCGAGGGCACCCAGCAGTGGATCTTCGTCCTCTTCGCCGCGGCGTTCCTGGTCAAGATGCCGGCCTTCCCGCTCCACGGCTGGATGCCGGACGCCTACCGGGCCACCCCGATCCCGGTGCTCGTACTGCTGTCGGCGGTGCTCTCGAAGCTCGGCGCCTACGGGTTCCTGCGGGTCGTGCTCCCGATCATGCCGGACGCCTCGCTCCACTTCCAGGAGCTCGTGATGATGATCGCGGTGGTGTCGATCCTGTACGGGTCGGTGCTCGCGTTCAGCCAGGACCAGGCGCGGCTGGTGGTGGGCTACTCGTCGATCGCCCAGCTCGGCTTCATCACGCTCGGGATATTCGCGTTCGACGACCTGGGCGCGCAGGGCGCGGTGTTCCAGATGGTGAACCACGGCATCGTCGCCGGCGCGCTGTTCCTGATCATCGGGGTGCTGGCGCGACGCACGGACGGCTCCGAGTCGCTTGCCGAGATGGGCGGCATCGCGCTGCGTGCCCCGGTGCTCGCGGCGATCTTCCTGGTTGTCGGCTTCGCGACGCTCGCCATGCCCGGCACGCCGAACTTCGTGGGCGAGCTCTTGATCCTGTTCGGAGCGCTCGACGCGAAGATCGTGTTCGGCGTCATCGCCGGCGCGGGGGTGGTGCTGGCGGCCGTCTACATGATCCGCTTCTACCAGCGAGCGATGCACAACCGCGTGGGTGAACGGGTCTCCTCGCGTGACCTCGGGATCCGCGAGCTCGCGGTCGTGGCGCCGCTGGTGGCGGTGATCGTGGGGCTCGCGGTGTACCCGCAGCTGGTGCTCGAGCGCACCGAGGCGGACACCACCGCCGCCATCGCGCCCGCCAGCGAGCTGGCGGAGGGAGCGGCGCTGGAGGCGACGGCAGCGGCCCCAGGCCTCGAGGGGAAGGCGCCGTGATCCCGCTGGCTCAGCTGCAGGCGCCCGAGATCGACTACCTGGCCCTGGCGCCGATCATCGCCACGCTCGGCGGATCGATCGTTGTGCTGATGGTGGGCCTGCTGCCCGGACGTGTGGTCCAGCGTGCTCTGATGCCGGCGCTCACGATCGCGGCGCTCATCACGGCGACCGTCTTCGCGGTCGTCAACTGGGAGCCGGGCGAGGCGGCCCCGATCGTCGAGGGAGCGCTGGTGATGGACACCCTCGCGCTCGGCCTGTCGATTCTCTTCTACGCCGCCGGACTCTTCGCGGTGCTGCTGTCGCTGAGATCGGCGGGCGTTCGCGAGGCCGGCGGCGGCGAGTACCACTCGCTGCTGCTCGCCTCCGTGAGCGGGATGACCGTGCTCGCCGCGGCCGACAACCTCGTCACCCTGTTCGTAGGGTTCGAGCTGCTGTCGATCCCGCTCTATGTGCTCTGCGGCAGCCGGGTGCGGCAGGAGCAGTCGCTCGAGTCGGGCCTCAAGTACCTGGTGATCGGCTCCGTCGGGTCGGCCACGCTCCTCTACGGGCTGGCGCTCGTCTACGGCGCCACCGGGGCCACCGACTTTCCCGCGATCGCCGCGGCGATCGGCGACGAGGTCGGCGTCACGGACCCGCTGTTCCTCACCGGGGTCGCGCTCGCAGCCACCGGGCTCGCGTTCAAGGCGTCCACCGCGCCCTTCCACCAGTGGACGCCGGACGTCTACGAGGGCGCCCCCACGCCGATCACCGCGTTCATGGCCGTGGCCACCAAGGCCGCCGCGTTCGGCATCTTCCTACGCCTCTTCCACGACGCCCTGCTCGAGGCGCAGCCGGAGTGGTCGCCCGCGCTCGCCGCACTTGCCGCGCTGACGATCGTGATCGGCAACGCGGGCGCGATCGCCCAGAGCTCGCTGAAGCGGATGCTGGCGTGGTCGAGCGTGGGACAGGCCGGATACATGCTGGTGGGCGTGGTCGTGGGTACGCAGCTCGGGCTGCAGGCCACTGCCTTCTACCTCGCGGTCTACCTGCTCATGAACGTGGCCGCGTTCGCGGTGGTCGTCGCGCGGGAGCGGGTGTCGGAGCACGGCGACGGCATCCGCTGCCTCGAGGGCCTCGGTGCTGCGAGCCCCTGGCTCGCCTGGCCCATGACGATCGCGATGCTGGGCCTCGCCGGCCTGCCCCTCACCGCCGGCTTCTTCGGGAAGTTCTACCTGATCGACGCTGCCGTTGAGGCCGGCTGGGAGTGGCTCGGCGTGGCGATCGTGATCGGCTCGATGATCTCGCTCGTCTACTACCTGCGGGTGGTCGCGGCGATGTGGATGGGGCCGATCGAGATCCAGCTTCCGGTGCGGCCGGGACGGGCGCCGCGCCGGGTACGGCCGGTCGGCGGATGGTCGCCGGAGGGAGACGCCCGGGCACAGCCCGAGGTGAGCTTCACTGCGATCGTCACCGGCGCCGCGGTCGTCTTCTTCGGGATCCTTCCTGGCGTCCTGTTCGACGTCGCGAGCGACGTCGGGACGTCGCTCGGCGCGCCCCTATAGCCGCCCGTATACACGCCCCGGCAGGTCCCGCCGCAGGCGCGTCGAATACGCCACGGAGGACGAATCGGCTGGACCGCCGCAACTTTTTCTTGCGAGATGGTTTATCTTTCCCGAGTCCTAGCCATGCCGAGTTCCCGCGCCGCCGTCGGTGCGGGGAACGGGGGAACCAACAGCGGCCGTAGGCCGCAGGGGCGAATCGCCGCCAGAGCGCGGCGTAGCGCGAGCTTTCAGCGCGAGCCCGTCAGCTCACCCCGTAGGCGCCAGAAAGACAAAGGAGCACTCAGGTGTCGCATTCGAATACCGACCTGGCAGTCGTGAGCCTGCCACGGCGAGATCTCGCCTCGCTGGAACTCTGGGAGCGCTCGCTCGAGCGTTCGCTGTACAGGCGAGAGCACGCGGAGCACGGGCGTAAGCAGCTAAGCCGCAAGCGCGGGGCATCCGTGGCGATGAGTGCCGCGATGCTCGGTGGGACTGCAGCGCCTAGCGTGGTGGCCGCACAGAGCACGGGCGGAGGCGGCACGAGCTCGGGTCAGGTCGAGCCGACCGCGCTCGAGGACCCGGGCGACAGCATCCTGCTTCAGCTCGGCGACAGCGGCCCGGACGTGGCGGCTGTCCAGCGCGAGCTCGCGAACCAGGTCGACGCGGGCGTGCAGGTCGACGGCCTGTTCGGGACGCAGACCGAGAGCGCCGTGATGGCCTTCCAGCAGGGCGCGGGCCTACCCGTCGACGGTGTGGTCGGCGAGGAGACCTGGAACGCGCTGTTCAGCGGCCAGTCGGT
The DNA here is from genome assembly GCA_963808955.1 of uncultured Thermoleophilaceae bacterium. Lineage (GTDB taxonomy): Bacteria > Actinomycetota > Thermoleophilia > Solirubrobacterales > Thermoleophilaceae > CAWEHQ01. The sequence goes on along the minus strand of CAWEHQ010000013.1, from coordinate 112,869 downwards.
GTCGTTCGTGCCGCAGGGCCCCGCGGTTCAGCCCGCGGTGCAGTCCGCGCGGCCGGCGCCGCCCACGCGGCCGGCAGCGCTCACCTCGCAGGCAGCGGGTGACGCGCTCGCATCCGACTCCCCGGCAAGCAACTTCAACGGCGGCAACTACGTCGTGATGATCGAGGAGGGCTCCGGCGACTCCGCCGGGTCCGGCAGCGCCGGGAACGGCGGCTCCACGGCCGGCGGGAAGTCCTCGTCCGGCGGCGGCGCCCTTGCCGGCGGCCGCAGCGCCAGCGGTGCCGGAGACGGCGCCGGCGAGAGCGCGGGCGGCGACGGAGCCGGCTCGAGCCCGAGCCCCGGCGACGGCGATGCCGGCGGCGGCGGCGATGCCGGCGGTGGTGGCGATGCAGGTGGCGGCGGCGATGGCGGCGGCGATGCCGGCGGCGGCAGCGCCGGCGGCGTGACCGTCTGCGGTCTCAACAGCCTCAAGTGGCCGGTGGAGGGTCGGACGATCTACGGCGACTTCGGCGAGAACCGCGGGGATCACAGCCACGCGGGGATCGACATCTCGTACGCCGGGATCGACAACGACCCGGTGCGCGCCGCGGCCTGCGGGCGGATCAGCTTCGCCGGCGTTCAGGACGGCTACGGGAACATCGTGTGCATCAGGCACACCTCCGAGTTCGAGACGTGCTACGCGCACCTCTCCAGCATCAGGTTCGACTCGGGCTACGTGAAGACCGGCGAGATGATCGGTCGCGTCGGGACCACCGGGAACTCGACCGGGCCGCACCTGCACTTCGAGACGCGGGTGAACGGGTCGGCGAGGGACCCGATCCCGTACCTGCGCGGGTCGGAGAAGGTGCCGGGCGAGAACAAGCGCTGGGAGCGCGAGCAGGAGCGGCGCGCCGAGGAGCGCGCCGCTGAGCGTGAGGCCGAGCAGCCGGGGTCCGGCGAGGAGTTGCAGACCGCCTCGACGGGCCGCAAGGCCGCCGGCAAGCGCTCGAGCAGCGAGCGGCAGGCCGCGCGGGCGGCGGCTCCGGTCGAGCCCGCCCCGGTCGAGCCGGCCCCGGCTCCGGTCGAGCCGGTCGCGCCTGCTCCGGCCCCGGCCCCGGTCGAGCCCGCCCCCGAGGCGGTCGCTCCGGAGCCGGTCGCGCCCGAGCCCGCTCCGTCGAGCCGGTCGCGCCCGAGCCCGCTCCGGTCGAGCCGGTCGCGCCCGAGCCCGCTCCGGCCCCGGTGGAGCCCGCCCCCGAGGCGGTCGCACCGGAGCCGGTCGCGCCCGAGCCCGCTCCGGTCGAGCCGGCCCCGGCGCCCGAGCCCGAGGCCGTCGCTCCGGAGCCGGTCGAGCCCGCCCCCGAGCCGGAGCCCGCTCCGGCCCCGGTGGAGCCGGCCCCGGCGCCCGAGCCCGAGGCGGCGGCGCCTGCTCCGGCCGAGCCGGCGCCCGAGCCCGAGCAGGCTCCGGCCGAGCCGGCGCCCGAGCCCGAGCCCGGCTCCGGTGGAGCCCGCGCCCGAGGCGCCGTCACCCGAGGCGGCTCCGGTCGAGCCGGCTCCGGTGCCCGAGCCCGCTCCGGTCGAGCCGGCCCCGGCGCCCGAGGCCACGGCGCCCGCACCCGCGCCCGAGGCGGCTCCGGTCGAGCCGGCTCCGGTGCCCGAGCCCGCTCCGGCGGCGCCGGAGCAGGAGGTCGCCACCGCGCAGTAGCGCGGGAGCATCGACGGGGCGGCGCCGCGACGCAGGATGCCGAGCGGGCCCTCCCAGGAGACAAGACAGGCAGCGTGAGCGAAGGGGGCGGAGCGATCCGCCCCTTTCGCGTGCACGCGAGCTCGGGGCTCGGACCGGTGCATACTCTCTTTTCTGAAGTGATCCGGATTGGTGCGCAGTAATTCGGATCATTCCGGAAGAGAACCTCGGTCCACCCGGGCCGGAACAGCCGCTACGCGCCGGGCGGCCGGGACAGCCGCTATGCGCCGGGCGCTCGGTACTGGACCTGCTCGGCCTTGCGCAGCGCATCCATCGTTTCCTCGACGGTCAGGAGGACCGTCGTTTCGTACGAGCTGAGCGCGCCGCCGCCGGTGATGGCCAGCGCGACCGCCGCCATGGACACGTTGTCGGGGGCCTCGTAGAGCGTGTAGGCGTCACACGGACCAAAGGCGTACCAGAACCCGTGGAGCTTCCCGCCCACCGATTCGATGTAGGACTGTGCGGCCTTTCGGCGATCCTCCGGGTTGCCGATCAGCCTCGCCCACGTCTCCGGCGTGTAGCTGAACCTCGATAGATAGAGCGGCACCGTCTCCCCCCTCGCTCGCAGTTCGGAGGGGGGCAGCATGCCAGCTACTCCACCGGGAGACCGTGCCGCATCGTGTTCTCGCTCACCACGCGCGGCTCGACGAACTGGAGCAGATAGCCCGGGCCGCCGGCCTTGAGCCCGATGCCGGAACGGCGGTTGCCGCCGAACGGCTGGCGCCCGACCATCGCCCCGGTGATTCGGCGGTTCACGTAGAGGTTGCCGGCCGGCGCGCGCCTGGTCATCTCGGCGACCGCGGCCGGATTGCGTGAGAAGAGTCCGGCCGTCAGGGCGAACGGGGACCGCTCGAGCACCTCGCACGCCTCGCGCACGTCCGCCACGCGTTCAAGGGTCAAGAGGGGTCCGAAGATCTCGTCGCGCACCACGGCCGACTCCTCGGCGAGGCCGGCGACGAGCATCGGCCCGGCGAACCAGCCCTCCGGCGGCAGGTCGTCGCGCTCCACGACGACCTCGCCTTCGGCGCGGGCGAGCTCGCCGTACCGGCGGACCCGGTCGCGTGCCGCCGACTCGATCAGAGGCGGCACATCGGTGCCGAACACGTCGGCCTGGCCCACGCGCAGGGCTCGGATCGCACCCGCGAGGCGCTCCAGCAGCGTGTCCGCGATCGCCTCATGGACGAGGACGCGCGCGGCCGCCGAGCACTTCTGGCCCGCGTACTCGAACGCCGATCCAACGACCGCGGGCACCGCGTCGTCGAGGTCGGCGTCGTAGTCGACGACCACGCAGTTCTTGCCCCCCATCTCGGCCACCACGCCCTTCACGTGCGGCTGCTCCTCGGGTGTCTCCGCGGCGGCTCGAAGGATCTCGAGCCCGACCGCCGCCGACCCCGTGAACGCCACCACGTGAACACCCGGATGTCTGACCAGCGCCGCCCCCGTCTCCGCGTAACCGGGCAGCAGTGACAGGGCTCGCACCGGGACTCCCGCCCCGTGCAGCGCGTCGACCAGCACCAGCGCCGAGGCAGGCGACTGCTCCGCCGGCTTCAGCACCACAGCGTTGCCGGCCGCCAGCGCCGCGGAGGTCATGCCGGCCGGTAGCGCAAGCGGGAAGTTCCATGGGGAGATGACTGCGGCCACGCCGCGAGCCACGTAGCGCATGCTGTTGCGCTCACCCGGCACCTGAGTCAGCTCGGGCCCACGCTCCAGCGCAACGGCCTCGCGCGCGTAATACTCGATGAAGTCGATCGCCTCGCACACGTCGCGGTCCGCCTCGAGCCAGGGCTTCGCGCACTCGCGCACCTGGAGCGCCGCGAGCTCGTGGCGACGGTCGCGGAGCCGGTCGGCTGCCCCAGCCAGGATCTCCGCCCTCGCTGCCGCGGGCCGCGCGCCCCAGTCGTGCGCCGCCGCGGCAGCCTGGCGCACCGCCTCGTCCACCGCCCGCGCCGACGCCACCCCGGCCGTGGCCACGACGCGCGCCGGCGAGCCGGGATCGGTGGAGGCGATCCCGTTCGTCTCGGCCCGGTCGCCGCCGATCAGTACCGGCACCTCCAGCGGCAGGCGCGCCTCCAGGGGTCCGAGAGCAGCGGTCAGCGCGTCGCGCTCGTCGGCTCGGCGGAGGTCAAGCGCGGGCTCGTTGGCGAACCCCTTCAAGGCGCGGCGAGCAGCTCGTCGAGGTCGGCGCCGCGTGCGCGCTCGGCCAGGAACGAGTCGTTGGCGGTGTTCTCGAGCAGTCGCCGCACCAGGTACGCCATGCCCGCCACGAGGCTTCCCACCGGGCAGTAGGCCCGGACACGGTGCCCTCGAGTCGCGAGCGCGTGCTGCAGGTCGTCGCCCAGGCCGCGCAGCACCTGCACCTCCAGGTCGCGGCCGTCGCCGCCGGAGAGCCGGTCCCACGCGATCGCGTGCGCCACCGAGCGCAGGTTGTGCGAGCCGACGGCTGCGCGGACGAGCGGGCGAGCATCCAGGAGCTCCCGCGTCAGGTGCTCGAAGCTCCGGTCGCAGTCGGCCTTCGACTCGAACACCGGCGACTCCCATCCGTGGCTTCGGGCGTCGGCCACCTCGTGATCCCAGTAGGCGCCCTTGACCAGGCGGACCACAACCGGCGGCGATCGCCGCGACGAACCAGCCCACTCGAGGATCCGCTCCATGTCGACAGGCGACCGGCGCAGGTACGCCTGGACCACGAGGCCAACCGACGGGCCGGTGTCGAACTCCTCCTCGTCGAGCAGGTCGAGTACGAGCCCGAGCGTCGTCTCGCGCGAGTCGAGCGACTCCATGTCCACGTGCAGGTGCGCGCCGAGGGCGTCGGCGCGGCGAAGCAGCACCCGCAGCCGGGCGGCCGCGTCCTCTCGACCGACGGCTGGGGCCTCCGGATGGATCAGCGGGGTCAGCGCGGTCACCTTCACGGAAAGGTTCGCCCGCGGAACGCGACCCTGCGAGTCAAGCTCGAGCGCCGGCTGCTCGGGCGCCCGGGCGTAGGTATCGGCCAGCGTCTCGAGCGCCGCGACGCAGCGCTCCGCGTAGCGATCGGCCTCGGCGGCGGTGACGGTGGCCTCGCCCAGGAGGTCGACGGACGTCGCGACCCCTTCGTCCCACAGTCGCCGCAGCTCGCCCTCAGCGGCCGCGGGCGTCTCGCCGGCTATGAACCGGTGCGCCATGTGCTTGACGCCGGCGGCGCACGCGGCCCCCAACGCTGTGCGGCCGGCGCGCGTCTCCGCCGCCCTCACTGCGGCGTCGAGCGGGGGGTGGCGTCGGTGGACCTGGCCGAGATACCCGCTCAGGTGGCCAGCCAGCTCATCGAGCGAGCGACACGCAGGCGTCACGTCGACGAGCCGGAAGAGCGCGGCGCGCAACTCGTGATCGCGCGATGCCAGCCGCATGGCCTGCTCGTCGAGTGCCCGTAGCGGCGCCCTGGCGCGCGACGGGAAGGCGGCGGCGAGGTCGCCGCCGATCCGCCGGAGCTCGTCCTCGAGCCGGCTGTCAGTGGCCACGCCGAGACGGTACTCCTCATCACGCGGGCGTATCCTGGGGATGGATGAGCGAGCGCGTGATGTACGTGAAGCCGGGCTGTCCGTACTGCCAGCAGGCACGCGAGGCGCTGCGGGCCGAGGGGCTGGCCTGGGAGGAGCGCGACGCCACCGAGAGCCGCGCCTGGCGCGAGCAGCTCTTCAGCCACTCGAACGACAGCGGAATCGTCCCGACGATCGTCGGGCCCGACGGCGTGCAGGTCGGGTGGGAGGGCCGCGGCTGACGCGTGCGCTAGCAGGCGGCCGGTCGGCCGCCGCGTGGGTCGAGCCGTCCGGGGCGATTCGTAGCCTCGCGCGATGCTCGACCTCGAAGCGCCCCGACCTCCCGTCACCGCCGCCCAGACCCGCGGAGCTGAGCGAGGCTTGAACGAGACGGTCCCCGAGGTCTTCCTGATCGCTCGCCCGGAGCTCGATCTCTCCGGCATGCGCGCCTACCTCGAGAGCGTGGGCGGCGAGTCGTGGCTCGAGCGACGACCCGAAGAGGGCATCCGGGGAGCGCAGCGCCGCGCAGGACCTGATCGAGTTCTGCGGGCGGGTCTGCTACCGGAGTTGGGAGCCGGGGCTCAACCCGAACGTCTCCCGGGTTCGCACCGACCAGCGGGAGTACTTCGAGAACCTTCTGCGGTCCGCGCATGGCAGCGTCTTCGAGCACGCCAGCTTCTCGTTCGCGTTCCGCAACGTGTCGCGCGTGTTCACGCACGAGCTGGTGCGCCACCGGGCGGGATCGGCGTTCAGCCAGGAGAGCCTCCGCTACGTTCGCCTCAGGGATATCGGCTTCCGCGTCCCGCCGGCGCTCGAGCCGGTCCGGGAGCAGGTCGTGACCCTCGTCGAGCAGCTCGAGGACTTCCAGCTCAGCGCCGCGGAGGCGCTCGAGATCGACGCGGAGGGCGTCCCGTTCCACGTCAAGAAGGAGGTCACCTCCGCGCTGCGCCGCCTCGCCCCGATCGGCCTCAGCACGGACATCGTGTGGACGGCGAACGTCCGCACGCTGCGCCACGTGATCGAGATGCGGACGGCGGACGGCGCCGAGGAGGAGCTCCGGCTCGTGTTCGACCGCGTCGCTCGAATCATGGTGGACGAGGCCCCGAGCCTCTTCCAGGACTTCGCCCGGACGGACGCCGGCTCCTGGACGCCTACCTACAGCAAGATCTGAGCGGTACCACGCGGTGACGCCCGCGGACCCGTTCCACGAGCGGCGCATCGCCCCGTCGATCCTCGCGGCGGACTACGCACGGCTAGGCGCCCAGCTCGACGAGGTCCTGGCCGCCGGCGCCCGCCTGATCCACGTCGACGTGATGGACGGCCACTTCGTGCCACCGATCACGGTGGGGCCGCTGATCGTGGACGCAATCCGCGAGCGGGTGCACGGCGCCGGCGCACTGCTCGACGTGCACCTGATGATCGAGTCGCCGGAGCGTCAGGTGGGCGAGTTTGCGCGGGCCGGCGCCGACGGCATCACCGTCCACTGGGAAGCGACGCCGCACGTGCACTACGCACTGAAGGCGGTGCGGGAGGCGGGCTGCCGGGCCGGGCTGGCGCTGAACCCAGCGACCCCGACCGATGTCGTCTCGGAGGTGGTCGACGCCGTCGACCACCTGCTGTGCATGACGGTCAACCCAGGGTGGGGCGGGCAGGCGTTCATACCCGAGTCGCCCGCCAAGGTCGCGCGGCTGCGCCAGCTGCTTCCGCGAGGGCGTCGCGCTCGAGGTCGACGGCGGCATCGACGTGGACACAGCGCCCGGGTGCGCCGCCGCGGGCGCCACGCTGTTCGTGGCGGGCTCCGCCGTGCTCGGCGCGCCCGATCCCGCGGCGGCCTACCGCGCCCTGGCGGCCGCGGCCGCGCCGACTGAGCGCCTGGTCAGCGTCCCCGCCGCCGCTTGCGCGACTGCGGTCGGGGCGCGGGGGCGCCCTCGGAGGGCTCCGGGCCCTCGCCCGCCGCCGCCTGCGCCTCCTCGATGCGGGCGTCGCGCTGGGCCTGCATGCGCTCGGCGGCCGACGGCCACGGGACCTCCTCGACACGGCTCCAGGCGGGCCCGCGCTCGCCACCGGGCCAGCGATTGAGGAACAGCATCCCGAGCGCCGTCCCCCAGAACAGCTGGATCAGCGTGGGCTCCACCAGGATCGGGACCGCGTAGAAGATGCCCACGCCGATCCCGATGATCCCCATGAAGCGGCCGAGCAGTCCCGCCCGCATGGCGTTCAGGGACACGAGCAGGATCGAGACGCCGAGCAGCACCCGGAGGCCGGCATCGACCAGGGTGGTCGTGGACACGGCGCTGTCGTCGAGAAGGTCGTCCGCCGCAGCCTCGGACTGGTCCTCGGCGGCCGCGAAGTCGCTTGCCACGTCGAGCGCGAACACCTGCTGCAGCACGAGCATCACGGCCAGCCCGACCGACGCGGCGAGGAGGAGCGGCGGCACGATCGAAGGCACCTGCGGCCGCCGCGCGCGCGTGGCTCGGTAGAGGTATCCGAGCGCCACCGGAAGCAGCAGAGTGCCGATCGCCGCAACGACCGCGCCGGCGATGACTCCCGCCGAAGCGTCGTCCACCGCGCTCAGGAACTGCGATGCCTCGCCGTCGGTGGCCCCGATCGAGGTCGCAGTGACGATCGTTCCGATCAGCGGCAGCAGGGCGGCCCCGAACGCCGCAGCCGCCGCGGGCCGGCCGGCGCGCGCCTCCCACTCGAGCTGCTCGGCGTCGCCACCGGGAGCGTCCACGCCGCGGGCGGGCTCCGACTCTTCGTCTCCGGGCGTCGTCACGCGCCGCTCCCCGAGCTCTGCTTGTCCTTCCCTCCGCCACGCGGAGGTAGCGAGCCGCGCTGGGGTGGGTAGTAGTCGTCGTCCCCACGCTGGACCAGCCGCGACAGGCGCTCCCCGGCGGCCAGAACGAGGTTCAGCCCCGGCTCGGCGATCCGGATCAGCGTCTCCAAGCGGTCGCGCCGCTGGTGCTGGACGGGCGTGAGGGCGCCCATCAGCTAACCGCCTCGCTGACGGAAGAAGAACTCGGGCAGCGCGGCCCGGGCGACGTCGGCGGTGATGCGCTGCGCGACCTCCAGGTCGCCGGCGCGGATCGCGAGGTCGTCGATCGTGACGATGCCGGCGAGGGCGCCGTCGTCGAGCACCGGCAGGCGCCGGATGTGGTTCTGAACCATCAGAGCGGCGGCCTCCTCGATCTCCATGTCGGCCTCACCCGTCACCAGCGGTCGCGTGGCGTGCTCGCCGACGGGCCCAGATCCGTCGACGCCGTCCGCCACCACCGTGAGCGCGATGTCGCGGTCGGTCATGACGGCCACCGGCCGGTCCGCGTCGAGGACCACCACCGAGCCGACATTCCGGTCGCGCATGAGCTCGGCAACCTCGCCGAGCGTGGCCTCGGCGTCCGCCGTCACGACCGGCTGCGTCATGACCTCTCGGATGCGCACGGCCGCGACTATACGGGCCTACCCGGGCCGCGGCTCGTCGAGCCGCGCACCCGACGTCCCTAGAATCAGCTCCATGTCCTCGGAAGATCCGTTCGGCGGCCTGTTCGGCGACCCCGACGAGCTGAAGCGCCGCATGGCGGAGTTCGCGGAGCAGATGCAGGGTGCCCAGAAGGTCGCCTGGGCCGACAACGCGATCAAGCTCGCCGTGGACATGACCGTTGCGGGGATCAACCGGTTGAACCTCCAGGGGAACCCGGAGGAGCAGGCGGCGCAGATCCGTCAGGCGATCGGCCGGATCTTCCCCGAGGCCGTGACGCTCGTGCGCGAGGCGCGCGAGGGCTTCGGGACCCAGTAGCCGGCCGCGCACGCGGTACCTCCTGCTCGTCACTCGGTTCCTGGGGAGGCTGCTCGACCTGCACCTCGAGTTGGTGGACGAGGTGGAGCGCGAGCTGAAGCCGAGCGGAAACTACGCCGACCGCGCCGCCGCCCGCTCCGATGCCCGCTCGCTCCTACCGCGGTGGACGATGTCCTTGAAGCTGCGGAAGCCGAACATGAAGAAGATCGCGGCGAAGCCGATCGCGAACGTGAACGCCGCGATCGCGATCTGCTGGCCGACGGAGTAAGCGGCAACGGTCGCCCCAGCCGCCGTGCCCGAGAAGACGTTGACGAGCAGCGCCTGCTGCACCCCCGCCCCCTGCGGCGTGAAGGGCACGAGCGCTCCGACGGCGCTCACCCCGAGCACGAGCAGCACGTTTCGAACCGAGCCGCCGACGCCGAACGCCTCGAGCAGAAACCAGAACGCGGTGAAGCGGAACCCCCAGCCGCAGAGCTGTACGGCGAACACCTGGCGCAGGTAACGCCTGCGGTCCTTGAGGATGGTCAGGCCCTGGCGGATGCGTGCCCAGAACGCCTTCACCCGCGCGGACAGGATCGCCGCCGCGACCAGCGTGGCGATGGCCAGGAAGGTGACCAGGAAGAGGGTGAACTGAGGGTTCGACGCGAGGAAGGAGAGGTCAAACGCGTCGATGTCGGAGAAGTCCGGGGGCTTCGGGAAGACGCCCTGGGAGAACGCGAACGACAGGATGAAGATGGCCATCACGCCGTCGAACACGAGCTCGACCGCGAACGAGGACGCCACCGCCGGGTAGCTCGAGTTCGGTACCGAGCTCTTGGTGAGGAACAGGCGCACTACGTCGCCGCCGCGCGCCGGGATGACTGCGTTGAAGCCGTAGCCGGCGAAGTACGCGCCCCAGATGTAGCGCCACTGGATCCGCTCCTCGGGGTAGGCGGCGCGCAGGATGTTGTACGAGGCCCGCGAGCGGAGGGTCAGGTACGCGAGGAACGCGAGCATGGCCAGGATCAGCGCCCCCCACTCCACCGCGGCCAGGTTCTCGAAGAACGCCTCGACCGCGTCCAGGAAGGCGGGCGGCGGGAGCAGCGTGTCGGTCACGAGAGAAAGGTAGGGCGAGCAGTCACCGCAGCAGCCGCGACAGCCGCCGGTCCTTGAGCACGCGCCCGCCCGTCTGCTCGACCGGACAGTAGGTGGTCACGTAGTCCTTGAAGAACACCGCCTCGAGTGTCGCGCCGCAGCGCGGGCACGACTGGCCTTGGCGCGCGTGCACCTGCAGCGGCATCGGCGCCTTGTCGGGCATGGAGTCGCCGATGACCCGCTCGTAGTGCTCGAGCACGCCACCCAGGACCGAATCGCATGCTTCGCGGAGCCGCTCCACCGACTCGTCGTCCAGCTCGGAGCCGTTCTTGAATGCCGACAACCTCGCCGTCCACAGGATCTCGTCCACCCAGGACCTGCCGATCCCGGCGATCACGCGCTGGTCGCGGAGCAGTGCGTGGAGGTGTCGCGGTCGCCTCACCAGCTCGGCGAACCGGCCCGGCTCCGGCGCCGGGTAGGCGTCCGGACCGAGCGTCGCCACGTACTCCTCGTCGTCGAGATCGGCGTCGTGGAGCAGCTTCGCCCACGCTCGCTGCTGGGTGCCGAACTCGCGCAGCCGCAGCTCGCGCCCGTCCTCGAGGCGCACCAGCACGCGTGCTGTCCGATCGCGGAGGGAGGCACGCTTGTCAAACACCGCGAGCCGCCCGGCCGACATCAGGTGAACGAGGAGCGCCAGCTCGCCGGCCCGCACCACAAGCATCTTGCCCCGCCGGCCGACGCCGGCCACGGTCTCGCCGGCAAGCGCGTCGAGCGGCGGATCGAACGTCTTCATGGCCACCACTCCGGGCGCCAGCGCCGACTCGATCGCGGCGCCGCGAACAGCGCGATCGAGCCTTCGAGCGGTGATCTCGACCTCGGGGAGCTCGGGCACCGAAGCTACCCTAGAGGCATGCGAATCGCGGTCTCGAGCGACGAGCGGACCGGGGTCGCGGACGCGCTCGTGGACGAGCTGCGCCGGCGCGGGCACGAGCCGATCGTGCACGGCGCGCTCGCCGATGACGAGCCCGACGACTGGGCTTGGGCGAGCGAGGCGGCGGCCCGCGACGTGGCCGAGCGCCGTGCCGAGCAGGCGATCGTGTGCTGCTGGACGGGCACCGGCGCGTCGATCGCCGCCAACAAGGTGCCGGGTGTCCGGGCCGCCCTCTGCGGCGACGCGGCGACCGCCTCCGGGGCGCGGCACTGGAACGACGCCAACGCGCTTGCCCTATCCCTCCGCGCGACCAGCGCTCCTGTTCTCGGCGAGATACTCGACGCCTGGTTCGACGGATCGCCGAGTGTGGACGCCGACGACGTTGCAAACGTGCGGCACGTCGGCGAGATCGGGTAGCGGCCACCACCCGTCGCAGCGAGCAGCCCGCCCGGAAGCGAGCGGTAGCTTCCTGACGGGCTGTTGCAGAGCAACAGCTGGGCAGGGCACTTCCCGCGAAAGCGCCTGCCCGCGTACGATGGACGCCGTGGCGGAGCGGGTCACCTACTGCCGGATCTGCGAGCCGCTCTGCGGCCTGGTGGCCACGGTCGAGGACGACCGTGTCGTGCGTCTCCGGCCCGACCGCGACCACCCGCTGTCGAAGGGCTTCGCGTGCCCCAAGGGCATCGCCATGGCCGAGGTCCAGAACGACCCCGACCGTGTGCTGCATCCGCTCCGCCGAACGGCCGACGGCGGCTTCGAGCGGGTGTCGTGGGACGCCGCGCTCGACGACATCGGCGCGCGCCTCGGCGCGATCCGGGCGGACAGCGGAGGCGACGCGATCGGCTGGTACATGGGCAACCCCGGCGCCTTCTCCTACTCGCACCCGCTATGGGTGGCCGGCTTCCTCGCCGCCCTCGGCTCGCCGCACCTGTACACCGCCGGCTCTCAGGACGTGAACAACCGCTTCGCCGCCAGCGCGCTGCTCTACGGCTCTCCGTTCGTGGTACCGATCCCCGACCTCGCGCGCACCGACCTCCTGCTGATCGTGGGCGCCAACCCGCTCGTGTCGCACGGGTCGGTGATGAGTGCTCCGCGCGTAAAGGAGCAGCTGCACGGGATCACCGCGCGCGGGGGCCGCGTGGTCGTGGTCGACCCGCGGCGGTCGGAGACCGCACGCGCCTTCGAGCACCTTCCGATCACGCCCGACGCCGATGCTTGGCTGCTGCTCTCGCTCCTCCAGGTGATCTTCGAGGAAGGCCTCGAGGACGCGGTGGCGGTCGCGCAGCAGAGCTCGGGCGTCGACACGCTGCGCGCGATGGCCGCCGACCACCCGCCCGAGGAGACGGAGACGGCGACCGGCGTGCCGGCCGACCGTGCACGCGAGCTGGCGCGCGACCTCGCTCGCGCGGACGCCGCGGCGGTCTACGGCCGCACCGGCTCCTGCCTCGGGCGCCACGGAACGCTGGTCGCGTTCCTGCTGGACGCGCTGAACGTGGTCACCGGCAACCTCGACCGCGAGGGCGGCGCGATGTTCGGCGCCTCACCCGCGCCGTTCGAGGATCTCGCGGAAAGGCTCGGGGTGGGCACCTACGGCGCGGTCCGCTCGCGCGTGGGCGGCTTCCCCGACGTCCTTCGGAACCTGCCGGCTTCGCTGATGGCCAAGGAGATAACGACGCCGGGCGAGGGCCGCATCCGGGCGCTGTTCGTCTCCGCCGGAAACCCGGTCCTGTCGGTGCCGGACGGCGACGAGCTCGAGCGCGCGCTCGGGCAGCTCGACCTCATGGTCTCGATCGACCTGTACGTGAACGACACCAACCGGCACGCCGACTACGTGCTTCCGGCCACGACCTTCCTGGAGCGCGAGGACTTTCCGCTGCCGTTCCTCGGCCTCTTCACCACGCCGTTCATCCAGATGACGGAACCGGTCGTGCGTCCCTACGGCGAGGCTCGCCAGGAGTGGGAGGTGATCGACGAGGTCGCGCGCCGGATCGGGGTCGTGCCGGCGTCGTCGCGGCTGACCCGGATCCTCGGCTCGCTACCGGGACCGCTGGCGGTGCGCATCTCGCCCCGGCGGCTGTTCGAGCTGGTGCTTCGCCTCGGTCCGCGCGGCGACCTCTTCGGGCTCCGCCGCGGCGGCCTCAACCTCGGGCGGCTGCGGAAGAGCCCGCACGGAATGCTGCTCGGCGACGCGCTCGCGTCCGGCACCCTGCGAGGCAAGATCCGCCACCGGGGCCGCCGCGTCCGGCTCGACCCCCCGGAGATCGTGGAGGAGGAGGCCCGGCTCGAGACGTCCAACGGAGCCGGCGAGGCGTTCCCGCTGCGCCTGATCGGGCTCCGGGAGCTCCGGTCGCACAACTCCTGGATGCACAACTCGGAGCTCCTGATGCGCGGACGGGCGGCCCACTCCGCGCGAGTGAACCCGGTCGACGCCACCGGCGCGGGCATCGCCGACGGCGCACGCTGCCGGATCACCTCGCCGCACGGGAAGATCGAGCTCGCCGCGACGATCACTGACGAGGTGGGGCCGGGAACGGTCGCGGTTCCCCACGGATGGGGCCACCGCGGCGGTGGCTGGCGGCGGGCGAGGGAGGCGGGCGGGGCCAACGTGAATGCGCTCAGCTCGTCCGACCCCGACGATCTGGAGCGGCTCGCGGGGATGGCGCACCTGAACGGAATCCCGGTGCGCCTCGAGGCCGCCGAGCAAGTCGCGGCGCGAAGGGGGAGCTTGGCCTAGATGAGGCCGAGCCGCCTGACGGCCACCCTGTCACTTGCCGTCGTGGGCGCCGTGCTTGCCGTTGCCTCGCCGCCGGCGGCTGGGGCGGATCAGCGCGAGCTGGTGTCGAGCGCCGCGGCACCGGGCTGTCCAGAGGGTCGGATTCCCCGCGATGACCGCTGCGTGGGCTCCAGCCGCGCTGCGCGCCGGGTGGTCGCGATCGCGCGCCGGGTCAAGCGGGAGAACGACCTCAACGCGGTCATCCTGCGCGTCGAGATCGGAGGGCGACCGCTCGTGACCGCCGCGCTCGGGCGGTCGATGACCGGCGTTCCGGCGGCCAGGCGAATGCACTTTCGCATCGGCTCGGTCGCGATCGCCTACCTCACCACCCTGCTGCTGCAGCTTCAGGACGAGGGACGGCTCAGCCTCGACGACAGGCTGGCGGAATGGTTCCCCCGGTTTCCGAACGCCAATCGGATCACCCTCGAGATGCTGGCCAACAACACCTCGGGCTACCCCGACTACATCCAGGGCAACCCGATCTTCGTCGAGGACCTCCACGCGGACGTCTTCAGGCAGTGGAGTCCGAACGAGCTCTTGGATTACGCGTTCCAGAGACCGCTCGCGTGCGAGCCCGGCGCCTGCTTCAACTACGCACATACGAACTACGTGATCCTGAGCAAGGTGTTGACCGAGGTCACGGGGAAGCCCGTGAGGCAGCTCATGCGGCGCCGGATCCTCCGCCCGCTGGGGCTGCGAGATACGAACATCAAACCCACCCCACGGATCCCACCGCCGGTTCTGCATTCCTACACCTCCGACCGTGGCCCATATGAGGACTCGACCTTCTGGAGCCCTTCCTGGACCGTGGGGCGCGGGACGATCATGACGGGAGACATCCGCGACGTGGCGAGATCGGCTGCGGCGATCGGGACCGGCGAGCTCATATCCCAGAAGGCTCACCGGCAGCAGGTCGGGCCGTCCACGGTGGGGATCGGCGCGAACACCCGCAGGCTCTACTTCGGGCTCGGCCTGCTGGTCGCGAACCGGTGGAGGCTCCAGAACCCGTTCGTGAACGGGTGGGCGTCGATCATGGCGTTCCTGCCGTCCGACAGAATCTCGGTCGCTGTGACCTCGACGCAGGGCGAGGACAGCCCGGACGCGCACCACAGCGCCACGATCTTCGAGCGGATCGGCGCGTACCTCGCTCCGCAGCGTCCACCGCCGCCCCTGCCCTGAGCGGTTCCCTGCGAGGATGCGCCCAGCATGGCGCGTGAGGTCGTGGACACGCATGGGGAGGCCGGCGCCGAGGAGCTTCCGCCGCTGATCATCCGCGAGCCGCTCGAGGCGTACCTCGACTCCGTCGGGCTGGGCCGGGGCCGCGTGGAGCCCGAGCGCATCGGCGAGGGCCACTCGAACGTGACCTACCTCCTGCGCCGCGCGGGCGATGCACGGCTCGTCCTCCGGCGACCGCCGCGGCCTCCTCTTCCCCCCTCGGCGCACGATGTGCTGCGCGAGGCACGCCTGCTACGGGCCATCGAGGGCGCCGACGTCCGCACTCCACGCGTGGTCGCCGCCTGCGACGACGACTCGGTCCTCGGGGTCCCGTTCTACGTGATGGAGCGGATCGAGGGCACGGTGATCACGAACGAGGTGCCTCCCTCACTCGACGAGCCGGACGACCGGCGCCTGATCGGCGAGGAGCTCGTGGACGCGCTGGTCGAGATGCACGCGGTCGACTGGCGCGCGAGCGGACTCGACGGGTTCGGCAAGCCAACCGGCTACCTGGAGCGCCAGCTGCGGCGCTTCGGCGGCCTCTGGGAGCACAACAAGACCCGCGAGCTGCCGCTGGTGCAGGAGGTGGGCGAATGGCTAGCCCGCAACATGCCGGAGTCCCCCGACGCCACGATCGTGCACGGCGACTATCGCCTCGGCAACACCATGTTCCGGAACGAGGCGCCGGCACGGCTCGTGGCCATCTTCGACTGGGAGATGGCCACGATCGGCGATCCGCTCGCCGACCTCGGCTATCTCACCGCCACCTGGTCGCGGCCGGACGGCATGCGCGAGACGATGTTCGACCGCATGAGCGTCACGCACGCCGAAGGGTTTCCCTCCCGCGACGATCTCGTCGCACGCTACGAGGACGGAACGGGGCGCTCGATGTCGGACCTGCGCTGGTACCAGGCGCTGGCGCTCTGGAAGGCCGCGGTGTTCATGGAGGGCAACTACAAGCGCTCGCTGGCCGGGACCACCGACGACCCCTGGCTCAAGATGTTCGACGAGGGCGTTCCCCAGTTGGCCGAGGCCGCGCGCCAGCTCACGGAGATGCCGGCGCCGCGCACGTGAGCGAGCCAGGCGCGCCTGGTAGGACCGCATTCCGCGCGGTGCTCGTGGACTACGGCGGCGTCCTCACCTCGAACGTCTTCGACTCGTTCGACGAGTTCTGCGACCGGGAGGGGCTCGAGCCCGGCGGGGTCAAGCGCCTCTTCCGCGAGGACCCGGCCGCGCTCGCGCTCCTCCGTGGCTTGGAGCGTGGGGAGCTCGACGAGGAGGCGTTCTCGGAGCGCTTCGCGCCGCTGCTCGGGGTCGGGGACCCGCGCGGCCTGGTAGACCGGCTCTTCGCCGGCATGCGTCCCGACGAGGCCATGCTCGTCGCGGTCCGGCGGGCGCGAGCCGGCGGGGTCAGGACATGCCTCGTCTCCAACTCGTGGGGATCCGGCCGCTACGACCGGAGCGCCTTCGACACCCTCTTCGACGGCGTGGTCATCTCCGGCGAGGTCGCCCTGCACAAGCCCGAGGCCGCGATCTTCCTGCTCGCGGCCGACCGCGCGGGGGTCCCCCCGCGGGAGTGCGTCCTGGTGGATGACCTGCGCGAGAATTGCGCCGGGGCCGAGGCCGTGGGAATGACGGCCATCCTCCACCGTGGCGCGGAACAGACGGTCCCCGAGCTCGAACGGCTGCTGGGCGTACCGCTCGGGGGCTGAGCCCGGCAGGGTTCTCGACGCCGCGACCCTCCGGCGGGCGGTCAACCCCGAGGCGCCAGCCCGGATCGAATAGGTTGCCTGGATGGCGCTCCAGCTCGGGCTCAACCTCGGCTACTGGGGCATCGGCCCGAAGGGCGACGAGGCGGCGGAGGTAGTCCGCGCAGCCGAGCGCGCCGGCTTCGACTCCGTGTGGGTGGCGGAGTCCTACGGATCCGACGTCGTCTCGGTGCTGGCCTGGCTCGTGCCGCAGACCGAGCGCATCAAGCTCGGCGCCGCGATCATGCAGGTCCCGGCGCGGCCTCCGGCGGCGGCCGCGATGGCCGGCGCGACCATCGACGCGCTCTCGGGTGGCCGCTTCATCTTCGGCTTCGGGCCGTCCGGGCCCCAGGTGTCGGAGGGCTGGTACGGGGTCCCCTACGAGAAGCCCTGGACGCGCACGCGCGAGTACATCGAGGTCGTGCGCAAGATCGTGGCGCGCGAGGGGCCGCTCGACCACAAGGGCGCGCATTACCAGCTGCCGATCGACGGTGGCACCGGACAGGGCAAGGCGCTCAAGCTGAACTTCCATCCGGTGCGCAACGAGATTCCGGTGTTCGTCGGCGCGATCGGCCGCAGGTCGGTCGAGATGGCGGCGGAGATCTGCGACGGATGGATTCCGATCTTCTTCAGCGTCGACGCCTTCGAGGACACGTGGGGCGAGCACCTCGAGCGAGGCTTCGAGAAGGGCGGGCGGTCGCGCTCGGACCTCGAGGTGTCGCCGTCACTCTCGGTCGCGATCGATGGGGACCTGGACGCCGCCCGCGGCCTCGTCAAGGCGGGGCTGCTGCTCTATCTCGGGGGCATGGGATCGAGGGACACCAACTTCTACGTCGACCTCGCGCACCGCTTCGGCTTCGGGGAGGCCGCCGACCGGGTGCAGTCGCTGTACCTCGACGGAAAGCGCGAGCAGGCGTACGCGGCGATCCCCGACGAGCTCGTGGACGCCACGTCGCTCGTCGGCACCGAGGACGAGGTGGCTGGTCGGGTCGAGAAGCTTCGCGCCGCAGGGGTCGACCGCCTGATCTGCTCGCCCGCGCACCTGGAGCACGATCAGCGCATGCACACCCTGGACAGGCTCGCGACGCTGGTCGGCGCCGGCTCCCCGGCCTGAGCGCCGCACGGCGCCCGCTCGGTCAGCCGCCCGTGATCAGGCCGACGCCCGCGAGCGCCCCCACGGCGCCGACGCGCTGGAGCGCCCGCAGCCGCTCGCCGAGCACTATTCGGGCTAGCACGATCGTGGTGACCGGGTAGAGCGAGGCCAGCACCGACACCACGCTGAGGAGCCCCTCGGTGGTGGCGACCGCGAAGAGGCCCTGGCCGGCGATGTCGAACGTCCCAACGGCCGCGAGCGCCGGAAGGTCCGCACGTGCCGGCTGCGGACTCGGCGCGAGGGCGGCGAACAGCACGATGATCACCGACAGGCCCACCACCTTGCTCGTGAGGAGCGCCCAGGCCGGGTCCCCCTCGCTCGCGCGGTCGATGAACACGAAGAAGGTGCCGAAGCCGATCGCGGAGACAAGAGCGAGCCCGACGCCGCCGGCGAGGCGCGCGCGGGCCGCCGGGCGCCGCTCGCCGTCCCGATCCGAAGCCGCAGGGTTGGCCTCGCGCGAGGCGAGCGCGACGCCGACGAGCGCGAGGACGATTCCCGTGATCTGGAGTCCGGACGGTCGCTCGCCGCCCGCGACCCCCACGACCACCGGTAGCGCGGCCGCCAGCCCGGAGATCGGGGCCACCACTCCCATCGCCCCGACGGCGAGGCCGCGGTAGAAGCACCCGATGCCGACGGTTCCCGCCAGCCCGCCCAGCGCTGCGTAGACGGCGAAGTCACCCCCGCGGTGGCCCCTCGCCGCGGACGGCGACGAAGCCGCCGATCAGCGCGAGGCCAACGACCTGCGAGGTGAGCAGCACCGCGAGCAGCGCGATTCGGCGGCTCTTCAGGCCACCGAGGAAGTCGCTCAGGCCCCAGGAGAGGCCGGCGCCCACGCCCAGTACGACCGCGAGCAGGGCGCTAGCCCACTACTTCTTGCGCTTGCGGCGACGCCGCCCGTACAGCAACGTGATGAGCCGCTCGATCACCGCCGTGACGCGCTTCGAGTACGGGTAGAAGTAGAGCTCGCGCTTGGGACCGAAGCGGGTGATCAGGATGGTCTGCGCGTTGCGTGTACTTGCGGATCCCCTCCGCGGAGTGCCGTGCCCCCACCCCGGAGCTCTTGACGCCGCCGAACGGTGCCTCCTGGGCGAGGAAGTTCACGAGCGCGTCGTTCACGCACGCGTTGCCGGCCTCGATGCGGCGCGCCACCGCTTCGCCGCGCTCGAGATCGCGCGTCCACACGCTCGAGTTGAGCCCGTACGGCGAGTCGTTTGCGAGACGAAGCGCCTCCTCCTCGTCGCGCACCTTCATGATCGGCAGCGTCGGACCGAACGTCTCCTCGGTCATCGCCTTCATCGAGTGATCGACGCCGGTTAGCACGGTGGGCCGGTAGAAGCGGCCGGGTCCCTCGCCGCGCTCGCCGCCCACGAGTACCTGCGCGCCCTTGTCCACGGCGTCGCGTACGTGCTCCTCGACGATCTCCGCCTGGGGCGGGAACGTGACCGCGCCGACGTCGACGGAGCCGCCGTCCCCGGGCGGCCCCTGGCGAAGCGCTCCGGTCTTCTCCACGACGCGCCGCACGAACTCGTCGTAGATCGGCTCCTCGACGTAGACCCGCTCGACCGACGTGCAGACCTGGCCGCCGTTCGCCATGGCCCCGCTGACCGCCATGTTCGCCGCGCGCTCGACATCGGCGTCGCGCAGCACGATCATCGGATCCTTGCCGCCGAGCTCGAGCGAGACCGGCGTGAGCGTCTCCGCCGCGCGGGCCATGATCTTGCGCCCGGTCGCGGTGGAGCCGGTGAACATGATCATGTCGGAGTGGTCCACCAGGGCGGCGCCCGTCTCGCCGCGACCGGTGGCCACCGGCATCACGTCCTCGGGTAGGCCCGCCGCGCGCATCCCCTCCGCCATGAACAGCGTGCGACAGCGGCGTGACCTCGCTCGGCTTGAGTACCACGGCGTTCCCCGCCATCAGCGCCGGGATCGCGTCGCCGAAGCAGAGGTTGAGCGGAAAGTTCCAGGGCCCGATGACCCCCACCACCCCGCGCGGGCGGCGACGAACCACTATTCGCTTGCCGATCAGGAACGGCGAGTGGGGCCGGATGCGCTCGTCGGCGAGGTGCTTGGGCCCGCGCTTCGCCCAGAAGCCGAGCGAGTCGCAGATGAAGGACCAGTCCCCCACGATGGCGTCCTCGCGCGTCTTTCCGGTCTCCTCCATGATCGTGCGAAGCATCCGGTCACGGTTCTCGACGATCCACGCGCGGGCCTCGTACATGACCTCGGCCCGACCCTTGAAACCGAGCGCCTCCCAGGCGGGCTGAGCGCGACGGGCCCGGTCGACGAGGTCTGCCACCGCTTCCGTGCCGAGGTCGGGCACGTGGGCGACCGTGTCTCCGGTCGCCGGGTTCTCGACGGGGATCCGGCCCGCGCCGTCGTGGTCGGCCGCCCGCGACTCGACAGCGGACTCCGCCTCCTGCTTGCGCTCGACGACTGACATCCGATCCTCCCGGCTCGTGAAGCTTGGATTCTATGCCGCCGCGAATATCAGGCCGAGTCCGGGGAGCAGGGCCGAGGCCACGAGCAGGCCGTCGCGCACGCGCAGCCGATTGCGTGTGCCGGCGGCGGGCCGCGCCGGCATGAACCTCCCCGCCTCGCCGCGCACCCAGGCAAGCACCGCGTCGACGACCGGCAGCGGGCGCTTCCTGACCTGCGCGAGCGAGCCGAACAGCGCCCGCCCGGCGGCCGCGAGGCGCGGCGCCGCACCGATCTCGTCGAGCGCGTGGCCCGCCTCGGCAAGCGAGGGGACCGCGCGCAGCCTGTACAGCGCCCGGCGGGCGACCTCGCGCAGGCCCTCCGACCCGGCAGCGGCGCGAAGCCACGTGGCCGCCAGCACCAGCAGGCCGGCGCGGGCGGCGCGTCGCAGGGCGATGTCGACGCCCAAGCCGCCCACCACGCTGAAGGCGAAGCCGCTGGCGGCGAGCACCGCGGCGAGGATCAGGCCCGCCGGCAGCGCGTCGCGCTCGAGACGGCCGGCGGCGAGCGATGCGAGCACGAGCCAGACAGCGGCGCCCACGATCAGCGCCCACGACGTGCTCACGAGAAGGAGCGCGAAGACCAGCCCGGCGGCGACCGTGACGGCACGGGCGTCGAAGCGGCTGGCGGTGCCCCAACCCGACCGAGCCGGGGTGGCTCGCGCACTGTCCGGCGGCGATGCCTCCGTCGCCGGCCCCTGTTCCGGCGACGCGGCGCCGGCGCGCCACCGGGACAAGCCACGGCGGTACACCAGCACCTGGACCGTGCTTCCGAAGGCCGACCATGCCAGGAGCCCGGCGCCCGTGGCCACCAGCGCGGCGGTCGCGTCCGTGGGAAGGGAGAGCGCGGGGCCGACCAGCGGCAGCGACGAGAGCGTCTCGATGACCTCGGCGTAGCTCGACGTGTAGGCGTCGAGCCCGGTCACGATGCCGATGAAGAACACGGTGCCGAGCAGGTTCTGGACCGTCCGGATCGCCGCACAGGCGAGGATCTGGGAAAGCACGCCACGTCCGCGCCGCTCCATCCGACCCAGCAGCGGGGCGCTCATCGCCTGTGTCAGCGGCACGCCCAACCGCGCCGGACCGATCATCGCCACCGACTGCAGCATCGCCGCGATGCTCGCCCCGTATCCGCGGCGGGTGCCGAGCCGCTCCCCGGCGCGGGCCAGCGCCACGCCTCCGGCGAGCGTGATCCAGAAGCCGCCCCACGGAGCGGCGCGCGCCGCGAGGAACGACACGGCGGCCACGTGCGCGAGGCCGGCGGGGGCATCCGCCTCGCCGCCCGCGCCGGCGCTCTTCGCCTGATCGCGGGCGGCCGCGACCGCCACTAGATGGCTGATTCCACGGCCGTGTTCGTCTGGGGGCGTTTCTGGCCGGCCGGGTCAAGGATCCAGCGTCCGTGGCGTGCGCGAGTGCACGCGAGGACGCGAGGACGCAGAGCCGGGCGAGCCAGAATCGCCATCCGGACGTGCCGGGTCGTGGGATCAGTCATCTAGCTCCCGCAGCTCGATGCGCTCGATCGAGGGCGGCTCGAGCGGGCGGTCGCGCTCGTCGGTCGGCTGTGACTCGATCGCGTCCACGACCTCCATCCCCTCCGCGACCCGGCCGAAGACCGTGTGCTTCCCGTCGAGCCAGGGTGCGGCCTCCGCGGTGACGAGGAAGAACTGGCTCCCGTTGGTGTCCGGGCCGGAGTTCGCCATCGCGAGCGCGCCGCGCTCGACTCGATGCTCGTTGATCTCGTCCTCGAACGTGTAGCCGGGACCACCGGTGCCGGTTCCCTGCGGACACCCGCCCTGGATCATGAAGTTCGGGATCACCCGGTGGAAGATCAGGCCGTCGTAGAAGCCCTCCGACGCGAGCCGGCGAAAATTGCCCACGGTCTTCGGGGCATCCTCGTCGAAGAGGTCCACGGTCACCGGGCCCTGCGAGGTGTGCAGCGTCGCGCGGCTCACGAGCGGGCGATCTCCACGCGCAACGGCTGGCCACGCACCTCTTGCCCGTCGACCTTGGCGACGACCTCCTCGGCGCGGGCGGCGGGCACCTCGACGAGGCTGAACCGCTCCAGCACCCTCACGTTGCGCACGTCCTCGCCCTCGAGTCGCGAGTGGTCCACGATTGCCCCGATCACGTCCGCCGGCTCGAGGCCGTGTCCGCGGCCGGCACCCACCACGAGCTTGGCGCCGGCGCCATCGAAGGGAGCGCTCGGCTTCGTGTGCCGGGGCCGGCGCGCCTCGCCGTTTCTCGACGGCGTGCTCGGGCGGGTGCGCCCCTGCCGCCGACGGGCGCTTCCGTTCTCGGCCTCCCCGGTCGCGGCTCCGGCGTCCCCGTCGCGCGACCACTCGGCGATCGCGATCCCAGCGTGGCGCTCGATCGCCTCGAGCTCGCGGCGCTGGCGCGGCGTTACGAACGTGATCGCGCGGCCCGAGCGGCCGACCCTGCCGGTGCGGCCGATCCGGTGCACGTACAGGTCGGGCGAGTTCGGCATGTCGTAGTTGAGGATGTGCGTCACGCCCGAGATGTCGAGGCCGCGGGCGGCGATGTCGGTCGCCACGAGCAGGCGCTCGCGTCCGTCCTTGAAGGCGATCATCACGCCGTCGCGCGCCCCCTGCGACATGTCGCCGTGGAGCGCCTTGACGCGAACCCCGCGGTTAGACACCGAGCGAGCGAGGCGGTCGACCCCGATCTTGGTCCGCACGAAGATGATCGCCTGCTCGGGGCGCTCGGCCTTGAGCACGTCCGCGAGCGCGTCCGGCTTCTCTCGGTCCGAGACCTCGACGTAGAACTGTTCGACGGTGTCGATCGTGAGGGTCGCCGCCTGGACCTTGATCGTCTCGGGATCGAACATCCAGGTCTCGGCAAGGCGCTGGATCTCCGGCGGAATCGTCGCGGAGAAGAGCCCGGTCTGGCGGCCGGACGGGCAGCGCGCGAGGATCGACTCGACGTCCTCGAGGAATCCGAGGTCGAGCATCTCGTCGGCCTCGTCGAGGACCACGTACCTGGCGGCGTTGAGGATCAGCTTGTGGCGGCTCATCAGGTCCATGACACGACCCACGGTTCCCACGACCAGCTGGGCGCCGCGACTCAGCTGCTCGACCTGATTGCGGATCGGAGCGCCGCCGAACACCGCCACGACGTCGGCTCCGCGCCGCTCGCCGTACGCGCGCAACGCCTGGGTCACCTGGATGCAGAGCTCGCGTGTCGGAGTCAGGACGAGCGCCTGCACCTCGTCGACCTCTGGATCCACGAAGTCGAGCAGGGGAAGGCCGAAGGCAGCCGTCTTCCCGGTGCCGGTCTGGGCCTGGCCGATGACGTCTCGCCCCTCGACGAGGACCGGGATCGCCTTCTCCTGAATCGGCGTCGGGCGCTCATAGCCGAGGTGGCGAAGCGCCTCGACGAGTGGCTCCGAGAGCCCGAGGTCCGCGAACGTTGGCATTCGCATGAGGGTACTGGCGCGCCCGGGCCCGGCCCGCGCGGTGCTCGCCGAGCGGTTATTGTGGCCGCGATTTTGCGACCGCAACTACAAGGAGGACATGAGTTGATTTCCAGGGCAGGGAGACTCGGCGGCCTTCCCTCGGCGCGCCTGTTGCTACCGATCGCCGGCGTCGCAGCGGCGCTGGTCCTCGGCGCATGCGGCGACGACGAGGAGGACTCGGGCGACGAGGCTGCGTCCGGGGACGCCCAGCAGATCGAGATCACCGCCGGTGATCAGGGGCTCGAGGCGCCGCAGTCGGCCGAGGCCGGGCTGGCCGAGATCACGCTCGACAACACGAGCCAGGATCCGCACGACGCCCAGCTGATCCGCGTGGAGGGCGACCACAGCGCCCAGGAGGCCGCGCAGGGGATCCAGGCGTCTCAGCAGGGTGAGCCGCTGCCGGACTGGCTGTTCGCCGGGGGTGGCGTGGGCACGACCCCGCCGGGAGAGACGAACACGGTCACGCAGGCGCTCGAGCCCGGGACCTACTACGTCTTCGACACCGAGGGCCGGACCGAGTCGGAGCCGCCCGCGATGGAGGTGACTGGCGACGAGAGCGCCGAGGTACCCACCGACGCGCCGGCGACGATCACGGCCAGCGAGTACACGTTCGAGACCGAGGGCCTGTCGGCCGACAGCTCGGAGATCAACTTCGAGAACGGCGGCGAGCAGCCCCACCACATCGTCGCGGCGCCGCTCAACGAGGGCGCCACGATCGAGGACGTCGAGCGGTTCGCACAGGACGAGAGCGGACCGCCCCCGATCGACTTCGAGCAGGTCGTCTCGACGGCCGTCCTGGAAGGTGGCGACAGCCAGGTGGTGGACCTACCGTTCGAGCCGGGCGAGTACGCCCTGCTGTGCTTCATCTCCGACCGCGAGGGTGGCCCGCCGCACGTCGCGAAGGGGATGGTCGCGGAGGCGACGATCGAGTAGTCGGTTCGGTCCGTTGCTCTACCGGCGGCCTGGCGGCGTTGCCCGCTAGGCCGCCGGGTCGAGCAGGAGCTTACCCATGGTCCGTCGCGCCTGCAGGTCCTCATGGGCGCGGCGGGCCTCGGAAAGCGGATAGGTCCCGCCCTCGACGGGCTTTAGCGAGCCGCTCGCCGCCCGCTCGAAGAGCTCGCGAAGCGGCGGCCCGATCATCTCGGGCCGGCGGAAGCAATGGGCGAGCCAGAAGCCGACCACCGCTCGACTGGTCCGCAGCAGCATGGCGTTCGACACCTCGCTCTGCTCGCGGCTCGCTAGCCCGTAGGTCACGAGGCGGCCGAAGGGTGCGAGCGCATCGAGGCTCTGGTCGAAGACCCGACCGCCCGCCATCTCGAGCACCACGTCCACCCTGTGGCCGTCGTTGGCCTCCCGAAGCGCGCCGGCCAGGTCCTCCTCGTTCACGTCCACCGCGGCGTCTGCCCCGAGCTCGACCGCCAGCCGCCGCTTCTCCTCCGAGCTCGCGGTGGCGATGACGCGTCCCGCGCCGAACGGCTTGGCGAGCTGCACCGCGAGCGAGCCCACACCCCCGGCCGCCGCATGCACTACGACCGTCTCGCCCTCGCGAAGCTGCGCGGCGGTTCGGTAGAGGTGCCACGCGCTGAGGCCCTGGAGCGTGAGGGCGAGCGCCGCCGCCTCGTCGAGCTCGTCGGGGATCGGGAACGCGCCTGCCGCCGGCGCGAGCGCGTACTCGGCGTAGCCGCCGTTCGGCAGCAGCGCGACCACCCTCTGGCCGTCCTGGAGGTCGCCGGCCGCGCCGTCGATCGTGCCCGCCACCTCCCCGCCGGGAACGAGCGGCAGCTCCTGCTTCGCCAGGTAGGAGTTCTCGCGGGTGTGGGTATCGGCGAAGTTGATCCCCGCCCGAGAGACCTTGACGCGGACCTGGCCGTCGCCGGGCTCCGGGATCGGCAGGTCCGCCAGCTCGAGCACCTCGGGGCCGCCGAACTCACGTATCTGTATCGCCCTCACGGTCGCGAGACTACCCACAGGAATGACACGCGCCAGGGTGGAGCGCCGCCACCGGCGGGTAGGGTGCCGTGCCCGTGAGCCTGACCGTGGTCGGATCGATCGCCTTCGACGCCGTTCGCAGCCCGTTCGGCGAGCGCGAGCGCATGCTCGGCGGAGCGGCCGTGCACTTCTCGCTCGCCGCCAGCTTCTTCTGCGACGTTCGCGTCGTCGGCCCCGTCGGCGACGACTTCGGCGAGGGCGAGTACGCGGTGCTGCACGCCCGCGGCGTCAACACCGACGACGTTGAGCACGTTGCCGGCGGCGAGACGTTCTTCTGGCGCGCTCACTACGACTACGACCTCAACACGGCCCACACCGAGGACACGCGGCTCGGCGTGTTCGGCGACTTCAAGCCCAAGCTCTCGGAGGCCTCGCGGGCCGCGGAAGTCGTGTTCCTCGCCAACATCCAGCCCGACCTCCAGCGCGAGGTCCGCGAGCAGTGCCGGGACGCGCGGCTCGTGGGCCTCGACTCGATGAACCTCTGGATCGAGACCGCGAGGGACTCGCTCTCGCGCACGATCGAGGGTGTGGACCTGGTGCTGATGAACGACGCCGAGATCCGGATGTTCACCGAGGAGCCGAACCGCGTTCGCGCCGCGCACCGGATCATGCAGATGGGGCCGCGGGCGGTCGTCGCGAAGCAGGGCGAGTACGGCGCGGCGCTCTACACCGGCACCGACTTCTTCGCACTCCCGGCGTATCCGCTCGAGACCGTCAACGACCCGACCGGCGCGGGCGACTCGTTCGCGGGGGGCTTTCTCGGCTACCTCGCCTCAGCCGGCCCCGAGGCGGCGGACGACCCGGCGGCCCTGCGCCGGGCCATGACCTACGGCTCGGTGCTCGCCTCTTACTGCGTCGAGGAGTTCGGCACCGAGCGCGTGAGCCGGCTGACGCGCGACGAGATCGAGCGGCGCTTCGACGACTTCAGGCGGATCACGGAGCTGGAGGCGGTCCGGACGGCGTAGCTCAGCGTGCGGTTGAGTGAAGCATTTTCCCCTCTATGAAGGGGAAAACGCTTCAGCGAGCAAGCGCTTGACCACCCTCCAAAGACCGCGGTAGCATCTCCGGGGTGGAGTGGTGGCCGATCCTGTGGCTGTTCGTCGCGCTGAAGATCCCGCTGCTCGCCGCGCTCTGGATCGTGTGGTGGGCGCTCCGCGCCGAGCCCGTGGAGCCGGAGCAGGAACGGGCCGAAGGTGACGGCCGCGGTCCCCACGGCCCGCGTCCGCGCGTGCCGGACACGCCGCGCCGAGGTCCACACTCCGCACCGGCGCCACGCTCCCCGCGGCGCGTTCGCGTGCGCTCACGGGGCCGGATCGCCACCCACCGCTAGCGCCTCTGGCGCCCGCTCCAGCCACGGGGGCTGCGAGTCGCCCGGCGCGGTCAAAGCTACCGTTAGCCACGTGATCGACGACGGACACGCGGTCCACTACTCCGCGGTGGAGCGCGGCACCCCCATCTACGCCTCGGACGATGCCGAGGTGGGGACCGTCGACTCGATCCTCGACAACTACACGGAGCACATCTTCGACGGGATCGTGATGCGGGCGGCCGACGGCTCGCTCCGCTTCGTCGACGCCCCCGAGGTCGCGCGCACGGCCGAGCGGGGTGTGACGCTCACGATCACGGCGGCGGAGGCGGCGAAGCTACCCCCACCCGAGCAGGGTCCGCCGAGCTTCCGGCCCAACCTGCGCGGCGGGCGGCTCAGCCGGATGTTCGGCGGCGGCTGGCGCCGCCGATAGCAGGCGCGGACACCTTCCCGCGAAGAGCGGCCGACTCGCACGCCAGATACGCTCCAGGCAGCAAAGGACACGGAGGGGAGCGATGGCTCAGGAGCAGACAGAGACGGTCGACGGGGGTGGCGTAGCCACGGCGGAGGACTCACTGACGGTCACCGACAACCGGACCGGCGAGACCTACGAGCTCGAGATCACGGACGGGACCGTCAAGGCGATGGAGCTGCGCCAGATCAAGGTCTCCGAGGACGACTTCGGGCTGATGACGTACGACCCGGGGTTCACCAACACCGCCTCCTGTCGCAGCGCCATCTGCTACATCGGCGGCGAGGAGGGCGTGCTCGAGTACAGGGGCCACTCGATCGAGTCGCTCTGCGAGCACGCCACCTACCTCGAGGTCGCCTACCTCCTGATCCACGGCGAGCTCCCCGCCCAGTCGGAGCTCGACAGCTGGGTGCACGAGGTCACGCACCACACCTACGTGCACGAGAACATCAAGAAGTTCGTCGAGGGCTTCCGCTACGACGCCCACCCGATGGGCATGCTCGAGGCGACGGTCGGCGCGCTGTCCACGTTCTATCCCGGCGCCAAGGAGATCGAAGACCCGGAGGAGCGCCACATGGCCGCCGTCCGGCTGATCGCGAAGGTGCCCACGCTCGCCGCCTTCGCCTATCGCCACAACCTCGGGCTCCCGTACATCTACCCCGACAACGACCTGAGCTACGCGGCCAACTTCCTCTCGATGCTGTTCAAGATGACCGAGGCCAAGTACGAGCCCGACCCGCGTCTGACCAAGGCGCTCGACACGCTCTTCATCCTCCATGCCGACCACGAGCAGAACTGCTCGACCAACGCCGTGCGCGGGGTCGGCTCGTCGCAGGTCGACCCCTACTCGGCGGTAGCCGCCGGCGTCGCCGCCCTCTACGGCCCGCTCCACGGCGGTGCCAACGAGGCGGTGCTGCGGATGCTCGACCGGATCGAGCGAGTGGACAACATCCCTGACTTCCTCGAGGGCGTGAAGAGCAAGGACGAGAAGCTCATGGGGTTCGGCCACCGCGTCTACAAGAACTACGACCCGCGGGCACGAGTCATCAAGGGCAACGTCGATGAGGTCCTCGAGGTCACCGGCAAGAGCCCCAAGCTCGAGATCGCCGTGGAGCTCGAGAAGCGGGCCATGGACGACGAGTACTTCACCGAGCGCAAGCTCTACCCGAACGTCGACTACTACTCGGGGCTGATCTACGAGGCGCTCGGGATCCCCACCGACATGTTCACGGTGATCTTCGCGATCCCCCGCACCTCGGGTTGGATCGCGCAGTGGCTCGAGTTCGTGAACGATGACGATCAGCGCATCGCCCGTCCGCGCCAGATCTACACCGGGGCGCGCGAGCGCGAGTGGGTCGATCTCACGGATCGTTGAGGTAGCGGCGAGCGCCCAGGGGCGCATCTAGACTCCTCGGACTGTTGCTCGCGGTGTTCGGGCGTCGCATCAGTCAGGTTCGAACCCTCACCGCGGAGACGTAGGCAATGCCCATCGCCGAGATTGTCGACGGCGAGGCGCTCCTCAGCGTCGTGGTCGCCTCGCTCGTGGCGGGAGGCGGGCTCACGATCGCGTTCTCCGCGCTCGTCGTATGTGCCACCCGCGCGGCCGAGCTGTGCCGATCGGGCAACGCGGTGTGGGCGGCGACGCTCACCGTTGCCGCCGCCGGCGCCGTACTCGTGTGTCTCGGACTGGTCGTCTTCGGCCTTTGCGTGATGGTCGAGTAGGACTACGCTTGAGCAATGCGGCGTGAGCCCCTCCACGACGGCCATGGCCGGCGAATCGCGGACCTTCGGGTCTCGGTCACCGATCGCTGCAACTTCCGCTGCCAGTACTGCATGCCGGCCGACGGCCTGCCGTGGCTCGACCGCGACGAGGTGCTGTCGTTCGAGGAGATCGAGCGGCTGGTGCGGCTGGCGGTCGAGATGGGCATCGAGGACGTTCGCCTCACCGGTGGTGAGCCGCTCGTGCGGCGCGACTTCCCGGTCCTGGTGGGAATGCTGGCACGGATCGACGGGCTCCAGGACCTGTCGCTGACCACCAACGGCTACCTGCTCGAGCGCGACGCGTCCGCGCTTGTCGATGCGGGTCTCCAGCGCGTCAACGTTTCAATCGACTCGCTACAGCGCGACCGGTTCTTCCAGATGACCCGGCGCGACTCGCTGCCGCAGGTCCTTCGCGGGCTCGAGGCGATCGCGCGCAATCCCGCGGTGCACCCGGTGAAGGTCAACGCCGTGGCGATGCGCGGCTTCACCGAGGAGGAGGCCGTCCCGTTCGCCGAGTTCGCGCGCCGAACCGCGTTCCAGGTCCGCTTCATCGAATTCATGCCGCTCGACGCCGACCGGAGCTGGGAGCCCGAGTCCGTGCTCACGGGCGCCGAGGTCCGGGAGATCATCGAGCGCGTCCACCCGCTCGAGGAGCTGCCACGCGAGCCGTCGGCCACCGCACGCGTGTACCGCTTCCGCGACGGGCAGGGGGAGATCGGCTTCGTGAACCCCGTCTCGGAGCCGTTCTGCGCCGACTGCGACCGCGTCAGGCTGACGGCCGAGGGCAAGCTTCGGACCTGTCTCTTCTCGATGCACGAGACGGACCTGCGCGCGCCGCTGCGCAATGGGGCTTCCGACGACGAGCTCGAGCGGATCGTCCGCGACGCCGTCTGGCGCAAGGAGCTGAAGCACCACGTCGGCGAGCCGGGGTTCCGCCAGCCGCCGCGGACGATGAGCGCGATCGGCGGCTAGCGCCAGCCGACCGTCGCACGCCGCCCGCGGGGTACCGTTGACCCGTGGCGCGTTACACGGTCACGGCGCGGGTGGGGTCGAAGGTCGAGCGCCTGCGATTCCAGGACCTCGATCCGGCCCTCGAGGCGATCGAGGAGCGCGGTAACCGGCTCGCGAAGGAGGCGAGAGCGCCCGCCGTCCAACCCAAACTGATGCGCCGCTTCGAGCCGGTGCACCAGGTCGTGGCGCGGCTCGAGCTTGCTGGGCCCGATCGGCTCCGCGCCGGGATCGACGTTCGCGGCGACGGGTCGGTCGAGGGCTACACCGGTCGCTTCCGGCGGCGGCTGCTCGAGGAGCGCGGCGGGGAGTCCGCCTACGGGGCACTGCGCCGGGCCGTCGGAGCCGGATGAGCAACCGCACGGGCCGGGTCGAGCCGGACCCCGAGCGCTGGTTGGTCCCGCTCCCGCCCGGCGTGCGGCCTCCGATCGAGGTCTTCGTCAGCGGGGTGCCCCAGTCCGCCGGAGTCGACTACGACTACGAGCAGCGTGGCGATGCCGGCGTGCTGGCCTTCAGGCGGCCGCTCCAGCGGGAGGGGCGGCTCGGCTTCTGGCGCTGGACGTTGATGTTCTTCTCGATCGCGGGGAGCTACCGCCGCGACGACTCGGTGGACGTCCGCTACACGATCGACGACGAGCCGCGCGTGGCCACCGGGCTCGAGATCGTGCCGCCCCATGGGAGGGGCGGCGACGAGCCCGCCGGCGCGCCGCGACGGCGGCCCGCACGCCGCTGAATCGGCGCGCTCCCTACCCTTTTCGCATGCGGATCGACCAGATACTCGAGGATCAGCGCCCCTGCTTCTCGTTCGAGTTCTTCCCACCGAAGGACGAGGAGGGCATGGAGAGGCTCCGCCGCACCCTTTCGGAGCTGCGCGAGGACGGGCCGGCGTTCGTTTCGGTGACGTACGGCGCGGGCGGCTCGACGCGCGACCGCACGATCGAGATCACGCGCGAGATCAAGCGTGAGTACGGGATCGAGGCGATGGCCCACCTCTCCTGCGTCGGTACCACCGTCGATGAGCTCCGGACGCTCCTGGACGACGTGCGTGGCGCCGGCATCGACAACGTGCTCGCGCTTCGCGGTGACCCGCCGCGGGGGGAGACCGACTGGAAGCCACATCCCGGCGGCCTCTCCTATTCCACCGAGCTCGCCACCCTGATCTCCGAGGGCTACGACTTCGCGATCGGCGCGGCGTGCTTTCCGGAGGTCCATCCGGAGGCCCCGGACATCGAGCACGACTTGCGCTTCCTGCGCGAGAAGATCGCCGCCGGCGCGAGCTTCCTCATCACCCAGCTCTTCTTCGACAACGACTTCTACTTCGACTTCGTGGAGGAGGCGCGTGCGGCCGGCGTAACGGTGCCGATCGTCCCCGGGATCATGCCGATCACCAACTTCGCGCAAATCAAGCGCTTCACGCAGATGTGCGGGGCGAGCATCCCCGAGACGCTCGAGCATGAGCTGGCCGCCCGGGCGGACGACCCGGACGCCGTGGCGGAGCTCGGCGTGGCCTACGCCACGCTGCAGTGCTCGGAGCTCCTGGCGCGCGGGGCGCCGGGAATCCATTTCTACACGCTCAACAAGTCCACCGCCACCCGCGCGATCCTGGCGGCGCTCCGAGCCGCGCGGCCCTGGGACCGCACGCCGGCGCCCGCCTAGCCCCGCTCAGCTAGGCACGTTCGGGGTACCGCGGGAGCGCCTCGATGGCGCGGTACGGGGCCTGCTGGCGCTCGCCGCGCTCCAGCTCGGTGGTGAGGATGCGCCGGGCGCGCCGCTTGCGGCGGGATCGGTAGAGAGCGCGTAGCGGGCTCCACGCCACCAGCCCGTGGGCGTTCAGCGGCCAGCTCACGACGAGGGCGAGGAGGAGCGCCGCGCCCGCCACGATGGCCGCGCGGACGAGCGTCTCCTTGGCCGACCCGAGGCCACCGGCGGGGAACAGGGTCACGAGCGCCCAGGCCGCGAAAAGGAGGCTCAGGCACCCGAACCCGACCAGATCGCGGGCGAACTTCGAACGGGTGGCTGGCGTTCTCATGCGCCCCTCGGCATGGGCTGGGAGTGTAGCCCCGCGACCGGGCGAGGCAGACCGCTTCGACCGGGCCGTCCGCGCCCGCCTTCACCCTGCCGCGCATGCTGGTGCACGCACAGCTGGTCTGCTCCGACGGCGGCTGCGCGGCGCGATACGAGGTGATCGCGCACGTGGCCGAGGTCGAGTCGCTCGGCTGCGATTGCGGCTACGGCCTTCAGTTGCTCGGCTGGCCCCAGGCGCTCGACGACGCCCCGGGCGGCGATCTGGCTCTCACGCCCGTCGACCCCTAGAGCAGCCAGTTACGACCCCCAGGCCCCCGCGTGTCCGCGGTTCTCGTGAGCCGTCCATGTCCCGCGTCTAAGTTTTTTCTCCTGCGGTAGAACAATATCTCAACATCCTGTATAACTTTGGCTCATGGAGGACCGATGGATCTGAGAAAGCCCCATGACTTCGACCGCGCCTACCGGACGCTCGCCGGCCCGGCGTTCAGCGCGGCCGACGCGGTGCTACGTGACGCCCAGGCGGCCGAGGACGTGGTACAGGACGTCTTCGTGCAGCTGTGGCGCAACCCGAACGCGTACGACCCCGGGCGAGGATCGCTTCGCGGCTACGTGACGATGCTGTCGCGAAGCAGGGCGCTCGACCGCTGGCGCTCCCGCTCGGTGCGAGCGGACGCGGTCGACCGCTCGGCACGCGAGGCGTCCCCGGAGGTCACGTCGGAGGAGAGCGCGGCCGAGCCCGTGATCCGGCGCGAGCGGTCGGAGACCCTGCTTCGCGCGCTCGACATGCTTCCCAAACGCCAGCGCCAGGCGGTGCTGCTGGCGTTCGGCCGCGGCCTCACCGCCCGCGAGATCGCGCGGGTCACGGAGGTGCCGGTGGGCACGGCCAAGAGCAGGGTCAGGCTCGGGCTGAGGCGCGCGGAGGAGTCCCTCGATCGCGTCGCCTGACGAAGGTCCGGCCGAGGGGCGCGGCGAGCCAGGGCCCCCGGCCGAGCTCTCGATCGGAGAGGTCGCCGCCCGGACGGGGCTCGCACCTGGAACCGTGCGGATGTGGGAGACGCGCCACGGCTTTCCGCGGCCGCAGCGGCTGCCCGGGGGCCACCGGCGCTACTCGGAGCGCGACGTCGACGTGCTGCGGGCGGTCCTCCGTTACCGGGAGACCGGCCTCTCGCTCGACGCGGCGATGGCCCGCGCGAGCCGGGCGGAGTCCGGTCCGCCCCGGTCGATCTTCGCGGGACTTCGCCGGCGCCGGCCGGAGCTGACCGCCCACGTCCTCGAGAAGCGCGTGATGACCGCGATCAGCAACGCGATCGAGGACGAGTACTGCGCTCACGCGGAGCGTGCCACGATGTTCGGCGCGTTCCAGACCGAACGGTTCTATCGCCGCGCCGAGGGCCGCTGGCGCGAGCTCGCCCGCACGGCCGAGGCGGCGGTCGTCTTCGCGGACTTCGGGGAGCTGCGCCAGGAGCCCCGGGCGCCGGCCGAGATCCCGCTCGAGGTCGACGATCCGCTGGCGCGAGAGTGGGCGCTCGTGTGCGATGCGCCCCGTTACGCCGCCTGCCTGGCCGCCTGGGAGATCCCCGGGGAATCGGAGTCGCCGGACCTCGAGCGACGCTTCGAGGCGGTCTGGAGCGTCGATCCGCGCGTGGTGCGGGACGCGTCGCGCGTAGCCGCGGGGCTGGTATCCGGGCCCGCCCCGAGCTCAGCCAAGGGCTGGCCGCAGGGCTCGAGGATGACCCGCCGCCGCCCGGGAGCGAGGAGCTCGCGGTGCTCGCCGCCCTGACGAGCCGCATGGTGGCCTACGTCGCGCGCGAGACGCGGTGAGAGCGGCCGCTCACCGCTCGGCGGAGGTGGCGACACGTGTGTCGACGCTCGCGTACCCGGCCTCCCCCGCGGTCGGGAAGCCGGCCTCAGTCACGACCTGAGTGATCCGGTCGACGAGCTCCGGGGCGAGCGCGAGGTCTCCCGTGGGTCGCCGCTCTATCCGGCCCGCACCTCGGTCGGCGCCTCGATCTCGCGCTTCAGGATCTTGCCCGTGGGCCCCTTCGGCAGCTCGTCGGGGAACCAGATCTGCCGCGGGTACTTGTACGCCGCCACGTTCTCCTTGCAGTACTCCCTGAGCGCGTCGGCGTCGAGCTCCTGGCCCGCCTTGAGCACGACCGCGGCGCCGACCTCCTCGCCGAGGTCGTCGTGCGGCACCCCGATCACGGCGGCCTCCGCAACCGCCGGGTGCTCGTAGAGCACCTCCTCGATCTCCCGCGGGTACACGTTGTAGCCGCCGCGGATGATCAGCTCCTTCTTGCGGTCGACGATGAAGTAGTAGCCGTCGTCGTCGACCTTGGCCATGTCCCCGGTCCGGAACCAGCCGTCGCGGATCGACTCCTCGGTTGCCTCGGGGCGGTTCCAGTAGCCCTTCATGACGTTGTGCCCACGGATCGCGATCTCGCCGACCTCGCCAGCCTCGACCGGGTTGCCGTCGTCGTCGACGACCGCCATCTCGACACCCTCGATCGGCGTGCCGATCGATCCCGGCTTGCGCTCCTTGTCGGGATGGTTGAACGAGGCGACCGGAGACGTCTCGGACAGGCCGTAGCCCTCGAGGATCTTGCAGTCGAACTCCTCCTCGAAGCGGCGCAGGACCTCGACCGGCATCGCCGACCCGCCCGAGATGCACAGGCGCAGGCTCGACAGGTCGTATCGGTCGCGGTCCTCGACGGCGAGGATCGCCGAGTACATGGTGGGCACGCCCTGGAAGATCGTGACCCGGTCACGGTCGATGATCTCGAGCGCCTTGGTGGGGTCGAAGCGCGGGATCAGCGTGAGACATCCGCCGGCGCAGACGGTGGTGTTGAGCCCGCAGGTCTGGCCGAATGAGTGGAACAGCGGCAGCGCGCCGAGAACCATGTCGTCGGGGGTCGCCTCCGCGAGCGTCGTGGCGGTCACCTCGACGTTGCGGCGGAGGTTCGAGTGGGTCAGCTCCGCGCCCTTCGGCTTGCCGGTCGTGCCCGACGTGTAGAGGATCACGGCGGTGTCGTCGGCGTCGCGGTCGGCCACCTCACGGCGCGGGTCGGCCCCACCCACGAGCTGCTCGATCTCGCCCGGCTTGACGAGGATGCACTCGGCGTCCGCCTGCTCGGCGCCCGGCTCCGCGGCCTCGGCGAAGTCGTGCCAGGCGAACAGGAGCTTGGCTTCCGGGTCCTCCAGGTAGAACTGCACCTCGCGCGCCTTGAGCAGCGGGTTCATCGGCACGACCACCGCGCCGAGCCGGAGGATCCCGTAGTAGGCCATCGGGAAGTAGGGCACGTTCGGGAGCATCAGCCCCACGCGGTCGCCCGGGCCGACGCCGCGCTCGGCGATCAGCCCCGCCACGCGGGCGCTCGCCTCGTCGAGCGCCGCGTACGAGACCTCGACGTCGTCGAGCTTCAGCGCGGTTCGGTCGGCATGCCGCTGCGCGGAGTCCGTCAGGAAGGTCGCGAGGCTGTTGGACATGTCTCCCCCCAGGGATCGAGTCGGGTTCCCGCTTCCCGGCTTATACCCGAGTGGCGCTCGCGTCACGCGGCGCCGCGACGGGCGCTGAGCGCCCAACGGGCCGGTTCCTCGTCGGGCAGCTCGTGCGCGGTGCCGCGCCGCTCCAGGTGCCGCAGGTAGGAGAGCACCTGCGACAGCCCCCAGCTCACGAGCATCGGTGACAGGCGGTCGGTGCCCACCAGCGCGGGCACCAGCGCGTATGGCGTGCGCGGCCCATCGCCGAGCGCTCCAGTGACCACCTCGAGGTCACGTGCGACCTGGTCCCGGTTGGCCTGGATCTTCGCCGCGACATCGCGGAACGGCCGGCCGTGTCCGGCCAGGCACAGACCGGCGTCCAAGCCCTCGACCGTGTCGAGGCTCGACAGGAACTCGCCCGCCGGATCGGGCGTGTGGCCGTAGTCGAAGTAGATCGAAACCCGCCCCAGCAGGTGGTCGCCCGACAGGAGGAGACGCCGGTCGGGCTGATGGAGCACCACGTGGGACGGGGCATGCCCCGGCGACTCGTGGACCATCCAGCGACCGAGGTCGGTCTCGACCTCGACGCCGCGAGTCAGGTCGCTGTCGGGGGCCACCACCTCGGCGATGCCCATCCCGCGGCCCTGACGCTCGGACTGGTAGCGCTCGAGCGCCGCCGCGGGCACGCCGCTGTGCCGCGCCACCTCGATGCGCCTCTCGAGCGCCCGGTCCTGGTGCTTGGCCGCGCGTGTTGCGTGACCATGATTCGGGTGCATCCACAGCTCGCAGCCCGCCGCCTCGACGATCGGCCCGGCGAGCCCGTAATGGTCCGCGTGGGCGTGGGTGCACACCAGGAGGCGCACGTGCTCGAGTCGCAGCCCGGCCTGGCCCAGCGCCCGCTCGAGCTCGGTCAGCGCCCCGGGCTCGGAGAGCCCGGTGTCCACCAGCACCACCCCGCTACCGGCGGCGATGGCGAAGGCGTTGACGTGCGGCACTCCGGGCCAGGGGAGCGGGAGCCGGAGGCGCCACACGCCGGCCATGACGCGATCGGCGCGGCCGAGCTCCCGCCGCCGGCGCGGTCCGGACATCAAGCGTCGGCGGACGGGTCGACCAGCACGCCGGGGTTGAGCGTGCCGGCCGGGTCCACGGCGCGCTTGGCGGCGCTGAGCGCCGCGACGAACGGCTCGGGTCGCTGCAGGTCGTACCAGGGACGGTGCTCACGTCCCACCGCGTGGTGGTGCGTGACCGTGCCGCCCCCGGCCACGATCGCCTCCGATGCCGCCTCCTTCACCGCCGCCCACTGCTCGAGCTCCGAGCCGCGTCGGGCGGGCGCCAAGACCGTGAAATAGGGCGCCGCGCCGTCGGGGTAGGCATGCGTCAGGCGGCAGGTGACGGTGCCCGCGCCGCAGGCGTCCCTGACCGCCGCGGTCGCGCGCTCGCGGACGTCGGCGACGAAGTCGTCGAGCCGATCCCAGGTGATCGCGGTCTCGAACGTCTCGCTGAGGATCCCCGCCGCGACCATGGTGTCGCGCAGGTACGGCGCCTGGATGAACGCGCTGCGCCAGCGATCGGAGCCGTCCACGGTGGTTCCCGACTGGTCGCCCTCGGGCCCCGACAGCCGCGGGTCCCCCGCGACGTGGCCGCCGTGGTCGCGACAGCACTCCAGCGCGCGCTCGAGCCATGCGTCGAGCGGATGGTCGGCGGACTCGAAGCCCACCACCAGGAGCGCTCCGTCGGCAGCGCCCGTGATGCGTGCCTCGTCGGGGTCGATCAGCCGGCAGTTCGAGGGCCACAGCCCGGACTGTCCGAGCGCGCGCACCGCGCTCGCCCCCGCGTCGAAGCCGTCGAAGCGGACGCTCGCCGAGGCGCGCCACAGCGGCCTCGCCTGGACGCGCATCCACGCCTCGGTGATCACTCCAAGCGTGCCCTCCGACCCGAGCAGCAGCCGGTCGGGGCTCGGCCCCGCCCCGGATGCGGGCAGGCGCCGGCTGCTCCAGGTTCCGGTGGGGGTGAGCGCACGCACCGACTGCACGAGTTCGTCGATGTGCGTGTACAGCGTGGCGAAGTGACCTCCGGCGCGGGTCGCGATCCAGCCTCCGAGGGTCGAGGCCTCGAACGACTGCGGGTAGAAGCGGAGGCTCAACCCGTGGGGCCGCAGGGCCGCCTCCAGCTCGGGTCCGGTCGCGCCGGCCTGAATCCGCGCCGCACGGGAGACCGGATCGACCTCGAGCACGCGGTTCAGTGCGCGCAGGTCGATCGCCACCGTGCCGGCGTACGAGCCGTCGACGATCGGCTCGACGCCGCCGACCACGCTCGTCCCCCCTCCGAACGGGATGGCCGCGGCGCCGGCGCCCGCGCACCACTCGAGCAGGTCGTGGATGTCGCGCTCGTCGCCCGGGTGGGCCACCACGTCGGGCGCGTTGTCGAAGCGGCCGCGGAATGCCCGCACCACGTCGCGGTACGACCTCCCGTATGCATGCAGCGCCCGCTCGTAGGTGTCCTGCGCGCAGATCGCCTCGAGGCCGGCCGGCGGCGACAGACGCGGCGCCGGGAGCTCGACGTCCTCGATCCGAGCCGGCCGCTCCACCTCGTCGGGGGCGAAGCCGAGGTGAGCGCGGGCGCCGGCCGCCCTCTCCACCACCTGCTCGTGGGGAGGCTGCTGGTCCTCGAACCCCCAGCCCCAGAACTTTCGCCTGCGCACGGCGGCGGTCGGCACCGGCGTAGCTTCCCAGGCTCGCCTGCGAGCACGGCGCGCGCCGATCTGGATCGCTAGCGGAGCCGCTTACGCAGGCGAGACGAGCGTCGCGCCACCCGCTGCGGAAGCGACCGCCTCCTCCGCGGCACGAGCGCGGCGGCGCGGCGGGCCGCGCCGCCCGCCCCTCCCTCGCGGCGCCGCCGGAGGACGATGCCGCCCCCGACGCCGATCGCGGCGAGCGCCGCGGCTGCCGCGCCCTGGCGAGCCCGGAGGCGCCTGAACTGAGTCTGGACCTCCGGCCACAGCACGTCCTCGACGAGCTCGCCGGCCTCCTCCGGCGACGAGGCGATCTCCGCGACCGGAATCGGCTCCGCGAACGCCACCTGGACCCGCTTCGGCTTCGGGAACGGCCCGGCGAACAGGTTCTCGGTGCCGGTGATCGCGGCCGGGACGAGTGGGGCGCCCGACTCCAGCGCCAGGCGGCCGGCGCCGCGGCGGGGCGACCCGAGCGTTGCGGGATCCCGCACGCGGGTGCCCTCCGGGAATATGGCCAGGAGCTCGCCGTTCGCCAGGAGCGACCGGGCCGTCTCGAGCGCATCGGCATCCGCCTCCCCGCGTCGCACCGGGAACGCGCCGAGTCGGACGAGGAGCCGGCCCTTGCGACCCTCGAACAGCTCGACCTTGCCCATGAACCGGAGATGCCGCGGCGTGGCGAGCCCGAGGAAGAAGGAGTCGTAGAAGCTCTTGTGGTTGGGCGCGAGGATCGCCGCGCCCGCGGCTGGTATCCACTCCCGGCCCGAGATCCGCATCCGGAACCAGGCCCGCAGCGGCGGGATCAGGACGGTGCGAACGACCGCGTACAGCGGCCGGGAGACGCCCTTGTCGCGCGCCAGCCGATGCGCCTCCTCGGTCGTCACCACCGGCACCGTAGCGGCGCGCCCGGCGAGCCTGAATGCTGGCTTTCACGCAACATCGCGGCAGCTAGAGTGTCTATTCAGTCGATGGCCACACGGACCACCGTCCAGATCACCATGCCCCAGATGGGTGAGTCGGTGACCGAGGGCACGGTTCTCGACTGGCTCAAGCAGGTGGGGGACCCCGTCGAGCGCGACGAGGGAGTGGTCGAGGTGTCCACCGACAAGGTCGACACCGAGGTCCCCGCTCCCGCAGCCGGCAGGCTCGCGAAGATCGAGGTGCAACCCGACGAGACGGTCCCCATCGGGGCGGTGCTTGGCGTCATCGAGACCGGTGGGAACGGCAGCGCGCCCGGGACGGGCGCGGGGCCGGAAGCCGGGACCGCCACCGACGACGGAGCGGCGGGCGCGGGCAACGGCGGCGCGCCGGAGGCCGCCCCGACCGTGGCCGACACCCCCACCGAGGAGACCGCGGAGGAGCAAGCGGCCGGCCCGGACGGCGGGGCGCGGGCCGGCACGGGGCCCCTGGTCGAGGTCGAGATGCCGGAAATGGGCGAATCCGTCACCGAGGGCACGATCCTCGAGTGGTTGAAGCAGGTCGGCGACGACGTGTCGCGCGACGAAGGCCTTGTCGAGGTCTCGACGGACAAGGTCGACACCGAGGTGCCGTCCCCTGCGGCGGGACGGGTCGTGGAGATCCTGGCCGGGCCCGACGAGACCGTGCCGGTCGGCGCACCGCTCTGCCGCATCGCCGTGCGCGCCGGCGCCGAGCCCGAAGCTCCGGGGCCGCCGGCAGGCGAGGGGACCGCCGCCACGCGGCCCACCCCAGAGGATGTCCCGGCGGAGTCCGCGACGGGCGGACGCGAAGTCGCGGCGGGCTCCGACGCGCCCGCGACCCCGGTCGCACGCCGGATCGCCGCAGCTCACGGGATCGACCTGACCGGCCTCTCGGGAAGCGGCACGCGTGGCCGCATCACGAAGGACGACGTGCTGGCGGCGGTCGATACGAACGGCGCGGCGGCCCGGTCGACTCCGACCCCGCCGGCCGCGGCGCCGGCGGCCGAGGCCGAGGCCATCCCGATCCGCGGTCCGGCCGCCACCGCGGCGCGGTTCATGAACGAGAGCCGATCGATTCCGACCGCCACCAGCTTCCGGACGATTCCCGTCTCGCTGCTCGACGCGCGGCGGCGCGCACTCAAGGATGGCGGCAACAAGCTCTCCTTCACCCACCTCGTCGCGTGGGCGATCGTCCAGGCCGCGCGCGACATGCCGGTCATGGCGCACTCCTACGACGAGCAGGACGCGAAGCCGGTGCGCGTCGATCCTCACGCGATAAACCTCGGCCTCGCAGTCGACGTGGAGCGCCGCGACGGCACGCGCGCGCTGCTCGTGCCCGTGCTCCGTGACGCCGATCGCCTGACTTTCGCGGACTTCGTGGCTCGCTATGACGAGCTGGTTACCGGGGCCCGGGACAACCGGCTCCAGCCCGATTCATACCAGGGTGCCGGGATCACGCTCACGAACCCTGGCGGGCTCGGCACCGTCGCCTCGGTGCCGCGGCTGATGCCGGGGCAGGGCACGATCGTGGCCACGGGCGCGATCGCCTACCCGGCCGGACTCGGGGGGGCCGATGCGGACACCCTGCGCGAGCTCGGCGTGTCGAAGGTGATGACGATGACGAGCACCTACGACCACCGGGTGATCCAGGGCGCCGAGTCCGGCGCCTTCCTGCGGCGGATCGACGAGCTGCTCCAGGGTGCCGACGGCTTCTACGAGCAGGTCTTCGAGGCGCTCGGCGCGGAGCCCGCCGGAGCCGGCGAGGCCGTTACGGCCGCCGAGCCCACCCCCGCACGCGTGCGGCCCGCGCCGGTGTCGGGCGCCCCCGAGGAGCTGCTCCAGGCGGTTCAGGCGGCCACGTCGGTGGTCAAGGCGCACCGGATGCACGGCCACCTGGCGGCGCGGCTCGACCCGCTCGGGTCGGAGCCGTTCGGCGACCCCGCGCTCGACCCGGACAGCGTGAACCTCACCGAGGAGCAGATGCGGTCGATCCCCGCCTCGGTGCTGCGCGTGGCCTGCCCCGGAGACACGTTCGCGGACGCGCTCCCGCGGCTGCAGGAGACCTACTGCGGCACGATCGCGTACGAGATCGAGCACATCTCGGACCACGACCAACGGGTGTGGCTCCGCCAGGCGATCGAGTCGGGCGCCTTCCGCCCGGCGCTCGACGCCGGCCGCAAGCGGGCGCTGCTCGAACGCCTGACCGAGGTGGAGGCACTCGAGACCTACCTACACAAGGCTTTCCTGGGTAAGAAGTCTTTCTCGATCGAGGGCCTCGACTCGCTCGTCCCGATGCTCGACGAGACGATCGAGATGGCCTCCGCCGAGGGCGCGCGCGAGGTCGTGCTCGGCATGGCCCACCGTGGGCGCCTCAACGTGCTCGCTCACATCGTGGGCCGCTCGTACGAGGGCATCCTCGCCGAGTTCGAGGGCGAGCGGACGCTGGACGTGCAGACGGCGATCCCCGAGGGCGGGACCGGCGACGTGAAGTACCACCACGGCGCAAGCGGCACCTACAAGACGAGCGCCGGCAAGGGGATCAACGTCACGCTCGCTGCGAACCCGAGCCACCTCGAGTACGTGAACCCGGTTGTGGTGGGCCGCGCCCGCGCCGACCAGACGAGTCGCAAGGGCCGCGAGGTACACCACGACCCGAGCATCGTCCTGCCGGTGCTGATCCACGGCGACGCCGCCTTCCCGGGACAGGGCGTGGTGGCCGAGACGCTGAACCTGAGCGGCCTACCGGGCTACACCACCGGCGGAACGGTTCACATCATCACGAACAACCAGCTCGGGTTCACCACCGGCCCCGACCAGGCCCGCTCGACGAGGTACGCCTCCGACCTCGCTAAGGGCTACGACATCCCGATCATCCACGTCAACGCCGACGACGTGGAGGCGTGCATCTCGTCAGCATGGCTCGCGTTCGCCTACCGCGACCGCTTCAAGCGCGACGTGATGATCGACCTCATCGGCTACCGGCGCTACGGACACAACGAGACCGACGAGCCCGCCTACACCCAGCCGGAAATGTACGAGCGGATCAAGTCGCACCCGCCGGTTCGCACCCTGTACGCCAAGAGGCTGGTCGACCGCGGCGTCGTCAGCGGCGAGGACGCGGAGGCAATCGCGAAGTCGGCGCACGACCGGCTGGTCGACGCCCACGAGGAGCTGAAGGCCTCGATCGAGCAGCCCGAGCCCGAGACCGGCGAGTACGAGGTGGACCGCAGCCCGAGCAAGGAGCCGCGGACCGCGGTTGGAGCCGACACACTTCGCTCCCTCAACAACCAGCTGCACCGTGTGCCAGACGGGTTCACGCTCAACCGAAAGCTGGCGCCTCAGCTCGAGCGACGCCGCAAGGCGCTCGAGGAGGACGGGCGGATCGAGTGGGCGCACGCCGAGTCGCTGGCGTTCGCCTCGCTCCTCCAGCAGGGGGTGCCGATCCGGCTGACGGGCCAGGACACCGAGCGCGGCACCTTCAGCCAGCGGCACCTCGTCCTCCACGAGACCGGCTCCGGGAGGAGCTACACGCCGATCCAGTGCCTTACCAAGGCGGACGCCCCCTTCGAGCTCCACAACAGCCCGCTGTCCGAGATCGGCTGCCTCGGCTTCGAGTACGGATACAGCTCGCACTCCCCCGAGGCGCTGGTCCTCTGGGAGGCTCAGTTCGGCGACTTCGTGAACGCGGCGCAGGTCGTGGTGGACCAGTTCCTCGTATCCGGCCTGTCGAAGTGGGGCATCGCATCGCGCCTCACCCTGCTGCTGCCGCACGGCTACGAGGGGGCCGGGCCCGAGCACTCGAGCGGGCGCCTCGAGCGCTTCCTGAACCTGGCCTCCGAGGGGAACATCCGCGTCGCCAGCTGCTCAACGCCGGCCCAGTACTTCCACCTTCTGCGGCGCCAGGCGCTCGTGAAGAAGCGCCGCCCGCTCGTGATCATGACCCCCAAGAGCCTGCTGCGCCACCCGGCCGCGAGCTCCCCGGTCGAGCAGCTCACCGAGGGCTCGTTCCAGCCCGTGCTCGACGACCCCACCGTTCCCTCCGACCGCGACAAGGTCACCCGCCTCGTGCTCTGCTCCGGCAAGCTCTTCTACGACATCACCCAGCACGAGCTGCGTCCGCAGCAGGAGCACGTGGTGGTGGGCCGGGTCGAGCTGCTCTACCCGTTCGCGGCGAACGAGCTGAGGGCGCTGATGTCCGGCTACCCGTCGCTCGAGGAGGTCGTGTGGGCTCAGGAGGAGCCGCAGAACATGGGCGCCCGTTCGGTGATGGAGGCGCGCCTGCGCTCGATCCTGCCCGACGGCGTGGAGTACGAGTACGTCGGGCGC
The DNA here is from genome assembly GCA_963808955.1 of uncultured Thermoleophilaceae bacterium. Lineage (GTDB taxonomy): Bacteria > Actinomycetota > Thermoleophilia > Solirubrobacterales > Thermoleophilaceae > CAWEHQ01. The sequence continues at coordinate 68,971 of CAWEHQ010000013.1, read as the reverse complement.
CCGCTGCGCGCGAGCCCCGGCGAGGGCTACCCGCCGGCCCACCTGGCGATGCAGAGCCGCATCGTCAGGGCCGCGCTGAAGCTGCGCACGCGCGCCGAGGATGGAGCCGAGGGGAGCGCGCTGCAGACGACGACCCAGACGGGGACCGGGTCGTAAGCATTAACGCCGTCCCGTAACGCTCGGCCGTCGTCGCCACGTAGGCCCCGGGACGTGGGTCGACTTATGCACCCATGGGATGCATAAATCGCCACACGTCGTGGAAGGTGTACGGGAGTGCGACGACTGCGACGCGCAGCCCCGGCCCAGGCCGGTGCCTAGCTTCCACGCATGGGGTCTCGGACGATCAACCTCGGCGATCGTGAACTGAGCCGGATCGGGCTCGGCACCAATCGCCTCACCGACACCCCCGGGAACCGGTCTTTCCTCGAACGGGCCGCCGCGGCGGGGGTCGGGATGGTCGACACCGCCCACACCTACTCGGGCGGTGAGAGCGAGGTGACCATCGGGGCGGCACTCACAGGACGGGAAGACGGCCCCGTGGTAGCCACGAAGGGTGGCTACCACGGCGGCGGAACCGGGCGGCTGCGCGCCGAGCTCGAGCAGAGCTTCGCGCGCCTGCGGGTGGACACGATTCCCCTGTACTACCTCCATCGCGTCGACCCCGGGGTGCCGCTCGCGGACACGCTGGCGGTGCTAGCGGAGTACCGCGACGCAGGCCGGATCGAGCATGTGGGGCTCTCCGAGGTGGGCGTCGAGCAGGTCGAGGAAGGGCGCACCGTGGTCCCGATCGCCGCCGTGCAGAACCACTACAGCGTCTCCGAGCGAAAGAGCGACGACGTGGTGGACTTCTGCGCCGAGCAGGGGCTCGTCTTCGTGCCCTACTTCCCGCTGCGGGGACGCGAGACCCGCAAGCTCCGCAAGGTCGCGAAACGCCATGGCGCGACCGCTCAGCAGATCAAGCTCGCGTGGCTGCTCGAGCGGTCGCCGGCGATCCTGCCGATCCCCGGCACCCTCTCGCTCGAGCACCTCGAGGAGAACCTCCGCGCGCTGGACATCGAGCTGTCGGGCGACGAGCTCAGCGCACTGAGCGACGCCTGAGACCAACTCAGCGCTTGTCGCGCTGCGCCTCGGCAAGCCCCTCGGCGACCCGCTCCGAGCCGAGTCGCCGGTTGATCGCCGCCACGAGCGTGGGCGCGGCGCCCGCGACCCACGCCCCCGCGCGCAGCGGCAGCGGCGCCACGTCGATCTCCGCACGGTCGCGCTCGATCCCGCGGATCACCGCCGCGGCCACCTGCTCAGGCGTGCGAAGCGACACGCCGCGCGGTAGCGGCACGCCGGCGTCGGCGTACATTCCCGCCTCTGAGATGAAGCCGGGAAAGACCGTCGTGACCCCGACCGGTGTCGACCTCAGGTCCTCGCGCAGCGCGAACGCGAAGCCGCGCAGGCCGAACTTCGTGGCCGAGTAGACGGCGCTGCCAGCGGTTGCGACCTTGCCGGAGAAGGACGACACGAAGACCAGGTGACCGGCCGCGCGCTCCACCATCCCGGGTGCGAGCGCACGGGCGAGCTGCATCGGCGCGGCGAGGTTCACGGCCAGGGAGCGGTCGATCTGCTCGGCGCTGAAGGAATCGAAGCGGCCGCTTGCAGGGAGGGCCGCGTTGGCCACGAGGACGTCGACCGCGCCGGCCGTGCCGGCGAGCTCCAAAGCCGCCCCCGATCGTGACAGATCGCACGGGGCGACCTCGACGCGGGCTCCGAGGTCCCGCCTGAGCTGCTCGAGCGCGTCCTCGCGCCGACCGGACACGACGACGTCTGCTCCGCGCGCGTGAAGGGCGCCGGCGATCGCGGCGCCGAGCCCGCCGGACGCGCCCGTGACGAGCGCGCGCCTACCCTCGAGCTTGAGCCGCCGTCGCGCCACGATCAGAGCGGCAGGCGGCGGAAGATCGCCCTCGGCAGGTGGCGGACGACGGCCATCACCGGGCGGAGCGCCGGCGGCACCCACACCGTGTGAGAGCCGCGCGCCAGGCCGCGCACGATCGCCTCGGCGACGGCGTCCGGCGTGGTCGAGAGCGGCGCGGCCTCGAGCCCGGCGGTCATCTTCGTGCGGACGAAGCCGGGCCGCACGACCATGACGTCCACGCCGGTGCCACCCAGCGAGTCGCCCGAGCCCCTGCGCGAAGCCGTCGATGCCGGCCTTGGACGCCCCGTACACGAAGTTCGAGCGGCGCACGCGCTCGCCGGCCACCGACGAGAGCACGACCAGCGTGCCGTGGCCCTGCGCGCGCAGCCTGCGAGCCACTGGGATGCGCGACCGACACCGCGCCCAGGAAGTTGGTGCGCGCCACCGCGGCCGCCGCCTCTGCCGAGGCCGCCGAGCGCTCCGAGTCGCCAAGCACCCCGAACGCGAGCAGCACGAGGTCGATGTCGCCGTGCCGGTCGAACACGTCGTCCACGAACGCCTCGTGCGAGTCGGTGTCGTCGCCGTCGAACCGGGCAGTCTCGACAGTGGTCGCGCCGGCGGCGCGGACCTCGGCCGCAGCACCCTCGGCGCCGGCCGGGTCGCGTACGGCCAGGATGACGGTGCCCGCGCGGCGCGCCGCGAGGGCACGCACCGTGGCGAGCGCTGATCTCGGAGGTGCCACCGAGCACCAGGACCGACTGGACGGAGCCGAGCGCGTCCTTCATCGGTCCGTCCTACAGGCCGAGCCGCCGGGCGAGGTCCGAGCGCATGCGTCGATCGGGTCGAGCCGGTCGCGGACCGCACGCCACTCGTCGATCCGCGGGTACATGAGCGGCAGCAGCTCCGGGCTGCAGGCGCGAGTCCTTGGCCAGGTACACGCGGCCGCCGGCCTCGACGACCAGCCGGTCGAGGTCGTCGAGCAGATCGGCCGAGGCCGTCGCCGTCCGGCCGGCATGTCGAGCGCCAGCGTCCAGCCCGCCATCGGGAACGAGAGCGGGCCCGAGCTCGGCGCCGAAGCCGCTTGAGAACGGCCAGGAACGAAGGCGCCCGCGCCTTGCGCGAGCCGCTCGAGCGCGCCGCCGGATCGTCGCCTCGGCGCCGAACGGCACGACGAGCTGGTACTGCAGCGAACCCGCGCGCGCCCGTAGAGCCGGTTCCAGCCGCGCGACGCCGTCGAGCGGGTGGAAGAACGCGCCGAATGCGCTGCCACGCTGCCCGCGCTCGCTCGCGCGGGGCTCTTGCGGAACCAGGCCTCGTTGAACGCCCGCACGGTCGCCGGTTGAAGCAGCCCGGACGGGGCCCAGGGCGGCGCGGCGATGGCGCGATCCGGGCCGAGTGCCAGCGGGCTCGCCGCGCCGGCTCGCCGTCGAGGGCCCGTCAGCCGGCGCGTGGTCGCCGCGCGACAGCACCGACCGCCCGAGACGGCGGCCGCCCGCCAGGCAGTCGATCCACGCGACCGAGTACCGGTAGCGGTCGTCGCCGACTCGAGCCGCGCCATCGCGTCGTCGAGGTCCGCGGCTCGCTCGGTGTCCACCAGCACCCGGCTGCGTCTCGATTCGGCAGCATGCGGAGCGTCGCCTCCACGACGACCCCGGTGAGGCCCATCCCGCCGGCGGTGGCGGAGAACACTTCGCCCATGCCATCTGGCGTCACCCGCAGGGTGCGCCCGTCCGCCGTGACGAGGTCGAACGAGGCGACGTGCGCAGCGAACCTGCCGTCGCGATGGTGGCTCTTGCCGTGGATGTCGGCAGGCGATCGCCCCGCCGACGGTGACGTGTCCCGTGCCGGGCACGACGGGGAGGAACCAGCCGTGGGGGACGAGCGCCGCGACTGAGCGCGTCGAGGCTCGTGCCGGCGCCGACGCGTCACGAGGTCCCGATCGAGGTCGATCGCTCGCACCCGCTCGAGCCCGGTCGCGTCGACCACCAGCCCGCCGGCGTTCTGGGCGGCGTCGCCGTAGCTGCGGCCGAGACCGCGGGCGACGACGCCGCGCTGCCCCGCCCCGGCCAGGGCGGATCGGATCCCGGCGACGTCGCGGGGGCTCGAGACGGTCGCGCCCGAGGGCGCCGTGCGACCCCAACCGGTCAGGAGGCGCGGTTCGACCGGGACGGGCCCAGCGAGGGGCGCCGCGTCGCTGGAAGCCTCGGCGACCGGCGCGGCCGCGGGGGTACTACTAGACACCGATGTAGACGCCGGCCCCGTACACGAGGACCCAGACGAGCGCGGCGAGCTGCAGTCCGCGGTCGCCCAGGACCAGGTCCTCCGGGGCGCTGCCGCGACCCGTGCCGAGGAGGAGCGCGTACCGCAGGACGAACAGGACGAACGGAATGATCGAGAGCTCCATCCAGGGGACTCCCGGGCCGCCCGACTGCTCGAACGCCCAGAGGCAGTAGGCGGTGATCGTCACCGCCGAGGCCATCGTCCACACGAAGCGCAGGTACTCGCGCGAGTACTCGGAGAGCGTGGCTCGCACCACCGACGCCTCAGGCCCGAGGTCGAGGTGCTCGCCGTGGCGCTTCCCCACGACCATGAAGAGGGAAAGGAACGACGCGACGATCAGGAAGTAGCGGGAGATCGGCACGCCCACGGCCACGCCGCCCGCCACCGCCCGGATGATGAAGCCGGACGCGACCACGGCGATGTCGACCACGGCCACCTCCTTCAGGTACAGCGTGTACGCGGCGGTGATCGTCACGTAGAGCAGCAAGAGTCCCAGCAGGCCGAGGCTCACCGCGGCGGCCAGGCCGAGGCCGGCGACGACGAGTACGACCCCCGCCGTAATTGCGAGCGGTACCGACAACGAGCCGGCCGCGACCGGGCGGTGGCGCTTGCGCGGGTGCGCGCGATCGGCCTCCGCGTCGCGAGCGTCGTTCAGCAGGTACGTGCCGCTCGCGACGAGGGAGAACGCCACGAACGCGGCCACCGCGCTGCTAAGTGCATCGGCCTGGGTCAGCACACCGGCCGCGAGCGGCGCCGCGAACACCAGGACGTTCTTGGCCCACTGCTTGGGGCGCGCCGCGCGCACGAGCGCGCGCGGAAGCGACTCGTGGCGGGCCGGCGACTCGGGGTGGGTCGCGTCCGCGCGCCTTCGCTCGCGCTCCTGCGGCCCGCGGCGCGGCGGTGCCCCACGCGTCGGAGCGCGGCTGGGCTCGATCGACTGAAGCTGCTCGGTCAAGGTTTAGGAGATTGAGGCTTTGGCGCAGCGGGCGACCGCTGTAAGCCGGCCACACTGCCCACACAGAAGGGGAATCCCCGCGCACGGTAGCGGGGAAACACCGTCCAGGTCTGAACGCGAGCGGCCACCCCTACGCTACGGCGCCGCCCGCCACTGGGCGCGCCACTCCGGGGCGTCCCACGGCTCGGTGACGTAGATCGTCTCCCGGGCCAGCCTCGTCGCCCCGGAACTCCAGGATGTTCACGCGCGGGCTGCCAAGGACCGCCGTCGTAGCTGATCGTCTCCCTCGGCGACCCACAGGTCCCCTTGGCCCCGCAGGTTGCGCATCTCGAGGACCACCCCCGCCGGATACTGGCTCCGCCACTCCTTGAAGTTGGCCACGCCCTCGAACCGCTCGCCGGATTGGGGGAACTCGAGGACGGCATCGTCGTGGTAGATCTCGTGGGCTGACGTCGGGATCGCTGCCGGTGTACTCCCAGTACCGCCGGATCTGCTCTCGCCGCTCGGCGTCGTCCATGCGTACAGCTTGTCGTCGAGTCCAGAGTGGTGAGCGCGAGCGACCGGACTCGAACCGGCGACCTCCGGCGTGACAGGCCGGCGTTCTAACCAACTGAACTACGCCCGCAGAGCGGGTCCTAGGGTAGCGAACCACCCTCGGTGCGCTCACGCTCGGCCCGCCGCTGGCGGAGCTGGGTGATGGCCAGCCAGACCAGGAAGGCGACCGTAGGGACGAAGAAGGCAAGTGACACGAGGTCGTGCCCCACGTGTGCGATCAGGACCATGGCAGAGCCAGGTTGCTCGGGAGGACGATTATCAACCTTTTCACAGGATGGCACCCGTGACCCGCCAGGCTGACCGCCAACGAGATCCCCTCCTCGTTACCGCGCGTGGCTCCGGGGCCGTGGCCCCTGGGGCCACGTCGCTCTTGTAAGGCCGTCGACGGCCGCGGCGAAGGGCCGGGGCGTCGGTCGCAAGCAGCATCAGCAGTTCGCCAACGCGCCGCCCGTCCAGCACGGGGTCCTCGATCAGGGCATCCGGCTGGATCTCGTAGCGGTTTCGCCGCCCCTCCCGAGTCCGATGCACGTAGCCCTGGTCCACCAGGTCGCTGACGATCCGATGCGTCGCCCGTTCGGTGAGCCCGATCCCGTCGCCGATCTGCCGCAGCGTCAGGTCCGGCTCGCGCGTCAGACAGATCAGGGCGATCGCGTGGTTGGTCAAGAACGTCCACTCGCTCACCGCTCGAAGATACGCGACCGGCCACCGCGCACCGGCGGGACGTCGGTGCTTACGGCTCGCTCTGGGCCGCGCGCTCCGCGGCGACCGCCATCAGCTCCGCGTGCACCGACCGCTCACCGCCCGAGCGCCGGACCCACTCGCCGTCCGCCTGCAGCTCCCAGCAGAAGCGGTCGTCGGCGAGGCATCGCTCGAGCGTGTCCTCGAGCTCGGTGCGCAGCGCCGGGTCGTCGACGGGCGCCAGCAGCTCGACGCGATCGTCGAGGTTGCGGGGCATCAGGTCCGCCGACCCGATGTAGTAGCGGCTCTCGTCGCCGCGCTGGAACGAGTAGATGCGCGAGTGCTCCAGGAAGCGGCCCACGACGGAGCGCACGGTGATCGTCTCGCTCACTCCCTCCACCCCCGGGATCAGGCAGCAGATCCCCCGTATCGAGAGATCGATCGGCACCCCGGCCTGCGATGCCTCGTACAGCGCCTCGATGCAACGACGATCCACCAGCGCGTTCATCTTCATCACGATCCGCGCCGGCTTGCCTTCGCGGTGCGCCGCCACCGTGGTCTCGATCTCCTCGAGCAGGGCGTCGCGAAGGTACTCGGGCGCCACGAGCACGCGGCGGAACTTGCCGGGCCGCGCGAACCCGGTCAGCAGGTTGAACATGTCGGCGACGTCGGCGGTCAGCTCGCGATCGGCGGTGAACAGGCCGAAGTCCTCGTAGAGGCGGGCCGTCTTTGCGTGGTAGTTGCCGGTCCCGATCTGGACGTAGTGGCGGACGCCGTCCCCCTCGCGACGGACGACGAGCAGGCACTTCGCGTGCGTCTTCAGGCCGGGGAGGCCGTGGACCACGTGAGCGCCAACCTCCTCGAGCGCCCGCGCCCACTCGATGTTGCGGCGCTCGTCGAAGCGCGCCTTGAGCTCCACCATGCACACGGCCTGCTTGCCCTGCTCGGCCGCCTCGATCAGCGACGGGACGAGCGCCGAGTCGTCCGACGTCCGGTACACGGTGAGCTTGATCGCCAGGACGTCCGGATCGTGGACCGCCTGCTCCACGAACCGCTCGACGCTCGTGGCGAACGAGTCGTACGGGTGATGGACCAGCATGTCCTGCTCGCGCATCGCGGCGAAGACATCGGCCTTGCCCCCCTCCTCGGCGTGGAACGCCGGCCTGGTCACCGGGGTCCAGGGCTCGTCGCGGAGGTCGCGGTGACCGTCGACGTCGTGGACCTGCCACAGGTCCGTCAGGTCGAGCAGGCCCTCGACGTCGTACACCTGGCGCTCCTCGACGTCGAGCCACTGCACGAGCCGCGCCCGCATGCGCGGTGCCATCCCGGCGCCGACCTCGAGCCGGACCACCTCGCCGAACCGGCGGCGGCGCAGCTCGTCCTCGACCGCGCGGACCAGGTCGTCGGCCTCGTCGGAGACCGTGAAGTCGGCGTCGCGCGCGACCCGGAACATGTCGTGGGTCAGGATCTCGGTGCCCGGGAAGAGCTGGTCGAGGTGCCGTGCGATCACGTCCTCGAGCGGGATGAACGTGCCGCCGTCGATCTCGACGAAGCGAGGCAGGACCTCCTTCGGAACCTTGACGCGCGCGAAGCTCTCTGTGCCGGACACCGGATCGCGCAGCCAGACGGCGAGGCTGAGCGACAGGTTCGAGATGTACGGGAAGGGGCGACCCGGGCCGACTCCGAGCGGGGTCAGCGTCGGGAAGATCTGTTCGTAGAAGCGGCGGTCCACGGTCTCGAGCTCGGCCGGGTCGCAGCGCTCGCACGAGACGATGCGGATTCCCTCGCCGGCGAGGAGCGGCAAAAGGTCCTGGAAGTCGTCCGAGTGGCGCCGATCAAGCGCCCGCACCCGCTCGGCGATCCGGTCGATCGTCTCCGACGGACTGAGCCCGTCGGGTCCGCGAGCGTCGATCCCCGCGTCGACCTGATCGTGGAGCCCTGCGACCCGCACCATGAAGAACTCGTCGAGGTTCGAGGCGTAGATGGCAATGAACTTGAGCCGCTCGAGCAGGGGCAGCGACTCGTCCTCAGCGAGCTGGAGTACGCGGTCGTTGAAGTCCAGCCACGACAGCTCGCGGTTGGTGTACAGCTCGCGCGCGCCAAGCGGCGGGGCCGAGCGTGTCGGCACCTCGGCGGGTCGCTCAGCGACCTCGGTCGGTCTGTCAGCAGCGTGCGCCATCTTCGACTCGCAACGGATCCCCTCCTCGCTGCCCTGGCCATCGTAGCGCCGGCCGCGGGCCGGCGGGGTCGACCGCCCTCGACCGACTCGAGCGGTCAGGCGGCTGCGGCGTCCGTCGCGGATTCCGCCGCAGCAATCAGCTCGCGCTCGAGGCGTTCGCGAAAGCCGCGTTCCTCGAGCTTCGCCCACTCGCGCAGGAAGCGGCCGTAGAGAACCGAGCGCCGAGCGAGGAGGTAGGCGTGCAGCGACTCGAGTCCGCGGTAGCGCGTGCGGTTCGGGGTCGCCCGGGCGGCACCGGGGTCCAGGTCGTCGGCGTCGCCGACCGTCGCCCGGACCGCCGCCGCGTCCTCGGCACGAAGGCGCTTCACGTGGGCGCGCACGAGCGGGAGCATCTCGTCGCAGTCGTGCACCTCGCCGAGGAGGGACTGGAGCGCCTTGGCGCGCTTCGCACCTCGCTTCGCCGCCGGCCCGAGCCACGGCTCCATGAGCTCGAGCAGGTAACGCACCCGCTTCGCGGCGATCCGCATATCGTGAAGCGCCTTGACGTCGTTCGGATCCCGGGCCGCGTCGGCGAACGACCACAGCTCCGCGATCCGGGTGCGAGCGATCCTCACCGCCTCGACGGCCAGCGCCCCATCCGGATCGACGTCCTTGACCTTCCGCGCCTTCACGCCGCCCTCGCGGCCGCCGCCAGCGCCAGCAGGCGTTCCCGCAGGCTCACGGCCTCGACGCGCTCGAGCCGCTCTGCCAGCAGCTCGTTCGCCGCCCCCTGCCTCCCTGCGAGCTCGCTCGTGAGGCTCTCTATCCCCGCGCGGTCGGATGCCCCGAGCTCTGAGGCCACCCGCTCGAGCGCGGCGATCGCCACATCCGGGTCGCGCCGCTCACCGAGGTCGTCGGCGAGTGCCTTGACCTCGCGCAGCGTGCGCCTGAGCTCCTTCCTCGGAAAGCACGGGCCGAAGACCTCGAGAACCGCGCGCAGGCGCCGGCTGGCCACGCGCATGTCGTGCACGCGCTCGATGTCCCCGCGGTCGAGCACCCCGTCAGCGAACGAGAAGAGCTCGTCCGTGCGCACCTCGACCGCGGATGCGGCTGCCTCGCGAAACGACGAATCCGGCGCGATTCCCGGTATCTCACGCGCCTTCGCCATCACGCGGCCTCGGCCGCGGCGACCATCTCGATGATCACGCCCTCGCGCAGGCCGCCGCCTCCGATCGTGAGTGCATGGCCGAGGCGATCACCGACCGTCTCGAGCACCAGGATCCCGGCCGGGAGGAGGCGAACGCGTCGCGGGTCGAGCTCGAAACGGCGCGCCACCTCGTCGATCGGCGTGGTGCAGAGGATCCGGATCCCGCGCTCGAGCGCGTCGTGGGAGAGCTCGGCCCCCACGACCCGTCGCAGCGAGGTGGCGCTGCCGCCCACGGCCACCGCTCGCTCCACCACGGGCGTCTCGAGGCCCTCGAACACGCCGGTCACGTGCTCGCGCACGGACTGGAGCTCGGCGGGCGTCGGGGGGTCCGACCGCACGTAGCTGTCGGTGAGGAAGCCTGAGCCCACGCGGAACGTCTCCGACCACTCCACTCCCCCTGCCACGGCGCCAATCGCGATCTCGGTGGACCCGCCGCCGACGTCGACCACCGCGACGCGGCCGTCCACCGGTGCTCCGAGCGCCTTCGTTGCGCCCAGGAACGACAGCCGCGCCTCCTCGTCGCCCGACAGGATCCGCACCGGCAGGCCGCTTCCCGCCTCCACGGCGGCAGCGAGCTCGGCGCCGTTGCGGGCGTCGCGGACCGCAGCGGTGGCCACGACGTCGACCCGCCGCGCCCCGTACTCGTGCGCGTGGCGGGCCTGTGTGCCCACGGTCTCCGCTGTCTCCTCGACCTTGTCGCTCGGGATGATCCCCTCCTTGCCGAGGCTCTCCCCGAGCTCGTTGTAGACCCGCTGGGTCATCAGCTCGCGCAACCGCCCGTCAGTTGCGTCCGCCACCAGCAAGCGCGTCGTGTTGCTGCCGATGTCGACGCAGGCGAACGCCACGGCGCCTAGCTTGTCAGACCGGGCGCGCTGCTCCGCTCCCGGCACACCGCCCGGTTGGTAGCCTCGGCGCCGAGTGACTGACGAGTTTCCTGGCCGCTCTCCGTTGCTGCGCCGGGCGTTCGAGCACGCTCGCGAGGCTCACGCCGGGCAGACGCTCGCGACCGACGGCGCGCCCTATATTCATCACCCCCTCTCGGTGGGCGCCCTGCTCCAGGAGGCCGGCTACCGGCAGGAGGTCGTGGCGGCAGGTCTGCTCCACGACACGGTCGAGGACAGCGAGACGCGGATCGAGGACATCGCCTCTCGCTTCGGCGACGAGGTGGCGCAGCTCGTGGCCGCGGTGACGGAGCCGCCCGACGTGGAGCCATACGAGGCGCGCAAGGCGGCCCATCGCGGACAGGTGGTGGCGGCCGGGGATGAGGCGGCAGCCGTCTTCGCCGCCGACAAGCTCGTCAGCGCGCGCAATCTGCGCGGTGCGCTCGCGGTGCGCGGAGAGGCAGCGGTGGACGCAAGCCTGGAGCAGACGCTCGGCCGCAAGCTCGACCATTACGCGTCGACAGTGCGGGAGCTCCAGGACGCCGTGCCCTCGCTCCCCTTCCTGGCACTCCTCAGGGCCGAGCTCGATCGGCTCGAGCTCCAGCGGGAGCGCCAGCACGGCTCCGCCGCGGACCGGGCGGCGCCGGCGGCGATGTCCTCGGTCGTCTAGTAGCCCCAAACTGTGTCGCGGCTCAGCGCGGCGGGTAGCCTGCCCGACCCGTCCCCGAGTCCACCTGCCGCATCCGATAGGTGGCGCAGCGCCGGTGGACCTCCACCGAGCCTCGGACCGTCATCGACGGTTCGTCGTCGTGGATCGGGTGGCGACAGACGATGCACTCCGGACGCTTCGTGAGCTGGGCGCCGCGCATGAGGCGGCCGACCTGGTCGAGCCCAATCGTCACTGGAATCCTCCATTTCGAAAACGGGTTCGGGGCTCGACCGATCGTCGCCCCGGCCGCCATGGATCCTGTGACGGTCCTGTGACCGCCCCGTTACGAAGCCGTGATGACTACGCGCCGGCGATCGTCTTGAGCTCACTCGGGCGGAGCAGCACGATCAGCTCGCCGCGCTCGATTCCCGCGAGCCCCCCCTTCTTCAATCGCACCTGGGCGCCCGTCAGGTCGTGTACCGCCATCGAGAAGTCCGGCTCGTGGCCCACGAGCAGCACCTCGTCGAGCCCGGCGGCGAGCTGGTCCGCGTCGAATGGCCCACCCGCGAGCCTCGGCTCGTGCCGTGGCTCCACCCCGAGCGGCTTGCATGCGAGCCGCGCGGTGTCCGCCGCCCGCACCTTCGGACTCGTGAGGCACGCGTCGAGCTTCACCCCGAGCTCCGTAAGCGCCCCACCCGCCGCGCGCGACTGGCGCTCGCCCTTCTTGGTGAGCGGTCGCTCCGCGTCCGGTGAGCCGTCCTTGGCGTCGCCGTGACGGAGCAGCCAGAGCACGACCGAGACTGTATCGCGACCGAGTCGCGAGAACACCTGGTAACACGTACTTAACGCCGCGGTCACGGAAGGTTCACCGCTCTGATTCCATGGGGGGTCACGCTCGCAGTCATGCGAGCCCGGGTGGACCTGCATTTCCACCTCCTCCCCGGGGTCGACGACGGCCCCGCGACGATCGAGGAGAGCGTCGAGCTCGCCCGGTCCGCCGTCGCCGACGGTACCGGGGCGATCGTGGCGACGCCGCACGTGCGCCATGACTTCCTGACGGATGTTCGCGACCTTCCCGACCGGGTCCGAGAGGTCAGGGAGCGGCTCGCAACCGAATGCGTGCCGGTTCGCGTCCTGTGCGGGGCGGAGCTCGGCCACGAGATGGTCGGGCGCCTCACCCAGGCGGATCTGGACACGGTGGCGATCGGCCCTCCGGGGACACGCTGGGTGCTCGTCGAGACGCCGTTCGAGGGAATCGGCGAATCGGTGCATGCGGCCGCCGAGGAGCTGCGCGATCGCGGTTTCGGGGTAATGCTCGCCCACCCGGAGCGGAGCGACGCGGTGCTCACGGATGACGCGATCGCGCTTCGCAGGGAGCGCTCGAACGGGTCCGCCGTGCAGGTGAACGCCACCTCGATGACCGGAGCCCATGGACGGGCGGCGGAGGCGGCGGCGGTCGCGCTCCTGCGCGACGGCCGTGTAGATGCGGTGGCCTCGGACGCGCACTCGCGCGTCCGAGGCCCGGCGCTCCAGCAGGCCATGGCCGCCGCCCACTGGCAAGGATTCCCCGCCGCGACGATCCGGCGCGTCGTCGACTTCGCGCCCGTCCGCCTCGTGAGCCGCGGCCTCGCGCCGCGGGTGACCGCGGCCGCCTAAGCACCGTCGCTTAACGGTCGAGCAACAAGCGCCGCTCAGGTACGGGTAGGCTTGCGCCTGCGGGTACGGCACACGGCTAGGGGGTGGTCCGATGGACCGCGACGGTCACGAGGCGGAGGCGCACCAGGGCGAGGGTCTCGCGCGGCGCGAGTTCCTCGAGCGTGCCGCATACACCGCCGGACTCGCCGGTGCGGCATCGCTTCTCCCGGTCGACGTTCTGCTCGGCGAGACGGCGGACGCCGAGGCCGCGCCGCTTCCGCGACCGCGCAACGTTCCGGTCGACCACTTCGTGATCGTGATGATGGAGAACCGCTCCTTCGACCACTACTTCGGTTGGCTACCCGCCGTCGCCGACGCGACGCAGCGGCGCTCCTACCGCGACGCGGCGACGGGGCGGCGGGTGCGGACCCGCCACGCCTCCTCGCTCGAGGCCGAGTGGCAGGGCTGCGGCCATCCGGACCCCGGCCACGGGTGGGAGAGCGGGCGCGCGCAGCTGCGCAACGGGTTCCTCGCCGAGGGCAGCGGCAACGACGAGTTCGCGCTGACCTACTACAACCGCGGCGAGATCGAGTTCCTCCACAGCGCGGCCAAGCAGTACACGCTCTACGACCGGTTCTTCTGCTCGCTGCTGGCCTCGACCTGGCCGAACCGCTACTACAAGTGGTCGGCGCAGTCGGGTGGCAAGACGAACAACGATCCGCCGGCCGCGACGCTCGGCAACCAGTGGGAGACGATCTTCGACCGCGCGCTCTCGGCAGGCAAGGGGCTCACCGCGCGCTACTACAACTCGGACCTCCCCTTCTCAGCGGTGTGGGGAGCACGCGGTGCCACGTGGACCAACCCGGTCTCGCGCTACTACGCGGACTGTGAGGCCGGCACCCTTCCCAACATCGCCATCGTGGATCCCCCGTTTCGCGACGGTGGTGGTGCCGACGGCCTGTCGGCCGACGAGCACCCGCACGGCGACGTGCGGCTCGGCCAGGCGTGGATGGCCGACGTGGTGCGCGCTTTCGTCGCGTCGCCCAACTACCGCCGCGGCGCGCTCTTCATCGTCTACGACGAGTGGGGCGGCTTCTTCGATCACGTGCGCCCGCCGAGCGTCCCGGACGCCCGCAGCAACCGGAAACTCTCGAAGGATTTCGGCCAGATGGGCTTCCGCATCCCGGCAGTCGCGGTGTCGCCGTACACCCGCCGGCCCCGGCGCCAGCGATACCGGGTGAACCACGACGTGCTCGGCTTCGAGTCGATCCTCAAGCTGATCACCTACCGGTTCGGGCTCGGCCACCTGACGAAGCGCGACCGGCTCGCGCGAACGATCGGCCGATCCTTTCGGTGGGACAACCCGAATTTCGAGCGACCCGACCTGCCGAACCCGGAGCAGGTGGCAGCGCGTCCCTGCGCCGCCGGTGGTGGTGACGTCCTCACGCGCGAGAGCGTGCAGGCGCATCAGAGCGACCTCGCCGACCTGGAGGACCTCGCCGACCGGTTCGGGCTTCCGGTCGGCGCCGGCAACGCGAGCGACATCTTCACCGGCCCGGACGGCATCCGCAAAGCGGTGGAGCGGAGCCGGCCGGGCTAGCCGCCGAAAGCGACCTTCCACGCAGCCAGGACGAGCGTCGCGGCGAAGAGCGAGCCGCGGCTCACGACCAAGGCTGCTAGGAGGATGTCGCGGCCGCGGGCAGCGGCAATTCCCGCGGTCCGTCGAGCCCCGGAGGCGTCCCCGACAGGGGCCTGCACGATCCTCGAGCTACCGGCGCCGGGGGGCTGCATGGTCACGCTCGGGTAGGCGACTCGCCCGCTCTCGCTCGGCCTCGGCCATACAACTGAACACATCGAACCGCGCCCGGTTCCCTGTCTCGAGAGCCTCCTGGGCCAGGAGCTCGAGCACCTCCGCCGCGCGCTCGTGAGGGCCGCGGCCGGGGTCGGGGAAGGGAAGGTCCATGCCCAGAATCCTCCCCCGCTTGAGCGCCCCCGAAGTTACGGAATGGTGAATCGCCCACCGATTTGCTCACGTCCGGGATGCGCTACGCGCGGATTAGTGAACGTGCCCGGCCGGGCCCTCGTCCCCCTCCATCAGGCGCGGTGCCGGAATCTCCTTCGCCAGGTACACGGCGACCGCCGCAGTGATCGGGGCCGCCGCGATCAACCCGATCGAACCGACGAGCGTCGCGACGACCTCCGTGGCCACGATCTCGAAGTTGATCACCTCAGTGAAGCCGAGCGTCGTCGCGCTGAAGATGAGAAGAAGCGGTAGTGCGGCGCCCACGTACGCGAGCACGAGCGTGTTGACGGTCGCTGACACGTGGTCCCGCCCGACGCGCAGCGCGCGCCCGAAGAGGCCTGCGGGACGACGCGTACCTCGTTCCCGACCTCGAGCTCCGGGTTCGGTCCACCCACGCCGAGCTCGAAGGCAGCTACTCCCCCGGTATCCGGGCCACTCAGGAGTGTTGCCTGTACCCGCCGACAGGTGTCCGTCTGGAACCCGGAGCAGGCAAAGGACTCGATTCGCTCGATCTCCGCGCGCTCCGAACCGGCCGAAAGCGCGGGGCCGAGCTCGACGTCGGCCTCACCGCCGGGCCATAGCACCGCTACGCCAACCGCGGTTCCAGCGGCGAGCGTGGCCAGAAGCGCGACCACCCTCCTCCCGGCTCGCGATGCCAGGAGAGCACTTCTCGCCGTGCCTTCGGATGCGCCACGCAATCGGCCGCCGCGACTACGTCGCACCCCGTGAACCCCGCTGAAGCCGATCGAGCTCGGCGAGCCCTTCAGGCTCGGTAATCGAGAACACCCGCCGACCGGGCGCCGACCTGCTGTCCTCGAGGGTCTCGTGAACCAGACCCTCAGCCGCGGCGGCGCGCAAGAGCCGGCGCGCCTCGACCTTCGTCACGCCGAGGGCGGTCGCCACTGCGCGCTGCGTCGACCGGCCGCCCGGGGCGCGGGCGAGGACGAACAGCAGGCTCAGCTTCGAGCGGTCGTCGAGTGGTCCGTTTGATGGACCACCTCCATGGGATTCCCCCAAGGGTGAGAATCGGGGCGACGAGGGCACCGTGCCTCCTTCGCTATCGAGATGAGGATCTGCCCCCGGCCCACCCGGGGCGGGAGCGCCTTGCGCGGACCCGGCTCTAGAGCACTAGGGCAGCGGGCGGAGGCGCGCGACCACTCGCGCGATCAGCGAGTGGCGCAGGCAAGCGGAGGTGTCCTCGAGGGAGCCGGCGACTTCCCGTACCGCGTCGCCGACGAGCCGGTGCGAACCGTCTCCCACCAGCGCGGGCGATAGCGACGTCCGCGCCGCGGACGCCGAGCGCCACTCCGCCGGCGAGGAGGATCGCGAGTGGTATCGCAGTCCAGCCGCCTTGATCGAGCATCCCTGCGACGTTCGGCGACGAGCCTGGCGCGGCCAAGCTCTCCAAGAGTTCTTGGCCGAAGCCGACCGAGATCAGCACGATGCTCGCGAGCCACCACACGCGGAGCGTCCGATGAGGTGCGTAGGGCGTAGCGGTCGAATGCCGGGTAATTACGAGCCGCACCATCAGGTGCGCGGCCGCGACCGCTCCCAGCACGGTCACCGCGAGCGTCAGCAGGTCTACGTACCCATGGGCGCCGGCGGCGAGCGTTCCGTTGGCGTGCTCGCCCAGCCGCTCCGCGGAACGAATTTCGTGTATCCCGATGGCGGCGATCGCCATCAGCACGGCGCAACGCAGGTACGAGCCCGGCGAGCGGATGCGCGCAGGGTAGCGCGGCTCCAGGTCGGTTAGGACGGCTCCCAATACCTCGACACGAGTGCGGCCGGGCGTCGTAAGGTTCACCGCGCAGTCACAGGGCAGGGCGGCGACTCCCATAGGCTCTCGCCGGCCAGTGGAGGATCACGGAATGCGGACGGAGGGCACTTGACCACGATTGACCGCCGGAGCTTCCTGCGCCGCGGCGCGGCGGTCGCGGGATCGCTGACCGTGGCCGGGTCGCTTCAAGCGTACGCCGCCAACGAGGCGCGCGGGCGGCCCACCAGGGCGATCGGTTACGGTCGGTTGCGCGAGACCCCCGGCGGCGACCTGCTCCTGCCGAAGGGCTTCCGCTACCGGATCATCTCGCGGCAGGGCAGGACGATGTCGGACGGCAACCCCACGCCGGGGATCTGCGACGGCATGGCGGCGTTCCGCGGTCGAGGCGGCCGGACGATCCTGATGCGCAATCACGAGAACCGCTCTCCCTTCGTCCCGGGCGCCGAGAACGAGACGCCCGTGATCGTGCCCGCAGCAAAGCGCTACGACCGAAACGACGCCTTCAAGGCCGGCGTAACCAAGCTGGTGGTCTCACCGAACCGGCGCGTGGAGCGCGACTTCGCGGTGCTCGGTGGCACCACCACCAACTGTGCCGGCGGTCGGACGCCGTGGGGCTCTTGGATCACGTGCGAGGAGTTCGACATCCCGTCCGCAGGCAGCCCGCTTCCGCTTCCGCCCTTCGTGGACGTGGACCTGACCGACATCAAGCCGCACGGGTACATCTTCGAGATCGGCGTGGGCGCGCGGGGTCCGGTGCGAGCCGTGCCCATCAAGAGCGCTGGACGCTTCTATCACGAGGCGGTCGCCTGGAGAGGCGGCCGGCTCTACCTGACCGAGGACTTCGACATCGGCAACCCGCAGGCGACGGTCGCGTTCTATCGCTATACGCCGAACCGCAAACCGCGCCGGGTCGGGGATCTGGCGCGCACCGACGGCAAGCTCCAGGCGCTCCGGATTCGCGGTCGCCCGGACGCGGATCTCCGCACTGGCGCGCGTGTCGGCAGGCGGATGCCCGTGCAGTGGGTGACGATCGACGATCCGGACCCGCCCGCGAGCCCGGCTGGCGGCGGAGTCCGCGATCAGGCCTTTGCGAAGGGCGCCGCGCGCTTCACACGGGAGGAGGGACTCTGCAAGGCAGGGCCGCTGATCTACTTCGACTGCACCAACGGCGGCGACGCCGGACACGGTCAGATATGGGAGTACGACACCCGACGGGAGACCCTCACGCTCGTGTACGAGTCGCCCGGCGAGGAGACGCTCGACTTCCCGGACAACCTGACTCTGGCCCCGACCGGCGACATCTTCGTCTGCGAGAACGGCTCGCCCCCCGACTTCATCCGCGGCCTCACACCGAATGGCCGCCTCTACGACTTCGCCCGGGCCGTGACGAACGAGACGGAGATCGCAGGTGCCTGCTTCAGCGCGGACGGAAGGACCCTCTTCGTCAACCAGAACGGCGACCGCTCGGACGGCGGCGCCCCCGGCGTGACCTACGCGATCTGGGGCCCGTTCGGGAGTCGCGCCGGGCTCGACGACCGGCGTCCGCGCCGCAACCGGCCGAATCGGCGCAGACCGCGGCGCGGCAACTCGGACTAGCTACGTCCGCGCTTCAGCTCGATTCCCTCGAGGACGTGGGCGGCGGTCTCGCAGGCGTCGACCGCCTCCTCGAGGGACTCGAACACGTCCTTCCACCGGATCACGACCATCGGGTCGATGTGTCCGGTGAACAGCGCTGCGATCGCATCCCGAGAGACGCGGTCGCCCTCGTTCTCGAACTGGTGGATCTCCACCAGGTGGCTAGCGAGGTCGTTCGAGCCCCGGAGTGATCCGATCGCGCGCGTGAGCGCACCCGACGCGCCGACGAGGACTTGCGACATCTCCATCGCCTGCTCCATCGGCGCTTCGATGCCGTAGAGGCCGAGAAAATCCGCGGTCTCCTCCGCGTGGTCCACCACGTCGTCGATCGCCCCCGCGAGCGCGTGGGCGTCGCCTCGCTTGATGCCCATCGGTGTGCCGTTCGCATTGAGGCGCTGCATCAGGTCGTGCGTGATGCGGTCACCCTCCTGCTCACACAGCAGGATGTCGCGGGCGAGCTCGGAGCGCTCCGGGTAGTCGGCGAGCATGTCGCGGAGAAGGCCGCTGGCGCGCTCGGCGTTGCGCCCAGCCTCCTCGAGCAGGTCCATCAGCACGGGGTCCACCGAGATTGGCCGGCGGAAGAGCCTCATGCGGTCGCTCGCAGCCCATCGATCGAATGGGCGTTCGCGGTGGACTCGCCCTCCGCGCCCGGCTCGCCGCTGGTCGCGGCAGTGTCTAGTCCGGTCTCCTGCCGGTCCGGCTCGGGCACGACGGCGTCGGCTGGGTCGCCGTCGGACGACTCGGGCTGGAAGCGGTAGCCGATCCCGAAGTGCGTGTGGATGTAGCTCCACTCCGGGGAGAGCGCCTTCAGCTTGCTGCGAACCTTGCGGACGAACACGTCGACCGAGCGGTCGCCGCGCGCCATCTGGTAGCCCCACACGCGCTGATAGATCTCCTCGCGCTGGAGCACCTGACCGTGGCCCTCGGCGAGGAGGTGCAGGAGCTCGAACTCGCGACGGGTCAGATCGGCGCTCTGTGTTCCCACGAACGCCTGGAACTGGTCGGTGCGGATCTCCAGCTCGCCGGCCACGAGCGGACCCGACTCCGCCGGCGCGGACGCCCGCTTGCGGCGCCGAACCACCGCCTCGACGCGGGCGACGACCTCCTCCGGGTGGCATGGCTTGGTGATCCAGTCGTCGGCTCCGAGACGAAGCCCGCGCACCCGCTGGGCGACCGTGGACCGTGTCGTGCAAACGACGAGGCCCATCCCCGGCAGGGCGGCCCCGACGCGCTCGAGGAAGTCCCACGCGTGGGGGCCCAGGATGGCCGGGTCCACCACGATCGCGTTCAGCCGAATGCCCACGAGCTCCTCGATCGGAGGCGGCCCGGCCAGCACCCGGTGGTCCCAGCCGATCGCCTCGAGCCGCTTCGTCAGAACGCGAACGAAGCCCGAGTCCGAATCGATCACGGCGAGCCGGATCATCCTGGCAATCAGTCTAGGCGCCGCGAGTACGGAGCCGATAGCGGCTTCACATCCTTTTCACACGACGATCACCCTCCGGTAACGGTCTCTCCCCGCACGCACCGGAGGCTTCGAGGCGATGCGCATGGAGCAGACCGGAGGAGACGCAGGGGAAGCCGCTCAAGTGTCGCGCAACGGCAGCCCGTGGGGGGACGACGTGCTCCGCGCCGGCCCGCTCGAGATCCGTGCGGGTGAGCGCACCGTGCTGGCCGACGGCAATTCGCTGACGCTCACTGTGCGCGAGCTGCACCTGCTGCTGGCGCTCGCGAGGAGGGCGGAGCGCGTCGTGAGCCGCGACGAGCTCTATGCCGCCGTGTGGGACGCCCCGCTCCGGCCGACGGACCGTTCGGTCGACGTGTACGTCTCGAAGCTGCGTCGGAAGCTGGAGGAGGCGCTCCCCGCCTGGCGCTACATCCACACGCACTTCGGCCTGGGCTACCGCTTCTCCCCTCGCCCTTTACACGATTTTCACAGGTCGCTCACACAGCGGTAACAGACTGCCAACCGGCCGCTGAAAGGCTCGCCGTCGTCAACGTAACGACTGGGAGGCAACCAACGTGAAGAGACTCAAGCTGCTCGCCGCGCTCACCGCACTGCTCGCCCTCGTGCTGGGCGTGGTCGCGTGCGGTGACGACGAGGAGGGCTCGTCCGACTCCGGAGGCGGAGACCTCTCCGGCGAGATCGTGATCGACGGCTCCAGCACGGTGGCCCCGCTGACTGAGCAGATCGGGGCGCTGTTCCAGGAGGAGAACCCGGACGTGGACGTTACCGTCGGGACGGCCGGCACGGGCGGCGGGTTCGAGCGCTTCTGCGCAGGAGAGACCGACATCTCGGACGCCTCGCGGCCGATCGAGGCCGAGGAGGAGAAGCTCTGCCAGGAAGGCAACGTCGAGTACGAGGAGGTCACCGTCGCCAACGACGCGCTGTCGGTGGTGGTCCACCCCGACAACCCCGTGACGTGCATGTCGCCGGACCAGTTGAGCGAGATCTACGGGCCCGACGCCAACGCCACGAGCTGGAGCGACATCCCGGACCTCGACGCCGAGTACGACGAGGAGCTGGCGATCTTCAGCCCGGGTGCAGACTCGGGCACGTTCGACTACTTCACCGAGGCGGTCAACGGTGAGGAGGGCCAGTCGCGCAAGGAGGACGTCAACGTGGTCGGCGAGAACGACAACGCCACCGTCACCGGCGTCGCCGGCGACCCGGGCGGCATCGGCTACTTCGGCTACTCGTTCTACAACGAGAACCAGGACCAGCTGAAGGCGCTCGAGATCGAGAACGAGGACGGCGACTGCGTCGCGCCGGCCGAGGAGACTGCCCAGGACGGGACGTACAACCCGCTCGGTCGTCAGCTGTACATCTACCCGTCGGCCGAGTCGCTCCAGGACCCGGTGGTCCAGGAGTTCGTCCAGTTCTACCTCGACAACGTGGGCGAGGTGATCCCGCAGGTGGGCTTCATCCCGCTCACCGATCAGCAGCTGACCGAGTCGCAGGACAACGTCCAGCAGCTGCTCTCGAGCGGCGGCGGCTCGGGCGGCTCCGGCGGGTAGGGCGGGTAGGCCCGAGCACCGGTGGAAGCGCGGGACGCGATAGCGGCCTCCGGCCTGGGGGCGGGAGCCCGTCCCAGGCTGGAGGCCGCACGCCCCCGCTACGGCGAGCAGGTCATCAAGGGGCTGCTGGCGCTGTGCGCGCTGCTGTCGGTGGTCACGACGATCGCGATCGTCGTGTCGCTGGTCGGGCCCTCGCTCAGCTTCTTCCGCGAGGTGCCGGTGTTCGACTTCCTGTTCGGCACCGAATGGGCCCCGACCGCGGACTCGTTCGGCGTCCTGCCGATCGTGCTCGGCACGCTCACGGTGACCCTCTGGGGTCTGATCGTCGCCGTACCGGTCGGGCTCGGGGCGGCGATCTACCTGAGCGAGTACGCGCCGCCGCGCGTCCGGAAGGTCCTGAAGCCGATACTCGAGGTACTGGCTGGAATACCGACGGTCGCGTTCGGCTTCTTCGGCTTCGCGTTCCTCACCCCGCTGCTCGTCGACATCTGGCCGGGCTTCCTCGGCGATCCGCCGAACATCTTCAACGCGGGCGCCGCAGGGCTAGCGATCGGACTCTTGATCGTGCCGATCATCGCCTCGATCTCCGAGGACGCCATGTCCGCGGTGCCGCAGGACCTGCGTGAGGGGGCGTATGCACTCGGCGCCACCCGTATGCGGGTCGCGCTGCGAGTGGTCTTCCCCGCCGCGCTGTCGGGGACTGTCGCCTCGATCGTCCTCGGCGTCTCGCGTGCGATCGGCGAAACCATGGTGGTGCTGATGGTCGCCGGGAACACGCCGTTCCTCGGCGTCACCTTCACCGAGTCCGTGCAGGCCATGACGGCGTACATCGGCGTCACGGCCACCGGGGACATCTCGACCGGCACGATCGAGTACGACACGATCTTCGCGGTCGGGCTGCTGCTGTTCGTGATGACGCTCGGAATGAACCTGATCAGCATCCGGCTGGTCCGTCGCTATCGCGAGGTCTACGAGTGAGGCTCCGGGGCAGCCCGCGAGCGCGGCTGGCCGCGGCCGGTGCGCGATCGGCGACGGAGGCGGGGCTCGGCAGCCAGCCGCCGGGCGACGTGCGCAAGTCGATCCTGTTCCAGGCGCTCCTGTACCTCGCGATCGGGATCGCGATGCTCGGTCTCGCGCTGCTTCTGATCGACGCATTCGTCGAGGGCTCCAGCCGCTTCGGGCTCGACCTGTTCACGGAGGGGACCAGTGGCCTGCCCGAGGAGTCCGGCTTCCAGAATGCGATCCTCGGCACGCTGCTCGTCATCGCCGGCGTGATCGTGATGACCGTGCCGCTCGGCGTCGGCGCCGCCGTCTATTTGGAGGAGTACGCCGACAAGGAGCGATGGTGGAACCGCGCGGTCGAGCTCAACGTCCAGAACCTCGCCGCGGTGCCCTCGATCGTCTACGGGATCCTGGGCCTCGCGTTCATCGTGCGGGGCCCGCTCGACATCGGGTTCGTGGTCCTGGCCGGCTCGATGACGCTGTCGCTGCTGGTGCTCCCCACGGTGATCATCGCCGCTCGCGAGGCGATCCGCGCGGTGCCGCCCTCGATCCGCGAGGGCTCGCTGGCGCTCGGCGCGACGGAGTGGCAGACGATTCGCCGCCAGGTGCTGCCCGCGTCGATCCCGGGGATCGCGACCGGCGTGATCCTCGCGATCTCACGGGCGATCGGCGAGACCGCACCGCTCCTGCTGGTGGGCGCGGCCGCGTTCGTGACCTTCAACCCAAGTGGCTTCCTCGACCGCTACACGGTCCTGCCCGTACAGATCTTCAACTACTTCTCACGGGCCCAGGACGAGTACATCGTGCTGGCCGCAGCGGGGATCATCGTGATGCTGATCCTGCTGCTCGCGATGAACTCGTTCGCAATCTGGCTACGCAATCGCTACGAGCAGAAGTGGTAGGTGATCTAAGGTGGAGCGGCAGATGACCGATCGACCCCGGGAGACCGACGCAGAATGGGCGACGGGCGCCGAGGGTAAGTCGACCGACGGCCAGGTTCCGGCGGGAGCAGAGACCGCCCTTCCATCCGTGCAGGACACTGCACGCGAGGCGCAGCAGCGAAAGGGCGATCCGGCCGAGGCGACTGATCGCGAGGTGATGTTCGGGATCGAGAGGCTCGGCGTGAAGTACGGGGACACAACCGCCGTCGAGGATGTGAGCTTCGACATCTACCACAACAACATCACCGCGATTATCGGGCCCTCCGGTTGCGGCAAGAGCACGCTGATCCGCTGTCTCAATCGGATGAACGACCTGATCCCGTCGGCGTCCGTCGAGGGCAGGGTCAACTACCACGGCGAGAACCTCTACGGCGACAGGATCGACCCCGTCGAGGTGCGCAAGCGCATCGGGATGGTGTTCCAGAAGCCCAACCCCTTCCCCAAGTCGATCTACGACAACATCGCGTTCGGTCCGCGCGTCCTCGGAATCAAGGAGGACATGGATGAGATCGTCGAGCGTGCCCTCACTCGCGCGGCGCTCTGGGACGAGGTCAAGGATCGGCTGAAGGAGAACGCCTACGGGATGTCCGGCGGTCAGCAGCAGCGGCTCTGCATCGCCCGGTCGCTCGCCACGGAGCCGGACGTGATCCTGATGGACGAGCCGTGCTCCGCCCTCGACCCGATCTCCACCGGGCGGATCGAGGACCTGATGATGGAGCTGAAGCAGAACTTCTCGATCGTCATCGTGACGCACAACATGCAGCAGGCAGCGCGCGTCTCAGACATGACAGCTTTCCTGATGGTCAAGCTCGATAGCGATGAGACGCACCCCCGCGGGCGGCTCGTGGAGTACGACCAGACCGAGAAGATGTTCACCAACCCCTCGGATGAGCAGACCGAGCAGTACGTCACCGGGCGCGTCGGCTAACGCCATGCCGGACACGACGCGCATCCACTTCCAGCAGGAGCTCGATCGGCTCGAGCACCAGGCGCTCGACGGGCTCGACATGGTGGTCGCGACGCTGGACCGGACCCTCGAGGCGCTCGAGCAGCACGACGTCGAGCTCGCGACGATGGTGGTGGAGGACGACGACCGCATCGACGGCCGCTACCTCGAGGTGCACCAAGGTGTGCTGTCGCTGCTCGCCCTCCAGGCACCCGTGGCCACTGACCTCCGAGTGGTCGCCGCAGTGCTCGACGTGATCAAGCACTTCGAGCGGATGGGCGACCAGTGCGTGAACATCGCCAAGCTGATCCCGCTCGCCGGGCACCAGCCGCCGACCCGGGAGGAGATCGTGTCCCGGATCATGCAGATGGGACGGCAGGCGTCCTCCCAGGTGTCCCAGGCGAAGCATGCATTCGCCCGCCGCGATGTCGGTCTGGCGGAGGACCTGCCGCGACAGGACGAGCAGATCAACCAACTCAACCGCGAGGTGTTCCGCCTCGCGCTTGACGTGGGGGACGACCCGGACACGCGCGAGTGGGCAATGACGATGCTGCTGGTGGCACGCGCGCTCGAGCGCATCGGCGACAACGCGGTTGACATCGGCGAGCAGACGGCGTTCGTCGTCACGGGGCTGTTCCGCGAGTTCACGGACGCCTCTCACCCCGAGGCGGCCGGGGCCTCGAGCTAGAGCCGCGACGGTACCGTCCCGGCGGTGACGCCGGCCGGCATCGCCTTCGACGCGTTCGGCACCTTGTTCGACCTGGACGCCCTGCGCGGCCGGGCGGAGGCGGTGGTCGGCGACGAGGGCGGTCAGCTGACGGGCGCCTTGCCGGAGCGGCTGATCCCACTCACGTGGCACGCGACCGTTGCCGGCCGCTACCGGTCCTTCCCGGAGATGGCGACGCTGGCGCTGCTTGCCATCGCCCGCGAGCGGGGCATCGAGCTCGACTGCGACGGCGCCGAGAAGATCGCGGCGGGCCTCGCGTCGCTGCCGGCCTACCCCGACGCGGAGGCGGCGCTTCGGGACCTTGCACCGATCCCACTCGCCGTGCTCACGAACGGCACCCGTGTCGGAATCGAGTCACTGCTCGCAGGTGCTGGGCTTGCGGGGCGGTTCGCTCACATGCTGGTGGCGGACGCGGTAGGTCGCTTCAAGCCCGCGCCCGAGGTCTCCGCGCTCGCAGTGGACGCTTTCGGCTGCCCGCCCGAGTCGGTCTTGCTCGTGTCGGGCAACGAGTGGGACGTGGCCGGCGCGAAGCACGCCGGACTCCGTGGCGCCTGGATCGCACGCGGACGCCCCCAGACCCGGTTCGGCGGCGTCGAGGCCGACCTCGTGGTCGAGCGGCTCAGCGACCTGCCGGAGGCCGTGCGGGCGTCCTGATCGCTAGCCCTCGGGCGAGGGGCCCCCGACCGGTACCGCGCCCTCGATGATCTCCTCGATCTCCTGGCGGTCGTCGTCCGACAGCTGGATGTCGCCCGCCGGTGCCGTTCCATCGATGTGGTCGGGGCGGCGGGCGCCGACGATCGCCACGTCGACGACTGGGTTCGAGAGCGTCCACGCGACCGCGAGCTGCCCGACCGTGTAGCCACGCTCCTCCGCGAAGCGCCCGAGCTCCTTGACGATCTGCACGTTGCCCTCGAAGTCTTCGCCGCTGAAGACCCTCGACTCCCCGCGCCAGTCGCCCTCGGCGAACTCGGCGCCGGAGTCGAACTTGCCGGTGAGGAGTCCATGTGCGAGCGGCCCGTAGACGAGCACGCCCATTCGACGTTCGCGCGCGTACGGCAGGACCTCGGACTCGACGTCGCGGCGAAAGAGGTGGTAGGGAGGCTGGATCGCGTCGATCCTTCGCGTGCGCTCGAAGTCGGCCATCTCGTCCGCGTCGAAGTTCGAGACCCCGACGTAGCGGATCTTGCCCTCGGTCACCAGCTCGTCCAGCGCCGTGGCGGTGCGCTCGAGGGGGGTGTCGTGGTCGGGCCAGTGGACCTGGTACAGGTCGATGTAGTCGGTGCCGAGCTCGCGCAGGCTCTGGTCGACGCCCTTCCGCAGCCACTCCGGGCTCGAGTCGCGGCGCATGGTGTCGCCTTCGAGTCGCAGGCCACCCTTGGTGGCGACCACCACCTCGCTGCGCCGCGAGGCCGACCCCAGCTCGAGCGACTTCGCCAGCAGCCGCTCGGAATCGCCGAAGCCATAGGCCTGGGCCGTGTCGAAGAAGTTGACGCCCAGGTCGAGCGCCCTGCGGGCGGCCGCGATCGCGTCCTCCTCCTCCACGGCGCCCCAGTCGCCACCCGTCTGCCAGGTCCCGAAGCAGATGCGGGACACATCCAGGTCGGTCTGCCCGAGCCGCGTGTACCTCACGTCTGCCTCCTCCTGTCGTCGTCAGCGCGCAAAGGTCCTGCCCCGGTGCCGGCGGCTGACCGGTTGAGTACCGCGTTTCGCGCCGCCTTCAAACCCGACCTGAGCGTAGGCGAGCCCACCGAAGGCGCGCTGCGTCAGGCGCGCGCCGGGCGACCGCCGCCGCCGGCCCGTCTGAAGCGAATCCGCTGCCGGATCAAATCGCTCAGCCCCGGATAGGTGTACATACCGGTTTCTGCTCCGGCGCGATCGATTGCTCGCGCCTCACCGCGCTCGAGCTCACCGAACAGCCGCTCGACGTCGGGAAGGCTGTCCCAGATCGCCTTGTGGCCCATGTATAGGTGGCCGTGGCGCAGCGGATCAACGTCGCGGGCCCTGCCCTGCGCGAAGACCTGCCCGGCGTCGTACTCGTCGTTCATCCGCAGGAGCGTGTAGCCGATGCGGTCGAAGTCGAGGTTGTGCGCGGCCCAGAAGGGCGAGTAGAGACCCTTGTACTCGGGCGTGAAGCCCTCGTGCCAGAGGAAGACGCCGTGGCGCGGGATCGAGCGGATCTCCTCCTCGAAGTAGTTCGTGATGCACATCGCGAGCGCCAGGTCCGGCTCGCGCTCGCGGAGGAACGAGAGCACATGCGGCTCGTTCACGTTCCCCGCCGTGATGGAGTCGCCGCGCCAGTGCGGCCTCCCGTCGGGCGTCTCGTAGGGATCGATCACCTGGGCCCTGAGCTCATCGTCGTCTCGGCGCTTCAGAAGCCGGTGGAACGCGAGGTAGAAGGCGGCCTCGTCCACGGCCTTGCGAACGCCGTGGCGGCGTGCGCGCCGGCGGGCGAAGTCGAGCTTGCCGCGGAGCGTGCGCTGCCACTCGGTCGAGCTCGTCCAGACCACCCCGCGCAGGTCAGTGCGCCGCGCGAGCCAGTGCACGAGCAGCTCGTCGAACTCGTTGTGGGAGCCGATGAAGACGGTCCGGAGCACGCTTCGAGCCTAGAGATCGCCGTTGACGCCGCCCCGGCAGGACCCCGACAATGCGCGCATCGCGACGGACGACGTGCAGGTCCCGGGAACGGGTCCTCGAACAGCGCCATCGACCGGCCTGGCCGCCGCATGGGCGGGCCTGGTTGCGCTGCCTCTCGCCGGATTCTGGCTGCTGCTTGCGGCGCCCGGCCTGGACGTCGAGTGGGAGAACCACCCCGCTCACTTCTGGCTCGTCCTGGCCGCGGCGCTGATAAGCGCCGGGCTCGCCTACTCCACGAGCCACGCTGCACGCAGGCGGCGCGACGCACGCCTCTTCCTCGTGTCGCTCGCCCTGCTGACCAGTGCGGCCTTCCTCGGCCTTCACGCGCTCGCCACACCCGCGGTCCTGCTGTCAGAGCCCAACGCAGGCTTCGCGATCGCGGTCCCCGTCGGTCTGTTCATCGCTAGCTTGCTCGCCGCCGCTTCGGCGGTCAACCTGCCGGCGAGGCGCGCCGAGGCCGTGATGCGTCGTGCGGGCATGCTCCGGGTCGCTCTCGTGGCGGTCCTGGTGGCGTGGGCCGCGGTCTCGCTGGCCGGCGTACCGCCGCTCGACGACCCGACCCCCGCGGAGTCGGCCTCCGGCCCACTGGTCGCGCTGGCAGTGGTTGGACTCGCCCTCTACGCGTACGCCGCCGTGCGCTACCTGCGGCTCGCCCTCGAGCGACCCTCCCCGCTCACGATCGGCGTGCTCACCGCCTTCGTGCTGCTCGCCGAGGCGATGATCGCGGTCGCGTTCGCCCGCAACTGGCACGCCAGCTGGTGGGAGTGGCACCTGCTCATGCTGGCCGCGTTCGCCTTGGTGGCCTACGGCGCCCAGCGCGCCGGGCACGGTGAGCGCTTCAGTGCCCTCTACCTCGAGGACACCGTCGCCGGGAAGCGTGAGGTGAGCGTGTTGTTCGCCGACCTGGCCGGCTTCACGACGTTCTCGGAGACGCGCGACCCGCGCGAGGTGTCGGCCATGCTCAACGCCTACTTCGAGGCGGCGATCCCTCCCGTGGTGCAGGAGCACGGCGGCGACATCGACCGCCTGGTCGGCGACGCGATCATGGCCACCTTCAACACGCGCGGGGACCAGGCCGACCACGCAGAGCGCGCGGCTCGGGCGGCCATCGGCATCCGGGACGCCACCGAGGCCGTGGCGAGGGAGCACCCCGGCTGGCCGCGGTTCCGCGTCGGGGTGAACAGCGGCGAGGCGATGGTGGGGGTGCTCGGCACGAAGGGCGGGCGGAGCTACACGGTGATCGGCGACACCGTGAACCTCGCCGCCAGGCTCGAGGCCACGGCGCCGGTGGGCGCCGTCGTGGTGGGCGGAGCGACCCGGCGCCGGCTCGCCGACGCCGCGGTGGAGCCGCTCGACCCGGTGGAGGTCAAGGGAAAGGCCGAGCCGGTCGAGGCGTTCCTGCTGTTGGACTGACCGTCCGTTAACCAACACTTAACTGGGACTGGCCGCGAGCGCCCCTAGGTTCCCGCTCGTGGCGAAGAAGCTCGAGCGGATCGGACCGGGGCGGGGGCTGCCGTCACCGTGGGGCCCACGCGCCTATGCCCGGCGGCGTGCAGCCGGCCGACGCCGGACACGAGGCCTGGTCGGCGCCGCCCTTCTCGCCGCGCTTGCGCTGACCGTGGGGCTTGCCAGCATCGCAGTCGAGCCGCGACCTCTGCCCGTAGCATCGTCCGCGCACCCGCAGGCGCAGGTCTCGTACCGAGAGCCTTTCGCATCACCGCTGTCTGGCTGGAGATCAACCGAAGCGGTCCCCAGCCCGTCCAGCGTCGCAGCGGCGCGCCGCTTCGCGCAAGGTCGCGAGGGAACCGTCGCGTTCGCCGTCCTGGACTCCGAGGGACGGCTGCGTGGACTCGAGGCAGATCGCTCCTTCCTCTCCGCAAGCCTGGTGAAGGTAATGCTGCTGCTCGCCTACCTCGATCGGGTGGAGAGCGCGGGTGCGAGCGTCTCGCCTGAGGGGCGAGCAATGCTCGAGCCGATGATCGAGGCCTCCGACAACGCCGCCGCGAGCCAGGTCTACGGGCTGGTGGGCGCGGATGGCCTCGAGGAAGTCGCCCGCCGCGCAGACATGACCCGGTTCACCGCCTCTCCCGCCTGGGGCGACTCCACCATCACCGCAGGCGACTACGCACGGCTATTCGGTGAGCTCGATCGCCTCGCAGGGGGCGATCGGCGCGACTACGTACGTCACCTCCTGTCGAACATCACGCCCGAGCAGAGCTGGGGGATCCCGGCGAGCGCGGGCGATCGCTGGGAAGTTTTCTTCAAGGGCGGCTGGCGGCCGACCACGAGCGGCCAGCTCGTGCATCAGGCAGCGCTGGTCGAGCACGGCGACCAGCGGCTCGCAGTGACCGTACTCAGTGACGGCAACCCGTCCTTCGACTACGGCGTCGAGACCGTGGAGGGAGTGGCTCGCCGGCTGTTGGATCGGGGCGGCCGTGAAGCAGGCGACGACCCCTGGCACCGGGCCCAAACCTGGTCCTGAAGCAGGGGCTCCGGTAGCTCCGCGCGTCGCCCGACTCCGGCGCCGCTGATCCTCACGCCCGCATGCTGAAATCCTCACTCGCCGACCGGCGTCGCCATAGCCGGCGTCGCCGCGCCCACACCCGCTCCAACCGTCAGCCGACGCTCCCGCTTCTTCGGCCACCAGTTCGCCCGGCATCCCTGGAGGTCGATCGTCTGTTGCTGCATGACCGGCGCCTTCCGCCCTCTCCCCGGGCAGCCCCGATGGCCGTGGCCGATGCGATGGCCGACCTCGTGGTTGACCAGCATACGGCGGTAGTTCTCACGCGAGTCCGTCCAGTGCGGCACGCCATTTCGCCACCGCTGCAGGTTGAGGACCACGTCGCGCCCGACGCTGCACGAGTACCTGCCGCGGGTATCGAGGGGTGCGCACATGCGGTCCACCTCCCGTGGCCGCGCGAGGATGATGCGCGTGTCGCCGCGGCGGTCCGTCCGCCGGAACGCGACCTCCCCGGACCCGATCCAGCTTCTGCGGTCGAAGAGGGTCGCCTCGATCTCTGCCGCGACGGCGGCTCGGTCGATCCGTATCGAGCGGTCGACCAGGACCTCGAACCGATAGGTCTCGCCCGAGCCGACGCGCTCGCTGTTACCCGGAACGGTCCGGTACGACGCGCCGCTCGCTTCGGATGCACCGCTCGCGCACAGCACGCATACGGCGACGACGGCCGCCGCGAGAAGGGTCGCCCTACTCGGCCAGGCTCGAGAAAGCGGCACCGCGCGCGTAGAGCTTGTAGAGGCGGAACCCGGCGGCGAAGTCGTTCGCGCATGCGCGCTGGAGCAGCGCATAGGCCTCGTCGTCCGCGAGGTCGGGAGTCGGACCGTCGGCACCGGGCTGGTTGAGCTGCGCGCGGATGTCGGCGATCGTGACGAGGCGCTGCTCACGGTTGCCCTCGACCCAATCAGAGCATTGTGCGAGCGGCGCGACCGAGCCTGCGATCGGCTTGCCGACGCCGGTCTCCTCCACGGCGCTCTCGGCCGACCCTCCGGCGCCGTCCGCCGCGCCCTCCCCGCACGCGCCGAGCGCCGCCACGATCAGCAGCAGCGGTACGGCGGCTGCCGTCCTCATGAGCTAACGGCGACGCTCGACCGTACTGACCGAATGGAACTCGCCGCTGATCGAGCGGAGCTTGCGGCGCAACTCAGCCCCCTCGTCGCTCTCCCTGATCCGGCGAGCGCTTCGGGACTCCCGGCGTCGCTCGGCGGTGGCCTGCCGGGTGCCCGGCTCGGGCGGCGTCGTGAACCAGGGGCACCCGGGGGCGTCCACGGCGCCGCAATCTATGAGCTCCGCCAGCTTGACCACGTCACCCGTCCCGACTCCCAGATCCCAGGTCGGATCGCCTGGGTTGCACTCCTCGGGCAGGAAGCCCGGCACGCTTGTGCCGTGGCCGGTGGCCCGATGGGGAGGGTCGGACGTGATGCTGGCGTGGGTGCCGTCCGGTCCCACGTTGCTCGGGGCCCAGCAGTTGCCCTCGTTGCCGGGGAACTCGTCCCACCAGAAGTCCAGGCCGTTCCTCACTCCACCGCCGAGGCTGCTTGGGTTGCCGAACTTGCCGACCGCGACCGACGGCGTGAATCCGCGCGGAGCGCGTCCCATCACGTTGTTGCGGTAGGTGTTCTCGCAGGAGGTGTGCGCCGTCAACCCCGCCGGGTTCCCCGCCGGAGAATCCGGAGGCTTCTCGCAGGCCGACGGACTGACGTCCTCGGGCTCTCCGCGAGTGAATCCCTGGGGAATCGCGTGGAGAATCGTTCCCCGCCGCCAGTTGTCGAAGATGTGGTTGTGGTGCACCGTGCTGCTGTTCACGCCGGGCCACATGATCCCCACGCCGATCGGCAGCCCGACCGTATTGACGAACGGCGGGCTGTTGTATGAGTCCAGGTTGTTGGAGTAGATGTTGTTGTGGTCGACGACGACGCTGTCGGGTGGGAAGCCGGGATGGCCGGAGGCAGAAATCGCGTCCGTCACCACGCCGGTCGTGTTGGCGTAGATCTCGTTGTTCGTGATCCGGACCGCGTTGCCCTGCGAGCCCGAGTAGGCGAGTGCGCTGCTCCGGAGGTCGCAGCGCTTGACCACGGTGTTGATCCGCGGCGCGTCGGGGTAGAAGCCCTTGTCCTCCACGTCCACGCCGGTCTCGGGAGCGGATCCCGGGTAGACCGCCGCGTCGCCCGCGCCGTATGAGTCGCAGTTCTTGTAGACGCCGTGGTCGGAGGTGAAGCTCAGGTTGCCGTACTCCGCGGACCAGAAGAACTTGGTCTTGTCGAGCAGGTAGCCGTCGACCTCCTCGAGGTAGACGCCGTGCTCGAGGGAGCTCTTCGTGAGGAAGTTGCGCCCCACGAAGCCGTCGGCGCGATCGACGCGGAGAACGACGTGCTTGTCGTACGAGCACTCGGGCTCGAAGCCGCAGACCTTCGCGGTACCGGGCTTCGAGTTCGGGCCCTTGCGCTTGTAGTTCTTTCCGGCGTCCATGATCACGTCGGGGGGCTTGACCCCGGAGCCCTCGAGCTGGAGGTTGCAGCGAACGCAGCGGCCGAGGTCCGGTATCCCCTCACGCTCCTCGAGCGGCGGCGAAGGCGCCGGCTCCTCGGGGACGGCGCGACCCTGGACGTAGATCAGGTTCTGGTCGTTCGGGCACGTCACCTGGTACTCGTAGCTGGGCGCCATCCCGCCGCTGCCGTTGTCCTGCACGAGGTCGGCGCACTTGGGATCGTTGGTGGGCTGTCGCCGCGCCCGCTTCTCCTTGTAGCGACCCGGCATGACGACCACGCGATCGTTGTTGCCGGAGTCGAAGATCGCCTTCTGGATCGAGTGGTAATCGCAGTCGCGCGCGAGGCTGCGATTGATCCGGAGCAGCTTGTGTGCGCCCTTCCGGCCCAGGAACGTCTTGTCCTGGCTCGGCCGCAGCCGGTAGCCCTCCTTGCGCGCGGAGCGCACCGAGCGCTCCAGACGATTCATCGACTTGTTCGCGTCGCGTCCCCGGCAGACCACGTTGACCTGGCCGGGGCCGTGCCCGGTGACAGCGGAGCCGAGCGAGCGCGCGTTCGGCACCTCGCCCCCCGCCGCGGGAGTGACCGACCGGTCGGGCCTCGGGTCGGGCCAGTAGGACGCCCGCTCGATGTGCGCCAAGGCGAGCGCGGGGAGTGCAAGCGCCGCGAGCATGACGGCGACGCCCAGCAGCCCGTGCCGACTCACGGAACGCCTCGCTCCACGCTTGAACCTCATGGCTCCCCCTCGATCTTCGCGAAACCGGCGCGAGGCTACCAGTTCGACGACGCGTGCCGCGCAGGTCTGCGTACCGTCGTCGCCCCTCCGCACGCCGGGGCGGTTTGAGTTAGCCTCGCCGCATGGGAGGTGCCGCTGAGCCCGGGCGGGGCGTGGCGCGGTGCACGGCGGCGCTCGTGCTCCCGGCGCTCCTCCTCGCTGCAGTGTCCGCATACGCCGCGCCCGACTCCGCTTCGGCCGCGAGCACGGCCACGAGGTACTCGCTCGCCGGTGGATGCTTCGCGCTCCGCTCCGAGTCCCGCGATCGCTTCGTGCGCGAGCAGGTGGGTGGCTACGCCGCGACGGCCACGGGCGCCGGCG
Source organism: uncultured Thermoleophilaceae bacterium (assembly GCA_963808955.1). GTDB lineage: Bacteria > Actinomycetota > Thermoleophilia > Solirubrobacterales > Thermoleophilaceae > CAWEHQ01. Next base: position 35,276 of record CAWEHQ010000013.1, on the reverse strand, counting down.
GCGCCGAGCCCTTCCGGATGCAGGCCACCGACCTCGGCAAGTACATGTTCTACGGCTCCGACCGCGACTTCCTCGCGGCCGGCGCGCTGGACCGCGTCGCGCCGGCCGGAAGGCCGAGCAACTCCGCCGATTGGACCATCGCGAAGCGCGGGGCGGCCTTCAAGATCTCGAACGCCGCCGCGGGCAAGTCGCTCGCGGTTGCGGCCGACGGCCGGCTGGTGCTGTCCGAGCAGGCCGGGCTGTTCTCGTTTCGGCGCGCCGACCGGCTGCCCGAGCTACCCGGAGATCGAGGTCGGCGCGCGCGGCCACTCGCCGCCGGGCCCGGTGGCATACGGCGAGGTCTCGGGCCTGATCGACGCGCACATGCACCACATGGCGTTCGAGTTCCTGGGCGGCCGCGCGCACTGCGGCCGGCCATGGCACCGGTTCGGGGCGCCGTTCGCGCTGCAGGACTGCCCGGACCACGAGCCGAACGGCGCCGGCGCGATCCTCGAGAACACGGTCTCCTACGGCAACCCGGCCGGCACCCACGACACCGATGGCTGGCCCACCTTCGAGGGATGGCCGCACCACGCGTCGCTCACCCACGAGCAGTCGTACTACAAGTGGCTCGAGCGCGCCTGGCGGGGAGGACTGCGCATCTTCGTGAACCTGCTCGTCGAGAACGAGGTGCTGTGCGAGCTCTACCCGCTCAAGAAGAACAGCTGCAACGAGATGAAGAGCGCGCGGCTGCAGGCGCAGCGCATGCGCGAGCTCCAGGACTACATCGACGCGCAGAACGGTGGACCCGGGAAGGGCTGGTTCAGGATCGTGCGGAACCCGTTCCAGGCTCGCAAGGTGATCAACCAGGGCAAGCTCGCCGTGGTGATGGGGCTGGAGGTCTCGAAGCCGTTCGACTGCGGCCGCTTCAACGGGCAGCCGACCTGCACCCGGCAGTCGCTCGACCGCAAGATCGACCAGATCCACGACCTCGGCGTCCGCCAGCTCGAGCTCGTCAACAAGTTCGACAACGCGTTCACCGGCGTCGCTGGCGACAGCGGCGAGACCGGGACGATCACGAACAGCGGCAACTTCTACGACACGGGCCGCTTCTGGGCCATGGAGAGCTGTGAGGACCCGCGCTACTCGGACCGCACGCCCACCGCGGCTCACTACCACAACGACGATGCGCTGATCGCGAACGGCTTCGAGGCGCTGATCCCGAAGGGGGCGGTGCCCGTCTACCCAGACCCGCCGCTGTGCAACACGCTCCGCCTGTCGGACCTGGGCGAGCACGCGATCCGGCGGATCATCGACAAGGAGATGATCTTCGACCCCGACCACATGGGCGTCTACGCGCGGCGCGACGCGCTCGGCGTGCTCGAGCAGGAGCGCTATTCGGGGGTCGTCTCCTCGCATAGCTGGAGCACCGAGGACGCACTCCCCCGCATCTATCGGCTGGGCGGCGTGGTCACCCCCTACGCGGGCGCGTCGCAGGGCTTCGTGAACAAGTGGCGCACGATTCGCAAGTACCACAGCGGCAGGCAGTACTTCGGGTTCGGCTACGGCGCCGACATGAACGGCTTCGGCTCCCAGGGCGGGCCGCGCGGCGCCGACGCGGAGAATCCCGTGACCTACCCGTTCCGCTCGTACGACGGCGAGGTGACGCTGACGCAGCAGCGCTCCGGCTCGCGCGTCTACGACATCAACACCGACGGGGTGGCGCACTACGGCCTCTACCCCGACTGGATCGAGGACCTGCGGATGCTCGCGGGCGATCGCATCATCCGCGACATGGGCAGAGGCGCCGAGGCCTACCTGCAGATGTGGGAGCGAGCGGTGGGCATCGAGCCCGTGGACTGCGCCGCCTGGCCCGGCGACTTCTCGAGGCGGGGCCTCGGCCGGCTCCTGGGGCTTGGAGACCGCCCGGAGGCGCTCCTCAAGCGCGCCGGGCAGCCGGTGAACCGCACGCGAGCGTGGCACTGGTGCGCCGCGACCGGCGGCCAGCGCGCCAAGCCGGCCGAGCGCGGAGTGCGCGCGGTGTTCACGGACGGCGCCCGCGTCGGGCTCGCGCTCAGCACCGTGGCCCGGCACGACGCCGGCGGGATCCAGCCCGGCGACCGCGCCGGCAGGGTGCGCCGGCGCGCCGATCGGGCCGGGTCCGGCCTGTGGGTCCGGTCCGCCGGCGGGGGCACGCGGTTCGTGTACGAGCTCGCGGGGGGCCGGGTGCGTCAGGTGGGCGTCGGCACGCGCGCTGCGACCTCACCGAGCGCGCTCGAGCGCCATGTGAAGCTGGCCGGCTAGAGCGGCTCCAGCTGCCCGGTCTCGAGCGGCTCGGCGTTCGCGCCGCCGAAGGCGTCGCGCTGGAGCGCCTCCAGGTCCTCAAGTGCGACCACCTCGCTCAGCGGGAGCCACGCTCCCTCGCGGTAGACCTGCCCCGCCGCGATGATCTCGGGGTCGAGGTCGGCCCGCGGGAACACCACCACGCAGTCGCCGCTGGCCGGGTCGGTGCCCACTCCGACAGGCCCGCCGGTCATCGCCAGGTACCCGACCTGTGCCTCGTCGTAGAGGTGGAAGATCCGGTTGTGGCGCGCGTAGCTGAGCGCGTCGGGGTTCTGATTCCAGCGATCGAGGCATTCCTGCGGCGGGGCGGCGGCTGAGTCGTCCCCGTTCGAGGAGCCGGACGTCGCGAGCAGGACGACGACGAGCGCCGCGGCGAGGACGACGCCCGCCGCCAGCGCAAGCGCGAGCCGATGCCGCCGGCTCGTCACGCTCGCCGAAGGACCCCGAAGTAGCCGACCTTCGGGCCGACCCGGCGCTCCATCCGGAGACCGGCGTTATCGGCGCGAGCCCGGAGCGACCGCTCCGTGACCATGTGCGGATCGCCGAACAGCTCGCCCACCACGACGCGGCCCTCGGGCTTCAGCACTCGCCGGAGCTCGCGCAGCGCCGCATCCTGGTCCGGTACCTCGCCGAGCACCGTGACGAGGAAGGCCGCGTCGAAGAGCTGATCCTCGTACGGAAGCGCGCGGGCGTCTCCCTGACGCGGCTCGATGTTGCCGATTCCCGCCACATCGGCCCGCCGCATGGTGTGGTCGAGCATCTGCCGCTGCAGGTCGAAGACGTGGAGGGTGCCGTCGGGCTCGAGCGCTCGCGCCACCTCCAGCGTGTAGTAGCCCGTGCCCGGCCCCACCTCGAGCACGGTCTCCCCCGGCCGGGGACCGAGCGCGTCCCCCAACCGGCTGCGGGTGATGAACGGATGCGGCGCCTCGACGAAGAAGCGCTGCCCGTAGGGGCACGCGGACGGGTTCCGCCGCCACCACACCGCGGCGCCCAGCAGTCCCAGGGAACCGGCGACCGCGGCCTTGGCCGGTGCGTTCAAGCCTCGAACGTACCTCAGCAGGCGGGGGCCGTCAGGGCGGGCTCCCGTAACCACCACCGCCGGGCGTCCGCACGGTCACGACATCTCCGACACGAAGCTCCCGGCTCGCCTTGGGCGGCAGCTCCTCGTCGTTCAGCGTGTTGCGCCCAGCCTGTCCCGGCTCACCACCCCCGGCCCCCGCCGGGCGGTGGCGGCGGCGATCCGTAAGGAGCGACATCCGCGCCGGTTCGAGCACCCTGACCGCACGCACGATCCCGTCCCCGCCCCTGTGCTCGCCCGCGCCACCCGAGTCACGCGCCAGCTCGTATCGCTCCACGCGCATCGGATACTCGAGCTCGAGCGCCTCGAGCGGCGTGTTGAGCGTGTTGCTCATGCCCACGTGGACCCCGGACGGGCCGGGCGCCGCGGCACTCGCACCCTGACCGCCACCGATCGTCTCGTAGTAGGTCCACTCCTCGCCGCCGATCACGAGGTTGTTCATCGTGCCCTGACCCTGCGCCGGCAGATCAGTGGCTTGGGACAGCGCGAGGAGCACGGTGTCGGCGATGCGCTGGCTCGTCTCGACATTGCCGGCCACCACCGCGGACGGGCTGCGCGCATTGACGAGGCTCCCGTCGGGGGCGTCGATCTCGAGCGGCGTGTAGGTGCCCGCGTTGGCCGGGACGTCGTCGGGAAGCAGCACACGCAGCGCGAAGTAGCATGCCGAGCGCGTCACGGCGAGCGGGCAGTTGACGTTGCCCGCCACCGCGTTCGCCGTTCCGTTGAAGTCGATCTGCATCGAGTCCCCATCGATCGTGACCTCGACCGCGAGCGCAACGTCCGCATCGGTCACGCCGTCGCCCTCGATCTCGCTGCGCGCCGAGTAGCGACCGTCGGGAACCCCGGCGATCGCCTCACGGGTCCGGCGCTCCGCGTAGGCGACGACGTCGTCGAAGGCGGCCTCCACGGTCTCGCGTCCGCGGCGCTCAACGAGCTCCGTCACCCGGCGCTCGGCAAGCCGGTGCGCCGCGAGCTGAGCGCGCAGGTCGCCCCGCCGCACCGATGGAGTGCGAACGTTCGCGAGGATCAGGTTGAGGACGTCGTCGACCGGCCGGCCCCCGGCCACGAGCCTCACCGGCGGGATCACCAGGCCCTCCTGGTAGATGTCGGTGGAGTCCGCCGGCATCGAGCCGGGGCTCATCCCCCCGACGTCCGAGTGGTGCGCGCGGGTGACCGCGTAGGCGAGCATCTCGCCCGCGGGCGCGACGGGCGAGACGAGCGTGATGTCCGGCAGGTGGGTGCCGCCCGAGAAGGGATCGTTGATGGCGAAGACATCGCCCGGACGCGGCTTCATCTCCAGCACCGCCGCGACCGCCTCGGGCATGGCGCCGAGATGCACCGGGATGTGCTCGGCCTGGGCCACCTTGCGGCCGTCCGCGTCGAACAGCGCAGCCGAGCAGTCGCGCCGCTCCTTGATGTTCGATGAATAGGCGCCGCGAACGAGCAGCGCGCCCATCTCGCGCGCGATGCCCGACAGGGCGCTGCCCAGCACGGACAGCGAGATCGGGTCGAGTCGCGGCGCGCTCACGCGCTCCGACCGCTCAGCACGAGCGTGCCGCTGTCGTCGACTCGACCGCTCCACGCGGGCCTCACGACGAGCGTGGACTCCGCGAACTCCACGATCGCGGGGCCGGCCACCGTGGAGCCTGTGCCGAGCCGTTCGCGGGAGAGCACCGGGGCGTCGACCCACTCGCCGTCGAAGGCCGCCTTCCGGCGGGCGCCCTCCTCCGCGCCTGCGGGTGGGGGCTCGCGCAGGGCGGGCTTGTCGACCTCGACCGTGGCCACGACCCGGAGGTTCACGAGCTCGACCGGCTCGTGTCCGGTCCGGTACCCGTAGCGACGCTCGTGCGCGGAGTGGAAGCGCTCCTCGAGACCGTCGAGCGGCTCGGCGTCGATGGTCAGCTCGAACGACTGGCCGCGGTAGCGCAGGTCGGCCCGGCGGCGGAACCGTGCTCCCTCGAGGCCCTCGCCGGCCGCCACCTCCATTTCCTCGAAGCGCGCGTCGAGCTCGTCGTGCGAGGCGTCCGCTGCGGTGCCGAGGAAGGGGCGCACGTCGTCGTGGCGAAGGTCCGAGATTGCGAGGCCGAGCGCGCTCAGGACTCCGCTCGCGCGCGGGATCAGCACAGTCTCGATGCCGAGCTCGTCGGCCAGGGAGCACGCGTGCATGGGACCGGCGCCACCAAACGCCACCAGCGCGAACTCGCGTGGATCGAGGCCCCGCTCGATGCTGATCACTCGCAACGCACCAGCCATCTCGGCGTTCGCCACGTGGACCAGGCCGTTCGCCGCCTCCTCCGCGCTCAGGCCTGATCGGTCCCCGGCGTCGCGCAGCGCCCGCTCGGCGGCGTCGCGGCTGAGGGTGATCTGGCCGCCGAGCTCGCGGCCGTCCTCCAGGTACCCGAGCAGGAGGTTCGCGTCGGTCACCGTCGGCTCGCGGCCCCCGCGGCCGTAGGCGGCGGGACCGGGCTCCGCGCCGGCCGAGTGTGGCCCCGCCCGCAGCGCTCCCCCGGCGTCCACCCATCCGATCGACCCGCCGCCCGCGCTGACCGTGTGCACGTCGACCATCGGCAGCCTGATGGGCACGCCGGCCACCACGGTCTCGGTGGTGGTGAGCACCTCGCCGCCCTGGATGGCGGCGACGTCGGTGCTGGTGCCGCCCATGTCGAACGTCAGCACGTCGCGGTAGCCGCTCGCCGCCGCCGCATAGGCTGCGCCCACCACCCCGCCTGCGGGGCCGGACAGGAGGCATGCCGCGGACTGGCGGGCGGCCTGGTCGATCCCCACCACGCCCCCCGACGACTGCATCACCAGCGGCGACGGCAGGCCCGCCCGGCCCGCCGCGTCACCGAGCTCGCCGAGGTAGCCGGCCAGCCGTGGCGCCAGGTAGGCGTCGGCGACCGTCGTCGAGAACCGCTCGAACTCCCTGAACTCCGGCAGCACCGCGCTGGACCGGGACACGTGCAGACGGGGCAGCGCCGCCGCGAGCGCCCGCTCCACCCGCCGCTCGTGCTCGTCGTGGAGGAACGCGAACAGAAGGCAGACGGCCACGCTTTCGACGTCCGAGTCGCGGATGGACTCGATCGCCTCCGCCAGGGCCTCCTCGTCGAGCGGAGCGATCTCGCCGTCCGGCCCCATCCGCTCGGGGATGCCGAACCGAAGCTCGCGGCGCACCAGCGGAGGCGGCCGGTCGCGCGCGAGGTCGTAGAGCGCCGGCCGGTCCTGACGCCCGATCTCGAGGACGTCGCGGAAGCCCGCGGTGGTCAGCACGGCGGTGCGGGCACCCCGGCGCTCGAGCAGGGCGTTGGTCGCGACCGTCATCCCGTGCGCGAATGCGTCGACCTGCTCGGGCTCGATCGCCGCGGCCTCGATGCACGCCATGACCGCCGCCGACTGGTCGTCCGGGGTGCTGGGCACCTTGGCCGTCACGACGTCGCCGTCGACCAGCGCAACGAGGTCGGTGAACGTGCCGCCGACGTCGACGCCCAGCCGCGCCCGGCTCATATCGGCGTTGCCCGGGAGGGCCGCATCGCTGGCCGGTCGGCTACGCGACGATCAGAAAGACGATCATCGTGGTGGCGAGCGGCAGTACCTCGGCGCTCATCGGGCCAACATAGAGCGGATCCAGGCGGATCGCTCCGCCCGGACGCGCTATGGAATCGTGTTCAGGGCGCTAGCCGCAGTTGGGCCAGTGGGTCCTGCCGCCGTCCTGCCGCTTCAGCATCACCGCGACGACCGCCTGGGTCTTCCAGCTGTAGCGGTGCGGATCGCCGCCAGGGGACTTCGGCGCGCCCCTCCAGGTGGGCTTCGCGAACTGGAAGGCCCCGTGGTAGGTGCCGCTGCTGTCGTGGATGTCCTTGACCCTGCCGGACTCGCACATGCTGGTGTTGCGGGCCCAGTCCTTCCTCTTCTTCGAGAAGTCGTCCCAGAGTCGCTTGTAGCGATCTGCCGTTTCGCCCTGCGCGGGCGGGGCCTCGAGGACCGCTCCGGCCCCGAGGGCCAGGGTCAACGCCACGAGACAGAAGGCGATGAAGCGTGCGCCTAGGCCAGACGCGCGATATGCGGCAACCGCCCGGGGGCGGGACGTGCTCTCAGACATTTAGCTCTTTCGTCGCTTACGGGGTTAGCTGACGGGCTCGCGCCGAAAGAGCTGGCGCTACGCGGCAATGCCGCCGATTCGCCCCGGAACGGGTGGTTCCCCCGATCCCCGCGATATGTGGCGGGGACTCAGCAGTGACGGCCGGCAGGCTAGCAGGACATTTCCCGGATATGCGGCGCGGTCGAAACTAGAGTGCGTCCGTCGTGGCCATCTCGAACCCCAGCGGATCGCCTCCTCGCCGCGTCCTCGAAGCCCCCGCCTGCGGGTCGGAGGCGGCCCCATTCGAGCCGTTCGAGCTGGAGCTTCACGGTCACCGGGCCATCTATCGCCGCGCCGGGAATGGACCGCCGGTGCTGCTCATCCACGGCATGCTGAACTCCTCCCGCCACTGGGAAGCGGTCGCTGCGCGGCTGTCGGCCGACTACACGGTGATCGCCCCGGACCTGCTGGGACACGGCGACTCCGCCACGACCCAGGGCGACTACTCGCTCGGGGCCCACGCCTCCGGGATCCGCGACGTGCTGTCGGCGCTCGGCATGGACAGGGCGACGATCGTGGGGCACTCGCTCGGCGGCGGCGTCGCGATGCAGTTCTTCTACCAGTTCCCCGAGCGGTCCGAGCGCCTGGTGCTCATCTCGAGCGGAGGTCTCGGTCGCGAGGTCAGCTGGCCGCTTCGCCTGACGGCGCTCCCCGGCGCGGAGGCACTCGTCGCGCTCGCCTCCAGTCGGGTCTCGCTCGCGACCCTTAGGTGGACCGCGCAGCTGCTGCGTGCTCGCGGCTCGGCTGGTGCCGCCAACGTACGCGCTGCGGCCCGCGCCCTCGGCGAGCTGGAGGGCGCCGGCGCGCGACGGGCCTTCCTCGGCACCCTGCGGTCGGTGATCGGCGTCCGTGGACAGCGCGTCAACGCGCAGGACCGCCTCTACCTCGCCGGCGCGCTACCGACCCTGGTCATGTGGGGAGGACGCGACCACACGATCCCGGTGGAGCACGGCCACGCCGCGCACGCCGCCGTACCGGGCAGTCGCTTCGCGATCCTCGAGCACGCCGCGCACTTCCCCCACCTCGAGGACCCGGACGGGGTGGCGTCCACGCTTCGCCGCTTCCTCGCTTCGACCGCGCCCGCACGGCTCGACGCGCGCGCGTGGCGCGAGCTGATCGACCTCGAACCTCAGCCGGGCGGGCGGGGAGCGGCCTGGCGCCAGTCGTGCGTGACGAGTCGGCGAACATGTCGGCCACCGTGCCGCCGCGCGTGCGCGCCTCCTCGCCCCAGGCGTCCCAGGGAAGCTCGACGGCGTCGCGCTCGTCGCGATAGCCGTTCAGCGGCTCGTACACGAACATCCCCGGGTCCTTGCCGATGAACCGGGCGAGGCGCCAGCAGCGAGCGCACAGGTGGTCGCTCCAGACCGGAGCCTGGCAGTCGCGCCGCGCGCAGACGTCGCCGGAGGAAATGATCGGCACCGGCGAGAACGATAAACCGACTGCTTCCGGTGGGAAGGCGGTCGGCGCCATGATTCCTCGCTAACACGTTCATCCGGGTGCGGCCGCAGCCTGCTCGTTCGACCCGAGGAACGCGCCCGGGCAGCCGGCTACTTCGCGGCGTCCCGCGCGCCCTGCCGGCTGGCCTCGTCGGGCTCAGCATCGACGGCTTCGAGTGGCGAGTGCCTCCGAACGCGCTTCCCGAGCTCTATGGCCCTACCCCTCGCTCGTCTGCGCTGCGAGCTTGCGCTTGCCCTTCTCGCTCAGCGTCCAGCGCACTCCTCCGGCCGCGCCTCCATCGTCCGGTTCGACCAGCCCGCGGTCCACTGCGTTCCCGAAGGCCTTCTCGAACTGCTGTGACTCCGGCTCCACTCCGAGCTTCTCCGCGACGCCCTCCTTGGTAGGGAGCGACAGCTCGCCCGTGGTCCTCGCTATGTCCATTCGGTTTGGCTTCGCCATCTCTATCGACCTCCTAGATCGAGCATCCGTCGTGAGTGTGGAAAGGCCGGTTGCCGCACGCACCGCGGGCCATCGTCGCTGCCGCGCGGGCGTCCACCTGAGGGCACCAGCAGTCCGTCACGTACTCGTGCCGAGGTCGCACCTCGGCGCCTGTCTGGCGGGATCGTCCCGCCGCTTTCGGCGCCCTCGTCGGGAATGGATCGCGCGAAAGGAGGGCGAGAACCTCGCGGGCGACTACTGCCGTCACCATAACAGCACCACCCGTGGAACAGACGGAGGCCGGGCCCAGCGCCGAGATCGCTGATAGCCTCGGCTGACCTCGGCGCTCGTTGGCTTTCGGTCCCAACCCTCCCTTCAGGTGCCGTACGCGACCAAGATGGGTATGGGAAGCAAGATGCACCGACTCACCGAGCGCCGCTCGGACAGCGACGAAGCGGCACGGGCCGCCCACCCACTCTCCCCGAGTGCGGTTGACGAACGCGCTCGAAGCGGCGCGGGGCGCACCCTCGACGGGCTGCGGAGGCGCGGCGCCGAGCTGGCTGCGCGGCTGCCAGGCCGCCGACCGGTCGCCGTGGTCGTTTCGGTGGGGGTTGCCGCCGCGCTCGTGGTCATCCTCGCGGGCAAGCGTGACGAGTTCGTAGCAGGGCTCACCGGCGCGGGGGTGTGGGTGATCGTCGCCGCCGCGGTCCTCCAGCTGGTCGCGCTCCTGGTGCGCAGCGAAGCATGGCTGATCTGCGTCCGGGCGGCCGGCGGCGGCGTGGATCGCAGGCGGCTCTACCGCGCGTCGAGCATGGGGTTCGTCGGCAGCCTGCTCAACAACCACCTGGCGGTCGCGGCGCGGATCGCGGCCCTCCGGCGATCGGCGCCCGACGACAGCCCGCGCGTGCCCGCGCTCATCGCGGCTGAGCTTCCGATCCTCACGGTCGAGGGCGCTCTGGCCGCGGTCGCCTCGTTCACGCTCGTGGCGCCGCTGGGCCTGCCCTGGTGGGTGCCCGCTGCATGCGTGGCCGCTCTTGCCGCGGTGGTCTTCGGGCTCCGCTCCGTCGCGATCAAGAAGGTGCACGGCCTATGGAGCGGGCTCGGCGTGATGAGGAGCGTCAAGGGTGGATCGACACTCCTGGGCTTCGTCCTGATCGCGGTGTTCGCCCAGATCGCCCGCAACTGGCTCGTCCTGCACGCGGTCGGAGTCGACGCCTCGCTCTTCGACGCGACGGCCGTCCTGATCGCCATGGTTTCCCTGGCTCAACTTCCCATCGGGCCGAGCGTCGGCGCCGCATCCGCACTCCTGATCCTGGGACCGGAGGGCGTGGCAGCGGTGGCGGCGGCTGGGGTTCTCCTCACCGCCACCGGCACCGTGGGCGGGCTCGCGTTCGCGGCATGGGCCGGGGCCGACCTTGCCCTGCGTGGCGGCCGTGCGACCAAGGCCGCCACAGGGCTCTGGTCGAGAGTCCGGCCCCGCACCCCGGGCGGCGACTCCCTGGCGAGAGCGCTCTCCGCCCTACCGGCGCATCGTCGCCGAGCCGTCGAGATCGCGTACTTCGGCGGCCTCAGCCACATCCAGGTCGCGCGGGCGATGCACGTCGCGCCCGCCCCAGCCTGAGGGCGCAAGCCCGTTACGAGCGACGCTCATTCGACCGGCCAGATCCGGCGGACGAGCGGCAGCAGCAGCCCGCGCGGGGTGTGCTGGCCACCGAGTGCCGAGAGCTGGTTGACGATCCCGGGGACCACCACCCGCTGTCCGTCCTCGAGTCCGTCGACGCCCCCCTCGGCCACGTCCTCGGAGGACAGCCACATGAACGACGGGATGCGCTCGTCGGCGCCCCCGAAGCCTCCGACCTCGCCGAACTCGGTTCGGACCGGGCCCGGGCAGAGTGCGGTGACCGTCACGCCGGTGCCGCGGAGCTCCTCGTGCAGAGACTCGCTGAAGCTCAGGACGAACGCCTTGCTGGCGCCGTAGGTGGCCTGGAACGGCACCGGCTGGAACGCGATCGTCGAGCCGATGTTGAGCACCGCGCCACGGCCGCGCTCGACCATCTCGGGGAGGTAGGCCCGGGACAGCGCCACCACCGCCTCCACGTTCGTTCGCACCATGTCGGCCTCACCCTCGGCGTCCAGTTCCCAGAACGATCCGCCGCTGCCGAAGCCCGCGTTGTTCACGAGCACCTCGACGGTCAGGCCGCGGCGCTCCACGGTCTCGACCAGGCGCCGCAGGGACGCGCGTGCCGGTGACGTCGCAGGTCGAGGTGTCGGCCCGGACGCCGTAGGCCTCGGTGAGCTCGTGGGCCAGTTCGCGCAGACGCTCCCGGCGCCGCGCCACCAAGGTCACGCCGTGTCCGCGGCGCGCAAGCGCGCGCGCGACATCGGCGCCGATCCCGGACGAGGCGCCGGTCACTAGGCATGTGCGGTCAGCGGCGGGTTCTGGCAGGCCCACTAGCGCCCCGCCACAAGCCGCCGGCGGATGATCGCCTGGGCGGGACGGAGCCCCCACAGCAGGCCGAAGCGATCCGCGACCTGGATTCCCTGGGTGGCCACCGACATCGCCGAGCGATCCGCGTCGTCGAACACGCCCGCTGCGATCAGCTCCAGATACCACTCCGCCGTCGCCCGCACGGTCTCCTTGAGGGGACGCGACCGGTAGCCGAGCTCGCGCTTGGCCTTCGCGGACGAGAAGCGCCAGTCCTGACCCATCAGCGAGTACGCCTCGGCCGCGATCATGCCTGGAAGCCCGAGCCGTTCGCGGAGCCGCCCGACGACGGCGATCTCGGGTGGGATCACGAGCAGCGGCCGGTGCTCCGCGACTGCGTCGGCAACCATGTCGATCAGCTCGGCCCACGCCCGGTTGTGGCCGCCCAGGATGTAGCGCTCTCCGGGCCGGCCGTGGTCCGCGGCCAGGAGGTGGCCGGCCGCCACGTCCTCGACGTCGACGAAGTTCATCGGCGCGTCGAGCACGGCCGGGAGCCGGCCGCGCAGATAGTTGCCGACGATGCGGGTCGAGGTCTCACCCGGCTGCGAGTGGTCGACCGGAACGCCAAGCACGTAGGCCGGGTTGACCACCACGACCTCGACTCCGAGGCGATCTCCCGCCGCAAGCGCCTCGCGCTCACCGCCGCGCTTGGAGTCGGCGTAGGTGAGTCCGAGACCCTCGTCGGGATAGGGGTTCTCCTCGTTGGCCGGCGTGCCGTTCGCGGTCCCGACCGCCGAGATCGTCGACGTCAGGACGACGCGCTTGGCCCCTTCGAGCGCGGCTGCCTCGACCGCCACCAGCGGACTGCGGGCGTTGATCTCCCACACCTTGCGCGTGGGCCGGGAGGCGACATAGCCGGCGACGTGAAAGACGATGTCGGTGCCGCCTATGGCGCGCCGCATCGCGTCCATGTCGAGGACCTCACCCTGCACCGGCGTGACGTCGAGGCCGGCGAGCCGCTCGAGCCGGTCCGGGTTCCGGTACCCCGCGCGAACCTTGTCGCCGCGCTCGACCAGCAGCCTGGTCACATGGGCACCGACAAATCCGGTCGCGCCGGTTACGCAGACCTCCCGTTGCTTGGCGTTCCTCGTGGCGGCCATCGATCCCTTGCTTACCCGATCGGGCGCATGTTCAATGCCTACCGCCCACCCCGTCGCCGGGGCAGCGGTCCATCCCTGCGCCAGCGAGAGTTATCACGCGCGGGGACGAACAGCCAAACGACAAGACCCGCGGCGCTGAGCAGCAGCCCTGCTGCGAGTCCCGGCCGCTCGCCGTAGCCCTTTCGCTCCGAGATCCAGGAGGCGGCGATCGCCGAAACGAGCCACAGGTAGGTCAGCCAGAGCGCCTCCGCTCCGATCAGGGCGATCAGCGTCATGTACCCAGGTACGCCTTCCGCACGTTCGGGTCCTCGCGTAGCACGGACGACTCGCCCGCGAGAACGACCCGTCCGGTTTCCAGGACGTACCCACGCCCTGCCACCCCAAGCGCATGGTTCGCGTTCTGCTCTACCAGCAGGATCGTCGTCCCGTCGCGACTGATCTCGGCGATCGTCTCGTAGATCCGCTCGACGAGGTTCGGGGCGATCCCCATCGAGGGCTCGTCGAGCAGCAGCAGCTTCGGGCGCGCCATCAACGCTCGCCCGATCGCGAGCATCTGCTGCTCGCCGCCGGACATCGTTCCGGCCTTCTGTCCCTCGCGCTCCCGCAGGCGTGGGAACAGCTCGAAGACGCGCTCGAGGTCGCCGGTGATGTCGGCGTCGCGCCGCCGGTAGGCCCCGAGCTCCAGGTTCTCGCGCACGGTCATCCGGGGAAGCAGCGCCGACCCTTCGGGCGCGTGCGAGATCCCTCGTGCGACGATCGCGCCCGTCGACATGGAGCCGATCTCGACCCCGTCGAATCGGATCGAGCCGCTTCGGGGAGGAAGCAGCCCGGAGATCGAGCGCAACGTGGTCGACTTGCCGGCGCCGTTGGAGCCGATCATCGTCACCACCTCGCCGGCCTCGACCTCGAGCGAGATCCCGCGGAGCGCCGCGATGCTCCCGTAGTAGGTGTGGATGTCATCCACCTCGAGCAGCGCCACGGTCGGGCTACCCCTCTCCACCGAGCCCGAGATATGCCTCGATCACCCGCGGGTCCCGGCGAACCTCCCCCGGCGCCCCCTCGGCGATCTTCACGCCGTGGTCGAGGACGGTGATCCGCTCCGAGATGCCCATCACAACCTTCATGTCGTGCTCGATCAGCAGCACGGTCAGCCGCCGCTCGTCGCGCACCCGGCGCATGAACGCGCTGAGCTCCTCGGACTCGCTCGGGTTCATGCCGGCTGTGGGTTCGTCGAGCAGCAGAACCGAGGGGTCTGAGGTGAGCGCTCGAGCGATCTCCACTCTGCGCTGGGCGCCATAGGACAGGCTCGCGGCAGTCTGCTCCGCGACCTCCTCAGGAAGGCCGACATAGGAAAGCGTCTCGCGGGCATGCTCACGCACGCGGCGCTCCTCCGCTCGCACCCACGGCGGCCGGAGGATCGAGCCGAAGATTCCCGCTCGCATGCGCGAGTGCTGGCCGACCATCACGTTCTCGAGCGCGGACATCGTCGGGAACAGGCGGATGTTCTGGAAGGTCCGCGCGATTCCCATCGCGTTGATCCGGTCGGGCCGTGCCCGCGAGATCTCTCGCCCGTGAAACGTGATTCGCCCGGCGCTCGGCCGGTAGAGCCCGGTGAGCATGTTGAAGAGGGTGGTCTTTCCGGCGCCATTGGGGCCGATCACGGAGGCGATCGCTCCCTCGGAGAGCGTGAAGTCGACGTCGTCCACCGCGACGAGCCCGCCGAAGCGCTTGGTAACGGCCTCGGTGGAGATAACCACGGCGCTCAACGGACGCGCTCTCCTTCGATCTCCACATCGGTTCCGGCGCCGGCGGTCGCCCCGGCCCCGATCCCGCGCATCTCGAGCCTTCGCCGACGTTCGGGCAGCAGCCCCTCCGGCCGCAGCACCATCACGATCACGAGCAGGAAGCCGAAGACAGCGTAGCTGAGCTGGGTCAGATCGAAGTCGAGCCCGACATCGCGCGGCAGCGCGTTCAGCACGTCCGGGATCAGGTAGCTGTTGGTGAACGAGAGCACGACCGCGCCGAGCACGACCCCCATGATCGAGCCGAGCCCGCCGAGGATCACCATCGCCAGCACGAAGATCGAGAACGAGAACTGGAACTGGTCGGCGTTGATCGTGTTCAGGTACGAGCCGAGGAAGGCGCCGGAGACGCCGCCGAAGGCTGCCCCGATGCCGTACGCGAGCAGCTTCGTGCGCACGATCGGGACCCCCATGCTGGCAGCGGCGACCTCGTCCTCTCGAAGCGCGATCCAGGCCCGCCCGAGGCGCGAGTCACGCAGGCGGAAGTTGATGAAGAGGACGATCAGCACGAGGACGAGCGCCACGAAGTACCAGGCGCGCAGATCGAGCGAGGTGAACGGATCGACGAACGGAAGGTCGATCTTGTCGACCGGAGTGATGCCCTGTTTCCCGCGGGTCAGCGCCGCGTCCTCGCCGACGTCGGGCAACACTGGGAGGTTCGCGGCCGTCGCGTCCCAGAGGCCTCCGATCCTGATCTGGTCGCCGTTGACGGCGATCCGCCCGATGATCTCCCCGAAGGCGAGCGTGACGATCGCGATGTAATCGCCCCGAAGGCGCAGCGTCGGCAACCCGATTGCTATCCCGGCGATCGTCGTGAAGACGACGGCGACGAGGATGACGAGCAGGAAGTTCACGTGGATGCCGGGCAGCTCGCTCGCAGGCGGGCCGACAAGCACGTGGAACCCGGCTCCGCCGTCTGCGCCGGTGAAGAAGTTCGAGCCGAGCCAGCCCATCGTGTAGGCGCCGATCGCGAAGAAGGCGACGTAACCGAGGTCGAGCAGGCCTGCGAAGCCGACGATGATGTTGAGCCCGAGCGCCATCACGACGAAAGTGAGCGCAAGCACCGCGTCGTCGATGAACGGGCTACCGGTCCCGAACAGAAACGGCACGACCACCGCGAAGGCGATCAGCGCGGCGGCCAGATAGCGGTCGCGTGGGAGCGACAGGCCACGCAGGCGGCTCATCCCGCCTGCCTCGTCTCCTCGCCCAGCAACCCGCGCGGGCGGACCACCATGACCAGGACGAGGTACCCGAACACCACCGCCGGGGTCCACTCGGATCCGATCCGGTTGTCGGCGATCTGCTGGATGCAACCGATCAGGAGCCCGCCGAGGACGGCGCCCCGGAGGTTGCCGATCCCTCCCATGACCGCCGCGGTGAAAGCGATCAGCCCGGCGGTGAATCCCTGGAAGAACCACACCGTGGTCTGGTAGAGCGCGTAGATCAGGCCGGCGGCGCCGGCCAGCAACCCGCCGAGCAGGAACGTGAGCGAGATGGTGGTGTCGACGTTGATGCCCATCAGCCGCGCGGCATCCGGGTCCTGAGCCGTCGCCCGCATCGCCTTGCCGAGGCGGGTGCGGGCGATGAAGGTCGTCAGCGCGAGCACCAGGGGCGCCGTGGCCAGGACCGCGAGCGCGTCGCCGTTCGTGACCTCGATCGCGCCGAGGCTGAACAGCACATCCTGAGAGCCGATCAGGTCGGGAACGCCGACCTGAGAGCCACCGAGCCACAGCAGCCCGACGTTCTGGAGGATGAAGGAGAAGCCGACCGCCGTGATCAGGGCGGCGAGCTTCGGCGCGTCGCGCAGCGGCCGGTAGCCGACGCGCTCGATCATCACGTTGAGCGAGCCGCTCGCGCGCGGCCGCGACGAGCAGGGTGAGGAGCAGTCCCGCTGCGAGGAGCGGGGCGGAGGTGGCGAGACCGAGGCCGAGCGTGCCCCACACGCCGAACGCGACGAACGAGCCGATCATGAATACCTCGCCGTGGGCGAAGTTGATCAGCTCGACGATCCCGTAGACCATCGTGTAACCGAGGGCGACCAGCGCCCAGATCGCCCCGTTCGAGAGTCCGTCGACGAGGTTGTTGCCGAGCCGCGCGAGGCTCCCGGTCGTGCGTCAGGTCATGGATGCCGAAGGCGACCGGCATCACGAGCAGAAGCGCGATCAGGGCCAGCGCCGAGGCACGGCCCCCGGTCGGAGCGAGCGCCCGCAGGCGCGAGACCGGAGCCTCGAGCGCCGGCGGGAGCACCGGTGGACTCAAGCGCGCCCTACGGCGGATCGCATGCGGGGTCCGGCTATTCGGTCGTGATCTTGTGGTCGAAGACGGGCTCGCCGTCCTCGATCGTGAACACCCCGTAGTCGGTGAGCGTGGTGTCGCCGTTCTCGTCGATCGAGTACGTGCCGAGGATCGAGTCGCGGTCCTCGGTGGCGAACATCGCCTCCATGACGGACGCTCGGTCGGTCGGGTCCTCGGCGCGCTCGAGCACGTCCAGGATCAGCTGGCCCGCCTCGTACCCGTAGATCGCGTAGGGCTCGGCCTTCCCGTACTCGTCCTCGTACGCCCTGTAGAACTCCGCCCCCTCGGCCCCGTACTCCTTCTCGGACAGCGTGGCGACCGTGACCTTGGTGTCGGCCGCGACCTCCTCGGGGAGCCCGCCCGCGAAGTCGGAGTCGGCGACGCCGTCGTCGCCGTACAGCTTCACGTCCGGGATCGCCGCGGCGACGTCCTTGTACAGCTGCGCCGCGTTCGACGCGGTGATGCCGCCGAAGAAGAAGCAGTCGACATCCTGGTCGGCGAGGTTCTCGGCCTGCGCGCGGTAGTTGGCCGCCTTGGTGTCGATGCCGCCGTCGTTGATGACCTCGTAGTCGTAATCCGCCCCGGCCTGCTCGACGTTCTCGGCGATGCCCTCGCCGAAGACCTCGTTGTCGTGCAGGATGCCGACCACCGTGCATCCGTCGTCGTCCATCAGCTGCGTCAGGGCGGCGCCCTGGACGGTGTCCTTGGGAATGATCCGCGCGTAGTTGCGCTCCCCGGTCGGGTAGTAGACCTCGGGCTCGCCGGCCTCGGTGTCGGCGCCGACCTCGTCGGAGGTGAGACCGACCGCCGTGTTCCCCGGGGACAGCATGCGCCAGCCCGGCTTCGTTGAGGATCGGGATCGAGATCGCGGCGGCGCCGGAGTTGAAGGTGCCGAGGTAGGCGACCGCGGACTCGTCCTGCGCCGCCCTCCTGGCGTTGGCGGACTCGGCCTCCGGCGTCCACTGCCCCGCCTGGGCGGTCGAGTCGTCGAGTGGTACGAAGTTGATCGTCACCCCGGCGGCCTCGTAGTTGGCCTGCTCGAACGCCAGCTCGATGCCGTTCTGGATCGCCAGCCCGGTCGGTCGCGAGGCGCCCTGCAAGGGCAGGCTCGAATAGATCGTCACCTCGCCGGAGCCACCACCCTCTTCCTCGTCGTCGCCGCCGCAGGCGGCGAGCCCCATCGAGATGGCGAGCGCGGCCACGACCGCCAGGAGAAGCTGGCGCATCCGGGTCCCGATCGGTTCCCTCGCAGCGATGGCGCGACAGTACACGACGTGCAGGACACAGATCAAGCGGCGTCGGCGCCGCGCGCGCAAGTCCTCGGAACGCCAGAAGGTGGAAGCACCGGCTGGGTCTTCGCCGCACCCGCGGGCTTTCCTGGCGACCCTCCACGAGGATGGTCGTTCCCGATGGCCGACGTACGTTGCGACCCTGAGGACGCCCCATGAGCGAACGGACCTGAATGGAGTGGGCACTGACGATCGTGGCGCTGGCGCTGATCGGCGTCGCCGCCGTCTCGAAGCGGCTTTCGGGTACGCCGATCACGCCCGCGATCCTGTTCGTCTCGATCGGGCTCCTGGTTGGCCCCGAGATCCTCGACGGAGTCGACATTTCGAGCACCAGTTCGACCGTGCGAGCGTTGGCCGAGGCGACGCTGGCGCTCGTGCTCTTCTCCGACGCTTCGCGTATCGACCTCCGAGAGCTGCGGCGGGAGGCCTCGGTGCCGCTGCGTCTGCTCGGAATCGGCCTGCCGCTGACGATCGCCCTCGGAGCGCTGGCCGCAGCCGTGGTCTTCGATCAGTTGACGGTCGGCGAGGCCCTGATCCTGGCGGTGATACTGGCGCCCACCGACGCCGCCCTCGGCCAGGCGGTCGTAACCGAGCCCCGCGTCCCGGGTCGGATCCGCCAGGGCCTGAACGTCGAGAGCGGGCTGAACGACGGGATCTGCGTACCGCTGCTGTTCGCGGCCGTGGCGGTTGCCGATGTGGAATCAGAGATCGCGGCGGGCCGCAGCGCCGGGACCTTGCTGCTCGAGGAGATCGGCTACGGCATCGCCGGAGGGGTGGTCGCGGGGGTCCTGATCGGAGCCGTCGTCGTATACGCCGGCCGCAAGGATCTGATCGAGGGCAGTTGGCGCCAGGTGCTCCCGGCCGCCGGCGCCGCCCTCGCCTACGGCACCGCTAGCGGCCTCGACGGGTCGGGCTTCATCGCGGCTTTCGTCGCCGGCATTGTCTTCCGGGCGGTGATCAAGCGCGACCCCGAGAACCTCAACCGGCTCACCGAAGAGGTAGGAAGCGTGCTCAACGGGGTCACCTTCATCCTCTTCGGGGCGATCCTGCTCGGACCGGCGCTCGGGGAGTTGAGCTGGCAGCTAGCTCTCTACGCGGTCCTCAGCCTGACGGTAGTGCGAATGGTGCCCGTCGCACTCGGGATGCTGGGCTCGCATGCCCGCGTACCTACGCTTGGCTTTGTCGGCTGGTTTGGACCCCGCGGTCTGGCCTCGATCGTCTTCGCCGTGATCGTGATCGAGGAGTCTCAGCTCCCCCACCAGGAGCTGATCGTCCTCGCGACCTACCTCACCGTGGGGCTCTCGGTCTTCGCCCACGGCCTCACCGCCGCTCCGCTGGCTAACCGCTACGCGCACTGGTTCGACCGACATCCCCGCGACACGGCACCGCCCATGGAGAGCGCCCCGGTCGCGGTGACCCGCACCAGCCGGTTGGTGGAGCAGAGCACTTCGGCTCGCTAGCCCGGGGCGTGCTCTGTGCCCAGGGGGATCTAGCGCGTGTACCCACGGCCGTTATCCATCGGGCGGTACACCTCCGAGAAGTCGAAGGCGTAATCGAAGTCGTCCTTCTCCTGGCGCCGACGCCGCTGCGGTATCGAGGTTGTGGACGATCAGCAGTTCCTCGTTGAGGTGGGAGGCCTGAATGAGCTTGAGGCCCGATGGCGCCCAGATGCCCGAGCCGCCCCAGAACGCTGCCCCACTGACCCCGTGCCGGCCGACTGCATTGCAGGCGATCGTCCAGACCTGATTGGTGGCCGATGATGACGATAGGACGTTGTCCCATAGGTCCCCGTAGTAAAGGTCGGTTCGAACATTCATTCCGGGGTAGTCCCGGGTCGCGGCCGCGCGCCACGACGCTATCTCGACGATCACGTCGACTCCGTCGGCGACTGCATACTCGCGGAGGAGATCGTTGAACAGGTAGTCGTAACAGGTTGTGAAGCCGAGCTTGTGGTTGCCCGTCCGGCTCGTCACGAGGAGTCGGTCGTCGCGCCCCGACTCGGTGTACACCTTCTCGAGGCCCGGGATGAACACCTTGTAGTACGTCCATTCGGGCGCGAGCGGATCGGGAACCGCATCCGCGACGAGAAACGTGGTGTTGAGGAAGCGTCGCCCCTTCCCGCGCGTGATGTTGTTCAGGACGATGACGCGGAATGTGTCGTCGAGGAGCGGGCGTAGATGCCCATCAATCCAGTCGAGGTGCCGCTCGGTGACCGCCTGATCCATGTACTCCCAACACGCGGCCTCGTCCTCCCAGAAGTACCCCGAGATGCAGAACTCGGGGAAGACGGCAAAATTGACATCCCGCTGCTTGAAGACGCGGCATGCACGCTCGATCTTCGCCTTGTTCTCCTCGATGTCCGGAACGACCGCGTGGATGTTTGCCAGTCCCGCGAGAGCCAGCGCCATCCGCTGCCGGCCGGCGATATCGGGGGCCGCAGGCGAGAACCGCCGGTCCGCTAGACCCCTCCGGCCGTCGCCTCCGACGCGGCCGGGCTCGGCCGGGCGCTATTGCGCAGGCTAAGTCCGACGAGCGGGTAGATCAGCGTCGAGAGCATCGCTGCGCCCACCAGCGCGGCGGCCGTGGATGCGGTCATGTGGCCGCCGTGCTGCGCCACGGTGGTGATCGCGACCACTAGTGGCAAGGCGGTGGCGGAGAAGAACGCCAGTGCCGTTCGCTCGCGAGCGTCCAAGACGCCGCGGTAGAGAAGCAGCGCTGGTGCCCCGCGCACGACGAGGAAGAGAGCGAGGAAGAGCGGCACCTTCAGCAGCGCCCCGGAGCTCGCGAGGAGCGCGTCGAGATCGAATCCGATGCCACTGGTGACGAAGAAGAACGGCACCAGGAAGCCGAAGCCGACAGCCGTCAGCTTCGACTCGAGCGCCTCCATCTCGCGGCCGCGGAGGGCAGCCCGCGTGATCATGCCCGCGACGAAGCCGCCGAGCAGTACGTCAAGCCCGAGTTCGCCGGCCAGCGTTGCGAGACCGAAGATCAGGAGCACGGCAATCCGGACCGCGAGTTGGCTGCTCGCTTCGAGCGTTCGCTCGAGCACCGGAATGCCGCGCCAGCCGACGCGCACCGAGAGCAGGGCGAGCACCACGGCCAGGGCCACAAAGGCCGTCAGGATCGCGGCCTCGTGGAGGGGCTGCGTGGTCGAGAGCGCGAGCGTGACCAGCAGGATCGGGCCGAACTCGCCGACGGCGCCCGCTGCCAGCAGATAGGTCCCGAGCTTCGTCCGCAGCTCACCGCTGTCGCGCATAATCGGGATCAGCGTCCCGATCGCCGTCGTCGTCAACGCCGACCCCGTGTATATCAGCGAGATCACGACGCCGGCCGCGGCCAGGATGCCGCCGAGGCCGTACGCAAGCGCGAGGGTGAGCGCCCAACCCGCGGCGCCGAGCTTTAACGGCCGGCCGCGGATGCGGTTGAACTCGATCTCGTAGCCAGCGAAGAAGAACAGCATCCCGAGCCCGAGGTTCGAGAAGAACTCGATGAAGTCGTCGCTCTCGGCCAGCCCCAGGACCTGGGGCCCGACGACGATGCCGAGCACCAGCTCGATCACAACGACCGGCGGCGCCGTCCCGCGAGGCAGCACGGCGACCGTCAGCGCTGCCACGGTCGCAGCCAAGACGACGACGAGGAACGAAAGCTGGTCGACGCCGATCACGCCGGCGCTCGCGTTCGCAGAGGCAGGCTCACGGAACGCCTCGACCGTATACGCTCCCCGAGATCCATGGCGGCGCCCCCACTCGCCCGGGGGAGGCGACGAAGCCGAGGGCCTAGAGGGTCCTTTCGACGGGCCACTGGCAAGACCCCTGCTGTCATCCCTGCGGTCTGTTGCTTCTAGCCCGCTTCTGGTCGAGGCCCTCCAGTGTCGCCCTTGGGCGCGACTGCCTTGGCGGCGGCAGTCAGCCTCTCAACTGTCCGGTTCCACCACGACGGGTTGTTGGGTAGTTGAGTCGCCGCCGCTTCGCCTTCCGCTCCTCGAACGTCGAAGGCAGGGCGTGGATCGTTGCGGGGTGGTCGGCCTCAGCGAGGCCGATGTCCGCTAGCGATGATCTTCGACCGCTGCCACAGGTGGTGGGGGTGTCGCTCCATCAGCACCGCCGCCCAGTAACGGGCGTCGTCCACCTGGCTCCGCCTGATCGCCCTTCTGTAGGGCACTCGTGCCAACGTCGAGGTCATGGCCGTGCCTGGTGAACAGCTGCGGCCGTTCCTTTCGGCTGGACGGGGAGATAGGGAAAGTATATTCGGTGGGCACACTCAAAACCCCTTGATTTGCAGGTCTTTCGCATCATAGGGCTTCGAAAAGTGGTGCGGAGCCGCGACGATTGACCGACAGCTGCACCTCTGAGAGAATCGCCGCGAAATCGTCGAGCCTCGGGAGGAAAGAGATGTGGGCCACTGTGCGTCGCTACGAAGGAGTCACGAACCCTGATGAGGCTGGAAAGCAGGTTCGTGAGGGTTTCGTTCCGTTGATCAGCGACCACCAGGGCTTCGTCGCCTATTACTGGGTGGACGCTGGAGACGGCGTCATGGTGTCGACCAGCGTTTTCGAGGATCAAGCCGGCGAGGAGGACTCGAACGCCCTGGCCGCGGAGTGGGTCAAGGAGAACATCGCGGACCTGTTGCCGAACCCACCGGTGATCACGGCGGGCCATGTAGTGGCTCAGGGCTAGCCTCGCGCGCCCCGAGCAGCTATTGCGACGGCGCAGCCGACCGGGGGCGGCGACAGATACTTGAACGCCCACTCGCGCATCGGCACGAACATCGGGCCGATCCACAGGAATCACTCTTACCTATGGCCTACATAGTGGCGGCTCGCGCGGACAAACGCACACTCGAGTGGGCGAGCAGGAGGGAGCCACGGAGCCAGGGCGAACCCGTTAGCCATGCCAGCTGACGTCAAGCCGCCGAATGAGGTCCGGCGAGAGGTGCTCGCGGGGGCGATCAGCGACATCCAGGGATCGTTGCACGCCAACGACTCCAAAGCATCTGCCGCTCTGATCGTCCATGGCTTGCTCTTTACCGGCGTTCTCACGGTCACGGGGCAGCTTGGACCAATTTACGAGCAGGCCTCTCCGAAAGAGCAGGATTGGGGGCTGTTGCTGCTTGGAGTCTCTTTGCTGTTCTTCTTGATATCGGTCAGCGGTCTGCTGCTCGCGGTGGTGCCCCCATTTGAGCCAAGCGCGAGGTCCAATGCCCGACTCCGCAAGAAACGCCGCACTCTGGATGTGCTCTTTCCGGATCTCGGACGGCTGAAGGGAGACGTTCGCGGGCAACTCGCAGCGCTGGTGTCACGGGTCGAGAAACTCGGGCCAGAGGAGGCGGTCGTCGAACTCGCGTTCGAACTCCTCAAAGTCCAGAAGATTCGAAGGCGTGCCGTGCGCTTTGCTCGCGTCGGTTACGTATTTCTCGGCCTCGAGGTCCTGTCTGTTACGGCCTACTTGGCACTTGTGGGCGCTATAGCGACGGACAGAATCCTCTAGGCAGCCTCCATCCTCAGACCTATCCGGCTCGCCTCGGGAGGCCAAGCGAGGTGAGACGGCACCGACCCGCCGAAGGCCATTTGTCTCGGATCCTGCCTCGGAGATGCACGCTCGGGCCCGCCCCCCACCCCACCGCTCAACCTGCTCGCGACTTGGGCGGCGACGGTCGACGAGGCTGAATTGGCCGAGACGGTTGAGAGAACCTAAGACCCGCGTACGGCTCGGTGGAATCCGGAAGCGCAGTCTGGCGGCGACTGCTGCATCGAACGGCCGCGTGCCGGCGAGCCGAGAGGCGAGCTCGCAAACGCACATCGACCACTTCTGCTCCGTTCGGCCGGCCTACCTCTGTTCCAGCGCGAAGGAGCCTGAGTGGGTGGGCCGATCGTGATGACCCTGTTGTCGACCTAAGTGGACAGCCTCGGAAGATTGAGCGAAGGGCGGAGCGAGGATGCTGCGGGACACCAAGCAGTGGCCGACCCAACGCTACAGTTGGCGAATCGATCCGCGCTACGAAGTTCTCGACGATGCGGCTCGTCTTGCCCACGCGTACATAGACAGCCTGCCCTCCCGCCCGGTGGGAGCGTCAGAGCCCCACGCCGAGCTCACCTCCAGGGTCGCCCGGCCGCTCAGCGACGACGGCGAGGATCCCCGGACGGTGATCGAGGACCTCGCGCGCGACGTCGAACCCGGGCTGGTGGCCTCTGCCGGCCCGCGCTACTTCGGCTTCGTCATCGGAGGCGCGCTACCCGTTGCGGTCGCCGCCGACTGGCTGACGTCGGCCTGGGACCAGAATCCGGGCATCCACGCGGCCGCCCCGGCTCTGGCCGTCGCCCACAAGGTCGCGGCCGGCTGGCTGCGCGACCTGCTGGGCCTACCGGCCGATTGCGGCGTGGGCATTGTCACGGGCTGCCAGATGGCGCACTTCACCTGCCTGGCGGCGGGACGCCACGCAGTCCTGCGCGATGCCGGCTGGGACGTGGAAGCCGAGGGCCTACAGGGCGCGCCGATGGTTCGCGTCGTCGCGGGCGAGCATGCGCACGTGACGGTCAGCATCGCCTGTCGCATGCTCGGGCTCGGCGCCGAGCGTGTCCGCCAGGTCCCGGCGGACGACCAAGGTCGCATGCTGACTGCAGAGCTCGAGACCGCGCTCGCCGAGCAGGATGGTCCCACGATCGTCTGCGCGCAGGCGGGCGAGATCAACACCGGGGCATTCGACCCGCTCGCCGACGTCGTCGAGCTCTGCCGCGCCCGCCACGCCTGGTGCCATATCGATGGCGCCTTCGGCCTCTGGGCGGCACTCAGCCCGACACGCCGACACCTGCTGCAGGGCTTCGAGCGGGCGGATTCGTGGGCGACCGACGGGCACAAGTGGCTGAACGTTCCCTATGACTGCGGAATCGCGATCGTTGCGGATCCGTCCGCACACCGGGCCGCCATGGCGTCCACGTCCGCCTATATCCCCGCGCACGACAAGGACGTCCCCTGGGGCATGGACTGGACACCCGAGTTCTCGAAGCGCGCGCGCGGGGTGCCGCTCTACGCCGCACTGCGCTCGCTGGGACGAACCGGACTGGCCGACCTGATCGACCGCTGCTGCGACCATGCCGAGAGGATGGCCAACCGGCTCGCGGAGGCCGACCGAGTCGAGGTGGTGAACGATGTCGTTCTCAACCAGGTGCTCGTGCGCTTCGACGACGACCAGGCCACGAACCGGGTGATCGAACGCACCCAGGAGGACGGGACCTGTTGGGTGGGCGGCAGCACCTTCCGCGGCCAGGCAGTCATGCGAATCTCGGTCGTCGGCTGGCAGACCACTGCCGATGACGTCGACCGCTCGGCCGAGGCGATCCTGGCCGCGGCCCGCGCCTTGTAACTCAGGGCGTCCCCTGTCGTGGAGCGTCGGACGCACGGCCCCGGTGAAGACGGGGCGGCGTGGTGTCCCTCACGGGAAGTAGCTACCGATTGCCCAGCCGCTCGCCGCTCGTCTCCGACACGGCGAAGGGATCTCCATCCCGCTTCACAAGCGGCTCTCGACGATGGGCGGTGCCGGGCTCGAACCAGCGACCTCCTGCTTGTAGGTCGCGATGCTTCCCGCCGACGAGCAGCACTTCGGACTACTACCGCTTTCGTTTGAACGCGGGCGTGGTGTGATGTCCCGGTTGTCGCCCCCTCATCGGGGCTTGCATCGGGCGGGTCTTGCGGGACAGCCGCGCGGCGCGGGCGGCGGAAGACAGCGCGATGCAGGCGAAGTGCCCGTTAGGGGTTCCGCTTCCGGGATCTCGGTGCGGCGCCGGCAATGGCCGTACGATCGCTTGGACCGCCCACGACGATGAGTTTGTCTCGCGATCGGTCACTAGCTAGTGGCAGAGCCAGCGTGCAGAAGATGGGAGAGCCCGATGTCAAGCTCAATGGTGAACGTCATCACGATCATCGTCCGTTGCTCCGGTGCGACGATCTGAAGCCATGCTGATCTACTCGATGAGCGTCTCGGTGGACGGCTTTATCGCCGACCGCGAGGGCGCGTTCGACTGGACGGACCTAGCGAGGAGCAGTTTCGGTTCCACCTGGCGCAGGTACGCGAGCTCGGCGGCTATCTCTGCGGCCGCAGGCTTTACGAGACGATGCTGGTGTGGGAGACGGATCCGTCGCTGCGCGACAACGAGCTCGGGGCCGCGTTCGCCGACGTCTGGTGCGCGATCCCGAAGGTCGTCTTCAGCCGCACGCTCGACAGCGTTCAGGGCAACGCCCGGCTCGCCGAGGCGTCGGTGGCCGAGGAGGCCGCTGCGGCGCTCGACGCGACCGACAAGGACGTCTCGATCGGCGGCGCCGGCCTGGCCGCGGCGGCTTTCGAGCTCGGCCTCGTCGACGAGCTGCGCATGTTCCGCTATCCGGTCGTCGTCGGTGGCGGCACGCCGTTCCTGCCGCCGGTCACCGAAGACGTCCCGCTGGACCTGATCGAGACCAGGACGTTCGGCTCGCGCGTGATCTACGAGCGCTACGGGCGCGCCCGCGATGAGTCGGACTGACACCGCCGTCCGAGTCATCAGCGCCTCGCCGGACCGGGTATTCGCCGCGCTGACCGACTCCGACGCGCTTGCCGTGTGGCTACCGCCGGACGGATGACCGGCCGGTTCGAGCACTTCGATGCGCGTCCCGGCGGGTCCTACCGACTGGTCCTGGCGTACGCGGACGCGTCGGCCGCGCGGGAAGTCCGCCGTCGACTCCGACGTGGTCGACGCCATGGGAGGTCACCCGTCGACGCCCGATCACGCGTCGACATCAGGGCCGACGATGTGCCCGACGGGATCAACGCTGCAGATCACGCGGCGGGATTGTCGTCCTCGCTTGACAATCTCGCCGCTTCCGTTGAACGCTGAGCGCAGGCTTCCTCGCAGCCACGGTGCTCGTCGCTACGGCGACCATCCGTGTCGTAGCGACGGAGGGTCAGATCTACGGTCGCCAACTGCAGAAAGCAGGGAACTACACGGGCCCGCATAGGGATCCCCTTACGGGACACCGCGACCGCTGTCCGACCGGATGCGGGCGGACCGAAATGCTCCCCGCAGACAGTCGCTCAGGACGATCGGCAGGCCTTTGCGGCCGTCATCGTTGACGCCCGCGCTCCCATGGCGAAGCGGGCGTGGCAGAACCAGACGCCCGCTTCCCCAGGCGGATGGAGGCGTCACGGGAGCACGGCTGTGGAGACCTGCTGGTCGTCCAAAGCCCGTCATCCTCTCCTGGCTGGTCTGCGCGCTAGAAGGGGAGCGTGCACTGCGCTCGGCTGAGTGAGTTACCTCTCCCCGCTTCATGTTCACCTACCTGGCGCTAGTCAGCCCACCAGTCGCGCCGGCCCTCGACGTCTTCGCGCGGAGCCTCGCCGAGATTGGGCGCGCCGATGACGAGGATCTCGAGACCCTCGGGCCCGGCCTCGTAGCCTCGCCACGTACCGGGCGGGACGCGCACCGCGTCCCACTCCTTGAGCCCGACGATCTCGTCGTCGAGCTTCATCCGCCCGCTCCCGCGCAGGACCACGTACACCTCCTCCTGCTTTTTGTGCGTGTGGCCGTACGGAAAGCGATAGCCGGGCGGGACGCGCTGGTAGCTCAAGCCGGATTCCTCGAGCTCGAGCGCCTTGGTCGCCAAGCGGAACTCCAGGTCTGGCGCGCCGTCGAATTTGGACCCGAGGTCCTCCAGGTCCTCCTTGAGGTTCCTGAGGGTGAACGGCACGGTCGCAATCCTATGGCGCCCTGGCCGGGTCGCCGATCTGATGCGTCAGGCGCGGCGGGGTCAGACAGTAGGTACTGCTCTCCATGCAAAGCGGGCATCTCAAGCACTCGGCGGGAGGCGCTCGCTAAAGACGAGGACCGGTAGCGGATCGACTCTACGCCACTGCTTTCGCTTCGCGCGAATGGCACTACAGCAATTCGGACGGGTCGATGTCGTCGATCGACACCTGGAAGCACTGGGCATGACGCAGCGCGGAGCGGCGAAGCTCGGGCTCGACCTGGTCAAGACAAGAGCGCGGGCGAGATGCTCGAGAAAACCTCCGAGACCGATACGGGGGCGAGCGCTCCTGATGCCGCCCCCTCGTCCGCGCGGCAAATCCCCTACATCATGTTGTTGTCCCCGAAGCGTTCGCTTGCCTTGCCGCAGATGTGGCGGTGACCGCTCCGGCCGATGTTCTCGCGGGTGACCTTCGCCAGCGCGTCGACCGCGTTGTCGAAGTCGCCGACGCCCGCGAACGCCCCATTGTCGCTCGTGCGAGCGATGTCGACCAGCTCCCTGGAGTCGTCAGCGAAGATGGCGAACACCTTCACGGTGCGGTCCGGCACGCAGCTCGGCCTCGCAGAACTCACCTGGCCCGCAACCCCGGCGTCGTTGCCGGCGGAATAATCGGTCTGGAACTCAACGCTGGTCTGGAACGTCATGTTGTGGGCCTCGGCGACGCCGCCGCCGAGGGCCAGAGCCCCGATGACCGACAGGAAAGCCAGCATGCGGTACTTCATCGCTTTTCCTTCCGCCTCTTTTGCTTGCGTCCAGGGCTGGACCTATCCCCGGCGGAAGACAAGGTTCAACGCCGCCATCTCAAGCCCTCCCTATGAACCTGGCTAGCAGCCGCGCTTGAGGGCAACCTTTGCGCGAGCGATCGCAAGTCGGCCCTAGTGCCTCATGACCGCTTGGCTCCGTGCCAGACCTTCGAGGTCGGTGAGTTCGAGGTGCGCTTCCTTTCCGCAGTTCCACGCAAGTCGAACGCCATCCCAGAGAGTTCGCGAGCGATCGGGCGCCGACCGCGGGGTCGGGGTCGGCAAGAACGTTGCGAAATGCTGGCGCTTTTCACGATGGGCGGTGCCTGGCTAGAACAGGCGACCCATGCTTGTTAGGCAGCGCCGACGAAAACGACGCTGAACGACGACCGGCGACGATGGCGCATTCCAGACACAAATCCGGGCCGTCCGCGGCGTCCCGCGCCACTTGCCCATGCGCACCGCTCCGTGGACGTTTGGGCCAGGATTGGGCCAGAAGCTCACCGAGTCTCGGTGCCAGGTGACGATGGAGGCAAGCGACCCCCCGTCGGGCGTCAGACTCGGTGGCCTACCTGTCTACCGCGCAGAAGGTGACGCCGCCGACCTCTACCGCTTCCTGCGGCTCCTCGCCGATCTCTACGCAGGCGATTGCATCCGGCGCACTCTGATCGCTGACGAGTTCCTGCGTGGCGCTGGCCGAGTCGCAGTCGACAACGTTGCTGTCGGCATCGATGCAGTCGCCCACCTTCGCCTCCTCAGAGCCACAGGCGGCGGCGCCTCCAAGCGCGAGCATGGCGCCGCCGAGGCACGTCAGCTTCCGCACGTTTCGACCTGCCCCGCCCACGCCTTCACATCCTGGCAGCTGTGAGAGAGGCGAGAGTTTCTCGTGCAGCTCGAATGGCAACTTCGCCCGCGATGCACGGCCCGGCTAGGCGCCGGCACGTCGAGCAGGCCGACGGGCACACTTCGAATGCGCAGACCGGGATTCGTATGCCACGAGGAGACGAGCTCACCCTGCTCGTGCAGGGCACGTGTCTGCCCACTCGAAGGGCAGTTTTTGGCTCATGCGGCCCCGCGACCCCCGTTACCGCGCGGCGCAAAAACGGCGTGCGCGCAACCGCAACGTTTCGAGGGCCGCGGGGTACGAGGTTGCGAATCCAGACGTACCAGGAGGTGGAGAGCACATGGCGGCAGCAGGCAAGGCTGGCGGTAGCGACACCGGGATCGGTCTCGGCGGGATCTTGGTGATTGTGGGGATCGTCTTGATGATCGTGTGGAGCTTCTGGGTCGGGCTGATCATCGTCTTGGTGGGGCTTATCGCCTTCGGCGGCTTCGCCAAGGGGAAGTGGTACTGAGCGCAGTCCGCACGTCAGGCCGCCCTTTAGAGGCGGGCTAGACCGCGGCTTCCCACGCGGAGGTACTGAGCCTGGCCGCGCGTGCACGTCGCGGTCAGGGACCTTGGACGAGTATGTGGTGACCGCCTGGGAGCTAGTCGCCGGCCGCGTGAAGCAGCGTCGAATACTCCGAATCCATCCTGGCTCGGCGACGCTTTGACCGCTCGGCAGTCTTGATCTCCTGGATGTAGACCTTCCGCGTCACTGTGCTGTTGCGGTGACCGAGCTGCCAGGCGACCTCTTCTGCTGACTCGCCGGCCGCGATCGCCCGGCTTGCAGTGGTGTGGCGGAAGGAGTGGAAGGACGGGACGGCCCCGGCCGCAGGCGGAATCGGCTGGCCCGGGAATCGCTCCGATGGAGTTCCGGAAACATGGGACGCCCGGCGCTGTCCACGGTTTGCGCGATAAGGCCCTATGTCGAGAAGCTGTGACGGGCTCCGCTCACCAGGTAAAGGGCCGCGACAGACACGGCCCACGACGCCAGGAGGACAACATGATTCAGCGAATGGACAACGTGCTCATCGTCGTCGAGGACCTCGAGGCTGCCAAAGCGTTCTTCGCCGAGCTCGGTATGGAGCTGGAAGGCGAGACGACGGTCGAGGGGCCTTGGGTGGACCAGACCGTCGGGCTCAACGACGTCCGTGCCGACATCACCATGATGCGAACCCCGGACGGCCACGGCCGGGTCGAGCTGTCGAGGTTCCACAGGCCGCCGGCGGTCAGAGCCGAGCCGGAAAGCGCGCCGGCGAACGCGCTGGGCATGCGCCGCATCATGTTCATGGTCGACGACGTCGACGACGTCGTCACCCGCCTGCGCAGCCACGGTGCCGAACTCGTGGGCGAGATCGCGCAGTACGAGGACATCTACCGGCTCTGCTTCCTGCGTGGCCCTGAGGGCATCATCATCGGGCTGTCCGAGCAGCTCAGCTGAACCCATGTGCGGCCGGGGGAGGCCCCGGCCGGGCGCTCCTCCCTTGCGCGGTTGCGAGAGCACCCATCGCTGCTCCTCGCACGCGATTCCGACACTCTGGTCGCCTAAGGGCGAGCGCCCCTCGCATGGGAACGCGACACGGTTTTGCGGTCCATGTTCATCCGCCCTGGAGCCGCCCCATCGCGCAGACCGCGGGGACCGGGCGCAGGTCCTCGACCAGCACCCTGTCGACGGAGAATCCGCCCTCGCGTAGCCGGTCGGCCAGCTCGTTCCCGAGGTCCCGGGCTCGCTCCGGCGCGGAGTGGCGCGCGTCCCAGAAGAGGTAGACGGCCCCGTCCCGGGCGAGGTGCTCGCGGACGGCACCGAGCGCCGCCTCCGGCTGCTGCCAGAACGGAGCGACGTTGAAGGCGAAGACCTTGTCGAAGCGCCGATCGCCGAGGTCCGCGTCCTCCAGCGCGACGGCCTCGAGCACAGCCCTGCCCGCGTCGACGTGCTCGCGGTTCCTCCGCGTGGCCATCTCGATCATCTTGGGCGAGCGGTCGATCGCGGTGATCGTTCCCGTCGTCAGCCTCTCGCAGACCAGAGAGACCGCGACGCCGTGGCCGCAGCCGACCTCGAGCAGGCGGTCGGCCGGGCGGACCTCCAGAGTGTCGACCGCCCAGACGAACCGCTCCGATGCCTTGCCCGCCATGCCCGAGCAATAGCATCACGCGCCCGTGAAGCCCATGCTGATCTACTCGATGAGCGTCTCGGTGGACGGCTTTATCGCCGACCGCGAGGGCGCGTTCGACTGGAGCGGACCTAGCGAGGAGCAGTTTCGGTTCCACCTGGCGCAGGTACGCGAGCTCGGCGGCTATCTGCTGTGGCCGCAGGCTCTACGAGACGATGCTGGTGTGGGAGACGGATCCGTCGCTGCGCGACAACGAGCTCAGGGCCGCGTTCGCCGACGTCTGGTGCGCGATCCCGAAGGTCGTCTTCAGCCGCACGCTCGACAGCGTCCAGGGCAACGCCCGGCTCGCCGAGGCGTCGGTGGCCGAGGAGGCCGCTGCCGCGCTCGACGCGACTGACAAGGACGTCTCGATCGGCGGCGCCGGCCTGGCCGCGGCGGCTTTCGAGCTCGGCCTCGTCGACGAGCTGCGCATGTTCCGCTATCCGGTCGTCGTCGGTGGCGGCACGCCGTTCCTGCCGCCGGTCACCGAAGACGTCCCGCTGGACCTGATCGAGACCAGGACGTTCGGCTCGCGCGTGATCTACGAGCGCTACGGGCGCGCCCGCGATGAGTCGGACTGACACCGCCGTCCGAGTCATCCCGCGCCTGCGGCCGACCCAGAGGAGCGGAAGTCCGCCCGCAGGTCCGGCGGAGTGTCGCTTCGCGCGAAAGGAGAAGCGTCGTCCCGGTATCGCGAAAGCAGTGGTAGCTTGCAAGCAGTTTGCCGTCGAGCGGCGCCGACAACGCTCCGCGATCGGGATGCGCCATCAACGCCGCCGTCGAAGTGCTGGGCGACCCATGGGCGATGCTCGTGCTGCGCGACGTCATGTTCGGCGACCGCCGCCACTTCCGCGAGCTGCTCGCCGGCTGCGAGGAGGGCATCGCGACCAACGTCCTCGCCAGCCGCCTCAAGCGGCTCCTGGCCGCCGGGCTGCTCACCCGCGACGACGCTCGTCGTGGGCAACGGGCGACCTACTCGCTCACCGAGGCAGGTATCCAGGTGCTGCCGATCATGGTCGCGCTCGGCACCTGGGGCCTCGCTCACCGCGACGGCGAACGCCGCCTGCGAGTCCGGGCCGAGCTGCTGCGCGACGGCGGCCCCGACCTGACCGCCGCGATGATGGACGAGCTGCGCGAGCTGCACCTCGGCATCCCCCGCCCCGACGCCGACGCCCCGCGCGCCAGCGGCCAGCTACGCGCCGCCTACGACGCCGCCATGCGCGACGACACCGGCAAGCCGCCCGCCAGCCCTCAGCCTTGACGTAGCCGCAACCGTGCGGGAGAACACGGCCCGACCGCGGCTGGGCTCGCTCTGGGCGGTGGCGGAGCCGGGTGAGGGACCGCCGGCTCTAGCCCGCCCGGCGATACCGGATGTGCGTGGCCAGCGGCGAATGCAGCACCTCTACCGGCTCCATGCCGAGGGACTCGACGCCGTCGAAGATCCGCTCGCCGGACCCGAGCAAAACCGGGGCGATGTCGAGCGTGAGCTCGTCGACGACCCCGGCGATAAGCGCCTGCCGCACGGTCGAGGCGCCCCCCGCGATGTCCACGCCGTCATCGCCAGCGGTCTCGCGCGCCTGCGCGTAGGCGGCGTCGAACCCGCCAGTGACGAAATGGAAGGTCGTCCCGCCGTCCATCTCGATCGGCTCGCGAGCGTGATGGGTGAGCACGAACACCGGAGCGTGGTAAGGCGGCTCAGGTCCCCACCACCCGCGCCAGTCCTCCTCCCACTCACCGCGGATCGGCCCGAACATATTGCGACCCATTAGGTAGGCGCCACGCGGACGCATAAGCCAGCCGGCCGCCGTCTCGTCGGCCTCGTTGGCGCGCTCGTCGCCCAAGTGCCAGCGGTGCAGCTCCCTCCCGCGCTTGCCCAGCGGGTCCTCGCGACTCTGCTCTGGCCCGGCGACGAAACCGTCAAGCGAAATCGACATATGGCACGTGGTGTCCTGCACCAACACCCTCCCAAGTGGTTGCGACCTGCAAGCGGACCGCCCACCCTAAGCCAAGTGATGGCCAACCGCAGGCACCATCGTCGCGTAGCGCAGCGACTAGCCCTTGACCAACCACCGCGTGCACGCCGAAGCCGCACTTCAGCGACGACGACTGGTTCTTCGTCACAACCCTACGCGCGTAAGCGCACCAAGAGCCTGCGGTACGTCACGGACGCGCCGCCGCCGCCTGCCAAAGCCGACAGGCATTCGTCTGGGTTCGTCGCGCTATCGCTTTGCGCGAAGAGCTGCAGTGCGGTCGCTTCCTGCACAGGCCCAGCTCGGCCGGGCCCGCGAAGCGTCGGACTAGGTAGTCAGAGCAGGTAGCCGGATCCAATCAACAAGGCGGGCGTCGCTCGGAGGGACATATCGGGCCCCCGCTACGCCGCGCGACGCTCGTGGGGACGCGGGCCAGAGTGGGACGCGCCACTCGGAACCGGCCAGTCGAGGCTCCGCGTCACCACGCCGGCAGACCGAGCGCTTCCAAAGCGCTTCCACGAGCAACTTTTGGCGCCGTTCTCCGGTGTGGTCAGGCGCTCCTCATCCCGCTCGGAGAGCGGCCTCGTGACTATGGGCGGTGCCTGGCTCGAACAGGCGACCTCCTGCTTGTAAGGGGCGGGCGCTGTGCTGCCGCCTGCTGTCGTGTGTCGCTTGACCGCTCCGGACGCGGGCTTGAGTCTGGCTCCCGCCGAGTTCTGTTGCGGACTTCTGCGGTTTGTCGCTTCCAGGCTGCTTCCAAGCCACGGCGCCCACCTATCGTTCACCCTCATGGGCGAGGAGAGCGCCAAGAAGCGAGGCGATCCGTTCGGAAGGCTTCTTGGTAGGCGTGGCAAGCGCAACCAGCTCGCCTCCCAGGAGGAGCGGCGCCCTTACCCCGGGGGGCGAACGGTCGAGACGCGACCCGACGACGAAGGCCTCGAGGAGAAGGTGTGGCTCCTGGACGGGTATCCGCATCGGGAAGACGGCCCTGCCATCGAGCGCGAGGACGGCAGACGTGAGTGGTGGCGTGACGGCCGGAAGCACAGAGAGGACGGGCCGGCAATCGAGCAACCCGACGGCGTCAAGTCGTGGTGGAAGAGGGGCTGCCGCACAGGGAGGACGGTCCGGTCCTTGAGCATCCGTCAGGCCACAAACTCTGGGCCCTCAACGGCAAGGTCTTCACCAGTGAAGAGGAGTGGCGGCAGGCGCTCACCGACGAGGCCTCGGTTAGCTATCCCGTCGTCGAGGTCGAGGACAACTCCCCGTATTCACCACATTCGTCCTCTCACTGACGGGCTTGGCGCAAAGCATTGACCCCAGGCAACGCGAGCGGCTGGCAACGAAGACGTGCTCGACTCATCGTGGCAGCGAGGGCCAGCCCT
>CAWEHQ010000012.1:0-10773 GCA_963808955.1 uncultured Thermoleophilaceae bacterium | reverse complement strand
CGGTGTCGGGGAGCGGGTCGACGGGAGCCATCCACTCCGCGGGACCCAGCCTCAGCGGTCCGTTGCGCAGTTCCAACGGCCATCGCGTCGGCCGGCCACCATCACGCCCGCTGGACGAACCAGGCGCCCGTGACCAGGTCGCGGAAGACGACCGCGTTGGCGCCGCTCCGGAGCACGAGCTCGAAGTAGCGGCGGCGTAGCGGGTCGCCCGTCCACCAGCGGTCCTCCACCACCCAGTCCTCGCTCACGGCGTTCACCTCGTCGAGGCCGAGCCGCGTCGGGACACCGTCCGAGTCGGTCTCCACCACCGCGGGCCGCGGCTCGCCGATCCGGCGCAGTCGGACCGGCGTGCTCACCTGCCCTCCTCGTCGACTGGGTAGGGCGACAGCGCGGCCCGGCGCTCGGGCACGCGCGACCCCGGGTCCACCTCCATGATCCGCAGAGCGGCCCCGCTGCCGGCGGCCTCGCGCACCTGGCGCACCGCCTCTCCCAACCGGGCGCGTCTGGCCTCGCGCGGGTCGACCTCCTCCACGAGCCGCCGCTGGTCGTGCGCCGGCGGGCCGAAGGCCTCCACCTCCAGACCGAGCATCTCGGCCGGGGCGGGGAGCTCCGCGAGCCGGAGGCCGATGGCGGTCCGGAGGCGGTCGGGATTGCGCTCGCCCGGCGCAGCGTCACGCGCTCCCTCCAGGTGCCACCCTCCACGAAGTGGGCGGAGACGGCCAGCGAACGAAGGGAGCGGCCGCGCCGCTCGCGACGGGCGAGCAGCCGGGCGATCAGCAGCTCGAGCGCGTGCTCTAGCTGGGGGCCGGACGCCGACTCGGGCAGGGCGACACGCTCCGTGACCGGCTCGGGAGGCCGACGCGGGACGAGTGGCGTGTCCCGTCCGCGGGCCAGGTCGATCGCGAGAAGGCCGGGATGGCCGAAGCGTTCAGCCACCGCCGGCGCAGGCAGCTCGGCCAGCTCCCCCAGAGTGCGGATCCCGAGCCGCTCGAGCACGCCGGGCAGCCAGTCGAGCTCCGGTCGCGAGCGGAGCAGCGACACCGGCAGGGGCGCCAGGAATGCGCGTGCCGACCGGACAGGCACCATCGTCTCGGACCGCCGCTCGACGGCGGTGGCGCCGAGCGTCGCGCCGTCGGGTCGCCGCCCGCGGCGCCCCGCACGCGCGCGCGTAGCTGCCACGTACGCGACGAAGCGACTCGGTCCGGCTCCGACCCGCAGGCTCGCGGCGAGCAAAGATGCAGGCCGCCTGCCCCTATTTGGCAGAACTTCGCCGCCGTCATCGGGGCGGCGGAAGGCCCGCCGGAGGGCTGCCAGCACGTCCTCGAGCCGCCCGCCGTGGATCCCGCGGAGGCCATCGGCCTCGAAGAATGCGGCGCCCGGCTGATCGGACTCGACGCTCGCCCCGATTCCCTCGAGCCGGTCGAGCGCCTCTGTCCAGATCGCTCGCTCCCGCTCCGGATCGGGAGGGACCAGCCTCAGTCCCGGACAGCGCGTGAGCGCCTCCCCCATGGCCATCCCGCGCGCGATGCCGAATGCCTCCGCCGCGGCCGACGCCTCCCCCACCCGCTGCTCACGGCCCGCCGCGGGCGCCAGCGCGACCGGCTCGCCCAGCAGCGCGCGCTTGTCCCCGAGCGCCGCGAGCAGGGCCAATCGGGGAATCAGCAGACAGACGACCATGTATGCGAACGTATGTTCGCATACTCCGACGACGCGTGGGAACGAGGCCACATTCCGAAGCGCCGGGTGGCCCCGTGGCGCTAACCCGGCGACGGGCCGATCGTTGCGGTCGCGCGCGCCCCGCGGGCGTGCTCACCCCCGCAAAATGATCCGGGAAGGTGCTCAGCTATCAGCGTCAGTTCATGGAGCGAAGGTGGATCCGCGACGACGGGGGCGGCCTCCACCGCGATGCCTCAGGGATCGAGCGTCACGAGCGACTTCGTGAACGGGGTCAGGATCTCGGGGCCGTCCGCCCCGACCACCACGAGGTCCTCGATCCTGATCCCGAGCTCACCGGGCAGGTACACGCCGGGCTCCACGGTCACGACGCTGCGGCCCTCGAGCCGTTCCGACTCCTCGGCCGACTGCGTGAGCCGCGGGCGCTCGTGCACCTCGAGCCCCACGCCGTGCCCGAGACCGTGGCCGAACCGCTCGCCGTAGCCGGCTGCCTCGATCCGCTGCCTGGCCACCGCGTCGACGTCGCGACAGCCGGCGCCGGCACGGACCGCCCCCAACGCCTCCTCCTGTGCCCGGAGCACGAGCTCGTAGACGGCTCCTGCCTCCCCATTGGGGAGCTCTCCGCTCGCGAACGTGCGCGTGCAGTCGGA
The DNA here is from genome assembly GCA_963808955.1 of uncultured Thermoleophilaceae bacterium. Classification (GTDB taxonomy): domain Bacteria; phylum Actinomycetota; class Thermoleophilia; order Solirubrobacterales; family Thermoleophilaceae; genus CAWEHQ01. The sequence continues at coordinate 8,449 of CAWEHQ010000012.1, read as the reverse complement.
GCAGTAGCCGTCCAGGAGGCACCCCATGTCCACGACCACGAGCGTCCCGGCCTCGATGCGGTCGTCGCTCGCTGTCGCGTGCGGAAGCGCGCCGTTGGCGCCCCCCGCGACGATGGTGTCGAACGACGGCTCGGCCCCGCGCGAGCGCATGGCGCGCTCGAGGTCGCCCTTGACCTCACGCTCCGTCCGGCCACGGAACCCCTCGTCCACGAGCTCCTCCAAGACGTCCGTCGCGAGGTCGGCCGCGGCGCCGATGGCGCGCAGCTCGCCGTCGTCCTTCACCGCGCGCAGTCGCTCGACGAGCTCGCCCGCCGGGACGAGCTCGATCTCGTCGTCGAGTCGATCCCGCAGACGGCCGTGGCTGCGAACGGTCACGTGGTGATCCTCGAATCCCACCTTCCGAGCGCCCGCCTCCGAGAGACGCTCGCACACGTCCCGGAGCAGGTCGCGCCCGCCGCGCACCCGCTCGAAGCCGCTCGACCTGGCGCTCGGCCTGCTCCACGTAGCGAAAGTCGGTCACGAACGCCCTGATCTCCGGGCCCACGACGCAGAGTCCGTTGGTCCCGGTGAAGCCGGTCAGGTAGCGGACGTTGACGAGGTTCGTGACGAGCAGGGCGTCCAGCCCCTGCTCGCCCAGCACCTCCACTAGCCGATCGGCGCGACCGGTCATCGTGCGAGGGCGTCCCGAAGCAGGTCCAGTGCGTCCCGGTAGCCGTCTACGCCGCGGCCCTGCACGCGTCCGACGCAAAGGTCGGCGATGACCGATCGCCGGCGCCACTCCTCCCGGTCGTCGACGGCGGAGATGTGCACCTCGACCGCCGGCAGCGCGGCGACCTCCAGCGCGTCGCGGATCGCGTACGAGTAGTGCGTCCACGCCCCCGGGTTGAGCACGAGCCCCGCACTGGACTCGCCCGCACGGTGGACCAGCTCGCAGTACTCACCTTCGTGATTGGTCTGGGCGAACGACGCGTCGAGACCAAGGTCGCGGGCGAAGCCTTCGACACGCTCCTCGAGCTCCGGCAGCGTCAGGCTTCCGTAGTGGGCCGGATCGCGGCGGCCCAGCGTGTCGAGGTTCACGCCGTGGAGCACCCGAACGCTCGTCATCGCATGACCTCCGCGACCCCCGCCCGTACGTCGGCATCGGGCAGCTCGTGACCGGGCGTGACCGCCCCGGGCGCGTCCACGAGCACGAACGGAACGGCGCCGCCTCGACGCTTCTTGTCACGCCCGATCAGCGCCACCACCTGGTCGGTATCGACTCCCTCGACGGTGGTCGGCAGGCCGTGCGCCGCCAGCAGCTCCGCGACCTCCTTCCTGAGCGACTCTCGCCCTGACAGGCGCAGGGCGCACAGCAGCCCGATCGCGACGGCCTCCCCGTGACGCAGCACGCAGTAGCCGGTCGCGGCCTCGATCGCGTGCGCAACCGTGTGCCCGAGGTTCAGCACCTGGCGCCGCCCGGCGTCGCGCTCGTCCTCCGCGACCACCGAGAGCTTCGTACGCAGGCACCCGAGCACGACCTCCTCATCGGGCTCGTCGCCGCGACGGAGACGCCTCCAGAGGTCGCCTCCGGCGATCAACGCCATCTTGACGACCTCCGCGTAGCCGGCCGAGCGCTCCTCGGGAGGGAGCGTGTCGAGCAGCTCAGGATCGACGAGGACGCTCGCCGGCTGGTGGTACGCGCCGACGTAGTTCTTGCCCTCGGGCAGGTCGACGCCGGTCTTGCCCCCATACGCCGAGTCGACCTGGGCCACCAACGTGCTCGGGACCTGCACGCAGCGGATCCCGCGCTGGTAGGTGGCGGCGCAGAAGCCTCCTAGGTCCCCCACGACCCCGCCGCCGAGCGCGACGAGCAGGTCGTCGCGCCCCACCCCCGCGCTCGCCATGCTGCGAAGGAGCTGCTCCGCGCGCGCGAGCGTCTTCTCGCGCTCGCCCGGGGGAATCTCCGCGCGCAGGCCGGGGGTCGCCAGGACGTCCACGCAGTGACCTTGTGCGCGCGCGACGCCGGCGTCCGTGACGAGGAAGCGTCGCCCGTCCTGTGGGTGGAAGAAGCCGGTCCGCACCAGCCCCGGGGCGACATACACGGGGTAGTCGCCCGACTCGGCCCGCGCCCATACGAGGCGCATACCTTTGGGCGCGGCACCGTCCCGCAGGCGGTCGAGCGCCGGCAGCGCTCGATGGACGAGATCCCGTCCGTTCGGCGGGAGGAAGACGCTCGCCACCGACTCGTAAGTCGCGCGGCGGTCGCGGTAGAGGTCGTCGAAACGCGCGCGCTCGCGTGCGAGTGGCCGGCCCTTGCCGGACGCCCGCCGCCACGCCTCGTCCGGCTCCACGTCGATGTACACGGCGGTGTGCTGCCGAAGCGCCTCCCGGACCGCGTCCGACTGCAGGGCGCCGCCACCGAGCGCCGCCACCTCCAGGTCGCGCTGCCCGAGCAGCCGGGTGACGAGCTCCTCCTCGCGATGGCGGAAGGCGCTCTCGCCTACGCGGTCGATGAAGGACTCGATCGACTCGCCGAGCTCCCGCTCGAGCTCGCGGTCGGTGTCCACGGCATCGACGCCGAGCACGGCCGCCGCCGCCCGCGCGGCACCCGACTTCCCCGCGCCCATGAAGCCGATGAAGACGAGCGCGCCGCGACCACTCGACGTGCGCGATCCGAGTATGCCCTGGTCTTCTCCCGGATCCGGCCCGGAGACCCCTCCCCCCGCTACCGCCTCCACCCGATGCGCTCCCGGTAGGCGGCAACCGCCGCCGCCACGTCGTCGATGTGGTCGCCGCCGAACTTCTCCCGGTAGGTGGACGCGACAACGAGCGCCACCATCGCCTCGGCGACGACTCCCGCAGCGGGAACCGTGCATGAGTCGGTGCGCTCGCGCAGCGCCTGCGCCGGCTCGCGTGTGGCGATGTCCACGGACCGGAGCGGCTTCGTCAGGGTCGGGAGCGGCTTCATGGCGCCACGGGCCACGAGCGGGTCGCCGGTCGTCATTCCGCCCTCCAGGCCGCCGGCGTGGTTGGTCTCTCGGAAGTAGCCGCGATCGTCGTCCCAGAAGATCTCGTCGTGGGCCTGGGACCCGACTCGCTCTGCGACGTCGAACCCATCGCCGATGCCCACGCCCTTCATCGCCTGGATCGACATGATCGCCTGCGCAAGCCGGCCGTCGAGGCGCTCCTCCCAGGAGACGTGCGAGCCGAGACCCGGTACGACGTCGAAGCCGATCACCTCGTAGACGCCGCCGAGCGACTCGTTGGCCTTGCGCGCCGCGTCGATCTCCTTGACCATCGCCGCGCTCGCGTCGGGGTCGAGGCAACGAACCGGTGACTCGTCCACCTCGCGGAAGTCGTCCACGTGGAGGTCCGGTCGCTCGCACGCGTGAACCGAACCGATCGTGATCACGTGGCTGCGAACCTGGACGCCGAGCCGGGCGAGGAACGCCTTGGCGAGGGCACCGCAGGCGACACGGGCCGCGGTCTCACGCGCGCTCGCCCGCTCCAACACGTTGCGAACGTCCTGAAAACCGAACTTCTGCACCCCGGCGAGGTCGGCATGGCCCGGCCGCGGCAGATGCACCTCCTCGATGTCCGCGGCCACGGGCCACGGGTTCATGCGCTCCTCCCAGTTCGCGTAATCGCGATTCTCGATCCTGAGCGCCACCGGGCTTCCGAGCGTCCGCCCGTGGCGAAGGCCTGCCGTGACCTCGGCGCGGTCGCTCTCGATCTTCATCCGTCCGCCACGGCCGTGCCCGAGCTGGCGCCGCGCGAGGTCGCGATTGAGATCATCGGGCGCGAGCTCGAGACCGGCGGGCAGGCCCTCGACCACGGCCGTGAGCGCGGGGCCATGCGATTCGCCGGCGGTGGTGAAGCGCAGCGACATGGCGCCTGCAACCCTACTCACGCGCAAGGCGAATCCGCGCGGGCTTCTAGAGGACCCTACGGGAAGCGCTGCGTGTAGAGCGACAGCAGCTCCGGGCCCACGAGCAGCGCCACGATCCCGCCGAGGGCGAGGAACGGCGCGAACGGAAGGGCCCTCTTGCGCGCCGCCGACCCCTCCCGGACGATCATGACGCCGCCGACCAGTGAGCCCACGAAGAACGCGACCGAAAGCGCCACCGCCACCGGGGAACCGAGGTAGAGGCCCATCACGCCCGCGAGCTTGACGTCGCCCATTCCCATGCCCTTCGGGTACGCGAGCACGATCGCGAGCAGGACTGCGAAGGCGATCGCGCCCGCGAGGAGACACTCGGGCAGGTCGCCGGGCGCGACCAGCGCACCAGCCCCTATCGCCCAGACGGCGGCGGGCAGGAGCACTTTGTTCGGAACGATCCGGTGGTCAAGATCGATCGCCGCGACCGCGATCAGGACCGCCGCGAACGGCAGCTCCAGCGCCAGGGCAGCGAGCACCAGTGGAGAAGTTCGGACGCAGTCTTCATTCGCCCCCAGCGGCTCGTGCCTCGACAAGCCCCTACGCACGGTGTCGAACTGAATCGCCGCGTTGCTGTCGAGCGACTCCGCTTGCCCGGCAATCGCACCCAGCTGCTGTGCGGTGCGCCGTAGTGCGCTGAGACCCGGCGGCCGACTCCGCCAAGCATCCGAACATCCTTCAAGGGCTACGATCGCTTGCCCTTGCAGGCTCGACGGCTCCTCCTCGTGATCGGCACGGTGATGCTGCTCGCCGTTGTCGCCGCGTCGCTCGTTCCGCCGCCAGAGGAAGCCAAGAACGATGGCGCCAGCGGTGAGGACCGGACCGAGACGATCGAGCCCGCTCCCACCTCCCCGGCAGACCCTGCTGGTGCAGCCGAAGTGAAGTTCGACGCGGTGCGGTCTAAGGACAGTCCCGGCCGCACTGAGCGACGGCAGAGTCCGGCACGAACGTCGAAGACCCAGACCGTCCAGCTCGATGAGCGTGTAATCGTCACCGTGACTGTGCCGAAGCCTGGACGCGTCGAGCTCGAGGGCCTGGGTCTCCTCCAAACGACCACACCGGGCACCCCCGCGCTGTTCGACCTCTTTACCGAGAGAGCGGGGCGGTTCGCAGTGCGGTATATGCCGGCGGAGGGCGACGATCGTGTCGTCGGCACCCTCGTGGTCGGGCCCGCGCGGACCGGCCGCGCCGGCTGACCTCGTGCGGCTGGGCTGGCCGGCTCGGGGCGCAGACGGCTAGGGGCCAGCTCCTCGTCCCGCGGGAAGGCAGAGTCGGGTCACGTGTGATGCGCCGCCGTACGCATCACTTCGAGCGGCGCCTCGCGTCCGGTCCAGAGCTCGAAGCTCAGGGCGCCCTGGCGCACCAGCACCTCCAACCCGTCCACGACGCGCGACCCGGCCGCCGATGCCCAAGCGCAGATGGGGGTGACGTGCGCGCCGTAGACGAGATCCACGACCGTCGCCGGGACGTCGAGCGTCGACAGGCCAAGCTCTCGGAGCGCGGACTCCTGGCTGTCGTCCGCCGAGAGGCCGACGGTGGTGGCGTTTACGAGCAGGTCGCAGGACCTCGGCTCCGACACGCTCTCGACCGCCAGGTCGCGGGCGAGCTGCTGGGCCCGCCCCGGCGTCCGATTCCACACGAGCACCTCGGTGGCGCCCGCCTCTCGAAGCGCCCACGCCACGGCGCGGGCTGCTCCGCCCGCGCCCAGGACGAGCGTCCGCAACCCCGCAGGCGAATCACCGAGGGCGGCGAGGAAGCCGCCCGCGTCGGTGTTGTCCGCCCGGACCGAGCCGTCCTCGAAGGTCAGCGTGTTGGTGGCGCCGATCGCCCGTGCCGCATCGCTCGCATCGTCGGCAAGCCGGAGGGCCGCGAGCTTGTGTGGCACCGTGACGTTGGCTCCGCGGTAGCCGGAGCCCGGCAGAGCGCGCACGGTCTCCTCGAAGCGCTCGGGTGGCACCGGCAGCTTGAGGTAGCGCCAGCCGAGCCCCAGCTCGCCGAAGGCGGCGTTCTGGATGGCCGGCGAGCGGCTGTGGCCGACCGGAAAGCCGAGGACGCCGGTGAGCGTCACGCGGCGAGGAGCCCGGCTACCCCGGACAGTCCGTGGGCGACTGGCCGCCGGCCTCGGCGCGCGCCTGGTCGTACTCCGCCACGGCGGCGTCGTGCTCCTCGATGGTCTCGTTGAACTCGTGCTCGCCGCATGTGTCCGGCTTGACCACGTAGAAGAGGAAGTCGGTGTTGGCCGGGTTGGCGGCGGCCTCGATCGAGTCGATGCCCGGGCTTCCGATCGGCCCCGGCGGCAGCCCGGCGTTGAGGCGGGTGTTGTAGGGCGAGTCCACAGCGAGCTCGGACTGCGTCAGCGGGTCGGTCCAGTTGTCAACCGCGAAGCGGATCGTGGCGTCGATGAAGAGCGGTTCGCCCTGCTGCAGCCGGTTGTGGATCACGCTCGCGACGATCGGCCGCTCCTCGGGCACCAGCGTCTCCCGCTCCACCATCGAGGCGATCGTCAGGACGTCGTACGGGGTCAGGTTGGCCGCCTCCGCCTCACTCATGTCGACCTTCTCGAATTCGCGCTCGAAAGCTCCGAGCTGCTCCTTCACGAGGTCTTCGACGTCCTCACTCGGCTTCAGCTCGTAGGTCGAGGGAAACAGGAAGCCCTCGAGCGAATCGGTGTCCTCGGCGCCATAGTCAGCAGGGTCGAGGAGCTTCGAGGACTCGGTTGCGCGCTCGTAGTCACCGTCGAGACCGGCATCCTCCACGATCGGGCCCACCTCGCTTCGAGCCCGTCCCTCCGGGAGGGTCACGCTGATCACCTTCGCGGGGCCTCCGCCCGCCAAGAGCGCGTCCAGGGCCGCCGAGTAGCTCATGTCCTGGCGCAACTGATAGGTCCCCGCCTCGAGGTCCTCGCCGGTGCCCGCGAGGCGGGCTCGGAGCTCGAAGAAGAAGCCATTCGACACGACGCCTCCCTCCTCGAGCAGGTCGCCGATTTCGGCGAGTCCGGAGCCGTTCGGGATCGTCACCTCCACCTGGCCGTCGCCCTCACCCTTGAACGGCTGGAAGAGCGACACCAGAAGCCATAGCCCGACCAGCAGTCCGCCCGCCGCGACCAGGGCGGCGAGCCGACGGCGGCGAAACGTCTGCTCGCGGCCGGCCCCCCCGGAGCCGCCGCGACGGGGACCGCGTGGCCGCCTGGGGCCGCCGCCGCGAACGCCACCGCTGTCGCCGTCAGGGCCCGACTGCACGCGGCGCTCCTCGACGAGGCGGCGCGTTCGCTCGACCGAAGGGCGCGCGCCCTCGAACGCCCGGGGCTCGGCCCGCTGGGCGCGCAGGCGGCGGCTGTCCCTGAGCGGCCCGCCCGGCTCCGGTACGCCGTCGGGTGGGGTCACGTGGGCGTGGCGGGCTCTCGGGAGCCTCGCCCAATGGCGAGGAAGGACTCGAGCAGGTGGGCGGCCGCGCGTGAATCCTCCGCGGCGACCGCCGATCCTCCGCTCCGACCCGCCTGCCGGGTGGTTAGGCGCTCATCGTGCAGTGACACCGGAACCGCGAGTACCCATGCCAGCCGTTCCGCAAACGCACGCGTCTCAGCAGCCTGTGAGCCCTCTTCGCCCACAAGCGTGAGCGGTAACCCGACCACGACGCGCTCGACCTCCCGCTCCTCGGCGATGCCGCGGATCTCGTCAAGCCCGCGCCGCGTGGCCGGGCGCTCCACCACGGCGAGCGGCGTCGCCACCGTGCCGGTCGGATCCGAAACGGCGCAACCGGCGCGCGCGCGCCCGTAGTCGAGCGCGAGGACTCGGCTCATGGCGTCACCGTAGCGAGCCCTGGCGACAAGTTAGTGCCGATCGGCGCGCGGACCCCCGGGGCGCGCCCGGCAACCTCACGCAAGCTCCGCCTCGATCGCCGCCCGAGCAGCTGCAATCGCCTCCGGGAGCCTCTCCGGGTCACGCCCGCCGGCCTGCGCCATGCCGTCGCGGCCGCCTCCCCCACCGCCCACGAGTCCGGCCGCCGCTCGCACCACCTCGCCGGCCTTCAGCCCGCGCTCGACGGCGGCGTCCGAGAAGTTGGCCACGAGGTGCGCTCGCCCGTCCACAGCTGATCCGAGCACGACTGCGGCGTTGCCAAGCGTCTGCTTGACGCGGTCCGACAACTCGAGAAGGGAGCGGGGGTCGGGAACCTCTACTACGGCCGCCACCACCCCGAGGCCGCTGATCTCCGTGGCCGCTCCAACGAGCCCGTCGGCGACCTCGCGGGTCGACTCGCGGTCCCCTTCGCGCTCCCGCCGCGAGAGCTCCCGCATCCGCTCGCTCAGGCGCTCGACCGCCGCCACGACGTCGCTCTCGGGCACCCGAAGCATCCTGGCGAGCTCGCGTCGCTCCCTGCTCCGCGCGCGAAGCGTCACGACTCCTTCCGGTCCCGTGACCGCCTCGATCCGCCTGACGTTCGAAGCGCTCGATGTCTCGGTCGTGACGTGGAAGAGTCCCACCTCGGAGGTCGCCCCAACATGGGTGCCGCCGCACAGCTCACGCGAGACGTCGT
>CAWEHQ010000011.1:0-44463 GCA_963808955.1 uncultured Thermoleophilaceae bacterium | reverse complement strand
ATGACGTCCTGGACACGCACGCCCTCGATCCTCGAGGTCACCTGCGATTGGAGGACCGCCCCCCGCGCCGCCTGCCCCAGCATGAGCCCGATGAAGATCAGCCAGATGCCGGTGACGAACACGCCGGTAGAAGATCAGCACGGCGCCCACGCGCCATCATCAGGTACGCGAACCCGCGGCCCAGCGTGGCGGCGAACCGTGTGGCGCGGCCCCGGTCCCCGGTCCTCGCCACGCGATCGCGCGGGCGATGCGCCCGCCGTCGAGCGGGAAGCCCGGGCAGCAGGTTGAACAGCAGCACCAGCGTGTTCACCGACGCCGAGGTAGCCGAGCACCGCCTCCACCGGGTCCCGTCCCGCGTCGAATAGCAGCGCGTCGTCGAACCGGTCGGTGCCGGCGAGCGCGATGCCCGCGAGCGCGCAGACGACGATGATCAGCAGCGTCACGAGCGGCCCCGCCGCCGCGATCCGGAACTCGACGCCGGCCGAGTCGGAGTCGCGGCTCATCTTCGCGATCCCGCCGAAGAGCCAGAGGTCGATGCCCGAGATGCCGATGCCGTTGCGCATCGCGACGATCGCGTGGCCGAGCTCGTGCAGCACGACCGACCCGAAGAACAGGAGCGCGCTGATCGTGGCCAGCACGAACGCCATGACCGGCTCGTCCGGGTAGAGGAGGTCGTAGCTCCCCGAGAGCAGGTAGATGATCAGGAAGAGGACGAGGAACCAGCTCGGATCGACGCCGATGCGGATGCCGGCGACGGTCGCGAGCTTGAGCGAGCGGCCTCCGAGCACGTGTTGATGGTTTCATACCGCGCGTGGCGCACCGGGTCACCTTCATCCGCGGCGACGGGACCGGCCCCGAGATCTCGGAGGCCGTCCGGCGCGTGCTCGAGGGCACCGGCGTCGAGTTCGAGTGGGACTGGCAGGACGCCGGGGCCGACGTCTACGAGGAGGAGGGCACGCCGCTGCCCGACCGCGTGCTCGACTCGATCAAGGAGCGCGGGCTCGCCATCAAGGGCCCGATCACCACGCCGGTGGGCTCCGGCTTCCGCTCGATCAACGTGGCCCTGCGCAAGGAGCTCGACCTCTACGCGTGCCTGCGCCCCTGCAAGGCGTACGAGGGCGTTCGCACCCGTTTCCCGGAGACCGACATCGTGGTGGTGCGCGAGAACCACGAGGACCTGTACGCGGGTGTTGAGTACGAGCTCGGCGACGAGTCAACGGCGAAGCTGCGTGAGTTCATCAAGGACACCGAGGGCACCGAGCTGCGCGAGGACATCGGCGTGTCGATCAAGCCGATCTCGGTGTACGGGACCAAGCGCATCGTGCGCGAGGCGTTCGACTACGCGAAGGCCTACGGCCGCCGAAGGTCACCGCCGTGCACAAGGCGAACATCATGAAGTACACCGACGGGCTGTTCCTTAAGACGGCGCGCCAGGTTGCCGAGGAGGAGTATCCCGACATCGAGTTCGAGGACAGGATCGTGGACAACCTGTGCAACCAGCTCGTCTCACGTCCCGAGGAGTACGACGTGGTCGTGCTTCCCAACCTGTACGGCGACATCGTCTCCGACCTCGGCGCCGGGCTGATCGGCGGCCTGGGCGTGGCGCCGGGCGCCAACATCGGCGACGACTACGCGGTCTTCGAGGCGGTCCACGGCTCGGCGCCCAAGTACAAGGGACAGAACAAGGTGAACCCGATGGCCCTGATGCTCTCGGGCGTGATGCTCCTACGTCACATCGAGGAGCGCGACGCCGCCCGACGCCTGGAGTCGGCGATCGCCGACGTGATCCGGGAGGGCGAGTCGGTGACCTACGACATGAAGCCCTCGCGCGACGACCCGAGCGCCGTCGGCACCTCCGACGTGGCCGACGCGATCATCGCGAAGATGGACGGCGCCGGCTAGTCGTGCCCGGCGCGCCGGATGACCCGCTCCGGCGCCCGCCCGCGCTACGAGGCCACGTACCCGCTGCCCTCCTTCTTGACGGCGCCATCGCTCTGCAGCCCCGCCATCACCCGGTATAGGTAGTTCTTGTGCTTGATCTGAAGCTTGTCCGAGAGCTCGGCGACCGTGATCCCCGGGCTCTGCCGAACCTCCTTGAGCGCCTGCTCGCGCCCTGGCCGCCGCGCGGCGCCGCCGGCGGCCGCCGCCGGCCCCCGCCGGCCGCGCGGGCGGCCGGGGCCGCGGCGGGGAGCCTCGATCCCCTCGAGCGCCGCCTTGGCGCGCTCGAGCTTGAGGAACTCCTCGTGGAGCGGGCGCAGCTCCTTGAGTCGCTTGTCGATGTCGGACCGCGTCTGGTCCAGAAAGTCAGCCATGCCGTTCCCCCAATGAAGAGGTGAGTATCAGTGCGTAGGAAGATTACTGTAGTTGGTGCCGGAAATGTAGGCGCGACAACCGCACAGAGGCTTGCGGAGCGTGACTACGCCGATGTGGTGATCGTCGACATCGTGGAGGGCCTGCCGCAGGGCAAGGCACTTGACCTCAACCAGTCAGGGCCCGATCGTGGGGTACGAGCCGAACGTGGTGGGCACGAATGGTTACGAGGAGACCTCCGGCTCCGACATCGTGGTAATCACCTCCGGCTCGCCGCGCAAGCCCGGCATGAGTCGCGACGACCTGCTCGAGGTGAACAAGGGGATCGTGGGCAGCGTCGCGACGGAGGTCGCGGAGCGCTCGCCCGACGCGATCGTGATCGTGGTGACCAACCCACTCGACGCGATGTGCCACGTCGCCGCCGACGTGACCGGGTTCCCCCGTCATCGCCTCATAGGAATGGCGGGCATCCTCGACTCGGCTCGCTTCCGTACGTTCCTCGCGTGGGAGCTAGGCGTGTCGGTGCGGGACGTGACCGGCTTCGTTCTCGGCGGCCACGGCGACACGATGGTCCCGGTCGTGAGCTACACGAGCGTCGCCGGCGTACCCGTCAGCCAGCGGCTGCCGGACGACCGGATCGAGGAGATCGTCCAGCGCACGCGTGACGGCGGCGCCGAGGTCGGCAAGCTGCTGCAGAAGGGCTCCGCGTTCTACGCGCCCTCCGCGGCCGCTGTCGAGATGATCGACTCGATCGTGTTCGACCAGAAGCGGGTGCTCCCGTGCGCGGCCCTGTGCCAGGGCGAGTACGGGATCGACGGCCTCTTCGTCGGCGTGCCGGTGCGGCTCGGCGCCGAGGGTGTCGAGGAGATCGTCGAGATCGAGCTCGGCGACCGCGAGATGCAGGAGCTCCAGCAGTCCGGCGACGCGGTGCGCGAGCTGGTCGAGGCGATGGCGAAGCTGTAGCCGGCACCCTCGGCGGGGCCGCTGTAGTCAACCTCGGAAACTGATCCGGACAACTGAGCAGCTTCCCGGATCACTTTTCCGAGGAGATCACCCACGCCGAGTGCGACGGCCGCGCGCGGCCACGATCAGTTCTCGGCGAGCTGCTTCAGCCGGTCGAGCGAGCGCTGGACCTCGCGCTTGGCGACCCGCGACACGGCGCGCCCGCCGAGCTTGCCGGCCACCCCGCCTGGGAGGTCGTACTCGTTGGCGTACGAGAATCGCGTGCCGCCGTCGCGGGCGGCGAAGTCATAGGTCACACGCGCGCGTGTGCGAAGCGGCCCCCGGCCTTCCCACACCACGTGCCGTGGCCGGTCGTCCTTGGTCACGTGCCAGTGCACAGTGAAGCGCTGACCGGCGACCTTCAGGCATTGGGCGAGCTCGGAGTTCTTGTCGAGCTCGCCGTCGGGCGCCTCCACGAGCCGGTCATGGATCGACACCCACTCCCCGAGCCGGCTCGGGTCCATCACCAGGCCGTAGACCTCCTCCGGCGACGCGTCCACGTCGATCGAGCTCTCGACCTTCATCGCGCTGCGAGCGGCTCGCTCGCCTCCCACTCGCGCAGCGCTCGCCCTACCGCGCGGTCGAACGACGACAGCCGGATCCGATACAGCTCCCGCGCCGTTTCGTCGCGAGGCAACAGATCGTGCTCGAGGCTCTCCATGAGCGGGCGGACCAGCCCCAGCGGCTGGCCGGTGATGGCGCTCACCACGGGACTCACAGCAGGCGTGACCGAAGCTGGAATCTGAAGGGGGGCCCGGCCGACGGCCATCAGCTCGCGGATCCGCTCGATCATCGCGGCGTAGGAGAGCACGTCGGGGCCGGCGATGTCGATGGACCGACCGGCGGTCGCGGCGAGGAGCGGCGTGCGCGCGAGGTACTCGATCGCGTCGCGCTCCGCGATCGGCTGGGTGCGGTTGCGGCTCCACGCCGGAAGGGGCAGCACGCGAAGGCGCTCCACCAGCCGGACCAGGATTCGGAACGAGGAGCTCCCTGCTCCGATCATGATCGACGCGCGCAGCGCCGTCGAGCGGGGCACCGCTTCGAGCAGGGTGGCCTCGACCTCGCGACGCGACGCGAGGTGAGCGGACACCGCCGCGTCCGGCGGGGGCATGATGCCGCCGAGGTACACGATCCGCTCGATGCCTGCAGCCCGCGCGGCGCGGGCGAAGTTCTGCGCCGCACGGCGGTCACGGCTCGCGAAGCCGCCGTTGGCCGCGGCCCTTCGCGGTTCGCTGTCGTCCATGGAATGGATCAGGTAGTAGGCGGTGGCGCAGCCGTCGAGCGCCGCGTCGAGCCCGCGGCCCTGCACCACGTCCGCCCGGGCTGGCTCGGCGCCTGGAAGGTGGCACAGGGCGCTCGTGTCTCGGGCCATGGCCCGGACGGGGCGACCGTCCTCGATCAGGCGCCGAACAAGCAGGCCGCCGACGTAGCCCGTGGCGCCCGCGACGAGCTCCGGGGGATCCGTCTTGGAGTTGGGGCTGCTCATGTGGGGGGTACGCGTCAGGCTGGGCTGGGAGGCCACCAGCGCGTCGGAAGACATAGCCGGACGGTCCTCCTAACCTTGACTGTGACTGACTACCCAACCGGCACCGGCGATACACGGAGGACGCGTGAGCACGAAGGTCGAGAAAAGCGAGCAGGAGTGGCGTGAGCAGCTCTCCCCCGAGCAGTACGAGGTCCTTCGCAAGAAGGGCACGGAGGCGCCCTTCACGGGCAAGTACGTCGACAGCAAGGAGGACGGCACCTACCGCTGCGGGGCGTGCGGAGCCAAGCTGTTCGAGTCGGGGACCAAGTTCGATTCCGGTACCGGATGGCCGAGCTTCTGGGATGCGGTGAACCCCGAGGCGGTCGAGCTACGACCCGACAACAGCTTCCTGATGAAGCGCACGGAGGTCGTGTGCGCGCGGTGCGGGTCCCACCTCGGGCACCTGTTCGACGACGGCCCGCGACCGACCGGCCAGCGGTACTGCATCAACTCCTGCGCGCTCGACCTCGAGCGCGACCGCTAGCGACGAACACTCGCCCCCGCGGCGCCCCGAAAAGGCGGAATGAGCGGGCGCCCCGCACGAAAAGGTGCAGTTTGCAAGGTGAAGCGATTGTCGCCATTTGCGATAAGCGGACTGGCGCCGGGGACCGCGATCGTGCAAGCTCGTGATCGGCCCGGGGGGCCACCGGGATCGCGGCGAGCGGTCCGAGGGGAAGTCGACGAGGGGGTCTGGGCAGCGAGATGGCCACGGCGAAGCGCAAGTATCCGACGTGTGAGGACTGCTGGTTCCGTCAACAGATGCTTTGCGCGCTGAAACTCTCCGGCCCCTGTCCGACCTACCGCCCGGCGGAGCGCGGGCTCGCCCCGGAGCAGCAGCTCGCGTTCGTCTTCCGCACCGAGCGCACGCGCACCGCGTACGAGTTCCCCCAGCCGCAGTAGAGCCGGCGCTGCGATAGCCCGCAAGCTCGACTCGGGCGGTCGGGCGGGAATAGAGTGGACTCCGCATGCGCCTGACCGTGCTCGGCAAGTCCCCGTCGTGGCAGGACGCGAACGGCGCGTGCTCCGGGTACCTGCTCGAGGAGGGCGGCTCCTCCGTGCTCGTCGACTGCGGCAACGGCGTGTTCTCGAAGCTGCGCCGGTACCGCGACTACACGCAGGTGGACGCGGTGCTGGTGTCGCACCTGCACGCCGACCACTTCCTGGACCTGGTGCCGTTCTCGTACGCGCTCACGTACGCACCGCGCCAGCAGCCGGTCCCGGTTGACCGCTGGCCGGGGACCGACGATCCGGCCCGGCCGCGGCTGATCGCGCCGCCCGGCGCCGCGGCGACCTTTCGGCACGTGGTGGGCGCATGGGGGAACGAGGACCTGATCGAGAGCGCCTTCGCGATCGAGGAGTACGACGAGGAGTCGCGCCCCGAGGTCGGCCCGCTCCGCTTCTCGTTCAGGATCGTCCCGCACTTCCGCGAGACGTTCGCGATCTCCGTGGAGTCGTCGAACGGCGGCGGGCGGCTCGTGTTCGGCGCCGACTGTGGTCCGACCGACAACCTCGTGGACTTCGCACGCGACGCCGAGCTGCTGCTGGCAGAGGCCACGCTGCCCCGGCCAGAGCGCACCGGGATCAGGGGTCACCTCACGCCGCGAGAGGCCGGCGAGCACGCCCGCGCGGCCGGTGCGCACCGCCTGCTCCTAACGCATATCTCCGACGAGCTCGACTCGCTGTGGGCACGCGACGAGGCGACGGCCGGCTTCGGGGGAAGCGTCCAGGTTGCGCGGGAGGGCGCCGTCTTCAACGTCTGAATCGCGGGCTGGGGCGGTCCAGCGCCGACCATCTACGCTGTGGCCGTGACCCGCGAGCGGGACCTCTTCGCGAACTTCGAGCGGATGCGCAGGGAGATCGACGAGTTGTTCGGCGACGTGTTCGAGCGCAGCGGATTCGGGCCTCGCCACGGCTTCTCGCCGGCGGTCGACGTCTACTACCACGGCGACCCACCGCGGGCGATCGTCAGGGCCGAGCTTGCCGGCGTCGACACCGACGGCGTGGGGCTGGAGATCCGCGGCCGCCAGCTCGTGATCGCCGGCGAGCGTCGCGCCGCGGAGTCAGCCGGCCGCCTCTACCAGCAGCTCGAGATCGAGCACGGGCCATTCCGACGGGTGGTGGAGCTCGGGGCGGACGTGGTCGCGCACCAGGCTCGGGCGACCTACGACGACGGCATTCTCGAGGTCGAGATCCCGCTGGCCCGGCCGGAGGAAGGCGCGCGCCAGGTGCCGATCAAGTCCACTGGCGAGGCGCCTGGATCGCAGTGACCATCCAGATCGGCCAGCTCGGCGATGGCGCGAACGGTCAGCCGAGCGCGACGCTTCCATCGACGCTCCCGGTGCTGCCGCTGAAGGACAGCGTGCCCTTCCCGGACGCGCTCACACCGCTCGCAATCGGCCAGGAGCGGTCGATCCAGCTCGTGAACGACGCCCTGGCCGGCAACCGGATGCTCGTGATGGTGGCCTCGCACGACCCGGAGCTCGACGAGCCTGGGCCTGAGCAGCTCTACGACGTGGGGGTCGTCGGGACGGTGGCCCGGATGATGAAGGTGCCGGACGGCACGCTCAGGATCCTGGTCCAGGGTGCACAGCGGGTGCGGGTGGACGACTACGTCTCCACAGACCCGTACCTGGTGGCGCGGATCCATCCCGAGGCCGACGTCGTGGAGGAGTCGACCGAGCTCGAGGGGCTCGCTCGCAACGTGCAGTCGACCTTCACCACGATCATCGAGGAGGTCCCCTACCTCCCGGAGGAGCTCCAGCTGGCCGTGGCAAACGTCGACGACGCGGCCGAGCTCGCCCACCTGATCGCCGGCGCGCTTCGGATCAAGACCGAGGAGAAGCAGGAGCTGCTCGAGGAGCGCGACGTGGCACGGCGGCTGCGGCGGCTGTCCGAGCTGCTCGCGCGCGAGCTCGAGCTGATCTCGATCGGGTCGCGGATCCAGTCGCAGGTGCAGTCGGAGATGGAGAAAGGCCAGCGCGAGTACTTCCTACGCCAGCAGCTCAAGGCGATCCAGGAGGAGCTGGGAGAGGTAGACGACCAGCAGGCTGAGGTCGAGGAGCTGCGCGAGCGGATCGAGGCGGCGGAGCTGCCCGAGCACGCTCGCGCCCAGGCCGACCGCGAGCTGCGGCGATTCGAGCGCCTGCCGCCGCAGTCGGCCGAGCACGGCGTCATCCGCACCTACCTCGAGTGGATCGTGGACCTGCCGTGGTCGCGCTCGACCGAGGACGACCTCGACCTTAAGAAGGCGCGCCGCGTGCTCGACCGCGACCACTACGACATCGACAAGGTCAAGGAGCGGATCCTCGAGTTCCTCGCGGTGCAGAAGCTGAACCCGGACGCGGGCTCATCGATCCTCTGTTTCGTGGGCCCGCCGGGGGTGGGCAAGACCTCGCTCGGCAAGTCCATCGCGGCGGCGACGGGACGCAAGTTCGAGCGCATGTCGGTGGGCGGCGTGCGTGACGAGTCCGAGATCCGTGGCCACCGGCGTACGTACATCGGCGCGATGCCGGGCACGATCGTGCGCGCGCTTCGCGATGCGGAGTCCAACAACCCTGTGCTGATGATCGACGAGATCGACAAGATGGGCGCCGACTTTCGCGGCGACCCGTCGAGCGCCATGCTCGAGGTGCTCGATCCCGAGCAGAACTCGTCGTTCCGCGATCACTACCTCGACCTCCCCTTTGACCTCTCGCGGGTCATGTTCATCACGACCGCGAACCAGCTCGAGGCGATTCCGCCGCCGCTCCATGACCGGATGGAGACGATCCAGCTCGCCGGCTACACCGAGGAGGAGAAGCTGGAGATTGCGAAGCGGTATCTGGTCAAGCGTCAGATCGAGCGCAATGGACTCGACCCGTCGAAGATCGAGTTCACCGAGGAGGCCCTCCGGGAGATCGCCGAGGGTTACACCCGCGAGGCGGGCGTGCGCAATCTGGAGCGAGAGATCGGCGCGGTGTGCCGGAAGATCGCCCTGCGCCAGGCCGAGGGGGGCGGTGCCCGGCGGCGAGTGATCCGCCGCAAGCAGGTGCGCGACATGCTCGGACGGCGGCGCTTCCTTGCCGAGATCGAGATCCGGCGCCGCACGAGCGAGCCGGGCGTGGCGGCGGGGCTCGCCTGGACGCCGACCGGCGGCGAGATCCTGTTCGTCGAGGCCACCGCCTTCCCCGGAAAGGGCGCGCTCAAGATCACGGGCCAACTGGGCGACGTGATGCGTGAGTCGGCCGAGGCGGCGCTCTCGTACGTAAGGGCAAACGGGCGCGCCTGGGGGTCGGCGCTGGAGAAGGACTGGTTCCGCGAGCACGACATCCACGTCCACGTGCCCGCCGGAGCGATCCCGAAGGACGGACCGAGCGCCGGCATCACCATGGCGACCGCGGTCGTGTCGCTCGTGACCGGTCGCGCGGTTCGCTCCGACACTGCGATGACCGGCGAGCTCACCCTTGCAGGGAAGGTGCTGCCGATCGGCGGGCTGAAGGAGAAGGCGCTCGCAGCGCAGCGGGCCGAGATCCGCCGGGTGATCGCCCCGCGGCTCAACCAGGCCGACCTCGAGGACATCCCGAAGCACCTGCGCGACGAGATGGAGTTCGTCTTCGCCGACACCATCGACAAGGTGTTGAGCGAGGCGCTCGAGGAGACCCCGGCCACGGCACGCCGTCGGCGCGGGCGCCAGCGCGTCGCACCCGAGCGGGTCGCCGCGCGGACGCGCTGAGCGGGTCCACCCGCCGCACGCGATCGCCCGGGTGCCCCGGATGTCTTTCCGGGTATGCTCGCGCTACCCGTAACCGGATCGCGAGGAGAGTTATGGCAGCGAAGAGGAAGGCCGCCAAGGCCGGGGCCGGTGCCTTGGCAGCGGGCAAGGCGGCACGCTCCAACGAGTACGTCCAGCGGCTCGTGGAGGACGCGGAGCTGCGCGCGAACCTGCGCGACGCGTTCGAGTCGGCACGCAAGGCCTACGGCCGGATGTCGAACGGCAAGAGCCCGGCCAAGGCGCTGATGGACGACAAGAAGACCCAGCGCGAGCTGAAGGAGGCGGCGTCGTCGCTCAGCGAGGCGGCCGACGAGCTGCGCGGAAAGAAGAAGAAGCGCCGCCGCGGCGGCCTGCTGCTCCTGCTGCTCGTGGGCGGGATCGCCGCGCTGCTCCTCAACGAGGGGGTGCGGAACAAGATTCTCGACACGCTGTTCGGCGCCGAGGAGGAGTTCGAGTACACCTCCACCACCGTGCCCTCGACGGCTCCGGAGACGGCCGGCGCCACCTAACCTGTACCGCCAGGTGACGCCGAGAAGAGGCGCCCCCCGGGGCGCCTCTGTCGTTTCGGTCGGAGAGGACTTTGGCCTGCTTGGCCGGCCAGCTAGCATCAGCCTCGATCCGATGAGCGCGACGACCAGCCTGCCACACGAGGCCCGTCCGGAGCGGACCAGGCTCGACAGCGACAAGGCCCGGCGCATCGTCGAGGCCACGCGCGCGAGCGTCGGCAGCCGCGGCGCAGCCGGCTCGACGTTCGACCAGGTGGCGCGCGAGGCCGGCGTGTCCCGGGGGCTGCTCCATTACTACTTCGGCACGAAGGAGCGTCTGCTCGTGGAGGTCGTCCGGCACGATTGCGACGTCCGGATGGCGGCGATCGAGGCGAGCCTGTCCACCGCGACGTCGGCCGACGCCATCGTGCGCGTGCTGGTCGAGGCGCTCGAGGACCTGGTGGAGCGCGACCCCGGCGCGTTCGCGCTGATTTTCGAGATGTTCACCGCGTCGCGCCAGAACGACGAGCTCGGCGCGGCCATGTCCGAGGTGTACGCGCGCGTGCGCGACCAGATCGCGCAGGTGCTCGAGGCGAAGGCCGGGGAGGGCGTCGTGGAGCTCCGAGGGGAGCCGGAGTCCGTGGCGGCGCTCCTGGTCGCGATGGCGGACGGGCTCGCGCTGCAGATCCTTTCCGACCCGGAGTGGGACCGCTCGAGCACGTTCGAGACGGGCATCGCGACCGCCCGCTTCCTGCTCGGCGCGTAGCGCCCAGGCGGCGCGGGCACCCTGACCCTACTCGTCGGGGGCTTGGCCGAGGTGGGCCACGGCCTCTACCTCGATCATCATCTGCGGGTCGACCAGGCCGGCCACCTCCACCATCGTCGTGACCGGTCGCACCTCGGCGAAGAACTCGCCATGGGCGCGCCCCACCTGCTCCCAGCGCGAGATGTCGGTGACGTACATGCGTGTCTGCACCACGTCGGCGAGCGCCGCGCCCGCCATCGCGAGCGCGGCCTCCACGTTCGCGAACGCCTGCCGCGCCTGCTCGTAGACGTCCCCGGGGGCGACCACCTCACCCTCCGGCGTGGTTCCCGTGGTCCCCGAGACGAGGACCAGATCGCCGGCTCGCACCGTGCGGCTGTAGCCGACCCTGGACTCCCAGGGCGAGCTCGAGGTGAAGCGCTCGTGGTGATCGGACACGACCTCAGCGTAGGGGTCGCCGGGAGGTGTGCCGGCTGTGCGACGCTCCCACCGTGGAGGCCCTGCCTCATTGGGAGCGCGGGACCGTCGGCGTGCTGTGCGTCGACGGGCCACACGCGGTACCGGTGTCGACGGCCACGCGAGCCGGTGACCGCCGCATACTCCTGGCGCTCGGCGGCGGACGCGAGACGCTTGCCCGTCTGCGCGCCGATCCCGGGGTGGCGCTCTGCCTGTTCGGGCCCGGGTTCGCGTTCTCGGCCTACGGCGCGGCGAGCGTTCTCCAGCACGAGCTCGCGGCCGCGCCCAGCGTGACGGTGGTGGAGCTGCGGGTCGAGCGCCTCCAGGACCACCTGGCGGATGAGCGCACCGACCTGCTGGACGGCGTTCGCTGGCGCTGGCGGGAGGCCCAGGTCGCCGAGAGCGACCGCGAGCTCCTCGACGAGCTCGACCGGCTGGCGGGCTGACCGGGCGGTCCTAGCCGCGTGCTTCAGCGAGCTCAGGCGAGCTTCGGTGACCTCCAGGGCGCCAGGAGCCGGTCCGAGAGCTCGTCGCCGAGCGCGGCGATGGGCACGCGCGTCTGCTCCAGGCTGTCGCGGTCGCGCAGCGTGACCGTGTCGTCCTCGAGCGTCTGGTGGTCAACGGTCACTCCCCACGGCGTCCCGATCTCGTCCTGGCGCCGGTAGCGCTTCCCGATCGAGCCCCCGGCGTCGTGCTCGGCCGGGATACGCCGCCGGAGGTCCTCGTAAATGGCCCGGGCCCGCTCCGGCTGACCGTCCTTGTTCACGAGCGGGAGCACAGCCACCTTTACGGGGGCGAGTCGCGGGTGAAGGCGAAGCACGACCCGTTCGCGGCCCTCGACCTCCTCCTCGTCGTAGGCGTCGACCATGAAGGCCAGCGTCGCTCGGTCAGCCCCCGCCGACGGCTCGATGACGTGCGGGACGTACCGGTCGCCGGTCGCAGAGTCGACGTACTCGAGCTTCTCGCCCGAGAAGCGGGCGTGCTGTGTCAGGTCGAAGTCGCCGCGGTTGGCCAGTCCCTCGAGCTCGGACCACCCCATCGGGAAGAGGTACTCGATGTCGGAGGTCGCGCTCGAGTAGTGCGAGAGCTCCTCCGGCCCGTGCTCGCGGAGCTGGAGATGATCGGGGCGGATCCCGAGCTCCGTGTACCAGGCCATCCGCTCCTCCATCCAGCGCTGGTGCCAGCTGGGGGCCTCGGCGGGCGGCACGAAGAACTCGATCTCCATCTGCTCGAACTCGCGCGTGCGGAAGATGAAGTTTCCGGGGGTGATCTCGTTGCGGAACGCCTTGCCGACCTGAGCGATCCCGAAGGGCGGCCGCTTGCGGGCGAACTGGAGGACGTTCTTGAAGTTGACGAAGATGCCCTGCGCGGTCTCGGGGCGCAGGTAGATTCGCGAGCCCTCGTCCTGGACGGGCCCCATGTGGGTCTCGAACATCAGGTTGAACTGGCGTGGCTCGGAGAGCTCGCCGCCGCATTCCGGGCAGCGCAGCTCGGCGTCCGGATCGGCGCCCTCGGCCGCCGCCAGCTCGCGCAGATGGTCCTCGCGCCAGCGGCGCTTGCACGTGCCGAGGCACTGGACGAGGGGGTCGGTGAAGCCTTCGAGGTGTCCTGAGGCCTCCCACGTCTTCGGGTGCATGAGGATCGCGGCGTCGAGCGCGACCATGTCGTCGCGCTCCTGCACCACGGCGCGCCACCACTCGGCCTTGACGTTCGTCTTGAGCAGGACGCCGTAGTGCCCGTAGTCGTAGGTCGACGCCAGCCCGCCGTAGATCTCCGAGGACTGGAAGATGAAGCCGCGCCGCTTGCAGAGGGCGACGATCTTGTCCATCGTCGCGGCGTCGCTCCCCGTCGTGGCCATAGGCCGGAAACCCTAGAAGGTGGGTAAGCGGGTGACCCGGCGGGACAGCGCCGCTCAGGGGAAACGCGGTGGGAGCGGGTTGACCGCCCGGCGGCTCGGTCCGAACACCCGGCCACCTGCCCGCAAATAGCGGTTTTCGAGCCACATGTTCGTCACGTCCGTGCGCTATTAACCACTTAAGCAGGGATGATCTCCGCGGCCCTCAGAGCTCCAAGGCGCGTCGCCCGTGCGCCGAAGCACGTGGCGGCCTGGCTCGTCTGGCACTCGGTCAGGGTGTCGCTGCTCGACGACCTGGAGGCGCCGCACCCGCCCAGGATGCCGTAGTCGCCGCTGGGCGCGTCCGCTTGGCACTCCTATACTTGGAGTGCCATGCCGATCTACGAGTACCGCTGCGAGCAGGGTCACACCTTCGAGGTGCTCCAGCGCATGGCTGATTCGCCCGTGTCGGTGTGCACCGACTGCGATGCGAAGGTCGAGCGCGTGCTGCACCCGGTCGCAGTGCACTTCAAGGGGTCAGGCTTCTACACGACCGATTACGGCAAGAAGGGCCGTGAGTCGGGCAGAGGCGACTCGAGCGACTCGAAGAACGGCTCTGATGGCGGCGACAAGAGCTCGAAGAAGGACCCCGCCTCGACCGCCGGCAACGCCTCGAAGAGCAGCGAGTCGTCCAAGACCGGGTCGTCCTCGGACTAGCCCCTCCGGCGAGGCGACGCCCCCTACTCCTCGCCGGTCAGCTCGGCGACCGCCTCGGCCCGCGCCTCCTCGGAGATGGGGAGGCTCCCGTCGGAGTTCGGCGGGCCGGTCGGCTCCAGGACGTTGGTCTCACCGGTGCCACCGGTGAGGAGGTCGGTGAAGAGAGTGGCCAGCCCGGGGCCTCGCATGTCGGTCCTGATTGCGCGCGGCGCCGACCAGCTCACCCACGGAAGCCGGACGAAGGCCGACGGCGACAGCGCCTGCGATCGAATCCCCGACAGCACCTCCTGCTGGCGGGCGGCGCGGGCGCGGTCGTCCTCCGCCGGCGCGCACGGGTTGTTGCGCACGCGCGCGAACTCGAGCGCCGCCTCGCCGTCCAGGTGGTGCTCGCCGGGATCGAGGTTCACGCCCGCCGCATTCCCCTCGTAGCCGGGCGCGCAGATCTCGTCCTCGACGTTCACGTTCACGCCGCCGAGCGCGTCGATCAGGTCCGGGAAGCTCGAGAACTTGACCGAGATCAGGTGGTCGATCTCGAGGCCGTTGCCCATGAACTGCTCGACGGTATTGATCATGAGCGGCGCGCCGCCGATGAAGTACGCGGCGTTGATCTTCTGCGACTCCGCGCCGGGGATGTTCGCGAACGAGTCCCTGAGGATCGACAGGCGCCGGACCTCCCCGAAGCCCACGTGGAGCAGGAGGATGCTGTCCGCCCGTCCGCCCTCGCCGGGGTCCTGTCCCATCTCGATCAGCTGCTCCTGGAGGCGCTGCGGCCGCTCGTCGGACCCGAGTACCAGGATCGTGGCGCCGGTGAGCAGGTTGCCGCTGCCGTCGAGCGCACGCTCGGTCCGTTCGCTCACCCCTTTCGTGGTCTGCGCGCTGACGAAGAAGAGGATCGCCGACAGCAGGATCCATCCGGCGATCACCGCCAGAACGATCTTGGCGACCCGCCCCGGGGTGATCCGGCGGCGCTCCTTCGGGCCGCCGCGGCCGGGTCGGGGAAGCCGAAGGCGGTCGCCCAGCCGCAGCCGTGACAGAAAGCCGGGCCGCGAGCGATAGACGTGGTAGTCGGGCGGCGCGGGCGCCGGCGAGCCGCCGCCCTGACCCCTCGGCGGGGCGGCGGAGGGGCCTTCCCCGGGCGACTCAGCGCCGCCGCCGGCCCCCTCGGTTGGTCGCTTCGGGTGCTCGGGCATGCGGAGACATATACCGTGGCCGCATGTCGGGGCGGCGAGTGATCGGCGTCGACGCCGGCGGAACGAAGCTGCTCGCGGGGGTCGTCGATGAGGATCTGACCGTACGCGAACGGGTCCGCCACCTCTGGAAGGGGGGCGCGCGCGACGAGGTGATCGAGACCATGGCGGCGGCCGTCGAAGAGGTACGGCGAACGTCCCCTGGGGTGGAGGCGGTCGGATTCGGAATCCCGTCGCTCGTGGACCCGCGAAGCGGCGTTTCCCTGAGCTCCGTGCATCTTCCACTCGAGGGAGTCCCGTTTCGTGACCTGATGTCGAAGCGCCTCGGGTTGCCGGTGTGGGTGGACAACGACGCGAACGCAGCGGTCGTCGCGGAGCACCGCCACGGCGCGGCGCGCGGCGCCAGCAACGTCGTTCTGCTCACGCTCGGCACCGGGATCGGCGGTGGCCTCCTGCTCGACGGACGCGTGTACCGCGGGAGCACGGGTGGCGGCGGCGAGCTCGGGCACATGGTGGTCGACGTGGACGGGCCGGAATGCTTCGACGCCTGTCCAGGGCGTGGCTGCCTGGAGGCGCTCGTGTCCGGACGGGCGCTCGCGCGCGATGGGCTCGCAGCTGCGCGGACGGCGCCCTCCTCACCGCTCGGTGTCGCCCTCGCGGAGGGACGGGAGGTGACCGCCGAGCTCGTCGCCGAGGCCTCGCGCGAGGGAGACCCAGCCGCGCGTGCGGTCGTGGAGCACGCCGGCCGTAGCCTGGGCGCCGGGATCACGGGAATCGTCAACGCGTTCAACCCGGAGGTCGTCGTAGTCGGAGGCGGGGTCATGGCCATGGGCGAGCTGCTTCTCGGCCCCGCGCGCGAGGTGGTGTCGGAGCGTGCGCTCCCGCCGACCCGGGAGGCGGTACGGATCGAGGCCGCCGGGCTTGGCGAGGAGGCGGGCATGCTGGGGGCGGCCACCCTCGCGCTCGACATGATGGGCGGGGGGGACGTGGACCCGGATCACGCCTCGTGACGTCCGCCGCCGGCCACCTGATCGTCTGCCCGACGCCGATCGGCAACCTCGAGGACGTGACGCTGCGGGTGCTCGCGGCGCTACGGCAGGCAGACGTCGTGGCCTGCGAGGACACGCGTCGCACGCGCGTTCTGCTCGACCGCTACGGGGTCAGGGCACGTCTGACGTCGTACCACGAGCACAACGAGGAGCGGCGTGCGCGGGAGCTCGTCGCCCAGATGAAGGACGGCGCCACCGTCGCGCTCGTCTCCGACGCCGGGATGCCGCTCGTGTCGGATCCCGGGTACGTGCTCGTTCGCGACGCGGCGGCTGCGGGGCTGGAGGTCGAGGTGCTCCCGGGACCCTCGGCGGTTCTCGCGGCGCTCGTGGCATCGGCCCTGCCGGCGGACCGGTGGCGGTTCGCCGGCTTCCTGCCGCGCAAGGCGGGGGAGCTGCGCCGCGTTCTGTCGGAGCCGGGCGGGACGCTGGTGGCGTTCGAGTCGCCGCGGCGGGTGCCGGGCACGCTGGCGACTCTCGCCGAGATCGACCCGGAGCGGGCGGTCGCCGTGTGCCGCGAGCTCACGAAGGCGCACGAGGAGGTGGTACGGGGCGGCGCCGCCGAGCTCGCCGGACGCTACGCGGGCGCGCCCCCGCGGGGCGAGGTGGTGATCGTGATCGGCCCCGCGAGCGGCGGTGTCGAGGACGCGCCGTCGGGGCCGGCGCTTGCGGCTCTGGCGCGGCTGATCGACGCAGGGGCGCGCCCCCGCGAGGCCGCGGCGGCGGTGGCCGAGCTCACGGGCTCGCGCGCGAACGCGCTCTATCGCGCGTGGACGGAATCAAAGCGCGAGTAGCGCGGTCCGCGTCACGGACGCGTCAAGGACTGCGAACGATCGGCACCGAACGCACACGACATCGCCAAGGAAGGTGACGGTACGCCATGGCCGCGGCCACGGACCCCGGCTGGCCACCTAGCTTGGGCGGCCATGAGCAACTCGCCCGTGAGCCGGGCCGCCCGCGTCTCGATCTGCATCGTCCTCCTGCTGAGCCTGGCTGCCGTCCTGCCCCGCGAGGCGCAGGCCGCGGAGTCCTGGGCGTGGCCGGTCGAGGGCGAGGTCCTGACCGCGTACCGAAACGGCGATGACCCGTACGCAGCCGGCCAGCACCGGGGCATCGACATCGGCGCGCCGGTCGGCGCCGACGTCCACGCAGCCACAGCCGGGACGGTGACCTTCGCGGGCACGGCCGGCTCCTCCGGCCTGACGGTCTCGGTCAGGACCGCGGACGGTCGCTTCGACACCGCGTACCTCCACCTCGATTCGATCGACGTGAAGGCCGGCGACGCCATCGAGGCGGGAGACGTACTCGGCTCCTTGGGCACGAGCGGTCGCCGGTCGGCCGAGGCGCCCCACGTCCACTTCGGCGTACGCGATGCCGGCGAGCGCCACGCCTACCACGATCCGCTCCTCTTCCTGAGCACGCCGGGAGCGCCGGTGGAGCCGCCGCCCGCACCGCTCGTGCCACCTTCCCGGCCCGCACCGAGACCGGTGGTCGCCCCCGACCCGCTGCTCTCGCCGCGGCCCGCTCCGGCACCCCGCGGGTCACCGGGTCGCGTCCCGGCCCCGTCTCCGAAGGGAGCCCCGTCCCCGTCCCCTGCCCCGGCTGGGAGTCCCGCAGCCGAGCCGCGTCCGCTCCCGGGCGGTGCGGCGCGTCCGGTCGCGCGACCCAGCTCGTCGCCCGGGCTCGCTCAATCCCCGTCGGCCGCTCGAAGCCCGGCGCCCGACGGCGCGGGCCTCCGGGCGCCGGTGCCCGAACTCGGGCCGGCCCCTCTCCGGCCGACGGGCGCGGCGCCTCAGCCGCAGGCTGTCAGGCCGGTTGGGTCTCCGGCCCCTGGCGGTGGCTTCGACCTGGGGTGGGCGCTCGCCTGCGCCGGGCTCGTGGTCGCTGCCGTCGTCCTGATCCGCCCCGGCCGCGCCAAAGGCAGGCCGTCCGGGAGTGCGTCCCGGCTGCGCTCGGCGCGCCAGGCGCAGCCACTCACGGAGCGCCTCTGAGGCTGCGGGCGAGTCAAGTCCAGCGCCGTGAAGGTTCGTCCGCGCGCAAGTAGCATCGAACCGTGCCGTACTACGTCACGACGCCGATCTACTACGTCAATGCCGAGCCGCATCTCGGGCACGCGTACACGACGATTGCGGCCGACGTTCTCGCGCGCCATATGCGACAGCGTGGCGAGGAGGTCTTCTTCCTAACCGGCACTGACGAGCACGGCGAGCCCGTGACGCAGGCGGCGGAACGCCTGGGGGTCACCCCGCGCGAGCTCGGCGATCGCAACGCGGTCCGGTTCAAGGAGCTGGCCGCCCGAGTCGACGCCACAACCGACTTCTTCATCCGTACCACCGACCCGGAGCACGCGGCCGTGGTCCAAGAGGTCGTGCAGCGGATCCAGGACAACGGCCACGTCTACCCCGGCACGTACGAGGGCTGGTACTGCCCGCGCTGCGCGGACTTCAAGTCGGAGTCGGAGGTCGAGGACGGCGATCGGTGTCCGATCCACAAGATCAAGCTCGACTGGGAGAAGGAGGACAACTACTTCTTCCGCCTGTCGGCCTTCCAGGAACCGCTCGAGCGTTTGTACGCAGAACGGCCGGAGTTCGTGCGGCCGGAGATCCGGTACAACGAGGCCCTCTCGTTCATCCGGCAGGGCCTCAGGGACGTCTCTCTGAGCAGGGCCCGGCTCAAATGGGGAGTGCCGGTGCCGTGGGACCCGGAGCAGGTGATCTACGTGTGGATCGACGCGCTCCTGAACTACTACTCGGCGCTGTCGTACGGGAGCGAGGGCCACGACTTGACCGGCCGCTTCTGGCCGGCCACGGTCCACCTGATCGGCAAGGACATCCTCAAGTTCCATGCGGTGATCTGGCCGGCGATGCTGATGGCCGCCGGGATCGAGGTGCCGCGAAGCGTTTTCGTCCACGGGTTCCTGCTCATGGGTGAGCACAAGATGTCGAAGTCGCTCGGCAACGTGATCGATCCATTCGAGGTGATCGAGGTGTTCGGGTCCGATGCGTTGCGCTTCTACGTGCTGCGCGAGGTCACGTTCGGCACGGACGGCTCGGTATCTCCGGAGGGCTTCGAGACGCGCTACACGACCGAGCTCGCGAACGAGTACGGCAACCTGGCGAGCCGAACGCTGGCGATGGTCGATCGCTTCCGTGGCGGCGAGATAGCCGCCGTTCTCCCGCCGGACGACCTGGCCGGCGACTTCGAGGGGCTCGCCGATCGCGTCTGCGAGCGGTTCGACGAGGTGGACGTGTCCGGCGCGCTGGACGAGATCTGGCGTCGGGTTCGCCGCGTGAACCAGTGGGTCCAGGACGAGGCGCCGTGGCAGCTCGCGAAGGAGGAGCGCTCGGCCGATCGGCTCGACGCGGTCCTGAGCGGCCTCGTCGAGAGCCTCCGCGTGATCTCGATTCTGCTCCAACCGTTCATGCCGGAGGCGACGGAGCGTCTTCTCACCGCCATCGGCGCGGAGGACCGGTCGGTGGACGCCGCCCGGTTCGGCGCCGGCGAGCCCAGCGGGGCGGTGGCGCCGCTCGAGCCGCTGTTCCCACGGATCGAGCGCGAACAGCAGCCCGCCGCGTAGCGGGACAGCGTGGTCGACACCCACTGCCACCTCGACGCCTGCGACGACGCACCGTCGGAGCTCGTGCAACGTGCCCGTGACGCGGGCGTCGGCCGGATCGCCACCGTGGGCACCGACGGCGCGTCGATCGAGCGCGCCCTCGAGACCGCATCCACGCACGACGAGGTGGCGGCGATCGTGGGTCGCCATCCCCACGCGGCCGGCGGGTTCGACGCTTCGGACCTGGAGGAGATCGAGCGTGCCGCCGGTCATCCCGAAGCGCTGGCGATCGGGGAGACCGGTCTCGACTACTACCGCGACCTGGCGCCGCGCGCCGATCAGCGTCGCGCGTTCGAGGCCCAGCTCGAGCTGGCAAGTCGGGTCGACCTTCCGGTCGTGATCCATACGCGCGCCGCCGAGGAGGACACCTTCGCGCTGCTGGCCGACCAAGCCGGCGAGCTGACGGTGATCATGCACTGCTTCTCAGCGCCCGATCGCCTAGAGGAATGCGTCGATCGTGGCTACATCTGCTCGTTCGCCGGCAACGTCACCTACCCGAAGGCGGGCGCGCTACAGACCGCGGCGCGTGACCTGCCCGGTGAGCTGCTCCTGGTGGAGACCGACTCGCCCTACCTCGCGCCGCAGCCCGTGCGCGGCAAGCCCAACGAGCCCGCCAACGTCGTGAGGACAGCCGAGCACGTCGCGGAGCTGCGACGGATCAGCTACTCGGAGCTCGAGGACCTCGTCGAGCGAAACGCAGCGCGGGTGTTCGGCTGGTAACCGTGGCGTCCCGGCCGGTGTCCGGCGAGGTTCGGCAGGCGAGCCTGCGGCGGCTTCGTCATCACGCGATCCGCCCCAACCGCGAGCTCGGGCAGAACTTCCTGGTCGACGACAACATCCTCGGCGTCATCGAGCGCGCCGCCGCGCTCGACCGCTCCACTGACGTGGTGCTGGAGGTCGGCGGCGGGGTCGGCGTGCTGTCCGAGCACCTGGCGCCGCGGGTTCGCCACCTGCACGTCATCGAGGTGGACCGCGCGTTGCGGCCGGCGCTCGAGGAGGCGCTCGCGCCCCACCCGAACGTCGACCTCGTGGTCGGCGACGCAATGCGGATCGACCTTGCCGCCCTCGATCCATCGCCGAGCAAGGTCGTGGCGAACCTTCCCTACGGCATCGCGGCCGGCGTGCTGCTCAGAACGGTGCAGGAGCTTCCCGGCACTTCGCTGTGGGTGGCGATGGTTCAGCGGCAGGTGGCCGAGCGCCTCGCCGCCGGACCGGGCTCACGGGTCTACGGCGCGTCGTCGGTGATCGCCCAGCTCAGTTGCGAGGTCGAGCTCCTGCGAAGGATCGCCCCGACGGTCTTCCATCCGCAGCCGCGCGTCGAGTCGGCGCTGCTCCGGCTGCGCCGCTTCGCACCGCCGGCGGACGAGTCGACGGTCGCGGTGGTGCACGCTGCGTTCGCCCACCGCCGCAAGGCGCTTGCCGGCTCGCTCGCGCTGGCGCCCAGAGCCGCGCCGGAGGTCCGGGACCGGGCACGTGCGGAGCTGGAGCGTCTCGGCCACTCCGCCGATGCTCGGGCGGAGCGACTCTCGCCGCGTGACTTCGAGGCGCTCGCCACGGCGCTCTGCGCGGCCGGGCTCGGCCCGGCCGGCCGGGGATGAGTGCCGGCGGGCCCGCGACCTCCGGCGCCCACGCCGAGATCCGCGAGCCGGCTCCTGCGAAGATCAACCTCCTCCTACACGTGGGACGGCGCCGCGACGACGGGCTTCACGAGCTGTGCTCCCTGTTCGCGTCGATCGATCTGATCGACTCGGTGCACGTGAGGCCGTCGGCGAACGGTCGCGACACGGTCGACTGCTCGGGCGTCGACGGGCCGAACATCTGCTCGGCGGCGCTCGATGCGTTTCGCTTGGTTGCGGAGCTACCGCCGCTGGCGGTCCGGATCGAGAAGCGAATTCCGGTGGCGGCCGGCCTGGGAGGGGGAAGCGCCGACGCGGCCGCCGTGTTGCGGGTCGCGAACCGGATCACGCGTGAGCCGCTGGACCTCGACGCGCTTCGCCGCGTCGGGGCCGGGGTGGGGGCCGACGTGCCCAGCCAGGTCGCGCCGGGACATGCGCTCGTGCGGGGAGCGGGCGAGGTGGTCGAGCAGATCGACCTTCCGGAGATGTGGCTCGTACTCGTCCCGAGCCGAGGAGGGTTGGCAACCGCAGAGGTTTACGCGGAGGCCGACCGGCTCGGTATCGGACGCCCACGACTCGACCCGGCGGCGGCTCGAGCGCTCGCCGGATCGTCGCTGCCGGCGCTGGCCGAGGGACTCGACAACGACCTCCAAGCGGCGGCGCTGTCGCTTCGTCCGGAGCTCGCCGGCTCGCTCGCGAGCCTGCGAACCGCCGGCGCGCTCGCCGCCCTGGTCACCGGGTCGGGCCCAACGGTGTTCGGCGTCTTCCCAGATGCTGACGCGGCCGTTCGCCCGGCGAGCTCGCTTCCTGGGTCGCTGGTGGCGAGGCTCGCCTGACGGCGTCGGTCGGTGACACCGTCGGTCTGATCCGCCACAATCGGAATTGGCGCCTTCGAGGTCGCCGAGCTGGACGGAATGGAGCTCACTCTTCTCAACATCGGGATCGCGATGGCCATCGGGGTGGTCGCGGCTGCCTACGTCGTCTACATCCTCGTGCCGGCCTGGAACTCGTACGGGCGGGCGTGGGAGCGCGTCGCCGCGAGCTTTCTCACGCTCTTCATCCTGCTCAGCCTGCTCGGGATCGGGCTTAGCATCGGCTTCTCGCTGGTCTGGTTCTACGACACCTACGCGTAGTCGCGGCCGGCGCAGCCGGCGACGCCGTGGCCCGCAGCCGGGCGGGGAGCCAAACCCGGCCGCCTAGACTTCGCCCGTGGCGGGGCAACAGGAGAAGACACAGGCCAGGGCCGATGAGCGGCTGCTCCCGGCGCTAGACGGCGTCGCCGAGGCGATCGAGACCGGGGCCGGGCTGCCCGAGGTGGCGCGCGCCGGAAGCCGCGCGCTGAACGCCGGTCTTGCAGTGATCGACGCAGCGGGCAACGTCCTCGCGGTGGCGACGGCGTCGCCTTCGGACGAGCGCGACGTCCTCGCCGACGCGGACGGAACCGAGCGGCTGGACCTTCGGGTCGAGGGGTCGCGGGTCGGCGAGCTTCGGCTGCGTCCGCGCGGAGCCCGGCCGGCACCGGCGGTCACCCGCCTCGTTGCGGTTCTGATCGCGCTCGAGGTCGATCGCGTCCGTGCGCCCGAGCGCGCCAGCGACGCGGCCGTGGCCGGCTTCCTCGAGGATCTGCTTCGCCGGACCCTGACCGACCGCGACAACATCGTCGCGCGCGGGCGTGAGCTGGGATGCGACCTCGCCGATGGGGGCACCGTGATCCTCGTCCGCGCCCATCCTCAGCAGCCGATGGAGGGGGACTGGCGGCGGCGGGTCCTGTCGATCGCCGAGCGGGGCGTGCGCGCGGTGGCGCGGGATTCCCTGAGCGTCGCCGTGCCGCTGGCCGTGATTCAGGGCCTCGCTGACTCCGGCGAGGACGACTTCGTGATGCTCGTGCCGGGTGCCGACGTGGCCCTCGGTAGTCGCGCGGCGGCCGCCGTCATGCGCGAGGTCGAGACGTCGCTGAACGGCTTCGCGGTCGCGGTCACGCGGAGCCGACCCGTCGTGGACCCGGTCGACCTGCACCGGGGCGCCGCGGAGGCGCTTCTCGCCGCCAACGTCGCGGAGGCACGCGGCGAGAAGCAGCTGGCGTTCGAGGAGACCGGCTCGTACCGACTTTTGCTCTCGGCGGTCAGCGACGACCCGCAGGACCTCCGCACCTTCCACCAGGAGACGGTGGCGCCGATCGTCGCGTACGACGACGAGTACGAGACCGAGCTGCTCCGGACGCTCGAGACCTACCTGGACGCCGACGGCAGCGTCGCGACCACCGCCCAGAAGCTGTACACGCACCGGCACACGATCAGGTATCGCCTCGAGCGCGTTCGCGAGCTGAGCGGGCTCGACGTCTCATCAAGCGACGGACGCGAGCGCCTGAGCCTGGGACTCAAGGCGATGCGCGTGCTCGGAATCGCCCGCCCGGCGGGCCCGGCCACGGAGCCCGGCGCGGAGGGGGGGCGAGTGCGCAAGGAGGAGAAGGACCGGGCTAGATGAGCGGCTCAGCCTCCATCCGTCGAGCCCTCGCGGTCGCGTTCTTGTAGAAGCGAACCCATTTGCGAACGGCGTTGTCCGAGACGCCGTACTTTCGGCCCACCGCTGAGTAGCTCGTCTGGGCAAGCTCCTGAACCAGCTGCTCGTACGGCGGTCGCTCCAGGCGACGAAGCTCGTGTAGGGGACGACCGCGATCGATCCCATCGCTGACCGCATGCGCGAGAGCAGTACCGCTGGCGCCAGTACTTGGGCATGAACTCCACCGTGCATCGAAGGCATCTACGCCCGCCGATGCGGAAGGCGGTTGTCCGGCCGCAGTGCGTATCGAGCGTCGCTGCGCAGTTCGGACAGACAACCTGAAGGTTCTCGAGCCGGTTGTCATTCGCCGACGCCATTGATGTGATCGAGGATCAACGACATGCCGACGTCCTTGCCACAGCTCGCCCTGACCGCATCGTTCGCACTTTCGGGGTTTGAGGCCCTGAGCTATAGAGACGGAGCTTCAGGCTGCGCCGTGAGTAGTTCGAGTTCCTGGTCAGCACTTCTCCCAGTGGTCGAGGCGGATGCTTCAACGCCTCGCGGACAGCGGCGTACGGATCGAAGTGATCCGACCGGGATGTGCCAGACCTGCTCGACGTACCGTCGCAGCGTTGCGTGGTTCCCGCCGGCAGGCCGCATGCCGAGCTTATGAAGCGCCTCGCTGTACGAGCGCGATGATCGCGATCGCCCGCCGAGCTTCAGCCTCCGAGTATCGAGGGCCGTTCCGCGCCACGAACACATGTTCGCATGAACAGCCGGACGGAACTACTGGGGGGGAGGGAATCGAACCCAAGTCATTTCCAGGACCAAAACCTGGCGTCTTCCCATTAGACCACCCCCCAACGGTGAGTCGTCCGCGCAGGATACGCCCGCGCCGCGAGGCGACAACGCCTCGTCGACCCCCGCTGTACGCTCACGCCGTGGCCGACGCCCCCACCGCCCTGATCATGGCCGCCGGGCGCGGGACGCGCATGCGCTCGGCGCTTCCGAAGGTGCTCCACCCGGTCTGCGGACGGCCGATGCTCCACTGGGTGATCGCCGCCGCGCAGGAGGCCGGCGCCGCTCGCGTCGTCTGCGTGACGCGGCCGGGCGACGGCGTGGCCGAGGCGCTCCCGGCCGGCGTCGGAGTCGGTCGAGCAGGCCGAGGGCGAGGGCACCGGCGCGGCGGTCGCTCGCCGCGCGCGAGCAGCTCGACGGCGGCCGGGACCGTGCTCACCCTCTCCGGGCGACCACCCGCTGATCTCCGCCGAGCTGATCGCCGAGCTCGTCGCGTCGCACGCGCCGCGCGGGCGTCAGCCGCGACGATGCTCACCACCGAGGAGCTCGACCCCGCCGGGCTACGGCCGGGTGGTCCGCGGCGCCCGACGGCTCGCGTCGAGCGGATCGTCGAGACCAAGTCCACCGAGGGCGTCCCGCCCGAGGAGCTCGCGATCCGGGAGGTCAACCTCGGCACCTACGCGTTCGACGCCGAGGCCCTGCTCGACGCGCTCTCGACGCCGTGCCCGAGGAGCGCGGCGAGCGCTACCTCACCGCGGTCTTCCCGATCCTCCGCGAGCGCGGCCACGCCGTCGGCGCCCACCCGACCACGGACACGGCCGGCGCGATGGGCATCAACGACCGCGCCGCGCTGATCGAGGTCGAGGCGCTCGCCCGCCGCCGCATCATCGAGCGACACGCGCCGCGCCGGTGTCACCTTCCGGGCGCCGGAGACCGTCCGCCGTCGACGCCGGCGTCGAGATCGGCGCCGGACACGGAGATCGGCCCGGGCGTGGTCCTCCGCGGCGCGACCAGCATCGGCGCCGGCGCTGCGCGATCGGCCCCCACACGACGATCGAGCGACTCGAGCTCGGCGACCGGCGTCACGCGTCCTCCACGTCGCACCTCGTCGAGTGCCGCGTCGGCCGACGGCGCCACGCGTCGGCCCGTTCGCCTACCTCCGCCCCGGACGCCGACTCGGCGACGGCGCGAAGGTCGGCACGTTCGTGGAGGTCAAGAACTCGACCGTCGGCGCCGGGCGCCAAGGTGCCGCACCTCTCCTACATCGGCGACGCCGACGTCGGCGAGGGCGCCAACCTCGGCGCCGGCACGATCACCGCGAACTACGACGGCCGCGACAAGCACCGCACGACGATCGGAGAGGGCGCGAAGACCGGCGTGCACACCTCGCTCGTCGCCCCCGTTCGCGTCGGCGACGGGGCGTACACTGGCGCTGGGTCGGTGATCACCGAGGACGTCCCGGACGGCGCGCTCGGGATCGCCCGCGCCGAGCAGCAGAACGTCGAGGGCTACGCGCAGCGAGTGAAGGAGGACCGAGGAATGAGCCGTCGACGTCGACACGCAGCACGACGCTGCGGACGAGCCTCCCGCATCGGCTACGACAAGCGGCTGATGGTCGCCGCCGGCCGCGCCAGCCAGCGAGCTCGGCCACGCAGGATCGCCGACCGCCTCGGCGTCGAGCTCACCGACGCCGGGCCTCAAGACCTTCTCCGACGGCGAGGTCTACTGCCGCTACGAGGAGTCGATCCGCGGCGCGGACATCTTCATCGTCCAGTCCATCGTCGGCAGCGAGGAAGAGGGCCTCACGGCGAACGACGCGCTGATGGAGCTGCTGGTGATGGTCGAGGCCGCCGTCGGCGCCTCCGCCCACCGCGTCATCGCCGTCAGCCCCTGGTACGGCTACTCGCGCCAGGACAAGAAGTCCGCGCCGCGCGAGCCGATCACCGCGCGCCTGGTCGCCAAGATGCTCGAGGCCGCGGGCATCGACCGCCTGCTCACGATGGACCTGCACGCCGGCCAGATGCAGGGCTTCTTCTCGAAGCCCGTCGACCACATGACCGCGATGCCGATCCTCACCCAGTTCGTGCAGGACCAGCTCGGCGACGACGCCGACCTCGTGATCATCTCGCCCGACGCCGGCCGCGTGAAGCTCACGCGCAAGTTCGCGCAGAAGGTCGGCGCGCCCTACGCCCTGCTCGAGAAGGAGCGGCCCGCCCAGCAGGTCGCCGAGATCGGCTACGTGATCGGCGACGTCAAGGGCAAGGTCGCGGTGATCGTCGACGACATCATCGACACGGGCGGCACGCTCGCCGCCGCCGCCCAGACCGTGCTCGACGAGGGCGCCCAGCGAGGTCTACGCGGTCGCCACCCACGGCATCTTCTCCGGCAACGCCTTCGAGACGCTCGAGCGCTCGCCGCTCTCGGGCATCGTCGTCACCGACACGGTGCCGCTCCGCGACGGGCGCGCCCGACCTGATCCGCGTGCTCACCATGCGCGGACATCCTCACCGACTCGGTCCGCCGGATCTTCACCGACGACTCGGTGTCGCGAGATCTTCGCCGGCGAGAACCAGCTGTTTTGACCCGACCCACTCTGCGAGCGGGCTCGCGGGGGGCGCGACAGTCCGCACTGGGCCGAGACGACCGCTAAGTCAGCGGTAGCAGGAGAACTGACCATCGAACCTCGAATAAACCCGCCCGTCCGGCCGCAGCTTGTTGGCGACGTACCAGGAGCACTCTCGGTTCGAGTTACCGACCCACGCGAGGCAATCGACGCGCGTCCGGCTCATCCGAATGCAGTACCCGGCCCCGTAGTACGTGGTCCAGTTCGCCTCTTCGTGGACTCGGCGCGCGTACGCTCGCGTTGCGCGCCTCGCCCTCGGCTTCGACAAGAACTGACCCGCGACCGTGACATTGTTGTCAGCCCCGGCTTCGGCCGCGATCGTCTTCGTCAACCGTTCGGTTCCTGTAGCGCCGGCGGGGGCGCTCAGGGCAAGAACGGCCACAACAGCGCAGATTGCGACCACGCAAAGACGGACGGACGATGGGACAGAGATGTGGCGGCGCGGAAGCATCGGCTTGCCTCACTTCGGGAACAGGTATTAACCAGCATAGGCACGAATGGGCATCCCGCAAGGGAGCCCTTACTGCCCGTCCCCCAGCACCTCGTAGAGACGCCACTCGTACGGCACGCCGCGGAGCTCGTGCGTGCCGCGATCGGCGAACCGGATCTCTGACCCGACCACCAGGTCGCGCACCGTGCTCGACGCGAGCACCTCGCCGGCGCCTGCCGCCTCGCAGACCCGGGCGCCGATGTGCACCGCCAGCCCGGCCACATCGTCGCCCACGAGTTCGATCTCGCCGGTGTGGAGGCCCACCCGCAGCGGGATGCCGTCGCGCTCGAGCTCGCCGGTCATGCGCTGCGCGCACCTGATCGCCCGGGCGGGACCGTCGAACGTGGCGAGCAGGCCGTCGCCGGTCGACTTGATCTGCTGCCCGTTGAAGCGATCGAGCGCCTGGCCCGCCACCAGGGAGTGCCGGTCGAGCAGCCCGCGCCAGCGGCGGTCGCCCACCTCCGCGGCGAGCTGGGTGGACCCGACGATGTCGGTGAAGAGGACGGTGGCGAGCACCCGCCCCGATGGCCGGATGTGACGCGTGCCGGTGAGGAACTCCTCGATCTCCTCCACCACCGGGCCGATGTCGCCGAACGGCAGCAGCGTGTCCTCCCCGGGCAGCTCCAGATGCTTCGCTCCTTTGATGTGCTCGGCGAGGTAGAGCGAGTGGCAGCGCTCGATCAGCGCGTCGTCGCGCCGGTTCATCACGAGCGTGGGCGCCCCGACCGTGGGAAGGACGTCGCGCACGTCGTACCTCCCGATCAGGTGCATGATCGCGTTCGCCGCGCCCGGGTCTGCCGCCAGCCGCTCGAGCCGCCCGTACCAGGCCGCGAATTTCCGGTCCTTCGCGAGCGAGGGCACCAGGAGCGGCCCGCGATGCCCCGAGCCCCAGCCGTGGAGCATCCCGCCGATCAGCTGTTCGCGCTCCTGCAGCGAGTTCCCACAGTCGTACCCGGGTGCGCGCGTCAGCCGCGCCCACGACGAGAACAGCACCACCGAGGACGTCCGCTCACGGTGGGTGGCGGCGAACATGAGCGCCATCGGGCCACCCTCGAGCTGGGCGAGCAGCGCCGCTCGCCGCGAGCCGGCCGCCTCCATCACCGCGAGGACGTCGTCCATCTGCCCCTCGAGGGTGGGTGCGCTCACCGCCCGCTCGGACAGCCCCGACCCGCGCCGGTCGAACAGGATCACCCGAGCAAACAGGGACAAGCGCTCGAGGAAGTCGACCACCCGTGGCTCCTCCCACAGGTGTTCCACCTGGGATATCCACGTGGGAACGATCACGAGGTCGAGCGGCGCGTCGCCGAAGACCTGGTAGGCGATGTGCACGTCGCCGCTGTGCGCGTAGTGGGTCTCGGCTTGCATCGGTCAGTTGTGGGCCGGTTGCGGCGGGTGACTCAGGCGATGCACTCCGACCCCGCCCGCTGCGCCAGCGCCATGACTGTGAGCTGAGGGTTGACCCTCACCGCGGTGGGGAAGACGCTCGCGTCGCAAACGTAGAGGTTCTCCCAGCCGTGGACGCGGAAGCGCTCATCGACCACGCCGCGTGCCCGGTCGCGGCTCATCGCGTTTCCACCCTGCGGATGCCCGGTATTCACAGAGATGTCGCTCGCGTCCTTGACGAGGTCGCCGTAGTCGAGCCGCGACAGGTCCGCAGTGGAGCGGAGCTCCTCGTAGCGGAAGGTGGCCGGCATCACATGCTTTGCGCCGGCCTCCAGCAGCAGCTCGCCTGCCTCGCGAAGGCCGCGGAGGAGGCGCCGCAGGTCGCGCTCCGACGGCGTGAACGCGATCTCCGAGCCGCTGAACAGCTCCCGCCGCCGCAGCACGTGGTTGCCGTTCCGCTCGCTCTCGACCAGCACCCCCAGCGATCCCAGCCGGTCGTAGCGCTCCATGTTGCGCTGGTGCTCTCCGAGCCAGCCCGGCATCACGAGCGCCTGCGACATCACCGGGTTGAACCAGGTCTCGATCACATGGTCGCGCGCCTCGTCCCCCTCGACGTAGTCCGACATCTGTAGGCCGGCAAACGCGCGCAGCGGCGGGCCCTCGTCGCCGAAGTCGGCGGTCATGTGGGAGCCGAGGTTGGCGCACAGGCCGGCGCCCACCGCCGCCCCGCCGATGCCGCTGCTCATGAGAAGGCGGCTCGAGTGAATCGCACCGGCTGCCACTACGACCGTCGCGGCGGAGATCTCGATCTCCTCCCGCTCGCCGTCGGGCAGGTCCAGGGTGCAGCGCACGCCGGTGGCCCGATTGCCGTGGCTCAGGATCTCGGTCACCCGGCAGTCGGGCAGCACTTCGAGGCCGCCCCGGAACCCCGGGCGCGAGCGCCGCTCGGCGTCGGCCCATGCCTGCGTCTTCGGCAGGACGCCGTCGAGCATCGACAGCTTCTTGCCGAAGCGGCAGCCGATGTTGCAGTACCCGCAGCCGTAGCAGTCTTCAATATTCGCCGACACGGGCACGAGCGGACCCGACTTGCCACGATTGATCCGCTCCTTGACCGGGTTCGCGACCCGACCCTCCTGCGGCTGGACGCGCACCAGCTCCTCGACGGCCGCGAACGACTGCGCCATCGCATCGGGCGGGAGGCCGGCGCCGAACTCGGCGTTCCAGCGGGCAAGCACATCGTCCGGCATGCGGAAGCTCACCGCGTTGTTGACCACGGTGGTCCCGCCGACGCACATTCCCTGCAGGACCTGGAAGGTGAAGTCGCGCGAGGTCTGAAGCGCCCCGTCCGAGTAGAGCCGCGAGTACATCAGGGCCTCGTCCTCGACGAACTCGGACCGCTCGACGTGCGGCCCGCGCTCCACGATCAGGACGCGGCGCCCACGCCGGGCGAGCTCGCGGGCGACCACGGCTCCGCCGGCACCGCTTCCGACCACGACAACGTCCTCGTCGCGCCAGCGCCTTCCCACCTCCGCGGCGGGGATCGTGCGAAGCGGCCTGTGCTTGGGCGGGTCGCCGGGGTAGCCGGGCCGCTTGCTGAAGCGCTCGTAGCCCGCCGCCGCGTGGCTGCGCTCGTCGTTGTAGTAGCGGGAGTAGACCATCTGAAGCGCGAAGCGGATCGACGACTGCACCATCGTTCGGATCCGCCCGTTCAGCCGGCGCGTCGACACGTCCAGGAGGAGGTGCTGCCGGATGAACGCCTCGCGCCGGCCGCGTTCCATCAGCGGCAGCGGCGGCTTGCGGTGGAAGAGCGGCGCGAAGCCCACGATCCAGAGCGCGAAACGGAGCCGGCCCTTGTAGCCGATGTCGAGGCTGGCCCAGTAGTGGTCCACGGCGGTCGCGACCTCCACCGGCGGCACGACGGGATCCGTGAACGCGGCATCCGCGAGGGCGGCCACGGTCTCGTGCTCGATC
The DNA here is from genome assembly GCA_963808955.1 of uncultured Thermoleophilaceae bacterium. Taxonomy (GTDB): domain Bacteria; phylum Actinomycetota; class Thermoleophilia; order Solirubrobacterales; family Thermoleophilaceae; genus CAWEHQ01. The sequence goes on along the minus strand of CAWEHQ010000011.1, from coordinate 13,392 downwards.
GCCCATAGATAGCGGAGGTCGTAGCGGACCCTGAGCGCACGTCGGTAGAGCCACACCAGGACGGCGGTCGCTACCGCGCACGAGATAAGCCACACCAGCAGCCGCACGTCGGGGTCGATCTCGCTGATCGGCACGATGTCGGCCAGCCACCGCGGCGGCGGGAACGCGGAGTCTGCGTCCCCGGAGATCAGCGAGGCGCCGAGGAGGATCAGGATCACCACATGGCCGAGGATCACCAGGCCGATCAACCGCGACAGCCTGCGCAGGTTGACCGCCGCGAGCGCCGTGAGCGCTGCGAACAGCACGTCCTTCGCCACGGAGTTGATCGCGAACGGCCGCGTGTCGGGCGGCCCACCGAACACCTCCGGAACGTAGATCGCCGCCTCCACCGCGAACAGCATGGCGCCGGCGAGGAGCGCGATCCGCAGGTGCCGCTCTGCGCGCGAGAGCGGAGGCGCCGGCGGGATCGCCGGAGTTGCATCCTCGTAGCGCCGCCGCACCGGCATGTTGCCATCCTCGCCACTACGCGGACCCCGTCAAGCGCCTCACGCGGCGTCTGCTGAGTTAAGGGTGCTATAGCGCCCTTAACTCAGCAAGTGTCAGAGCTCAGCGCGTTCGCGCCGCGAACTTCCTCACCCGCCGCTCGCCCCTCGACTCGAAGTACTCCCACTCGACGCGCCCGAGCTCGGTGGTCGGCTCGTCGCCGAACCACCACTCGCGCCCGATGCGGTTCCAGTTGCCGGTGGCGCGCAGCTGGCCGAGCACCGCGAGCACCCCGGACTCCATGCGCCGGCCCATCAGCTCGTTGGCCGGGATGTTCTCCCGCCGCATCAGGTCGAAGAATCCCGAACGCGGGTCGGACACGGCGGCGATGGCGCGCATGACCAGCTCCGAGTCGATCGTGACCACGCGATCGTCGAGGTACCAGCCGCCCACCTCGCGGACGTGCTGCATCAGGCGCTCGGCATCGAACCGCTTCGGATTGCGCAGGAAGCCGAGCTCCCCGAGCGCCACCCGGAGGCTCTCGGGATCGTCCTCGAGGACGGCCTCGATCGCGGCGATCTCCAGCTCGATCTGCTCGGAGTCGAGCTGCTTCGTCATCCCGAAGTCGAGGAACGCTACGCGACCGTCGTCCATCCAGAGGTAGTTGCCTGGATGGGCGTCGGCGTTGAAGTGCTGCAGGTGATAGATCGAGCCGAAGCAGAACCGATAGACGATCTCGCCGAATCGGTCGCGGTCGGCCTGCGACAGCCCTCTCACCTCGTCGAACGGCATGCCCTCGACCCACTCCGAGACCAGCACGCGGGTGGTGGACAGGCGGGTGACCACGTCCGGCACGACGATGAACGGGTGGCCGCGGTACGCGCGGGCGAAAGTGCGCTGGTTCTGGGCCTCGTACTCGTAGTCGAGCTCCTCGAGGACGCGCTCCTTCAGCTCCTCGGCTGCCGCCTTGGCGTCGAGCCCGGGCGCGATCGCGCGCGCCATCCGCAGGATCATCCCGGCGTTCTGCAGGTCAGCCCGCAGCGCCTGCGCCACGCCCGGGTACTGGATCTTCACCGCGACCGCCCGGCCGTCCGGGAGGGTGGCGCGGTGGACCTGGCCGATCGACGCCGCCGCCGCGGCCTCGTGCTCGAAGCCCTCGAACAACGACTCGACGGGCTCCTCCCACTCCTCCTCGAGGACGCCGTGGACCCGCTTCCACGACATCGGTGGCGCCGAGGTGCGCAGCTTCGAGAGCTTCTCCTGGTAGAGCTCGCGGTACTCGTCCGGGAGGAAGTCGGTGTCGATGAAGGAGGCGAGCTGCCCGACCTTCATCGCGGCGCCCTTCATCGACCCGAGCGTGTCGACCATTCGCTCCGCCGCTTCGAGGTGCCGCCGGTCGAGCGCCTCTGTACCGCGCTCGCGCGACCGTGCGACGTTCGCTGCCCGGGTGCGCGCGTAGCGGGCGCCCTGGCTTCCCACCACGCTCGTCACCCGCGCGGTCCGCCGGACCCTGCCCTCGGGGATCGCGTCGCCCGAGTCGCTCTCCCGCTCTTCGGCCACCTAGTGGCCGCTCTCGTGACGTCGCGCCCGAAACGGGAGACGCAGGCGCGACAGGCAAGGAAGCAGAGGAGGGTGCAATGGCAGCGCCATTGCCACGACCGATGACGCAGCATGACGGCGATCTCGACCGCCGTTCGGTGGGACGTTGCGAGGGTGGCCACGAGACCGCAGGTTAGCCCCGGCGGTCATCTAGACTCGCCGCGTCATGGCCACGGCAGAACGACCCTCGCTGACCGTCGAGAAGCGCGACGAGCGCGGCTCCCGCGCGACCCGCAGGCTGCGCCGGGACGGCTTCGTGCCGGGCGTGATCTACGGAGGCGACGGGACCGACTCGGTGGCCTTCCAGGTCGGCGTCCGCGACCTGCGGCTCGCGCTCCAGGACGGCTCGGCCGTCCTCGATGTCCAGGTCGGTAGGGGCAAGGCGCGCCCCGTGATCGTCAAGGACCAGCAGTTCCATCCCGTCCGCGGCGAGGTGACGCACATCGACCTGCTCCAGGTCCGGCTCGACGAGAAGATCCAGTCGACCGTCCACGTCGAGCTCGAGGGTGTGGACGACGCCCCCGGGGTCAAGGAGGGGGGCGTGCTCGAGCACGTGACCCGAGAGCTGAACATCGAGGCGCTGCCAACCGACATCCCGGACCGCATCCCGGTCGACGTCTCGAGCATGGAGATCGCCGGGACCATGCATCTGTCGGAGGTGAGCGTTCCGCGCGGCCTCACGCTCCTCGACGACCTCGAGGAGACGATCATCGCGACCATCACCCCGCCCTCCGAGATCGGTGAGGAGCCCGAGGTCGAGGAGGAAACCGAGCTCGTCGGCGAGGAGGAGGAGGCCGAGGCCGCCGAGGGTGAGGCGCCCGCCGAGGGCGAGGGCGAGGGCGAAGCGGGCGCCGAGGGCGCCGCCGAGTCCGGCGAAGAGTCCTGAGTCCGAGCCTCTTCCGTCGCCGCCGTGGGGGTGGCGGCCGAGGACGAGGGGAGACCCCGGTCGATTGGCTCGTGATCGGCCTCGGCAATCCCGGTAGCCGGTACGCCGGCACGAGGCACAACATCGGTTTCGAGGTCGCGAACCTGGCCGCGCGCCGGTGGGGCCTGGGTCGTGGGCGCAAGCGCTACGCCGGCGTGTACACCGCCGGACGCGCCGGCCCCGGGGGCGCGCGCGTCGGCGTCCTGCTCCCGCAGACCTACATGAACGAGGCCGGTCGGTCGGCGGGTCCTGCACGCGGCGCGACCGGCGTGTCCCTCGACCGGGTGGTGGCCGTGCACGACGAGATCGACCTTCCGTTCGGGGAGGTGAAGGTGCGCCTCGGTGGCGGCCTGGCCGGGCACAACGGGCTGAAGTCGCTGGCTGGCGAGCTCGGGAGCCCCGACTTCCACCGGGTGCGGGTGGGGGTCGGTCGTCCCGACACCACGGACCCCGAGATCGTCTCCGCGCACGTGCTGGGCCGCTTCGCGGAGCCCGCGGACGAGGTCGCGGCGCTCGTCGAGCGAGCGGCCGACGCGCTCGAGGAGCTCGTCCGGTCGGCCGACTGATGGTTGCTTCCCCGGCCCCTGGGTAGCAGATGGGCATGACCTCTCACGAGCAAGACTCACCGCCGGCCGCCGCTGCCGGCGAGCTCACGCTGGGCGGCGACCTCACCGTGCGTCGCATGGGATACGGCGCGATGCGGATCACGGGCGACGGCATCTGGGGCGAGCCCGCGGACGTCGACGGCGCCCAAGCGGTGCTGCGTCGGGCGGTCGAGCTGGGCGTCAACTTCATCGACACCGCCGACTCGTACGGCCCGGAGGTCTCCGAGCGGCTAATCGGCGAGGCGCTGGCTCCATATCCGGACGATCTCGTGATCGCCACCAAGGGCGGCCTCGTCCGCGGTGGGCCGCGAGACTGGCGCGCGAACGGCCGTCCCGAGCACCTGAGGCAGGCCTGCGAGGGCAGCCTCCGGCGCCTGCGCGTCGATCGCATCGACGTGTACCAGCTGCACCGAATCGATCCCGAGGTTCCGCTCGCCGAGTCGGTGGGCACCCTCGCCGAGCTGCGCGAGGAGGGGAAGGTCCGCCACGTCGGCCTGTCGAACGTCGACGCCTCGCAGCTCCAGGAGGCGCGCGGAATCGTGGAGATCGTGTCGGTCCAGAACCGATACAGCGTGCTCGACCGCCGGCAGGAGGACGTTCTCGACATGTGCGAGCGCGAGGGCCTCGCGTTCATCCCCTGGTTCCCGCTCGGCGCGGGCGACGCAGCGGACGGGAGGGACGCAGTCGACCGAGTGGCGCGGAGTCACGGGGCGTCGCCGGTACAGATCGCGCTGGCCTGGCTCCTGGCGCGGTCGCCCGCGATGCTGCCGATCGCCGGCACGTCCTCGGTTGAGCACGTCGAGGAGAACGTGGCGGCCGCGAGCATCGACCTGGACCCCTCCGAGCTCGACACGCTCGCCGAGGCGGCCTGAGCGAGCGGCGAGGCTCGTCCTAGAATCGATCGAGAGGGTCGCCGCGCGCACCGTGCGCGGCCTTTCGTCGTGCCATGTCCCTTCGCCAGGTCCTGACATATGCCCGGGAGGACGACGCCGTCGCCCGCCTCGCCGCCGCCACGCGTGACGGCGGCGAGTCGCAGCGCGCGTTCGTCTCGCGGAGCCTGAAGCCATACCTGCTCGCGGCGCTTCTGGACGATGACCCGGAGCGCCCGGCGCTGGTGGTCACGGGCGACGACCGCGGCGCACGCGACCTCGCCGCCGACCTCCGGGCGTTCCTGGCGCCGCGCCGGGTTCGCTTCTACCCCGCGCGCGGGGTTCGCTACGAATCGCACCTCGCGCCACCTCCCCACCTGGTGGGGCTCCGGGTGGCGGCACTTGACTCCCTCCTCGCCCGGGACCGGCCGTCCGAGGGCGCGCCAGTGGTCGTCGCGTCCGCGCCGGCGCTTGCGGAGAAGGTGCCCGACCCGTCGTTGCGCCCGCGCGGCTTCGCGCTCGAGCGCGGTGAGCTCCTCGATCTCGAGGAGACCGCCGAGCACCTGGTCGCGAGCGGCTACGAGCGCGTGGACCAGGTCGAGGAGCGCGGCCAGTTCGCGCTGCGCGGCGACATCCTGGACGTGTATCCCGCCACCGAGGATCGAGCGGTGCGCTGCGAGCTGTTCGACGTCGAGATCGAGCGCCTGACGTTCTTCTCCACGTTCACCCAGCGCTCGCTCGAGGAGGTCGAGCGCGTGGAGCTCGCTCCCGCAGCGGAGCTCGCGCCCGAGCACCGGGAGCTCGCGGAGATCGCCGCGACCTGATGACGAGGCGGAGCGGCCGGACATCGCCGAGCTCCTCCCGGTTGACCGCTTCCAGGACCTGTTCTCCCTTCTGCCCGCCGACGTGCTCGTGGCGGTCGCGGCCGAGGAGGACGTGACGTCGGGGCTTGCAGACCACTGGGAGGACGTGACCACCAGCTTCCATGACTCGCAGGCCCATCACCTCTACGTGTCGCCCGCCCACGTGAACGACGCTCTGGAAGCCCGGGCATGCCTGCGGCTGTCGAGCATCTCGGGCGACCAGCCGCATGCGTTCCGGGCCCAGGGCGCCGACACCTCGGCGAGGTCGCTTCGAGAGGCCGAGCCGGAGCTCGAGAAGCTGGTCCGTTCGGGCTACCGGACCGTGGTGGCGTGGGCGCGCCGAGGAGAGGCCGAGCGCGCGCGATACAACCTCGAGCGGGTCGACGCGGCGTTCCTCGACGGCCACGGCGCGCCTCCGGAGCCGGGGGTTGTGTTCGCCGCCGCGAGCCTCCGGGAGGGATTTCTGGCACCGGGGCTGAAGCTCGCCGTGCTGCCGGACCACCGGCTGCTTCGCCGCCGGCGAGCCGAGCGCCGCCCAGGGCCAGGGGCGGGTCGCGGCGCGATTGCCTCGTTCACCGATCTCCGCGCCGGCGACGCGGTGGTGCACGAGGACCACGGCATCGCTCGCTTCGCGGGATTCCAGACGAGGTCCGTGGGCGGAATCACGCGCGACTACCTGGAGCTCGAGTACCGCGACGGGGATCGGGTGTTCGTGCCCTCGGACCAGCTCCACAAGATCAGCCGCTACGTGGGCGCCGAGGCCGGCGACCCGCCGCTGTCGAAGCTCGGCGGGAAGGCATGGGAGCAGATGAAGCTCCGTGCGCGGCGCGCCGCCCAGGCGCTCGCGGGCGAGCTCATCAACCTCTACGCAGAGCGCCGTCGCCGCGCCGGCCACGCCTTCCCTACCGACTCCGAGTGGCTGGCGGACTTCGAGGCCGCCTTCCCGTACCGGGAGACGCCGGATCAGCTCGAGGCGATCGAGCAGGTCAAGGCCGACATGGAGGAGGCGCGTCCGATGGACCGCCTGATCTGCGGCGACGTCGGCTACGGGAAGACGGAGGTGGCGTTGCGGGCGGCGTTCAAGGCGGCCTCCGACGGCAAGCAGGTGATGTTCCTGGCGCCCACGACGGTGCTCGCCCAGCAGCACTTCGGCACCTTCAGCGAGCGGCTGCGCGACTACCCGTTCGAGATCGACGTGGTGTCCCGCTTCCGCTCGCAGTCAGCGGCACGCGTGGTGGTCGACGCGTTCGCCGAGGGCCGCGTTGACATCCTGATCGGCACCCACCGGCTGCTTTCGCGCGACGTGCGCCCCAAGGACCTCGGCCTCCTGATCGTCGACGAGGAGCAGCGCTTCGGCGTGAAGCAGAAGGAGCTGCTCCGACAGCTCAGGCTGCGGGTGGACGTGCTCTCGATGTCGGCGACCCCGATCCCCCGGACGCTCCAGATGTCGCTCGCCGGGCTCCGCGACATCGCGGTGATCGAGACGCCGCCCGAGGGCCGCCGGCCCGTGCGCACCTATGTCGGCGAGTACGACGAGGAGCTGGTCCGCCAGGCGATCGCACGCGAGCGGGAGCGCGGCGGGCAGGTGTTCTTCATCCACGACCGCGTGGAGACGATCGAGGAGACCGCGGAGCGAGTCCGCGCGATCAGCCCGGAGGCGCGCGTGGTGGTGGCCCACGGGCAGCTGGAGGAGCGTCGCCTCGAGCAGGTCATGCTCGACTTCATCCGTGGTGCCTGCGATGTCCTGGTGTGCACGACGATCGTGGAGGCGGGGCTCGACATCCCGAACGCCAACACGCTGATCGTCGAGCGCGCCGACCGGATGGGGCTGGCGCAGCTCTACCAGATCCGCGGCCGGGTTGGTCGCGCGCGCGAGCGCGCGCACGCCTACCTCCTGTACCCGTCGGCGGGCGCGCTGACCGAGGACGCCGCGCAGCGCCTGGCGACGCTGTCCGACTACACGGAGCTCGGCTCCGGGTTCAGGATCGCCATGCGCGACCTCGAGCTCCGCGGCGCCGGGAACCTCCTTGGGGAGGAGCAGTCCGGTCACGTGGCCGCGGTCGGCTTCGAGCTCTACGTCGGCATGCTCGACGAGGCCGTGTCGTCGCTCTCCGGCACCGCGGCCGACGAGGCGCCGGAGCCGGTGCGGATGGACGTGGCCGTCGACGCCTACGTGCCCGCCGAGTACGTCGCCTACGAGGCGGCGAAGATCGAGATCCACCGCCGCGTCGCGGGCGCTCGCGAGGTCGCCGATCTGATCGTGCTGCGCGAGGAGCTGGAGGATCGCTTCGGGCCGATCCCGACACCGCTCGAGGACCTGATCCGCCTCCAGGACGCGCGCATCAAGCTCGGACGAGCCGGGGCGCGGGCGGTGTCGTTCCGCGGCGACCGCCTGGCGGTGTCGCCGATCGAGCTCTCCCCGGAGGCAGCGGCCGCGCTGCGCGAGGAGCTGCCCGAGGCGAGCTTCGACTCGGGGCGGAGCACGGTGAACGTGAGGGTGCCGGGCGAGCCGTCGGCGCAACTCGCGGGCGTGGTCGCGGCGGCCGAGGCGATACTCAAGAATGCGACCGCGCCAGGGCCGCTCAGCTAGCCTTTCGCGGGCCCGCGGGAGGCGTGGCCGGTCCGGAGGATTGCGGTCGTCCGGTCCGTGATGGCTTTACGAACGCTTCAGCCAGCGCGGCTACAAACACGCCTTTAACGTGTCGCAGCTCATCGCAACCGCTCTCCGCGCGGCCAGCCGGCCGCGCGTACTTGCGCTCCCGGCCACGGCACTCGCCGCGGTGGCGCTGACGGCGTGTGGCGACGACGTCGCCCCGGACGCGGTCGCCCGGGTCGGCGACACGCAGATCGAGAAGTCCGAGTTCGACCACTGGCTGGAGGCCGCCGCGCGGACCCAGCAGTCGGCGCTTGCCCCGGGCGGCGCCGAGGACGTCGTGGTGCCGACACCGCCCGACTTCACGGACTGCGTGGCCGCCAAGGAGGAGCAGGTCGCCGGCCTTGGCGGGCAGAACGCCCCCGAGCCGCCTTCCTCCGACGAGCTGCTCCAGCAGTGCGAGCAGGAGTACGACCTGCTCAAGGAGCAGGTGATGCAGTTCCTGATCCAGGCCGAGTCGGTTCAGCAGGAGGCCGAGGAGCGCGGCATCAGCCTCAGCGACGAGGAGGTCCAGAGCCAGTTCGACGACCTGACGCGGCAGTCGTTCCCGAGCGAGGAGCAGTACCAGCAGTTCCTCGAGACCTCCGGCATGACCGAGGAGGATCTCCTGTTCCGCGTACGCATCGACCTTCTCATCGACAAGATCCGCGACGACGTGATCGCGGAGGAGGGCGACGTCACCGACGAGGAGATCGAGGCCTACTACGAGGAGAACAAGGAGGAGCCTCCGATCGGCCAGCCGGAGCAGCGCGACGTGGAGGTGGTCGTCACCGAGTCGGAGGAGGAGGCCGACCGGGCCCGAGCGGCGATCGAGAACGGCGACGACTTCGCCGACGTCGCCGAGGAATTCTCGATCGACCCCGCCTCGCAGGACCGTGGCGGCAAGCTCACCGTGCAGGAGGGGGCCGAGGAGAGCGAGTTCGACGAGGCCGTGTTCTCGGCCGAGCGGGGCGAGCTGGTCGGTCCCATCGAGACCGAGCTCGGTTGGTACGTGTTCGAGGTCACGAAGGTCCAGCCCGCGAAGACTCAGACGCTCGAGGAGTCGCGTGAGGCGATCCAGCAGATCCTTGCGACCGAGCAGGAGCAGGAGGCGCTGACGGCCTTCCAGCAGCAGTTCGAAGACGAGGTCCGCGGGGAGACCATCTGCGCCGAGGAGTTCGTGATCGTCGGGTGCGAGAACGGGCCCAGCCCGGAGGAGGCGCCTGAGCCGGGCACGCCGGTGGCCCCGCCGGGCGGCGCACCGGCGCAGCCCGCTCCAGGCGGCGCGCCGCCGGCCGCGCCCGAGCAGGTGCCGCCCGCGCCGGTCCCCGGTGGCGGCGGCCAGGGTCAGGGCGGGGGGTAGACGTAGCCGGACCGGAGGCAGTCGGGCGGCTCGACGATCTCACGCGCCGGCTACGGCGCGAGTGCCCCTGGGACCGCGAGCAGGACGAGCGGTCGATCGTCCCCCACACCGTCGAGGAGGCCTACGAGCTTGCCGACGCTGCGCAGGCGGGCGACGACGCAAAGCTCCTGGACGAGCTCGGCGACGTGTTGTTCCATGTCCACTTCCTCTCACTGCTGCTCGAGGAGCGGGGCGCCGGCGACCTCGCCGCCGTGGCCGAGCACTGCTCGCAGAAGCTGATCCGGCGGCATCCGCACGTCTTCGGCGAGGTCGAGGCGAGCGATGCGGCCACCGTGCTCCGCAACTGGGACGCCATCAAACGCACGGAGGAGGGCCACGACACTGGAGCGGGCGGCGATCTCCCGGCCAGCCTCCCGGCCACCATCTACGCGCGCAAGCTGCAGCGGAGGGCGGCGGCCGCCGGCCAGGAGCAGCCGGACCTGAGGGCGGCGCTCGCGACGGTCCGCGACCTCGCCGCACGCCTGTCCTGTGAGGATTCGGGCCGCGACGACCGCTTCGAGGCCGTCGGCGAGCTGCTCTACGCCGCGGTTGGGGCGAGCCGGGAGCTCGGGGTCGACGCCGAGCTGGCGTTGCGCGCCGCTGCCGACCGCCGGCGCGTGGCCATGGGGGCGGGCGAGCGATGAGCGAGATCGCCCGCGTCCACGGTCGGCAGATCATCGACAGCCGCGGCAACCCCACCATCGAGGTCGAGGCGGAGCTCACGTCGGGCGTGGTCGGTCGCGCCGCGGTGCCCTCCGGCGCCTCCACCGGGGAGTTCGAGGCGGTGGAGCTACGCGACGGCGGCGAGGCGTTCGGGGGCAAGGGAGTCTTGCGGGCCGTCGAGAACGTGGACGGCGAGCTCGCGGCCGCGGTGAGAGGTCGCGACGCCGCGGACCAGGAGGGGCTCGACCGGGCGATGGTCGAGCTCGACGGCACCCCGGGCAAGGGCCGCCTCGGCGCGAACGCGATCCTCGGCGTGTCGCTGGCGGCGGCCAAGGCGTGCGCGGCCGAGCGCGGCATGCCGCTGTGGCGCCACCTCGGCGGCGAGCGCGCGAACCTTCTCCCTGTCCCGATGATGAACGTGCTGAACGGCGGCGCGCACGCGGACAACCGGGTCGACTTCCAGGAGTTCATGGTCGTCCCCTCCGGCGCGCCCACGTTCTCGGACGCGGTGCGGACCGGCGCGGAGGTCTTCCATGCGCTCAAGCGAACGCTGGCCGAACGCGGGCTCGGGACCGGCGTGGGCGACGAGGGCGGGTTCGCGCCCGATCTCGACTCGAACGAGGCGGCGCTCGAGGTACTCGTGGCGGGGGTCGAGGCCGCCGGCTACCGCCCCGGCGAGGACGTGACGATCGCTCTCGACCCTGCCACCAGCGAGCTGTACGACGACGGCCGCTACGACCTCGAGCACGAGGGGCGGTCCCTCGGTTCGGAGGAGCTCGCCGACTACTGGGTCGACCTCGCCGCGCGCTACCCGATCGTCTCGATCGAGGACGGCATGGACGAGGAGGACTGGGACGGGTGGAGGAGGCTCACCGAGCGAATCGGCGACTCCGTGCAGCTGGTCGGCGATGACCTCTTCGTGACCAACACCGAGCGGCTCGAGCGCGGCATCGAGCTGGGCGCGGCGAACTCGATCCTGGTCAAGGTCAACCAGATCGGCACCTTGACCGAGGCGCTCGCGGCGGTCCGCATGGCGCGCGAGGCCGGCTACACCGCGATCCTCTCGCATCGCTCGGGCGAGACCGAGGACACGACGATCGCCGACCTCGCGGTGGCCACGGGCTGCGGCCAGATCAAGACCGGCGCGCCGTCGCGGTCGGACCGCGTGGCGAAGTACAACCAGCTGCTCAGGATCGAGGAGGAGCTCGGAGCGGACGCCCGGTATCCGGGCCGAGCCGCCTTCGCGTAGCGGCTGGTCCCTTCGTCCGCGCGCGCCCTGCCGTCGCCCAAGTAGCGCTCTCGTGACGTTCGAACGGTCACCGACCTCGGTGGCTGCGACGCGTGGCGACTTATGCATGTATGTGGTGCATAACTCGACACACGTCGGCGAGGGGCACATCGGCGCAACCGCCGTCAACCGCGTGTAACGAAGTCCGATGCGAAAAGGATGCGGTGGCTGCGCGGCGAAAGCGATGAGATGGCCTCCGCCGCGCGAGCAGCCACCAGCTCCCGCCGCTCCCGCGTGACCACCGCCCGGTCCAGGTCCACGCTCGCGCCTCGCCGGCGCTCGGGCGGGATCCGCTGGGACCGAGTCGGGCGCGCGGCGCTGCTCCTCGTTCTCGGGGTGATCGTGCTCCTCTACATCCCGCCGGTCAAGCACTGGATCGAGCAGCGGCAGACCTCGGCGCATCAGCAGGCGGAGCTCGAGCAGCTTCAGTCGGAGCGCCAGGAGCTGCGTGAGCGGATCGACGGCCTGAGCGGGCCGCAGGCGATCGAGCGCGAGGCGCGCCGCCTCGGGATGGTGCGCGCGGGTGAGCAGGCGATCGTCGTGCACGGCCTTCCCGAGGACTGATCCGGAGCGCGATCCCGGCCTGGTACCTTGGGCCGGGTGCCAGCCCCTGCCGGGGACGACGCCGGGCAGTACCCCTACGCGGTCGAGAACGCGCTCTTCCAGTGGGAGGAGGGCGAGCACCGGATACGCGACGCACAAGCCGGCACTCGGGCGCGCCTGGAGGGCGCGGTGGACACGGTGCTGACCGAGCTGAGGCGCCGGCTCGGATCGTCGTTCACGGTCGAGGAGCTGGCGTCGCTCTACGGGGGTGGCGTGGACTGGGCCGGCGACCTCGCCCAGGCCAGGGGCGCCGGTTCGGACGCCGCGTGGGTCGTGGACGCGACCTTCGGGCGGTACGCGCGCGAGGCCATCAACTTCGGCGGCGGCCGCCAGCACCGGCGGTCGGAGCGGGTGTAGCGCCCTCCATCAGGTCGAGTCGCACCTAAACCCCGCAATAGGGGGAGACTCGACATCGGGCTCCGCGAGCGTGGTGCCGCGGCGCCTCAACGCTCAGTCGTCGTCGGACTCGCTCGAGGACTCGTCGCCGCCCTCGTCGCCGCGCCGGCGGATCACGATCCGATCGGCCTCGATCGCCACGGTCACCGGGCGATGCCCCGCCCAATGCTCCGCGTACACGGCGTCGTCCTGGATCGCTGGGTCGAGCCACAGGCCGTAGCCCTCCTCGCCGTGGTCGAACGTGCCCTCGAGCGGCCGGCTGCCGCGGGTACGGCGCCTGCGCCCACCGCGCCTGCCGCGGCGCCGGGGCCTGCGCTCGTCCTCGTCGTCGCCCTCCTCGTCGCCGTCCTCCGCCTCGTCGGGCTCCTCGGGGGCGGCGGCGGCCTGCTCGTCCATCGCGTCCAGCTCCGCGGCGACCAGGGCGTCGTCCTCGGCCCGCATATCGCGCTCCTCGTCGAGCGCGGCGCCCCCGCCACCCCCGTCGCCGGACCCATCCTCCGGGGCGAGGCCGTGCTCGCGGGTGAAGGTCTCGATGTCCTTCGGCGCGACCTCGAGCTGGTGGGCGATCCAGGCGTTCGTTCGCCCTTCCCGCACCCACGTTCGAATCTGATTGAGCTGCGGTTTCAGCGATCTCCGGGCCACGAGCGGCGCAACATTACCAACCCCGGGGCGCTCGAAATTCCGCGTTCCGGCTTGATACACCGCCGCCAGAGGCGCCGTGTAATGCTCGTTCTGACGAGGAAGTCAAACCAGAGCATCATGATCGGTGATGAGATCGAGGTGTCCGTCCTCGCCATCAGCGGCGAGAAGGTGCGCCTCGGTATCGACGCCCCCAAGTCCGTCCCGGTCTTCCGCAAGGAGGTCTACGTCGAGATCCAGGCGGATCGCGAGGGCCCGTCCGCGACTCCCGCCGACGTCGACGACGCGCTGGACCGGGTCAGTCGGTGGAGTAGCCGCGGGCGCCCCCCGGCCTGGACGGCCGGGAAGACCTAGTGACCTACGGGGCGGTGAGTAGCGACAGCGCCTCGAACATGACCCAGGTCACGAGCACCGCGGTCAGGAAG
>CAWEHQ010000010.1:0-30260 GCA_963808955.1 uncultured Thermoleophilaceae bacterium | reverse complement strand
GCCAGCCAGTAGAGGATCTTCCCGAGCACGGCTGAGACCGGCGCACCTTACACTTGCCCGGGAGATGGAGGCGAGCCACGAGCGACGGATCGTCAGCCTCTGGAGTACCCGGTGGCCCCAACTCGCGACGATTGCGCCCTCGATCCGGTAGCTCGCCGCGGGTGATTGTGGATAACGGTCGGCCGTGAGCCAGGGCAGGCCCAAGGTGATCCGGATGTTCGGTCCGTCGTCGTCACGTTCAATGCCCGGGAAGCGATCCTGGCTCAACACCTTACGAGCGTCCGTTCGTCAGCACGCAGGCCAGGACTTCGTCTCGGGCATTGAACGTGACGATGATGATCGATACGTCCGGATGACCTTCGTGCTGTCCGAGCGTACGGCCTACGTGATCCACAATCACCCGCGGCGAGCTACCGGATCGAGGGCGCAATCGTCGCGAGTTGGGGCCACCGGGTAGCTCGAGGCCACGATCCGTCGCTCGTGGCTCGCCTCCATCTCCCGGGCAAGTGTAAGGTGCGCCGGTCTCAGCCGTGCTCGGGAAGATCTTCTACTGGCTGGCGGTGCTCATCATCTCGTTCGCGCTTCTGATCGGGCTGGTCCTGTTCTTCGAGTCGCGCGACGACTCGGCGCTCGACCCCGGGACGGTCGTGCCCGCTCGCGCGGAGTGACGTCCGGAAGCCGTTCCGGGGCCGTCCCTCCCCCGAAGTGGTTAGTTCTCTCCTACGCCGGCTCCACGTCCTCCAGCTCCGCGAACACGACGATGCGCTGCGCCGCGCTGTACAGCGGGTGGCAGGCGCTCAGCACCAGTCGCTCGTGGCCGACCTCGTCCGTCACCTCCGTCTGGGTCGGCTCGACGATGTCCTGGTCCTCGACGGCATAGGTGAAGCGCGCCCAGGGCATCTCGATCTCGATCTCGTCGCCCTCCTCGAGCTGGTCGATAGTCCGGAAGGGAGCGAGATAGGTGGTGCGGTGGCCGGCGATCGCCGTCGTGCTGTCCTGACCCGGCAACGCGGTGTCCGGGTAGTGACCAGGGCCCTTGCGAAGCGAGGCCTCGTCCGTCCCCTCCACCACCACGTACTCGCGGCCGAGCTCAGGAAGCTCGATCCGAGCCCAGGCCTCCCCGACCCCCGTCTCCCGGTCGTGGCGCTCGGCGAGTTGGTCGAGCTCCCTCCTGCTCAAGCTCTCATCCTGGTTCTCCGGAGCTCGATGCGCCTGGAGCTGATCCTCGAGCTGCGACTGCTGCCTGAGCGCGATCACGGCCGAGATCGGCTCCTGCCAGGCAAGCGTGAGCCCGGCGTCCGCCAGCAGCAGCAGGCCGCTGGTAGCCATGACGGCGGCCACGAAGCGCAGCACGGCGCGGGCCGCGCTGGTGGATCCCCGGCGCCTGTCCATTCCGCTCGCCACCGCGCAAAGTGTAGGCACGGTCCAACTGCCGGTCGGGGTGCGCCGGGCGCGGGCTGGGCGCGGGCGAAGGGACTCCGCGGGGGTGTCGCGGCGCTCGATTCGGGGGAGCTCCGGATACCCTGTAGCCCGGCTCCCCTCGGGAGCCCGTCCATTCATCCACCAGGAGGTCGAGCCCCACCCATGGCGAAGCAGATGTCCGCGCTCCCGGATGCCGGGTCGATCATCTCGAACCCCTCCGCTGACGAGCTCAAGGAGCTCGCATCCCGGATGCCGAACGCTCGGGAGACCCGCTACGGCAACCTCAACGTGCAGACCGAGGTCCTCGCCCGCTCCAAGGCGTCGACGTTCCTTGTGCTGAACGACCCTGAGGCGAGCTCGGAGCAGGCGATCTCCCGCGAGGAGGGGGATCGTATAGCGGCGCTCCAGGATGAGTACATCGCCGGTCGCGACATGGTGGTGGTAGACGGGTTCATCGGCGACGATCGGCACTTCCGCATCGCGGCCCGGCTCTACATCGAGGCCTCGCACGCCAACATCGCCGGCATGCAGAAGCAGCTCTACTTCGACGCCGACCCGGACGGGCACGATCCCGAACTGACCGTCATTTACACGCCGAACCTGGCGGTGGACGGCTACCCCAATGATCGCGTGATCGCGGTGGACCTGGAGCGGGGCGTCACGCGCGTATGCAACTCGGACTACTTCGGCGAGTCCAAGAAGGGCGGGCTCCGGATGTGGAACAAGCTGGTCTACGACCGCGGTGGCCTGCCGCTCCACGCCGGCTGCAAGGTGATCCCGACCCCGTCTGGCGATCGTGTGGGCCTGACCGTCGGCCTGTCAGGCACCGGAAAGACCACCACCACGTTCACGCGCCAGAACGGCTCGCTTCCGGTCCAGGACGACTTCGTCGCGATGATGCCGGGCGGCAAGGTGTACGCGACCGAGGCCGGATGCTTCGCCAAGACGTTCGCACTCAGCTCCGAGGACGAGCCCACGATCTACGGCGCCGTGACCCGGCCCGAGGCGTACCTCGAGAACGTGTCCCAGGACGACTCCGGCGAGCTCGACTTCTTCGACACGAGCTACACGCAGAACGGCCGCGCGACGTTCTCGTTCTCGTCCATCGAGGCCGGAGACGCTCGCGAGCTCGACTCGGCGGACTTCCTGCTGATCCTGAACCGCAACGAGAACGTGATCCCCGCCGTCGCCAAGCTGAACGCAGAGCAGGCGGCCGCCTACTTCATGCTTGGGGAGACCCAGGGCACGAGCGCGGGTGGGGCCGAGGAGGCCGGCAAGTTCCTACGCGTGCCCGGTACGAATCCGTTCTTCCCCGACGACCATGACCTCCAGGGCAACCGCTTCCTCGAGCTGATGGGGGAGCACCACCTCGACGTCTACCTGATGAACACGGGACGGGTGGGCGGCCCCGAGGGCGACGACCGCTCGGAGAAGGTCCGGATCCCGCACTCCTCGGCGATCGTGAAAGGAATCGCCGAAGGCACCATCGAGTGGGAGGACGACCCGGACTTCGGGTACCGCGTCGCTCGGGCGGTGCCCGGCATCGACTCTTCCGAGGCGGCCGTCCTACGTCCCCGCGAGCTCTACGTGTCGCAGGGCCGGTCAGACGAGTTCTCGAAGCACGTGAAGCGACTGAAGAGCGAGCGGAGCGAGTACTTGGCGAAGTTCCCGGCGCTCTCCCCCGAGATCCGCGCCGCCGTGTCCTGAGCGCGATCACCGTCGTCAGCCTTGGTCATCCATCACCCGCGTGAGAGCACGCGTCGCTCCCTGCTTCCCCGGGCTAACTCGGTCCTCGCCCCAGGTCACTGACCGGCGCTCGGTACGCGACGTCGACTTGTCCCCTATCACGGGGTCAAGCTGCGTCGAAATCGGGCGCGCGGGTCGCGGCTCGCCTGTACGAGCCCGCTCAGTGCTGGTCGGTATCGCTCCCGGGGGTGGCCGCCGGCGGCCGTGACTCCTCTGCCAGCGAGGTGATGGTCAGCCTTCCCCGCGAGGCCGCCTCCAGCACCTCCGCGGCCTCCTCGCTCGAGCGCGCGTAGAGCTCCACCAGCATGTGCACGACGATTTCGTCGCCGTCGTGCTTGTGGAACCGGACATGGGTGAAGAACTCACGCGTGCCGTGGTCACCGAAGGCGGCGAAGGAGAGGTGCTCGGCCGCCTCGGGACCGGAGCAGGTCTCGACCTGGTCGGCGTCGACCGCCACCGTGCAGGAGGCGACCCACGGCGTGCCCGCCACCATGCGCTCCCACCGATCCTCGACGGCCTCTACGCGGCTGACCCGCCGCCCGTCGTCCTCGTACTGAATCAGGCTCAGGTGCGGCTGGTCGTGCAGGCAGTCGAGGCACTGGATCACGGCCTCCTGGACCTCCTCGACGGGGTCTACGGCCTCGCCGCTGTCCGCGTCCACCTTCAGGATCCCCTCGTAGTGGACCTGGGCCTCCAGGTTGCGCGACCAGCAGCGGTAGCAGCGCAGCCAGGCGGACGTCGTATCGACAGAGTCAGGTGCTGAACCTTCCATGACCCTTGATTATCGCGCCTCGAGGGCCATTGCCACTTGCCGCTCCCGATGATCGGGGCATTGCTGGCCGGCGGGGCGGGGAGGAGGCTCGGTCCGGCCGGGCGCGGAAAGGCCTTGCAGCCGCTCGCGGGCCGGCCGCTTGCGACGTATCCGGCAGCCGTCCTCAGCTCGGTGTGCGATCGCGTTGTGGTCGTCTGCAAGTCGGATACGGAGCTGCCGGAGCTCCCCCACATCGAGCGCTGGAACGAGCCCGACGAGCCGCGCCATCCGCTCACCGGCATCGTCTATGCGCTCGAGCGCGCGGGCGAGCCGGTGCTCGTGTGCGCGGTCGACCTGCCCCTGATAACCCAAGAGGCCTGCCGTTCGCTCCTGAGCGTTGCGGCCCGCAGCGGCGTGCCGGCGACCGTGGCCGTTGCAGGGGGAATCGTGCAGCCGGTGCTTGCCGTTTACGACCCGGCCAGTCTGCCCGCGCTGCGAGGCGCGCACCCCGGTGCGCCGCTCACGGAGACGGTGCTCAGCCTGAGCCCGGCTCGGGTAGCGTTGCCGGAGCGCCTCGTTCGCAGCGTCAACACACAGGCGGATCTCGACGCCGCCGAAATTGCCGTCCGGCGCGGCTGACACGCCCCCTGATGGTTCCGTCGTTCAGCGACGGAGCAGCAGGTACACGAGCGTCGCAGCAAACGCGAGCTGGCCGATGCCGAGCGCCGTGCCGAGGTTGGCGGCTCCGAACAGCTGGGCGAGAGCCGTGACGGAGGCGAACACGGCGACGAGCACGAGCGTCTGAGCCGCCAGGCTCACCGTGCGCGTCCGGGCGGCGAGGGGAGCGGAGCCTTCCTCGGTGGCGGCCTGGCGCGCGAGCATTTCCAGGAGCGTCGCCATGTCGGCGTCGGGCTGCTGTTTCGCCAGCAGACCCATCACCGCTCGGCGGCCACCGAGCGCGCGGATGCCGCGCTCACCCTGCTCGACGGTGAACTCGGCCAGCGCTGTACGCCGGCGGGCATCGGCCCGCACGGTCGTCACGTCGATCGTCTTGCGGTGATTCGCCAGCGTCGCGGACAGCTCGTCGATGCCGCTCCTTGGGGGAACGGAGGAGACCGCCAGCACAGGGGTGGCCTCCGAGCCGAGTGCGCGGAGGGCGGCCTCGAGGTCGCTCCGGGCCCGCCGCGCCGAGTCGCCGTGGTCGGCCTTCGTCACGACCAGCACGTCCGGCACCTCCATGATCCCCGCCTTGAGGAACTGGAGCGTGTCGCCTGAACCGGGCTGCACCACCACGACCACGGTGTCGGCCACGTCCTCCACGTCGGTCTCCGACTGGCCGACGCCGACCGTCTCCACCACCACCACATCGAAGGCCGCGGCCAGCGCCTGGACCGCGGCCCGCGTCGGAGGAGCGAGCCCGCCGAGGCGCGTCCCCGCGGCCGTGGAGCGGATCAGGATTCCGGAGTCCTCGGGATCGTGCTCGATGCGGGCGCGGTCGCCCAGCAGGGAGCCGCCGGACCGCTTCGACGAGGGGTCCACGGCCAGCACTGCCACGCTCCGCCCGCGCCCCCGCCACCTGGCCACGAGCGCCGAGAGTAAGGAGGACTTGCCCGCGCCGGGTGGTCCGGTGAGTCCCACGACGTGCGCCGGCGCCTCGCCGCCGAGCGCATACGGGGACACCTCCCGAAGCAGCGCGCTCGCCTCGAGTGCCGGCCTCCGGCGCGCTGCTCGAGGAGGTTGAGCGCGGTGGGAGCCGCCGTCAGGTCGCGCTCCCGCAGGCCGGCGACCCAGGGCGGCGCCGTCCGCCCCGTGCTCGTCCCGCCGGCTCAACCGGTGCGGAGACGAGTCGCCCGCGGCGGCGTGAGCGGGCTCATGGCGCGCCGGCCACCGCAACGCCGTGATGCTCGGCGACCAGCTCCACGACGTCGCCCATTATCCGGCTGATCTCGAAGTCCTTCGGGGTGTAGACGCGGGCGACCCCCGCCTCGAGGAGTGCGCGTTCGTCCCGCGGCGGGATGATCCCGCCGACCACCACCGGCACGTCCGCGCCTGCCTCACCCAGCTCGCGCGAGCACGCTCGGTATGAGCTCCGCATGAGAGCCGGAGAGGATCGACAGCCCCACCACGTGCACGCCCTCCTGGACCGCAGCCTGCGCGATCCGCTGGGGCGTCAGGCGGATGCCCTCGTAGAGGACGTCCATGCCGGCGTCACGGGCCCGGACCGCGATCTGCTCGGCACCGTTCGAGTGACCGTCGAGCCCCGGCTTGCCCACGAGGATCTTGATCCGGCGCCCGAGGGCGTCCGAGACCCGGTCGACTCGCTCGCGGAGCTCCGCCAGCGCCTCGTCGTCGGGTGCGGCCGCCGCGCCCGCCACCCCGGTGGGCGCGCGATACTCGCCGAAGACCTCGCGCAGCGCGGCGGCCCATTCGCCCGTCGTCGCGCCGGCGGCCGCCGCCTCGAGCGTGGGGGGCATCAGGTTCTCGGCCTCGTCGCTGGCCGCCGCTCGGAGCCGCTCGAGCGCCGCGTCGACGGCCGACTGGTCGCGGCGTGACCGCCACTCGTGCACGGCTTCGATGGCCGCGCTCTCGACTGCGGGGTCCACGGTCATGATGCCGCCGTCCTCGCCCTCCTGAAGCGGGGAGGGCTCATGTGCGGTGAAGACGTTCTGGCCGACCACCTTCATCTCGCCCGACTCGATCGCCGCCACCCGCGCCCGATGCGACTCCACGAGCCGGGTCTTCATGTAGTCGACCGCCTCGACCGCACCTCCGTGCTCGGCTACGACCGCCATCTCGGCGCGGGCCCCCTCGGAGAGCTCGTCCACCAGCCCGTCCATCACCCGCGAGCCGTCGAAGATGTCCGGGTACTCGAGCAGGTCGGTCTCGTGCGCGAGGATCTGCTGGATCCGCAGCGACCACTGCTGATCCCACGGGCGCGGCAGGCCGAGCGCCTCGTTCCACGCGGGTAGCTGGATCGCGCGTGCCCGCGCGTCGCGACCCAGCGTCACCCCGAGCGCCTCGAGGACGATGCGGATCACGTTGTTCTCGGGCTGCGCCTCCGTGAGCCCGAGCGAGTTGACCTGCACCCCGTAGCGGAGACGCAGGTACTTGGGGTCCTCGACGCCGTAGCGCTCGCGGCCGATCCGCTCCCAGAGCGCGCCCAGCGCGCGCAGCTTGGCGTGCTCCTCGACGAAGCGGATGCCGGCGTTGACGAAGAACGAGATCCGCCCGAAGACCCGAGGGAACGTCTCAGCGGGCACCCGGCCGCGAACCTGGTCGAGCACCGCCTGTGCGGTCGCCAGCGAGTAGGCGATCTCCTGCACCGGCGTGGCCCCCGCCTCCTGAAGGTGATAGGAGCAGATGTTGACCGGGTTCCACCGCGGCACCTCG
The DNA here is from genome assembly GCA_963808955.1 of uncultured Thermoleophilaceae bacterium. GTDB lineage: Bacteria > Actinomycetota > Thermoleophilia > Solirubrobacterales > Thermoleophilaceae > CAWEHQ01. The sequence continues at coordinate 22,951 of CAWEHQ010000010.1, read as the reverse complement.
TCGACCGTGAAGGCGATCGTGTCGGCGATCAGGCGCATCGAGGGACCGGGGGGAAGGCGTAGGTCCCGCGCGAGAGGAACTCCTTGATGATGTCGTTCTGGGTCGTCCCCTGGAGCGCTCCGCGGTCGATCCCGTTCTCCTCCGCCACGGAGAGGTAGAGGGCGAGCAGCCACGCCGCGGTGGCGTTGATCGTCATCGAGGTGTTCATCTGGTCGAGCGGGATCCCGTCGAGCAGCGAGTGCATGTCGCCCTTGTGGGCGATCGAGACGCCGACCTTGCCGACCTCGCCGCGGGCAAGCTCGTGGTCGGGGTCGTAGCCGGTCTGGGTCGGGAGGTCGAAGGCCACCGACAGGCCGGTCTGGCCCTTCTCGAGGTTGCGCCGGTACAAGGCGTTCGACTCGCGCGCGCTCGAGTGACCGGCGTAGGTGCGCATCACCCATGGCCGATCCGGCTCCGGTAGGCGATGGTCCGTCATTGCCGGGAATTCTAAGTGGCGGTCGTCTTTACGCCGCCCTGAGCGCCATCGACTATCAAACGCCCGCGTGAGCCTCTTCACCAGACTCAGCGAGCCCCAGCGCGCCGCGGCGGTGGTGGCGGTATGCGCGGTGCTCGGCACCCTGCTTGCCGTGGTTACGCGCGAGGAGCCCGGCCGCACGATCGCGGAGGGCGTGGAGCTCGCCCCGGCGGACCCGTTCGCGCTCGACGAGCAGGATCCGGACGAGCTCCTCGAGCGCGGCAGCCGCGGTCTGTCGCATCCCGTCTACGCCCTCAGCCCGGGGGGCGTCGAGGCCACCGCCGAGCGCACGCTGCGGTATGAGGATGCGATCGCCGCCGCCGCGAGCGAGGAGGGCGTCGATGCGGCCACACTCGAGGCGCTCGTGTTCCTCGAGAGCGCCGGACGACCCGACGTGGTGGCGGGGCCCACCGCCGAGAGCGCGGCGGGATTGGGCCAGATCCTGCCGGACACCGCCACCGATCTGCTCGACATGTCGGTGGACCTGGAGCGGAGCAAGCGCCTCACGGAGGAGATCTCCCGGCTCGAGGCGCGGGTAGAAGGCTCGACGGGGGAGGCGCGCGCGCGGCTCGAGCGAAGGCTCGATGCGCTTCTTGCCGAGCGGGGCAGGATCGACGAGCGCTTCGACCCGGACGCTGCGCTGGCCGGCGCTGCCCGCTACCTGGCGCTGGCGCAGGATCACTTCGGCCGCGAGGACTTTGCTGCCGCCTCCTACCACATGGGGATCGGCAACCTCGACCGGGTGATCGAGACGTACCTCGCTCCGCAGCCCCCCGCACCGACGGCCGCGGAGACGGTGTCGCAGAACGACCTGTCGTATCCGCAGGTCTACTTCGACTCGACCCCTGTGGACAACCCGCGCGCCTACCGCGAGCTGAAGGCGCTAGGCGACGACTCGCGCCACTACCTCTTCCGCCTCGAGGCCGCGCGCGAGATCATCGGCCTCTACCGCGACGACCGCGCCGAGCTTCGGCGGCTCCTCGAGCTACACGCCGGGAAGGACAGCCGCGAGGACGTGCTCCGCCCGCCCGAGGACACCGACCGCTTCAACGACCCCGACGCGCTCCGTGACGGGTACGACGGCGGCGAGCTCGTGCCGCTCGGGCCGGAGCTGAGAGGAGTGGGGTACAGCGTCGACCGCGAGATGGGGGAGCGGGCCGGCGAGCTGGATGAGGAGCCTGCGCTCTATCGCGGCCTGCGGCCGGAGGCGCTCGCCGCGGTCGCGTACATCGCCGACCGCGTCCGCGACATAACCGGCGTGCGGACGACGCTGACGCTCACGAGCTCGGTCCGGGACGACCGCTACCAGGAGCTCCTGGGTGGCTCGAACCCCCAGGCGACGAACGGCTACTCGCTGCACACCACGGGCTATGCGTTCGACATCGCACGCGACCTGTCGCGCAGCGGCGAGCGCGCGCTGACCGCGGTCCTCGAGCGGCTGCGCGCGCTGAACGTGCTGGATTGGGTGTATGAACCGGGGGCAGTTCACATAACCGTTGGGCCTGAAGCGGAGGCGTTGTTGGCCGATTGAGATGGCAGATGGCGGGACCGGAGATGGCAGATGGCAGTGGCAGATGGCAGCGTTCTCGGGAGGCCGCGGCGGTTCGGGCTGGCAAGGCGCATGGCCATCTGCCATCCCGCCATCTGCCATCTGTCCCTAGGTAAGGTCAGAGCCCGTGAGCCGGCTCATCGACTGCCTGCACCTCGGTCACGACCACGTCATCGGTGCGTATGAGGTCGATGGGATGGTGGTGGACCCGGGGCCGTCCACGTGCGTCGACACCTTGCTCGAGGGCCTCGGCGGGGAGCCTCCGCGGGCGCTGCTCCTGACGCACGTCCACCTCGACCACGCCGGCGCGACCGGGGTGCTGGTGCGCCGCTTCCCCGAGATCGCCGTCTACGTCCACGAGCGCGGCGCTCCGCACCTGCTCGACCCTTCGAAGCTCCTGGCGAGCGCGAGCCAGCTCTACGGCGACGATATGGAACGCCTGTGGGGGGAGGTGGCCCCGGTACCCGAGGAGAATATCCGGCGACTCGAGGGAGGGGAGTCGTTCGAGGGCTTCCGGGTCGCGTACACGCCGGGGCACGCGTCCCACCACGTCGCGTACCTGCACACGGACTCGGGCGAGGCGTTCGTCGGCGACGTCTGCGGGGTGCGCATTCCACCGATAGCGCACACGATCGCGCCCACGCCGCCGCCGGACATCGACGTCGAGGCCTGGAACGAGTCGCTGGACGCGGTGGCGGCCTGGTCGCCGATGTCGCTCGGCCTGACCCACTTCGGTCGCTCCGACGACCCCGAGGCACAGATCGAGAGGGTCCGCGAGTCCCTGTCCGAGCATGCTCGGCGCGCGCGGGAGTCCGACAAGGCGACGTTCATCGCCGCGCTCGAGGAGGATCTCCGGGCGGCGGGCGAGGAGGTCGCGGAGCAGGTGCGCCAGGCAGCTCCACCCGAGCAGATGTGGCTCGGGCTCGAGCGCTACTGGCGCAAGCGCGACGAGCGCGAAGCGGCGGCGGCCGGCGATGCCGGGGGGGCGCGATGAGTGTCGAGACCACCGAGCTGCCGCGCACGGGCGACCCCGGCGGCGAGCTGGGCGGGCAGTGGCGGGTGATCGTGCTCAACGACAACCACAACACGTTCGACGGGGTGGCGGCGGCGCTGTCGCGGGTCATCCCCGGCGTCAGCCTCGACGAGGGCTACGCGATCGCGGACCGGATCCACAACAGCGGCCAGGCGATCGTCTGGTCGGGCCAGAAGGAGCTCGCCGAGCACTACTGGGAGCAGCTCAAGGACGCCGGGCTGACGCTGGCGCCCCTCGAGCGCGGGTAGCCGCGAAGCGAGGAGTGCGGGAGCGACGCCGGAGCAGGGCGCCGGAGGCGAGCATCACGGCGCCCACAGCCGCGAGCACGCCCAGCCCTAGACCCGTGAACGGGAGGTCGCCGGTGTCGTCGGCGCTCGGGACGGTCCCTCCGGCACCTGCATCGCACGCCTCGCCGTCGTCATCGGCGTCGAGTCCGTTGGGGTCGCTGGGGTCGGCGTCGAGGATGCCCTGCGCCTCCTCCTTCGACACGTCGCCGCAGTCCACGTCCGCCGAGGTCGCGCCGCCGCCGCCGTCTCCGGTGCCGGTCGTGAAGTCGCCCGCTCCGCTGCCCCCGCCGGGCGAGGAGTCGTCCGGGTCGCCGGCATCGGCGCCACCCGCCACTTCCTCCTCGGTCACGTGCACCCGGTCACGTCCCGCCCGGTAACCGGCCTTCGTCGCCGTGGCGGTGGCGGTGCCGGCCTCACTGAACCTGCCCCGGAGCGATAGGCGGCCGTTCTCGTTCGTCCGCTCCGTGACCCCTCCGAAGCGCACCTGGGCGTCTTCGACGGGGACGGATCGGTCGCGGGCCCCGCCGCCACCCGTCGCGCACCCGGCCGGGCGGCTCGTGACGCGGAACCGGAACCGGGTCGGCCGTCCGACGGCGGTGCGACCCGGCGTCACCGAGAGGCTCAGTCGTGGGACTGGGTCCTCCTCCGCGGTCGGCAGCCGGAGTCCGACGTTCGAGACATCGAATGCGAACGCGCCGTTGCTCGGCCGCGCGAACGGGACGTCGTTGCCAAGCAGCTCGAGCTTCGGCACGTGGCCGTTGGCGAAGCAGTAGCCGTTTCCGTGGAGCTGGAACCTGACAGGGCCGTCCTGGCCGTCCTGGAGCCGGTAGACGCCGCGGCTCACGAGCGTTTGCTGCCCGTCGGGCGCGACGTCCCACAGGCGTGAGTCGAGCTGACCGAACGGCCCGGTCGTGTCGATCCGCGCGGTGACCGTCGGAAGGCCGAGCAGGGTGAAGCCGCGGCTCGCGGCGCCCTCGACGATGGCGGTGCCAGGGGCGTCCTCCTCATCCACCTCGCGGCAGGCGTCGCCCCCGCCCGCGATCGGGTCGAGGGCTGCCCCGGTTTCAGGATTGCCCCCGACCGAGGTCACGGTGTCGGAGCCGCTACCGGCGATCCGCACGCTGCCATCCGCCAGGCCTCCGTAGCTGCGTGCCCGGAAGGGGCCGTCGGCCGGGGCGTCCTGTGGACAGGTCTGCGTGAACGCGGTGACGGACCCCGGCGCCGGAGCCCCTGCGGCGGAGGCGTCGCCCGACCCACGGAGCTCCCGGCGGAAGAAGCCCGCAGCCTGATCGTTGAACTTGCGATCGACATGCTCCTTGTTCGACCCGCGGGCGTGTCCGAGGTCGCCGAGCTGCAGCGCCACGTTCGCGTCGGGATCGGCGGTCCGCAGCGCCCGATAGACCCGGATCGACTCCTTCGGCGGGAACAGGTCGTCCGTCCATCCACTCTGGAGCAGCAGCGGCGCCACCCCTGCGCGCGCCGGCGGGATGCCGTAGCCCTGGTGGAAGTCGTAGATCTGGTTCGCGATGGTGCGGGCGTCCTGCGTGGGAGGCTCGCCCGCCTGGATGCGCGTGTACCAGGCAGGGAGGTTTGCGGTGTCGTCGATGCAGGGGACATACGGAGGCTCGCCGCAATAGGTGCCGGTCTCGGCACCCAATGCGAACAGACCGTCGATGTAGGTCTCCTTGGGTACTCCGATCGGGTTGCGGCTCTCGCCCTTGGGCGACACGCGGGAGTCGAGGAAGCGGCCGTTCGGTGTCAGCGACGAGACGAGGTCCGACCACGGCCAGCGCGGGTATGCGGCCGAGACCACGAGCCGTCTCCCATCCGGGCTCCTCCACCGCCGGAAGCCGCCGTCCAGCGTCCGAATGCGGTCGCGCAGATAGGCGAGCTCGATGCTCTGGCCCCCGCCGTATGAGATCCCGGTGACGCCGATCGCATCGGGATCGACGATGCCCTGGTCGACGAGCAGGCCCAGCAGGTACTGGGTGTCGCGGGCCTCCCAGCGCTGGTCGGCGAGATGTATGTAGGCCCTCGTGGGAGGAGCGCAGTCCGGGGTGCTGAACGAGTTCTCCGCCGCTCCGCACGACCGGCCGAAGCCGCGCGCGGTGTAGTTCAGGACCGCATAGCCCCGCCGTGCGTAGAAGTTGTTGTTGTAGTGGAAGGTGGTGGCACTGTCCGGATCGCCGCCGCCGGGCGCGTCGCTCAGGAAGGAGCCCTTGTTGCCCCCGTAGCCGTGGAGCATCACGAGCGTAGGCAGCCTGCCGTCGCCAGCGTCGTAACCCGCTGGCAGCGTCACGTCCACGTCGAGCGGCGCGCCGTCGAAGCTCGGGATGCGGTCGTCGAGCGTCTCGCCCTCGCAGAAGAGCACGCTGCTCTCGGGCGTGCACGTGTGGTCCGTCCCGGCGACGCCGGCGAACGGCTCCGGCGGCGCCGCAGAGACGCCTCCCGGGAACGCCAGCAGCACAGCCACCGCGCCTAGGAGTGCCGAGAGAGCGCGCGCCTTACCAGCCGAGAAGCTGCCCCCTCCCATCGCGGGGCGATGCTACCCGGGTGCCCGAAGACGGTGCGTCGGTTGGGGACCGCGCGCTACTCGACCGGTTCGCGCTCGAGCGTGCCCGAATCCACGACGCCGTACCAGACGGGGAGCACCGGGACCTGGAACAGACCGCTCGCCTCGGCGCGCGCCTCGGCGAGCTCCTCCGAGTACCAGTAGCGCTCGAACGAGAGCTTGTCCGGGAACGTGGCGTACTGGGTGAAGGCCAGTGGATCCTCCCGCGAGCGGATCAGGGCCCACGAGTGTGCGCCGAACTCGAGCGCGGCCGCTGACGCCGGCAGCCAGGCACGCTCGAACTTGTCGCCGCGAAACGGGTTCGCGACCCAGCGGATCTCGACCAGCCCGCTACCGGGCGGGCCGATCAAGCACCGACCTCCGCGTGGATCGCCCCAGGACCGTCCTCGGACCTGCCGAGGCCCTCCTTCTCGGCGCCGACGAGGATCGCGATCTTGCCGAGGTGCTTGTTCTCACGCATGAGCTGGTGCGCCTCGGCCACGCCCTCGAAGCCCATCGTGCGCCACAGCACCGGCCGGATCAGGCCCTGCTCGATCAGCTCGTTCGCCTTCGTCGACTCGTATGCGTTCGCGAAGTGCGAGCCGATGATCTGCTTCTGGCGCATCCAGAGGTAGCGCACGTCGAAGTCGAGGTTGTAGCCGGTGGTCCCGGCACAGATCACGACCTTGCCGAAGGGCTTGACCACGAACACCGACGTGGGGAAGGTGGCCTGGCCGACGTGCTCGAACACGATGTCGGGCGAGTCGCCGAGAAGCTCCTTCACCTGCTTGCCGAAGCGGCGGGACTCCTTGAAGCGGGCCTTCTCCTCGTCGGGCGACTCGCCGCCGCGGCGCATCATTCCGGTGTACTCGTTGCGGTCGATGTATCCGACCGCGCCGAGCTTCATGCACAGCTCGCCCTTCTCCGGTGAAGACACCACGCCCACCGCCTCGGCGCCGGTGGCGCTGCAGAGTTGGAGCGCGAACACCCCGAGCCCGCCGGCCGCGCCCCACACCAGCACGCGGTGCCCGGTCTGAAGGTTGCACTGGTCGATGAGCATCCGGTAGGCCGTGAAGTAGACGAGGCCGTACGACGCCGCCTCCTCCCAGGTCAGGTTGCGCGGCTTGGGTATCAGCTGCTGGGCCTGGACCTTCGTGAACTGGGCGAACGAGCCCCAGGACGTCTCGTAGCCCCAGATCTTCTGCGACGGGGCGGCCAGCGGATCGAGCCCGTGGACCTCGACGTCCTCGTAGGAGGCTTGGTTGCAGTGGATCACGACCTCGTCGCCCGGCTTCCACTGGGTCACGCCAGGACCGCACTTCCAGACGATCCCCGAGGCGTCCGACCCACCGATGTGGTGGTCCTCCTCGGGGTGGTAGCGGAACACCGAGACGGGCTTTCCGAGCGCGGCCCAGACGTTGTTGTAGTTGACGCCCGCGGCCATCACCCGGACCATCACCTCGAGCGCACCGGGCTCGGGTACCTCGATCTCCTCGAGTTGAAATGCGTCGACCGGCTCTCCCTCGCGTTCCTGCCGGATGACCCATGCGGTCATCGTCTCGGGAAGCGTTCCGGGGTCGACGGCGACCTCGCTCACCTGCGTCATGTCGGCTTGGGCCATGCTCGTTGAGTTCCTTGGTCTGGGGCGGCGGGATCGTATCGTCAGCCCACCGGGGGCAGGCGTCCGGTCCGGAGCGGAACCGACCGCTCGCCGGGGACTAAGGAAGAGGACCGACTAGGGGAGCTCGAGCTCGTTCGAGCCGCTCGGACGCTCCTCGTCGACGGCGATCTGCCCGGGACGGATCTCAGGGTTGAGTGCACCGTCGGAGTTGGCGATCACCTCGTAGTCGCCGGGCGGCAGCGACTGCTGGATGGTGGCCGTGTCCTGGGGATTGATCGGCCCGGTGACCTCGCTGATCTCGGTGCCGTCGTCTGACGTGCCCTCGAGCGTCACGCGGTGCGATTCGGGCGTCTGGTTCGAGATCGTCAACACGATTGGACCAGCCCCGAAGTCGTTGGGCGAGATGTCGACCTCCTGCGCCGTGACAACACCCGTGATCGTGATGGGTACCGGCGGGCGGCGCTCGTTCTCGAAGTCGTCGCCGCCGCACGCGGACAGCCCGACCGTCGCGAGCGCCGCCGCTATCGCAACTCGCTGCCAAGCACCTCGCGTATCGGGCATCACGTCACATTCCCTCGGGCGTCTCGTGCCCACGGGCGTTGACTCGACCTCCCCCTCGGGCGCACGCCCGCTCAGACATTCCCGCGGAACCCTATCCCACGCCGTGCAGTTCGAAGTCGCCGGCAGTCCGGGCGTTGTGACGAGGTCGTGGTCGAATTCACGTCGGACAGATCGGCTCGAAACCGGGCGCCCTGAGTCACGCAACGCCGCCCGCACAGCGAAGCGACGCGATCGTAGCCACGCGGTCGGGCGTAGCACGCTGCGTCGGGCGCTGCCCGTTCTTTACGTGACCAAGGTTCGCGCGGCCCTGCCGCGATCCTCCCGGTCAGGATCGGGTGGCGAACGGAAGCGCGACCACCTCGGCCTCGTTCGCGACAGGTCCTACCGACACCGTGTCGCCGGGCTCCGCCTCCCGGCGAAGCAGGACCAGCGCGATCGGCCCGTGCGCGGGCGAGACGCAGCTGGACCCGACTGCGCCCACCTCACGGTCGGCAGCCGAAACCACGTCTCCGGTGTTCGCGGGGGTGCTCAGCCTGAGCCCGCGCAGCCGGCGGTTCGGCTTGCCGCGATAGTGCAGCCGTGCCACGGTCTCCTGGCCCACGTAGCAGCCCTTGTCGAAGCTCACCGCGCGCTCGTTGAGCCCCGCCTCCTGAGGGATCGTCGTGTCGTCCATGTCCACGCCCAGGCGAGGTCGGCCGGACTCGATGCGTACGCACTCGGCGGTCTCGAGCGAGACGGGATCAGCGCCGAGCACGCCGTGGAGGCCGCCGACCGAGTCCGCCGGTGCGATCACGTCGACACCCAGGTCGGTGGCGACGTAGAGCCCGTGCTCGCCCTCGACGAACGCGTGCTCGGCGTCGGGCGGCGCCACCTCGAGTCGATCCCGCGCAGCCGGTCCGATCAGCGACAGGCTCGATCGCTCGGAGCTCACGTCGCGAGCTCCCACGTCGCGTCCGATCCCGTACATCTCGACCGTCCGTGCGAGCGGAGCGAGGCCGTGCGGCTCCGTGTCGAGGAGGATCCAATCCTCTCCCCGGAGGATGCGCATGTCGGTGCGGACCTTGCCCTTGTGGGTGAGGAGCAGCGCGTAGCAGCCGGTGCCGGGCGTAAGCGCCTCGACGTCGTTGGTCACCTGTCCCTGCAGGAACTCCGCCGCATCGGACCCGGTCAGGAGCAGCTTGCCGCGGTCGGAGCGGTCGACCAAACCCGCTGAGTGCTTCAGCAGCTCGTATTCGTCGTGGGCGACCGTCGCGCTCATGGTCCTTCAATGGTAGGGAGCAGATGGCAGATGGCCGGGCACCTCAGTTGCTCGAGCGCGCGGTTTGTCCTGGGCTTGTTGCCATTTGCCATCTGCCATCTGCCATCTGTCTCTGAACTAGGGTTCCAGCCGTGCCGTTTGCCGATGACTTCGAAGAGATCGTTGCCGCTCTTCCGCCCGACTGGACCCACCTTCAGCTCGACCTCCGGATCTTCGACGAGACGCGCTACATCGAGGCGGCGACGGTGCTGGTCCAGGTCAACGCCCAGGCGCACTCCCACCACGACTGGCACTGGCGGCTCATGGTGGCGCACGAGTTCGGGCACGCCGCGGCTCCCGAGAGCGTGCGGGGAACGCTCAGGCTGCTCGACGAGCAGGGCATTGTCGGCGAGCTGGCCGTGCGCGAGACGCGCACCGGACGGGTCGAGGTGACGCAGATGTGGGGCCGGCCCGAGTCGGTCAGGCAGGAGTTCCGTAAGCGCCGGGCGCAGTAGGGCGCAGTAGTGCCGCGGATCGCGCTCCTCTGCCCCGACCTCCTGTTTGGATCGAAGCGTGGAGGGAGCGCTCACGGCCGCCGGCTACGAGGTGACTCGCTTCGATCGGGCGGACGCAGCCCGTGCCGAGGCGCCCCGGGCGGAGCTCCTCGTGGTCGACCTCACGGCCGACGAGTTCGACGGTGCCGTGCTCGTCGAGTCGATGCGGATGGGTGGCGAGCTCGCGGGCGTGCCCACGCTCGGCTTCTACTCGCACGTGGACCAGGAGACGCGCCGGCGCGCGCTCGACGCCGGCTTCGATCGCGTGGTCCCACGGTCGCGCATGGCGCGCGATACCGCCGCGCTTGCCGCCGACATGATTCGCACCTGACGGTCGGCACCTGAGGGCTGGGCGACCTCGCGGTAGGAGGATCCTCCTGATCGGCATGGAGCGGCATACTCCGCGCCCGCATGCGAGTCCGCGACCTCCTCCGGACGGCCGGAGCCGCGAGCCCCAGTCGTGTGGAACCCCTTCGCCTCGGCATCGTGGGCTGCGGCTTCGTCACCCGCCACCGGCACCTGCCGACCCTTCGACGCCTGCCCGAGATCAGCGTCGTCGGGTTGACCGACATCGATCCGGCGGCGACAAGTGAGGTCGCGGCCGCCCTCAGCGAGGGCAGGGGCGGCCCGCCGATCAGGCAGTACGCCGATGTCGAGCAACTCGTGCAGGCTCCCGAGGTCGAGGCGATTGCCGTGTGCGTGCCGGTCGTCGCCCACGCCGAGGTGGTGCTGGCGGCGCTTCGGGCTGGCAAGCACGTCTTCGTCGAGAAGCCGCTGGCCCTCGACCTCGAGGATGCCGATCGCATCGTAGACACGGCGGCGCGCACGTCGGCGCAGGTCCTGGTGGGCTTCAACCTGCGCTGGCACCGCCACCTCGCGGCCGCCCGCCGCGAGGTTGCAACGGGCAGCATCGGACGCGTGCAGGCGATCAGCACGGTCTTCAGCGATCCCCTGCTGGCGCGAGGGGGGCTCCCCGAGTGGCGATCTCGTCGCGACGAGGGCGGGGGCGTGCTGTTCGACAAGCTCGCCCATCACTTCGATCTGTGGCGTTTCCTGCTCGACGACGAGCCGGTCGAGGTATTCGCGCAGAGTCGGCCGGGCCGCGGCGACGACGACACGGTGAGCGTCACTGCCCGCATGCGCGGCGGGGCGCTGGCGACGACGCTCGGGATGGACGATGCGTACCTCAGCCATCAGGTCACCCTGTACGGAGACCAGGGCGGGTTGCACGTCGACGTCTACCGCTTTGATGGTCTGGTGCGCTCGGCGGTCGACGAGCCTCCCGGCGCGCCGCGGACCCGCTTGAGGCACCTGGCCGGCGTCCTGGGCGAGGCGCGGGCGAACCTGAGCGCGATCCGGCGCGGTGGCGACTTCGACGCGAGCTACGACGGCGAGTGGCGACACTTCGCCGACGTGGTGCGCGGTGGCCGGGCACCGTCCTGCAGTCCACCCGATGGCCGGGCGGCGCTTGCGATCGCGCTTGCGGCGGACCGCTCCCGCTCGCTCGGCGAGCCGGTGAGCCTGGACCCGACGGCGGAGCACTCGAGCAGATGAGCGTCAGCGGCCCGGCGCTCTCGGTGATCCTTCCCACCGACAGCTACGCGACCGTCCGGAACGTCCTCGCGGCCTTCCGCGGCCAGACGGTCGGCGATCAGCTCGAGATCGTCATCGTCACGGGCTCGTCCGCTGGACTCGGGGACGCACTCGGCGTGAGCGACGGCTTCCACAGCGTCGTGGTCGTCGAGGTCGAGCGCCTCTACCCCCTGCAGCTGGCGCGGGCGAAGGCCGTTCGTAAGGCGACGGCCCCCCTGGTCCTGATCGCGGAGAGCCATGCCTACCCGGAGCCGGAGCACTGCGAGGTGCTCATCCGCGCGCACCAGGGGCAGTGGGCGGCCGTGGGTCCCCGACTCTCCAACGCCAACCCCGGCACCACGCGGAGCTGGGCGGCGCTCTTCATCGACTACGGCCCATGGGTCGACGCACGGGAGGGCGGCGCAGTCGCGAACGTCAGCGGGCACAACAGCTGCTACAAGCGCTCGGCGCTGCTCGAGTTCGGCGAGCGCCTCGAGGCGACGATGCTCTCGAGCATCAACCGCCACAGGGACATGCGCGCGCGCGGACACGTCATGTGCGTCGAACCCGATGCGCGCACGTTCCATCTGAACGTCTCGCGACCGGGCGCCTGGATCGAGGAGCGTGTGGTGGCGGGCCGCGCCTTCGCCGCCGGTCGGGCACTGCCGTGGGCGTGGCCACGGCGGCTCCTCTACGCGTTGGGGTCGCCGCTGATCCCGGCGGTGCGGCTGCGTCGCATCCTGGGCGACATGAAGCGCTCGGGCCACAGCGACCTGCTGCCCCGCACGCTTCCGGTCCTGATGTTCGCGCTCCTCGTCAGCGCGCTGGGCGAGGGTCTGGGCTACGCGCTGGGCGCGGGCTCGGCGCTCGAGCGCGTGAACGAGATGGAGCTCCACAAGGAGGACTATGTGCGGAGAGGTGAGCGGCCGAGCGCCGATGCGCTGCCGGGGGCGTGACCGCTCCGCCCACCCCTTGGGCCACGGGGTCACGCGGGCGCTGCCGTGTACTCCACCTGACCTGGTCGGGCCGGATCGGCGGTATCGAGCGGCAGCTCGCCGCGATCGTTCGCCAGTCCGTCGCGAGCGGCCGCCCCGACCATCTCGTGTGCATGCTCGACGGGCGCGGGCTCGTCGGCGATGCCCTCGGAGCCGAGGGCCTCGTGCGGCCGCTCGGCATGTCGGCCGGCTTCGACCCCGCCGGCCTCTGCCGCCTGGCTCGTCTGCTGCGGCAGCTGCGACCCGCGGTCGTCCACATCCACACGCACGCGATCGGGGCCGTCTGCGTGGCGCTGCTGGCGCTGCCGCGCGCGGCGCGCATCTACACCGAGCATTCGCCGCGGGCGCTCCACGCGGATCGCAAGTTCCGCGTCCTCTACCTGCTGCTGCGCATCGCGGCGGTGCGGGCTGTCGTTCCCTCACGGCGGATGCGATCGGTTCTCGAGACGCATGGGATCGCTCGGCGCCAGATCACACTCGTCCGGTACCCGCTGACCATCCCTCGTCGGGCGGCACCGCGGGCGGACGAGCGCGCTCGGACGGTGGGGGTCGTCTGCCGGCTCGAGCCCCAGAAGCGGGTTGACCTTCTGATCGACCTCGTCGCGGAGCTGAGGAGCAGGCGCGTCGACTGCTCCGCCCTGGTGGTGGGGGGCGGCAGCCAGCTCCCCCTGCTGACCGCGCGCGCCCGTCGCGTGGGAGTGGAAGACCTCGTCGAGTTCGCCGGCGAGCAGGACGATGTGGTGCCCTGGCTCGATCGGATCGACGTCTTCCTGATGAGCTCGAGCTTCGAGCCGTTCGGCATCGCGGGGCTGGAGGCGATGGCTCGGGGAGTACCGCTCGTGGCGATGCCCTGCCCCGGCGGACTGGCCGACCTCGCCGAGCTCGGTGGCACGCTCCTCCCAGACCGTGCGGTTGGAACCGCGGCCGACGCCGTCGCGCTCCTGCTGGGGTCCGCGGAGGCGCGGCGGCGAAGCCGGGCCCGAGGCGATGCCGTCGTGGCCGAGCACGACCCGCGCCGCGTGGTGGAGGAACTCGAGCGTGTCTATGCGGCCAGCTAGGCCTTCAGCCGTCGTTTGCAGCCGACGCTGAGGCCGGCTCGAGCTCGAGTGCGAACGCTTCGTCGACCTCCGGCCGGCGATCGAGGATCCCGAAGCGCACGTCGAACGCCGCCCACTCCTCGAGTGCGGCCCGGTCGAGCTCGACCGGAGGCTCGAGGGCCGGTGCCACCGCGTCGAACTGAGCGCGAACGAGGCCCTCATCGGCGGCGGACGCCGCGGCGATTTCATCGAGCGCCGGCTCGGGGTCGGCCAGGGACGAATCCGTACCCGCCGCCACGGCGCCGAGCACCGCCTCGATCAGCTCCGGGTCGCGCCGTACCAACTCTCGCTGGGCCGCGATCACGAGCTCGGGGTAGGGAGGTGCGCCGAAGTCGTCGACCCGGAACTCGGCCGGCTCGAATCCGCGCTCTCGGAGAGCCACGCCCTCGGCGTTCCAGAACGCGGTCGCGGCGTCCACGTTCCCCGCCACGAGATCGCGGACCGCCGAGAACCCGATCGTCACTCGTTCGACCTCGTCCACGTCGCCGCCGTCGCCCTCCACGATCGCCTGCAGCACGGCGTCGTCGGAGGGCAGCCCGGTCACGCCCACCCGCCGCCCCTCCAGCTCGCGCGGGCGGGCGACCTCGGGCTCGGCCAGGACCGCGGCCAGCGGGCGCTGGGCGAGCGCGCCGACGCCGACCACGTCGGCACCGCGCTCGCGCGCCAGGCCGAGGTCATGGATGTCCACGATCCCGAGGTCGGCTCTCCCGGATGCGAGCAGCCGCAGCGAGTCCGTGGAGGAGGAGGGGACTCGGATCTCGAGGTCAACCCCGCGCGCCCGGTCGGCGCCGGCGGCCTCCGCTCCGTACACCCCGACGTGCACCGCGTTCGGCACGAAGTCGAGCGCGAGCGTCACGGTCCGTGCGGCGCCGTCGGGCGGCGGCCCCCCCGCGCCGTCTCCGCAGCCGGAGATGACGCCCCCCACGGCCGCGAACGCGAGCAGCGCGGCGATGCCGCCTGACACGGCGCCTGCTTTCACGGCACAAGCGTACGGTCGCGGCACGCGGGCCGGATCATGCTCTCCGGGCCGCAGGGGTGCCCGCGTAGACTCCGCTCGGATGCGGCGGGTCACCTTCTCGCGCAACTACACCATCTCTCTGTCGCGGACCTGCCGGTGCTACTGCAAGTACTGCTCGTTCGCCACCCACAGGGCTCACCTACACGCGCCGGACGAGGTCGAGCACCGCCTCGACGAGGCGGCCCGCCGAAGAGCCAAGGAGGTACTCGTTCTGACCGGCGAGGCACCGGAGGTCAACGCCGAGGTCGCGCGCCGGCTCGCGGAGTACGGCCACGAGGACTTCACGGCCTACGTCGCCTGGACGTGCGAGCGGGCCCTCGAGCGGGGCCTGCTTCCGCACACCAACCTGGGCGTGCTCTCGGCTACGGACCTGGCACGGCTGCGAGAGGTCACGGCGTCACAGGGGCTGATGCTCGAGTCGATCTCGGAGCGGCTGATGGAGTCGGTGCACGCCGGGTCGCCGACCAAGCACCCCGAGCGGCGCCTGGCCACGATCCGGGCCGCAGGCGAGCTGCGCATCCCGTTCACCAGCGGGATCCTGGTCGGGGTCGGCGAGACCGTGGACGAGCGGGTCGACTCGCTCCGCGCGCTCGCCGAGGCGCACGAGGAGGGCGGGCACATCCAGGAGGTGATCCTCCAGAACTACGTGCCGCACCCGAGCTACTACGGGCGCGAGCCGGCCGAGATCGCGGACGCGGCGCAACGCGGTGATACGGAGCATGGCGATGAGCTTCCGCTCCCGGACTGGGCGACGCCCATCTCGCTCGAGGACATGCGCCAGCTCGTGCGCGAGTGCCGCCGGCTGATGCCGGACGTGGGCATTCAGATCCCTCCCAACCTGTCCGACTGGTGGCTACCGCTCGTCGAGGAGGGAGCGACCGACCTCGGCGGCCTGTCGGCCAACGGCGACCACATCTCGCCCGAGCACCCGTTCCCGTCGCCGCACCGCATGCGAAGGAGCCTCATGCCGCGAGGGCACGCGCTGACCGAGCGCCTGTGCGTCTACCCGCAGTACATGTCGCCGGACTGGCTCGAGCAGGGCGTGCTCGACGTGATCAAGCTGAAGTACTGGAGCTTCATCCCCCGGCGCGGCTCGGGCCGGCGCGCCGACCGACCGATCCGGACCGACCTCGCTCCGGCGGCGATCGCCAAGGGCCGTGACGGTCGTGACCTGTCGGAGGAGGAGCTCACCGCGCTCTTCGCGGAGACCCGGCCGGAGGCGATCGAGGACATGCGCCAGGCGGCGGACGACCTGCGCGCGGAGCTCGCGGGCGACACCGTCACATTCGTCGTCAACCGCAACATCAACGTCTCGAACGTGTGCGTGGTCGGCTGCGCGTTCTGCGGGTTCGGCCAGGGCCGCCGCTCGCCGGACGCGTACGAGCACTCGAGGGAGGACTTCGTCCGCCGGATCCATGACGCGGTGGCGTTCGGCGCCACCGAGGTCTGCATGCAGTCCGGCATCCATCCGGACTGGACGCTCCCCGACTACGAGCGCTGGCTGCGCCTCGCCCGCGAAACGGCTCCCGAGCTCCACCTGCACGCGTACTCGCCGATGGAGGTGGATTACGCCGCGCGGACCGCCGGCCTGTCGCCGGGCGAGGTGTTCGAGCGGCTCCGTGCGGCCGGCCTGGGGTCGACGCCGGGCACGGCGGCCGAGGTGCTTCACGACGGCGTCCGCGAGCGGATCTCGCCGAACAAGCTGCCCGTGGCGCGCTGGGTCGAGGTCATCGAGGCTTCGCACGCCGCCGGGCTCCGGTCCACGGCCACCGTGATGTTCGGCCACATCGAGGAGCCGTGGGAGCTGGCACGCCACATGAAGGTCGTGCGCGCGCTCCAGGAGCGGACGGGCGGCATCACCGAGTTCGTACCGTTGTCGTTCATCCCGTTCAACACGCTGCTCGGGCGGACGCACGGGGTGGAGGAGATCTCGCGTGAGGAGAACCTGAAGCACACCGCCGTGTTCCGGCTGGCGCTGGGGAAGAGCGTGGCGAACCTCCAGGCTAGTTGGGTGAAGATGGGACTCGACGCCGCCACCGAAGCGCTTCGCTGGGGCGTCAACGACCTCGGCGGCACGCTGATGGAGGAGTCGATCAGCCGGATGGCCGGCTCGCACCACGGCACGATGCTCACGGTCGACGATCTGGTGGGCGCCGCGCGGGCCGCGGGCCGCCCCGCCGCGGAGCGCACGACCCTCTACGACATCAGACGCCGATTCGAGCCCGCCCAGGCCGCCTGAGGGATCTTAGGCGTCAGGCTCGGCGGGGCGTGCTCACCGGAAGAGGTCCTCCTCCGCCGGTCGCCTGAGCGCGGCCGCGCCGGGGCCGTCCTCCTCGGTCACGTGCCGGCTCAGCCCGCGCGCCAGCACCGCAGGTTCGCTCGAGTCCTTGGCGCGCACGAGCTCGGCCGCGCCCGCGAGTGCGTCCGCCACGGCGATGCGGGTCGCCGTCAGCTCGCGTCCGACGGCGTCGCGGCGCCCGCGCCAGTCGTCGAGCGGACGCAGGCCGGCCGCCCCCACGGCCACGTCCACCTGCCCGAGCCGCCATGCGCGCCCGAACGTGTCGGCCACCACCAGCGCAGGCCGGACCCCGCGCAGGGCGCCGATCCGCGCGCGCAACGAGCGGGCCGAGGCGTCGGGGTCGAGCGGTAGCAGGACCACCTCGCCGGGTGCGGCGTTCGAGCGGTCGACGCCGGCGTTGGCGCACACCAGGCCGTGGGCCGTGACGCTCACGATCACGCCCCGTTCGGCACGCAGGACCTCCCGCGACTCGTCGAGCACAACCTGCACGAGCCGGGCGTCGCGGTCGTGACGGGCGGCGATGCTCCGTGCCCGTCCGGTCGGCGCGACGTCGGCGAGCCGTCGCGTCCTGCCCTCCGCCTTGGACACCACCTTGTGCGCGACCACGAGCACGTCCGCGTCGGCCAGGTCGGCGGGTGCTGCCTCCGCCAGAAGCATCCCGAGGTCGTCACCGGGCTCGACCTCGGGAAGGCGCCGAAGCGCCGTGAAGCCGAGGGTCAGCGGCTCAGGCCCAGGCAGGGTGCTGGTCCGTCGACGCGCCCTCGCGGACGGGCCGCCAGACCGCGCCCCTGGGATCGGCGGGGGCCTCGCGCGCCGTTTGCTCCTCCCGCGGGCCGGCGCCGGCGGAGCGGGGGAGGACGTGGAGCCGGTCGAACTGGCGGAGCGCCCCCGCGTGCGCGGCGCGACGCCGCGGTGCACCTCGAGCTCGGCGGCGAGCGCGGCAAGGTCCTCCACGGTGTCCACGTCGTGCATCAGCGACTCCACGTCCTCCACGCGATGAGGAAGCTCGGCCGTCCGCGCCGCCTCCAGATGTCGCTCGAGGCTTTCGGGGCCGAAGCGCGGCTCGAACGCGTCGGGCGGGCTGATCACGAGCGCGTTGGTGCCCTGGCGGTGGCGATCCGGGACGATGATCAGGTCTGCCCGGCCGGTTCGATTGGCGTCCAGCAGCCGGTCGACCTCACCGGCGTCGATCAGCGGCGTGTCGCCCGGCACCAGCAGCACGCGCCGGTAGCCGTCGGCGATGGCGTGGCGGATTCCGATCATCGCGGCGGCGGACTGACCGTCGCGCTGGTCGTCGCGCAGGACGGTCACCGGGTCGCCGCGGAGCATCGCCTCGATCTCGTGATCGTCGGTCACGACCGCCACCGCGTCGAGGCGCCGCACCCGGCGCAGCGCGGCCAGCACGTCGGCCATCATCGCCTGCGCGAGGAGATGCCGGGAGCCTCCTCCGAGCCGCGGGGACAGCCGCTGCTTGGCTGCGTCGAAGCTCTTGACCGGCACTACGGCGACGGTGCGCATGGTCGCGTCCTCTTTCCTCGGGCAACGCGACGAATCTATCGCGGACGCTGCCCCGGGGCGTTGTCATCGCCGGAGCGTCATCGCAAATTCCAGCGTCGCGGCCGCGAGGTCGCGTCTCCGCTCCGGCGTGTCCATCAACGTGTCGGTCTGGAGCCACGCCGGACGCTGGGAGGCGGCAGGCTCGTCCGCGATCACGCCATCGACCAGGTCTTCGTACGCCACTGCGATTCCTGCGGCCGTCAACGGAATGCCCGCCTGCCGGCAGAACTCGTCCGTCGGCCCCTTCACCGCGTGACCGTCGACGAAGGGGCTCACCGCGACCACCGGGCTGGTCGCCTCCGCGATGGCGTCACGGATGCCCGGAACCCCGAGGATCGGTCCGATCGAGATCACCGGGTTGGACGGGCCGATCACGATCGCCTCCGCGTCACTGAACGCCGAGAGCACCTCGGGGCTCGCGCGCGCGGCATCCGCTCCGCGCACCTCGACGCCCTCGACCGGTGCCGCTGCGTGCTCGACGATCAGATACTCCTGGAGGCCCATCCACCGACCACGGCTGCGGACATGGGTCCGGACCCGGTCGTCGGTCATGGGGAGCACGCGCGCCGCGATGCCGGCGGCGCGGGCGATCTCGGCGGCAGCCTCGGTCAGCCCGCTTTCCGCACCGATCATCGCGGTGCGAGCAAGGGAGTTCGCGAGGTCGCGGTCGCCGAGCCTGAACCAGGTGTCGCGCCCCGTCCGCTCGAGCGCCTCCATCACGTGCCAGGTGTCGCCGCGAATTCCGTAACCGCGCTCCTCGTCGATCAGGTCGGCGAGCCAGTACGTGACCAGGTCGGGGTCGGGCGAGACGTGCACGCCGTAGAACTCGACGTCGTCGCCGGTGTTGGCGATGACGGTCAGCTCCGCGGGCGGTACGACGTCGAGCAGACCGCGCGCGAGCTTGGCGCCGCCGGTCCCTCCAGCGAGGACCGTTATCAAGGTGGGGGCGGCGTCACCAGGGCTGCTCCGGCAGGCCCGTGATCCGCACCCCGGCATGCGTCTTGTGGCGCGAGTTCACCGAAATCAGGAGCGCCGTCAGTCCCTCGATCTGCCGCGCACGCTCCAGCCGTCCGCAGTCCACGGGTCGGAGGCCGGGGATCCTTCGCACGAGCTCGGCAACCGTGTGCGTGGCGTCGCGGTCGTCGCTTGCCAGCAACACGTCCTCGTCGAGCGGCTGGTCGAGGTCGGAGAGGACCGGCGCGCTGACGGTGTGGAGGCCGCTCACCACCCGGACACCGTCGGGCGTCATCTCGGCGGCCTGCTCGGCGGCGGATCCCTGGGGCACGCCGAGCATGCGGGTGGCGCGGCCGGACACCGCGGCCGCGAGGGGGACCGTGGCGTCGAGCAGGATCTGCCCTGGGGCCAGGACGTTGCGAAGGTTGGTCAGGTTCTCGGACTGTGCGCGGAAGGGCACGCACAGGGCCACCACCGGGTGTCCGCGCGCGGCTTCCGCGTTCTCGGCGCCCTCGACGTCTGCGTCGGGTACGCGCTCGCGCAGCCGGCCCGCCGCCTCGGCCGCGGCGTCCGGGCGCCGCGACCCGATCACCACCGGGGTCCCGGCGGCTGCGAGGCGAAGCGCCAGTCCGAACCCGAGCGCCCCCGTGCCCCCGATGATCGGGACGGGGTCGGTTGCCGCCGCACTCACGACGCGCGAGCGTAGCGGTCTCCGCCCTGCAGGCCACCGCGGATAGGCTCACCGACGGGTGAGGCTGCAAGGGCGGACAGCGCTCGTGACCGGCGGAGGGAGCGGCATCGGAGCCGCCACCTGCCGCCGGCTGGCGGGCGAGGGCGCCCGCGTCGCGGTCACCGATCTGTCGATCGACTCGGCGCGCGAGGTCGCCGAGGACATCGACGGACGCGCCTACCGGCTCGACGTGCGCTCCGAGGCGGAGGCCGCCGAGGTGCTCGAGCAGGCCGAGGCGGAGCTCGGCCCGCTCGACGCGCTGGTGAACAACGCCGGCTACGACGAGTTCGGCTACTTCACGCGCACCGAGCCCGACAGGTGGGACCGCGTTCTCGCCGTGAACCTGCGTGGCGTCATGGCGGTCACGCACGCCGCGCTACCCGGGATGCAGGAGCGCGGCAACGGCCGGATCGTGAACGTGGCGTCGGAGGCGGGCCGGGTCGGCTCGCAGGGCTCGGCCATCTACTCGGCGGCCAAGGCGGGCGTGATCGGCTTCACCAAGGCGATCGCGCGCGAGTCGGCACGGTACGGGGTGACCTGCAACGCGGTCGCACCCGGCCCGATCGAGACGCCGCTCCTGATGTCCGCCCCCGAGCAGTTGGGCGAGCTCGGCGAGCGGCTCGTGAAGGGCATGGTGGGCTCCACTGCGATGCGCCGGATCGGTCAGCCCGAGGAGGTGGCGGCAGCGGTGGCGTTCCTCGCCTCGGACGACGCGGCCTTCGTGACCGGGGAGACGCTCGGGGTGAGCGGCGGGCTGGCGATGCAGTAGCGGCGTGAGCCGGACCGGGTCGGGCGAGGCCTCGCGCGGTCGCTGACCGCCTAGGCTCGTCCCCGTGAGTGCACCGGTGCGAATCAGGGAGGTCGGGCCGCGCGACGGGTTCCAGAACGAGCCCGAGGTGATCGCCACCGAGGACAAGGTTCGGCTGGTCGAGATGCTCGCGCGCACCGGCCTGCAGCGCCTCGAGGTCACCAGCTTCGTGCGCGGCGACGTGGTGCCGCAGCTCTCGGACGGCCGCCAGGTCCTTGAGGCGGCGGAGATCCCCGATGCAGTGGCGGTGTCGGTCCTCGTGCCGAACGAGCGCGGGCTCGAGCGGGCGCTCGAGCTCCGGGACCGCATCGACGAGGTCAACCTCTTCCTGTCGGCGAGCGAGACCCACAACCGCAAGAACGTCAACCGCTCGGTCGAGGAGTCGCTCACCGGGCTCGAGCGTGTGGTCGCCCGGGCCCTCGACGCGGGGCTTCGCTGCGAGGGGGTGATCTCCGTCTCGTTCGGATGTCCGTACGAGGGCGATGTGCCGGTCGACCGGGTGCTCGGGATTGCCGAGCGGCTCGCGGCGGCCGGATGCGCGGAGGTGGCGTTCGGCGACACCACCGGCATGGCCAATCCCCGCCAGGTGCACGACTTCTTCCCGGCCGCCGCCGATCGGCTCCCGGGCGTGGAGCTGACGGCGCATTTCCACAACACGCGCGGTCAGGGTCTCGCCAACGTCCTGGCCGCGCTCGAGGCCGGGGTGCGTTCGCTCGAGTCGTCGTTCGGCGAGCTCGGAGGCTGCCCCGTCCCGCGCGGCGCCACGGGCAACATCGCCACCGAGGACCTCGTCTCGATGCTGCACGAGATGGGCTACTCGACCGGCATCGACCTCGACGCGCTGCTGGAGGCGGCGCGCGAGGCGCAGCGGGTCCTCGGACCGGCCGCTGTCGGGCCACCTGCTCACCGCCGGACCGGTCGACTGGCGTCGCTGAGCTAAGTGACCTGAGTCGTCAGTTCGCGCGCACCCTCCCGGTGTCTGGACGCGCCTGGCGCCACCCGCCGGAATCGCGGATGCTCTGCATCGACTCATCCCCCGTGCGTCCCCAGACCCGCCCAGCCACTTGGGATGCTGACACAGAACTTCCGACTCAGGTCACTAGTCCTGCGCGGCCCTGGCCAGGTCCACCCGACCGTGGCCGAAGCGGTCGTCGCGGCCGCGCGGCCCAAGATCGTCCGCCGTCCTCCGGATCACGGCGCTGATTCGCCGCGCCGGCCAGCCTGGATGGTCGCCCTGCAGCTGCGCGGCGACGCCGGAGACGTGCGGGACCGCCATCGAGGTGCCCGACAGCTGCGTGTAACCGCCACCGCGGTCGGTCGACAGGATCTGTATGCCGGGCGCGGCCACATCCACGCTGCGGTGGGCGTTCGAGAACCAGGCCTGCTGGTCGCGGTCGTTGGTAGCCGCGACGGAGATGACCTGCTTGTAGGCGGCCGGGAACGAGGCCTGATAGCCGCCGTTGTTGCCGGCCGCACCGACCAGGACGGCGCCGCGCCGGCGGCCGTTCTTCCAGGCCCTCGCGACGGCGCGCCTTAGCGTCGCCGAAGGGCCGCCGGCGAAGCTCATCGAGATCACCTCGGCGCCGTTCTGCCGCGTCCAATCGATGCACTGGGCGACGTCCGAGACACGGCCCGCCTCGAACGGGCCGCCGAGCGCCCGGCAGACGACGAGCGGCGAGTTGAACGCCACGCCTGCGACACCCGTGCCGTTGTTGGCGATCGCGCCGAGGGTGCCCGCGACGTGGGTGCCGTGACCGGTGTCGTCGGCGCACCCTCCGGTCTGGAGCACCGGAGCGATCCACTCGCGGCACGCGACCGTCCTGCCCGCCAGGTCGGGATGGTCGATGTCGACCCCGGTATCCACGATCCCCACGGCGACGCCACCCGTCGGCGGGTACTTGCCGACGCCCGCGCTCGCCCATCCCTTGAGGGCGCCGACGTCGGCACCGGGCCGCCCGCCAGTCTGCCCGGCGTTGTGAAGCCCCCAAAGTTCGGGGAAGTGGGCGTCGTTTGG
>CAWEHQ010000009.1:0-50549 GCA_963808955.1 uncultured Thermoleophilaceae bacterium | reverse complement strand
GAAACCCCTTGCGGAGCGCCTCTCTTCGCTCCAGCCCGGCCCCGCGCCGGACGTCATCGAGGTGTCGAAGCGAAGCCCGGCGACCTTCGTGTAGGCATGACCGCTATTGGCGTAGACGGTGATCCACTCGCCTCGACCGCTGCGGGCCCACCGCGCCAGCCCGTTGGAATCCAGCGGCGCGTCGAGGAGGCCGCCGCCCTGGAGTGCGTAACTCACCGCTCCCGAGCAGTCGTAGCAGTTCGACTCGAACGACGCGTGGCCGCCGCCGTAGCAGTAGCCATGGCCCTTGGCGATCTTGTTCGCCGCGCGGATCACGCCCTTCACGCGCCGAGGCGCGTCACACGGCGGGAGGGCCTTGCCATCGACGAGTGCCGCCTCGTCCCCCTCGGGCACGCAGCGCGGCTCGGTGTCGCTTCCGTCTTCGCTCGCCAGGGCCGGCGTGGCGAGCACACCCGCGGCGCTGGTGGTGATGAGGACGGCTATCGCGGAGACGCCGCGACGGACGGCGCGCTGACGACAGGTGGACGATCGCAAAAGCAGACTCCTTCGTCGGCCTACGGGGTTAGCTGACGGGCTGGCGCTAAAGGAGCCTGCGCCCCCACCTCGGTGGGTTCGCCCCTACTGCTGGGTCCCCCGCTTCCGGCCGCTGCGGAGCTGGTTGCCGCGCAGCCGGAACTCGGCGTTTACCGTGCTTACGGGCGGGCACCTTACATGCTCTGCGGGCGGATTGGCCGGAAGGCCGCGAGGAGGGCTAGGACCCGCAGTCGCGCCGGGCGACTGCCTAGGCGGCCCGACCGCTCCGGTGGCTACGGTCGGCTCGTGGCGCCCCGCTGCTACGCGCACCTCGACATGGACGCGTTCTACGTGAGCGTCGAGCTCCAGCGGCGTCCGGAGCTTCGCGGCAGGCCGGTCGTGGTCTGCGGCGACAGCCCGCGTGCGGTGGTGACCACCGCCAGCTACGAGGCTCGCCGGTACGGCGTGGAGTCCGCCACGCCCGCCGCGTGGGCGCGCAGGCGCTGCCCCGAGGCCGTGTTCATCCAGCCGGACTTCGACCTCTACCGGGCGCGCTCGCGTGAGCTGATGGCGATCCTGCGCGAGCACTTCCAGGTCGTCGAGACGGTGGGGCTCGACGAGGCGTACGTCGACCTGGGTGGCCTGGAGCGCCCGCGCGCCGCCGCCCGCCGGGTGAAGATCGCGATCCGGGAGCGCACCGGCCTCGGTTGCTCGGTGGGGATCGGGCCGAGCAAGCTGGTGGCCAAGGTGGCCTCCGACGCCGAGAAGCCGGACGGCTTCGTCGTGCTGACCCGCGACGAGGCGCGCCGGCGCTTCCGCGATGAGTCCCCGGGGCTCCTGCCGGGCATCGGGCCGCGGACGATGGAGCGGCTCAGCGCGCACGGCGTGGCGACGCTCGGGGCGCTTGGCGACGCCACGGAGGCCGACCTCGTGCGCTGGTTCGGCGCCCGCCACGGCCCGGCGCTCGGCCGGATGGCGCGCTTCGAGGACGCGCGCGGCGTTCAGCCCGTTCGCGTGGCGAAGTCCGAGTCGCGCGAGGCCACGTTCCGCGACGACCTGTCCGGCCTCGCTGTGCTCGAGCCGGCGCTGGCGCGGCTGGCCGCGGAGCTCTGCCGCGGGCTGGCGAGCAAGGGCCGGCGCGGCAGGACGGTGGGCATCAAGGTCCGCCTCGACGACTTCTCGACCCACACCCGCGCGCGCACGCTGTCTGCGGCCACGGCGGACCCGGAAATTGTCGGTGCCGTGGCAACCCAGCTCCTGCGGGAGTTCGACCCCGCGCGGCCCGTACGCCTGCTCGGGGTCCGGGTGGCGTCGTTCGAGCCCGCCGCGGCCGGCGTCCCCGGCGAGGCCGAGCGGCCGCAGCTGGCGCTCGGTCTCTGAGCGGATTCGGCCAGCGCCCGACGGGGGTGGCGCTAGATTGGAAGCATGCGCGAGCGGGTTCAGAAGGCCGTGCGCGAGCGCGGATTGGACGTGAACGGTCGAGACCCTGGCCGAGTCGACCCGGACGGTGGAGGACGCTGCCGAGGCCGTCGGCTGCAGCCCCGCGCAGATCGCCAAGTCGATCGTCTTCGTGGTGGACGGCGAGCCGATCGTGTGCGTGGCCTCGGGTGCGCACCGGGTCGATGCCGAGCGGGTCTGCGAGGTGCTCGACTGCGCCGAGGCGCGGCCCGCCACTCCGAGCGAGGTGCGGGCGGCGACCGGCTACAGCGTCGGCGGCGTTCCGCCGGTCGGGCACGGGCTTCCGGTGCTGTTCGACCGCGCGCTGCTGGAGTACGAGGAGGTCTGGGCAGCCGGAGGTGACGGGCATACCGTCTTCCGAACCGTGCCTGCCGAGCTGGCCGCGTGCGCGCGGGCCGTGGTGACGCCCCTCAACGGCGCCGGCGAGTCCCCACCCGGGTAGCGACGCCGCTCGGGTCCGGCTGAGCTCCGCCGGGCGGCATACTCCGACCATGGCCACGTCCGGGCCGCTCACGATCGCGCTCGCCCAGCTCGACGCCACCGTCGGCGACCTCGAGGGCAACTCACGCAAGATCGTGGAGCAGGCCGAGCGGGCGGGGGAGGCCGACGCTGCGCTCGCCGTGTTCCCCGAGCTCGCGCTCACCGGGTACCCGCCCGAGGACCTGCTGCTCAAGACGAGCTTCCTCGAGGAGACCGCTGAGGCCCTCCGCGATCTGGCGGCCCGCGTCGAGGGGATCGTCTGCCTCGTCGGCTTCCCCGAGTACGCGGAAGACGTCCACAACGCGGCCGCGGTGCTCGACGCGGGCACGGTCGCGGCGGTGTACCGCAAGGTCCGGCTCCCCAACTACGGGGTGTTCGACGAGCGACGCTACTTCCGGCCGGGCTTCGAGCCGATGGTGCTGGAGCTCGGCGGCGACGGTGGCGCCACCGTCGGCGTGACGGTATGTGAGGACATCTGGGAGCCCGGGCCCCCCGCCACCGCGGAGGCCTCGGCAGGCGCGAGGTTGATCGTGAACCTCTCGGCGTCCCCGTACCACGCCGGCAAGGGCGGGGAGCGGGAGCAGATGCTCGCGCAGCGCGCCCGCGACAGCCTGGCCGGGTTCGCGCTCTGCAACCTCGTGGGCGGCCAGGACGAGCTCGTGTTCGACGGCCACAGCCTGGTGGTCGACCACGACGGCGAGGTGGTCGCGCGCGCGCCCCAGTTCGAGGAGTCGCTGCTCGTGGCCACGCTCGATCCCGAGGCGGCCGACGCCCGCAGGCTTCAGGACGCCCGTCACCGCAGCGCCATCCGCCATGCGGGAGAGTCCACCGGCGTCGGACGGCGGGGGCAGCGCCGTGGCCGAGGCCACGCCGGAGGCCGGACTCTCCGCGGTGACCCGCGTGCCGGTCACCGCCGGCCGCCCGAGAAGCGGCGACGCGACGGTGGGCGGGCCCCGTGCGCAGTTGCTCGGGCCGGAGGAGGAGATCCACGCCGCGCTCGTCACGGGCCTCCGCGACTACGTGGAGAAGAACGGCTTCGACCGCGTGGTGGTGGCGCTGTCCGGCGGGATCGACTCGGCATGCGTGGCCCTGGTGGCGGTCGACGCGCTGGGGGCGGAGCGCGTGGTGCTCGTGACCATGCCGTCGCGGTATTCCTCGGAGGGCACCCGCGCGGACGCCGAGGCGATCGCACGGAATCTCGGCGCCGAGCTCCTGGAGCTGCCGATCGAGGGGCCGGTGGAGGCGTTCGACGGGCTGCTCGCGGAGCGGTTCAGCGGCACCGAGCCGGGCATCGCGGAGGAGAACATCCAGGCCCGCATCCGCGGGATGCTCGTGATGGCGCTGTCCAACAAGTTCGGCTGGCTCGTGCTCACCACCGGCAACAAGTCGGAGCTGTCGGTGGGGTACGCAACCCTCTACGGGGACATGGCCGGGGGCTTCGCGGTGCTGAAGGACGTGTTCAAGGGCACCGTCTACCGCCTGGTCCGCTGGCGCAACGAGCGCGCCGGGCGTGAGCTGGTACCCGCCTCGGTGCTCGAGCGGCCGCCGTCCGCGGAGCTCCGCCACGAGCAGCTCGACGAGGAATCGCTCCCGCCATACGACGTGCTGGACCGCATCCTTGCCGGCTACGTGGAGCAGGACCTGGACGCCGAGCAGCTGGTGCGCCAGGGGCTCGACCGCGCGGACGTGGAGCGGGTGATCCGGCTGGTCGACGGCGCCGAGTACAAGCGCCGGCAGGCGCCGCCCGGGATCCGGATCTCAACGAAGGCGTTCGGGCGCGACCGGCGGCTGCCGATCACGAACGGCTTCAGTCGCTGATCGAGGCGGCCACCACCACGTCAGGTGGCGCCGGTCGCACCGCGATCGTCACGCGCGAGGTGGCGCAGAGCCGGCCCCCGTCGTCACGGTGATCGACGTCCCATAGCCAGGTGGAGCGGCCGCGGTGCACCGGGCGTCCCTCTGACTCAACCACCCCCGCGAACACCGGACGAAGGAAGTTCGTGCTGTTGGACATCCCCATGGCGAGCATGCCGTCGCCGAAGACGCCCTCATGGGTGGCTGCCGACGCGAGGGACTCCGCAATGGCGGCATACGTCCCACCGTGAACGATCCCGTAGGGCTGGCGCACCCTGTCCTCGACGACGAAGCGCCCCCGGGCCAGCTCGGGCCCGACCTCGAGGTGCTCCAGCCCCAGCGTCCCGTTCAGGGTCGAGCCGTACGGGACCTCTCGGAATGCGCCTTCCGCCACGGGCCGCAGGTTACCCTTCCCGGCCGTGGCCACCCTGGATCAGCTATCGCCGGAGCGCCGGGCGATCATCGAGCTCATCCTGCAGCGCGGTCAGTCCTACGAGGACCTGTCCGGAGCGCTGGGAATGCCCGAGTCGCGGGTCCGCGAGCATGCTCGCGAGGCGCTTGCCTCCCTGGCTCCACGCACCGCGGAGCGCGTCGATCCGCAGTGGCGGGGACAGGTCGCCGACTACGTCCTCGGGCAGCAGAGCGGGCCGCAGGCCAAGGCCACGCGCACCCACCTGAAGGGTTCGGAGGCCGCGCGGACCTGGGCGCTGTCCGTGCTCGACTCGGTGGGGCACCTGTATGCGAACGGCGCCGAGCCCGCAATCCCGGCGGCGGGGCGGGGATCCGACGGCGAGCCGGACGCCGGTTCGGCGGCCGGCGGCACGGGTGCCGCGGCCGCCGGCGGGGCTGCGGCGGCGGGCGCCGGCCGGACCGGCTCCGCCCCGGCGGCTCAGTCCCCACCACCGCGTGCGCGACAACCGCTGTCCGACGCGGCTCGCGCACACGTGCGGCGGCGCCGGATCGCGGCCGCGGTGGCGGGTGTCCTCGTGCTCGTGGTCGCGGTGCTGCTCGTGACGGGCGTCTTCGGAGGGAGCGACGAACCGGCCGCCGAGGAGGAGGCGGCCGACCCCGCGGCGGCGGCGGAGCCGGAGGTGCTGGCGCAGATCGCGCTCGAGCCAGTGGGCGGGTCGGACGGCGCCGGGGCGGCAATCATCGCCTCGCGGGAGGGCCAGATCGTGCTCCTCATGCAGGGACAGCTCCCGCCGCCCGGCGACGGCGAGGCCTACGTGGTCTGGCTCTACAACAGCCAGGAGGACTCGGTGGCGGTGGCAGGACCGCAGATCGATCGGCGCGGCAACTTCCAGGCGGTCGGGCCACTACCCGAGGACTACGACAGCTACGAGTTCCTCGACGTGTCCGTGCAGCAGCGTGGCGTCCAGAGCGACCGGCGGACGCACTCCGGCAACTCGCTCCTGCGCGGCCCGGTGGCCGGAACGCCCGAGCTGAGCGGCGAGGCGCCCGGCGGCACCGAGCTGCCCGCGCCGACGGCGCCTGAGGGCGGCGCGCTTCCGGATCCCGGGCAGCCTGCCCACGGTGCCGGAGGAGTAGCCCACCGCCACCTGTCAGGCCTGGCCAGGAATCGTGAGCCCCGGCGGGTCGTGCAGCAGCTTGCCGGGGTTCATGATCCCGATCGGGTCGAGGCGCTCCTTCGCGGCTCGCAGCAGCTCGAGGCCGAGGTCACCGATCTCGGCGCGCATCCAGGCAGCGTGATCGCTCCCGATCGCGTGGTGATGGGTGATCGTCGCCCCGGCGGCGACGATCGCGTCGCTCGCCGCAGACTTCGCGGCCCGCCACTGCTCGAGCTCGGCACCTCGCTCCTGGCGCGCCAGGAACGTGAAGTAGAGCGACGCCCCGGAGCGGTAGAGGTGCGAGACGTGGCACATCACGAGCGGCGGGGTGCCGCGATCGGACAGCGCGCCGCGCAGGGCGTCACCCACGCCCCGGTGCACGTCGAGCAGCGCCGACCAGGTGGTGGCCGTCTCCAGGGTCTCGACCATGACCCCCCGGTCGAGCAGCACGTCGCGTAGGTACGGTGCCGCATAGCGACCGCGCCGCCACGCCCTGCCCGGGCGCTGCCCGAGCGAGACCGCCCCCGCCGCGCGCATCCGGCGCGCCGCCCGCGCCCGCCGCCGGGCCACGTCGGCGGCGTCGCCCTCGAAACCGAGGATCGCGAGACAGCCCTTCTCCTGACCGCGAGCGCGCAGATACGCGCTACCCGCGCGGCGCGCCAGGCCGCTGAGCGCGCCACCGCCGGAGGCGCCGGCCATCGCCAACTGGAGCCGCGTCTCCTCGACGTCGGACAGGCGGGCGACGTCCGGTCCCGAGCCGTCCTGCTCGAGCGAGCGGAAGGCCTCGACCCCCGCGTCGAAGCTCTCGATCGACCACGCCTCGTAGCGCCGGGTGCCCGGGCGCCTCCGCACCGACAGCGTCGCCTCGCTGATCACCCCCAGTACCCCCTCCGACCCGACGATCGTCTCCCGCAGAGCCGGCCCGGCGGCCGATGCCGGCGCCGGCAGCACGACCACCTCGCCGGCGGGGGCGCTGAGCCTTAGGCCGAGCACCATGTCGTCGATCCGCCCGAAGCCGGTCGAGGCCTGTCCCGCCGACCGGGTGGCGACGAATCCGCCGACGGTGGCGTACTCGAACGACTGCGGGAAGTGGCCGAGCGTCAGGCCGTGACGCCCAAGCTCCTCCTCGACCCGCGGCCCGGTCAGGCCGGGCTCGACCGTGGCCGTCAGCGAGCGCTGGTCCACGTCGGTCAGGCGGTCGAGCCGCGCCAGGTCGAGGGAGACCGCCCCGGCGAAGCCTCCGGCGAGCGCCTCGACCCCACCCACCACGCTGGTCCCGCCGCCGAACGGAATGCAGGCGACGCGCGCCGCGACGCACTCGCGCAGCACCGCCGCCACCTCCTCCGACGAAGCCGGATAGACCACCAGGTCGGGCGCCCCCGAGGCGTCGCCCGAACGCAGGCGCACGAGGTCCGGGTAGCTCCTCCCGGCCGCGTGCGTCACCCGCGACAGGCGGTCGTCGCGCACGTTGTCCGCGCCGACGGCACGCGCGAGGCGGTCGCGAGCCTCCTCCGCGAGCCGGACCGGCGGCAGGCGAACCTTCTCGAGCGACACACTCGGCGCCCCCGCCGCGGCCCCGCCGAGCTCGCGCTCGAGCATGGCGTCCGCGTCCGGCGGCAGCGAGGCCGCGTGCCCCTCCTCGCCCCAGCCCCACCAGCGCATCCGCGGGGCCGGCGCGCTCACTGTCCGCCCTCCGAACCGCGGTCCGGCTCGGGAACGATCCCCGCGAGCCCGTCGAGCGCCTCGTCGAGCTGGCGGCGGGTGGCCCGGCGAACGAGTGGCCAGCCGAGGCGCGCCAGCCCACGCAGCCGCCGCACCGCCTCCAGCTCCACCCGGGTTTCGGCGCCGCCGGGGGCCTCCAGCGAAACGCGCGTCGTCGCCTCCGACATGAAGCGCTCGAACGGTGACTCGCCGACCTCCTGCCGCCACGCGACCATGTGAGGCGGGTCGGCCTCGGTCCGGGTGAAGTCGGCCCGGACCGTGTGGCCCCTCGAGCTTCGGAGCACCTTGGTCCACGCCTCGGACGAGGCGTCCTCCACCCGCTCCACGCCCGGCCACCACCGTGGCAGCGAGGCGGGCTCCGAGACGATCTCCCAGACCCGGTCGGGCTCCGCCACCAGGGTGCGGCGGCGGGTTACCCGCGGCATCCGCCCGCCCGCGGGTCCCGGAGGATGCCCGGGATCATTTCTCGTCGTAGGAGACCAGGCTCCGGACGTCGTAGGGACGGAGCCGCTCGCGGCCGCCGAGGAACGCGAGCTCCATCACGAACAGGCAGCCGACGACCTCCGCGCCGGCTCGCTCCACGAGGTCGCAGAGCGCCCGCGCGGTGCCGCCCGTGGCGAGCAGGTCGTCGTGGACCAGCACGCGCCTGCCGCCGCTCAGCGCGTCCCGGTGCACCTCGAGCGCATCGAGCCCGTACTCGAGCGCGTACTGGACCGAGGCCACCTCGGCCGGCAGCTTCCCCGGCTTGCGCGCCGGGATGAACCCCGCCCCGATGCGCGCCGCCACGGCGCCGCCGAGCACGAACCCGCGCGCC
Organism: uncultured Thermoleophilaceae bacterium; assembly: GCA_963808955.1. Classification (GTDB taxonomy): domain Bacteria; phylum Actinomycetota; class Thermoleophilia; order Solirubrobacterales; family Thermoleophilaceae; genus CAWEHQ01. Next base: position 42,140 of record CAWEHQ010000009.1, on the reverse strand, counting down.
TCGGCCGCCACGACCACGTCCACGTCGCGATCCGACGCCTCCGCGGCCAGCCGCTCGATCGTGCGGTCGAGCGCCCCCGGGTCCAGCAGCAGCGGCGTGATGTCCTTGAAGACGATCCCCGGCCGCGGGAAGTCCGGGACGTCCCGGATGTACGAGCGCAGGTCGATCGGCCGTCAGGACGTGATCTTCCTGAGATCCCTCACGAGCAGCAGATGCTTCAGGTGCGACGCGATCGCGGCGAGGTTCTCGAGTGCCTCGACCGCCTCCTTGCGGCGCTCCACGTTGCGCGACCGCAGCGCCGGGGCGAGGATCTGCTCGAGCAGCGCAGCCTCGCGGTCCGCCGACGTCCTGAACACGCGCAGGTTGCGCCCGCCGACGCCGAACCGGGCCAGCTCGCAGACGGCGCGCACGATCTCCTTCTCGGTGTCGTCGTAGAGCACGTCGCCGTCGCGCTTCTCGCCCTTGATCACGCCGTACTCCTCGAGCTCGCGCACGAGCGACGGCTCGGCGCCGGTCTCCTCGAGCACGTCGTCGAGACGGTAGCTCGACGTGTGGCCCCGAACGGCCACGGTGGCCCGCCGCAGCGGCCGGCCGTCGGCGCCGCCCTGCGCCACGTCCGGCTCGGCCCGGCCCGCCGCGAGCTCCTGGCGGATCACCCTCAGGGGCAGGAACTCGTCGCGCTGGAGGCGCAGGATCGTGCGCAGGCGCTGCATGTCGGCCGGCGAGTAGAGGCGGTAGCCGCCGGGCGTCCGGCGCGGCGAGAGCAGCTTCTGATCCTCGAGGTAGCGGATCTTCGAGATCGAGATGTCCGGGAACTCGCGCGCGAGCTGCTTGACGACCGCCCCGATCGTGAGCGCCTTGGTGCGTCGGGGCGGCGGTTCGGACGGGCCGGGCGCCGCTGCGCCGCTCGCCCCTCCGACGCCGGTTTCGGCCTCGTCCCTCATCGCTCCAGGTAGCTCAGCTTGTACTTCCCGACCTGCAGCTCGTCGCCGTCGACGAGCTTGTGCGACTCGATCCGCCCACGGTTCACGTAGGTGCCGTTCAGGGAGCCGAGGTCGTCGATGTAGATGCCGTCGCGCCGGCGCACGAGCAGCGCGTGGTTGCGCGAGACGGTGACGTCGTCGAGGAAGACGTCGGAGTCCGGGTTTCGGCCGACCGCCGTTCGCTCGCCGTCGAGCGCGAAGGTCTCGCCGGCTCGGCCTCCCCCCGAACGGATCACGAGCGTGGCGCCCTCGGCGGCGACCCGGTCGAGGTCAACGGGCCTGAGCTCACCGGTGTCGGTGACCTGGTAGGCCGCGGTCGTGTCGCTAGACGACCGCGAGACGTCGCCGAGGAACGCCCCGCAGCGCTGGCAGTAGTTCGCGCCCTCGGCGTTTACGAAGCCGCACTCGGGGCAGTGCAGGCTCATCGCGAGCGCGGGCGCAGCTCCTGATCGGACAGCGCGTCCAGATCGGGGAAGGTTTCCATCCGTTCCTCTCTCGTCGGGAAATGCCCCTCGCGGACTATAGCCGAGGGGTCAAGCGGAGGTTGAGGGTGAGCGCCCACCCGCGCCGTCGCCGAACAGCAGCGTGCGGGCGTACAGCCCCGTGGCGGCCAGGGTCAGGGCCAGGCCCAGGAACAGCATGGCCGGCGCCACCCAGGTGTCGGTGACCATCGCCAGGAAGATCGAGAACATCGTCGGCCACACCGCCCACCGCCCGACCGGGTTGATCTCGATGTCGCGCCCCAGCTTGAGCGCGACCCGCGTGAGCGCCAGCGTGAGCACCTCGCGCGCCGCGAGGATCGCGAGCGCCCATCGCGGCAGCAGCTCGAAGTGCCAGGTCACTACGACTCCCGAGAGCACCGTGAGCCGGTCCACGAGCGGGTCGAGCAGCGCGCCGAGCCGGCTGTACTGGCCGGTGACGCGGGCGACCAGCCCGTCCAGGTAGTCGCTGGCGCCGATCACCGCATAGACGACGACGGCCGCCGCAGAGCGTCCGTCTTCCGACGACAGCGCGAGCGCCAGGAACAGCGGGATCAGCATCAGGCGCAGGAAGCCGATCGCGTTCGGGACCGTGAACGGCCTGAGCGGCTGCCCGCGGAGCGTCTCGCGGGCGGTGATCGACCGATCGAGGCCGACCAGGCGACGCTTTGTCAGGGAAGCGCGCGCCACCGCTCCAGAAGCTCCGCGCCCGCGCCGTCGAGCGGCGCCGCCGACTTCTCGAGTCCACGCCGTGCCTGGACCTCGACCTCGCCTGTCTCGAGGCCGCGCTTGCCGACCGTCACCCGGAGCGGGCACCCGAGCAGCTCGGCCTCGGCGAACTTCTCGCCAGGACTCGCGTCGTCGCGGTCGTCGAAGAGCACGTCGAGCCCCTGCTCGCGCAGCTCCGCGTAGAGCCGCTCGGCGGCATCGCGGGCGGGCTCGCCCTCCTTGCCGAGCGCGACCAGCTCCACGTCGAACGGCGCGATCGCGCGCGGCCAACAGATTCCGTTGTCGTCGGCGAACTGCTCGACCGCGGCGGCCATCACGCGCGCCGGCCCGATGCCGTAGGAGCCCATCCAGATCAGCCGCTCGGTCCCGTCCTCGTCGAGGTACGTGGCCCCGAGCGGCTCCGAGTAGCGGGTGCCGAGCTTGAAGATGTTCGCCACCTCGATCGCCGGCTCGATGCGGATCTCCGCCCCCGCGGGGCAGCGGTCGCCCTCCACCACGCGCCGGATGTCGGCCCACTCCGGGCCGAAGTCGCGTCCCGGCTCCACGCCGCGAAGATGTTGGTCGGGAGCGTTCGCGCCGGCCACGAGCCCGCTCAGGCCGCGCAGCGCCTCGTCCGCCAGCACCGGCGCCCTGGCGCCCACCGGGCCGATGAAGCCCGGGGGCGCGCCGAACTCGCTCTCGACCTCGTCCGCGCGCGCAGCGCGGACCGCGGTGCCGAGCGCGTTCTGGAGCTTGATCTCGTTCACGCGGTCGTCGCCCCGAACGAGGCAGAGGACCGGGCCGCGGCCGTCGGCGATCACCGGAATCGCCTTGATCAGCGAGCCCGGCGGCAGGCCGAGCAGGCCCGATACCTCCTCGATCGTGGCCGCGCCCGGCGTATCCACGGCTTGGGGCTCCGCTAGGGCCTCGGGCAGGCCGTCGACCGGTCGGGGCTCCGCGCTCGCCACCTCCACGTTGGCCGCGTAGCCCGCGTTCGAGAGGGCCACCTCGTTCTCGCCGGCCGCGCACGGAGCCATGTACTCGTGGGCGCCGAGGCCGCCCATCATCCCCACGTCCGACTCCACCCGGTACCAGGCGAGTCCGCAGCGGTCGAAGATGCGGTCGTAGGCCTTGATGTGCAGGTCGTAGCCGTGGGCCAATCCCTCGGCGTCGCGGTCGAAGGTGTAGGAGTCCTTCATCACGAACTCGCGCGTCCGGAGCAGGCCGGCACGCGGCCGGGGCTCGTCCCGCTCCTTGACCTGGAAGTGGTAGAGGATCAGCGGCAGGTCGCGGTAGGAGCGGACCTCGCGACCCACATGCCAGGTGAGTGGCTCCTCGTGGGTCATCGCGAGGACCAGCTCGGCGCCGCGCCTGTCGTGCAGCTTGAACAGCTCGTCGATCTCGTACCGGCCGGTGCGGCGCCAGAGCTCGGCCGGCTGCAGCACCGGGAGGAGGAGCTCCTGGGCGCCGACCGCGTCGAGCTCCTCACGGATGATCTGCTCCACGCGCCGGTGTGAGCGCCAACCCGCCGGCAGGAAGCTCCACAGCCCGGCTCCGAGCTGGCGCACGAGCCCAGCGCGCACGAGCAGCTTGTGCGAGACGGCCTCGGCATCGGCCGGCGCCTCCTTCTCGGTGGGCAGGAAGTAGCCGCTTAGGCGAGTCACCTGCTGAGGGTACCTCTGCTAAGCGAGCTAGTTACCGTCGTAGAGCCGGTCGAAGACGTCGCCGTGGCGCTCGTAGACCACGTTCCGCTTCACCTTCATCGTCGGCGTCAGCTCCCCCTCCTCCTGGGAGAGGTCGCGCCCGAGGATCGCGAAGCGCTTGACCTGCTCGATCCGGGCAAAGCGACGGTTGACCTCGTCGATCACGGCCTGGAGCTCGGCCCGCACGCCGTCGTGCTCAGCCAGGCGGGCGGGTCCGCGTCCGCCCCCACCTTCTGGGCCAGCGCCTGGGCCTCGTCCGGGTCGAGGGTGAGTAGCGCGACGAGGTAGGACCGGCGGTCGCCGGCCACCACCGCCTGGGAGATCCAGCGGCTCTGCTTGAGCGCGTTCTCGATGTTCGACGGCGTGATGTTCTTGCCGCTCGAGGTGATGATCAGGTCCTTCTTGCGGCCCGTGATGCGCAGGTAGCCGTCCCCGTCGAGCTCGCCCAGGTCGCCGGAGCGCAGCCAGCCGTCCACGAGGGCCTCCGCGGTCGCCTCGTCGTTCTTGTAGTAGCCGGCGAAGATGTTCTGCGCCGCGCATCAGCACCTCGCCGTCGCCCGCGATCCTGATCTCGCAGCCCGGCAGGGGGCGCCCCACGGTGCCGAACCGGAAGTCGCTCGAGCGTGTTCAGCGACGCGACCGCGGACGTCTCGGTCATCCCGTAGCCCTCGAGCACGGACACGCCGCAGGCGTGGAAGAACTCGAGGATGGACGGCTCGATCGGCGCCGCGCCGCTCAGCGCCAGCCGCATGCGGGTGCCGAACAGGGCGCGCACCTTGGAGAGCGCAAGCCGGTCGGCGAGCGCATGGCGAGCACGAAGCAACGGCCCGGGCCGGCGCCCCTCCGCCTCCAGGCGCCGGACGCGCGCGCCCGCTGGCCACGGCTCGCTGGAGGATCCGAGCCTTCGCACCCTCGGCGCTCGTCGCCCGCGTATAGATCTTCTCGAAGATCCGCGGCACCGACGGCAGGTGCGTCGGACTCACCTCGGCAACGTCCTCGATGACCCTGGCGGGGTCCCGACGCCAGTACGCGAGCGTCGCCCCCGACGTCCAGCGCCACCATCTGGACCTCGCGCGTCAGGACGTGGGCCAGCGGCAGGAACATGTAGAAGACCGGATCGCCGGACAGGTCGAACATCTGCTCGACCTGGTCGGTGTTGACGCGGCAGTTGCGGTGGGTGAGCACGCACCCCTTGGGCGGCCCGGTCGTGCCCGAGGTGTAGACGAAGGTGTAGGGGTCCCCGGGTGAGACGCGGCTGACGCGCTCGTCGAGCCACTCGTCGGGTACCTCGCGGCCGCCGGCGCGCAGATCCGCGAGCGAGACCGCCCCGGCGCCGTCGCCGCCGAACGCCACCACGTGGCGCAGCTCGGGGAGGCGCGCGCGGATGCTCTCGATCTTCGCGACCTGCTCCGCGTCCTCGCAGAAGACGACCCGGGCGTCCGAGTGCTTCAGCACGTACTCGCACTCCTCGGGGGAGTTTGTCTGGTAGACCGGCACCACGGTGGCGCCCGCGCAGAGCCCGCCGAGGTCGGCGTAGGTCCACTCCGGCCGCGTCTGCGACAGGATCGCCACCCGCTCCCCGGGCTCCACGCCCAGCGTGATGAGGCCCTTGGCGATCTCGCGGACGATCGCGCCGAGCTCGCGGTAGCTCACGTCGGTCCAGCCGGTGCCGTCGTGGTACCGGATGGCGGCGCCCTCGAACCGCTCGCTGGCGCCGAGCGCCATGGCGGCCACGGTCTGCCCGCCGGTCGACCTCCCGGCCCGCGGCGACTCGATCGTGCTCAAGCTCTCATCGTCCCGTATCGCATTCGCCCGCCGGGCGCGGAGTCTGGCAGCCTCGCGGCGAGCTTGTCAGCGCCGCGTGAAGCGCCGTCCGGCGGTCGGTGATACGTCCTCGTCGAGGCGCGTACGCTCCCGCTTCGCGTGTTCCACGCGCTCGCGGCCGGCCACGGTGGTCACGCCGTCGCCCTCGCCGCCGCCTCGCGCTCCGTCTGACTCCGGGGCCGTGTCCCCGTCATCTCCGTTCGAGGTGAGCGCGTTGGCCACCGCCTCGGCCTCGTCGCCGTCGTTCGCGCGCGCGGCGGCGGCCTCCAGCGCGGCGATCCGTTCCGGGGTCAACTCGTCGGCGTTCTCGTCCTCGATCCGCTTGAGCCACTCGGCGCCCTCGGCCGCCTCGCGCTCGTCGACGTCGGTGCGGCCGCGCTCGAGCGAACGATCGATCTCCGCGAACAGCTCGTCCACGAGCCTCTCCTGCGGGACCTTCCGGAGCGGCTTGCCCTCGGCGAAGATCAGGCCCTCGTTCTTCGCGCCGGTGATGCCGAAGTCGGCGTGCGAGGCCTCCCCGATGCCGTTGACGGCGCAGCCGAGCACGGCCACCTCGATCGGCTCCTCGTACGACTCGAGCCGGCGCTCGATGTCGGCCACGACCGTGTCCATGTCGAACTGGAGCCGCCCGCACGTGGGCAGGCGATCAGCACCGGCCCGCGCTCGCGCAGCTTCAGCGCCTTGAGGATCTCCCAGGCGACCTTGACCTCCTCCTCCGCGTGGAAGGTGGAGAGCGAGATGCGGACGGTGTCGCCCACGCCGTCGGCCAGGAGCGTGCCGAGGCCGACCGCCGATTTCAGCGACCCTGACCACTTCGTGCCGGCCTCGGTGATCCCGAGGTGGAGCGGGTAGTCGATCCGCTCGGACAGGAGCCGGTTGGACGCGATCGTGTTCGGCACGCTCGTCGACTTGATCGAGACCTTGAAGTTCTCGAAGTCGAGCCGCTCCATGAGCTCCACGAACTCGACCGCGGCGGTCACGAGCGCCTCCACCGGATTCTCGCGCTCGAGCGCGTGGAGGTGCCTGGGGAGCGAGCCGGAGTTCACGCCGATCCGCATCGGCGTGCCCGCTTGAGTGGCCTTTTCGGCGACCTGCGCGACCTTGTCGGGGCCGCCGATGTTGCCGGGGTTCAGGCGGATGCAGTGGGCGCCGGCGTCGATCGCCTTCAGCGCGAGCGTGTAGTTGAAGTGGATGTCCGCGATCACCGGGATCGGCGACTCCGGGACCATCCGGGCGAGCGCCTCGACGTCCTTCTCGCGGGGGACCGCCACCCGGACCAGGTCGCCGCCGGCGTCGGCGATCGCCCGGATCTGGCGCATCGTGGCGTCGTAGTCGGCCGTCTCGGTCTTGGTCATCGACTGGACGGCGACCGGCGCGCCGCCGCCGATCGGCACGCCGCCGACCCAGATCTGGCGCCGCGAGGCCATGGATCAAGGGTAGCGGTGGGGAGCCGCATGACAGCGCCGCCCGATGCCGCTTTGGCGACGGTGTGGCCGGCGTTTCGGGGCGCGGCGACGAGGCTGACTCGCCTCTATCGCACCGACTTCAGCTTCCGTCGCGCGCTCGGCACCGACCCGGCGTTGGAGTCGATCGGCTTCCACGGGTCGCCCTTCGCCGCGAGGCGACGGAAGACGTTCCCCGCGTTCCAGCGGCGCGGGCCGAGGCGGGCGTCGGACAGCTCACGCCACTCGAGCGGCGTGGCCACCGGCGCGCCGGGGCGGGCCCGAAGCGCATACGGGGGGACCGCTGTCTGCGCGTAGCCGTTCCGCTGCACATCGACGAGGATCCGGCCCCCGCGGTTCTTCTTCCGCTGCTCGAGGGTGAGCCGATCCGGGTCATCGTCCACCAGGACTCGGGCCACGTCGCGCGCGAACGCCCTCACCTCCCTGAAGCCCAGGCGGCGCTGAATCGGGGTGACGACGTGGAGGCCCTTCGACCCGGTGGTCATCGCGAACGGGCTGAGGCCGATGCGCTCGAGCAGATCGCCGAGCGTCCGGGCCGTCGCGCGCACCGCGGTGAAGTCCTCGTCGGAGGCGGGGTCGAGGTCGAAGATCAGGCGATCGGGCCGCTCCAGCCGGTCGCGGCGGCTGAGCCACACGTGGGGCGTGATGCAGGCCTGGTTGGCGAGGTACACGAGCGTGGCCGGCTCGGAGATCAGCGCGTGCGTCACCGACCCGCTCTCCTTCGGCGCCTCCACGCGACGGATCCAGCCCGGGTAGTGGTCGGGCACCTCCTTGTGCACGAAGCCGTATCCGTCGATGCCGTCGGGGTAGCGGCGCATGCTCACCGGGCGGTCGCGTACGTGGGGCAGCATCGCGTCGGCGATCCGCTCGTAGTAGGCGGCCACGTCGGCCTTCGTCAGGCCCGGGTCGGGGTACATGACCTTGTCGGGGTTCGACAGCTCGACCTCGCGCCGCCCGACCTTCACGAGTCGTGTCGGCCGACGGCTCATGCCGCCGCCGGATCCTCGCGGACCACCTCGCTCGGCGGCTTGTCGTCGCGCAGCCCGAGGAACCGGGGGTGGCGGAGGCGTCCGTCGCGGGTCCACTCGCTGAAGCCGATCTGCGCCACGAGCTCTGGTTCGACCCAGTGCGCGCGCGGCACCTTGACCGGCTCTCCGTAGGGCGGCCTCGCGCGCTCGAGGGCGCGAAGGCGACGCTCGAGATCGGCGAGCATCCGCTCGTCGAAGCCGGTGCCGACCTTGCCGGCGTACCTCAGCTCGCCGTCGCGGTTGTAGCCGATCAGCAGTGCGCCGAAGCCGTGCGCGGCTGCCCTTCGGCTCGGTGAAGCCCCCGATGACGAACTCCTGCTGGTTCGAGCACTTGAACTTGAGCCAGTCCGAGGAGCGCGCGCTCGAGTAGCGGCTGTCCGCCCGCTTGGCGATCACCCCCTCCCACCCCTTCCGGCAGGCCTCCCGGTAGAAGTCCTCGCCGGCCTCGTTTCGGTGCTGGGTGAAGCGGACCGGACCTTCGAAGGTGAGTGCTCGGCGCAGCAGCGCCTTCCGTGCACGAAGCGGAAGCCGCCGCGCGTCGTGGCCCTCGAGGTGGACCAGGTCGAAGAGGTACAGGAACACCGCGATGCCGGTCCGCCGCGCGCGCTCGCGGTCCGAGATCTGCATCCGGCCCTGGAGCCGCGAGAAGCTGGTGACGCCGCCGGCGAACGCCACGATCTCGCCGTCGGCCACGAAGTCGTCGCAGACGTCGCGACCGAGCGCCTCCTCCAGCTCCGGGTAGCTCTGGCCCAGCTCCCGGCCGGTGCGCGACACCAGGCGGACGCTCTTGCCGGAGCGGAACGCCGCGCACCGGACCCCGTCGAGCTTTGGCTCGAAGATCCAGTTGGGGTCGGAGAAGCGCTGGTCGGTGAGCGTCGCCTTCATCGGCTCGATCGAGCGCGGAGCCGGGCGCCGTGCGAGCAGCGCCCGCTCCTCGTCAGAGAGCGCGGCGAGCGCGCCGGTCACTCTCCCTCCGCCGCGATCTCCTCCACCGTCCGGCCGCTCTTCACCGACTCCGGCTGGCTCGACACGGGGTTCCGGCGCGCGTCGGCGTGCTCGTCGCGCTTCTTCACGAGCAGCCAGCGGCGGTCGCCGCCCATCCGGCGCAGCGAGTAGCCGCCCTGGAGCTTCTCCCCCTCGAGCCAGACCGTGACGTGCCCGTCCTCGACCGCCTGCTCGACCGGCACCTCCTCGCCATCGCGCTCGGTGAGGTTGCGGTATGTGCCGGTGTCCCACACGATCACGGGACCCCCGCCGTATTCGCCCTTCGGGATCAGCCCCTCGAAGTCGCCGTAGTCGAGCGGATGGTCCTCGACCGCCATCGCCAGGCGCTTGTCGCGCGGGTCGGTGGACGGGCCCTTCGGCACGGCCCAGGACTTGAGGACCCCGGCCGCCTCGAGCCGGAAGTCGTAGTGGAGGCTCGTGGCGTCGTGCTTCTGGATCACGAACATGGGGTGCTTCTTCGAGCGCTTCGTCCGGCGCCTTGCCCCCGACGGCTCGGCCGAGCGATCGAAGTCGCGCTTCTCGCGGTAGGCGTCGAGCGAGTCGGGCACCGGTTTTTCCATGGTCGCAAACAGCGGCAATGACGGGGGCCGGGATCGACGCGGGTCGACTTACGGACACCATGGGTCCAGAAATCGACCCGCGTGACGTCGACAGGCGAATCGCAGAGTTGGCGGGCATGCAGCACGGCGTCGTCGGCCGTACCCAGCTGAAGACGATGGGAGTCGGCGATGGCTCCTTCAGGCACCGGATCGGATGTGGCCGCCTCCACCGCGTCCACCGTGGCGTCTACGCCGTGGGCCACCCGTTGCTGACGTGGGAGGGCAGGCTCATGGCCGCCCTACTTGCCTGCGGACCCGGCGCGGTGGCGAGCCACCGAAGCGCGGCCGATGTCCTGGACCTGCGCCCGTCGGCCTCGCCGGCGATCGAGGTGACCGTGCTGTCGCGCGGTGGACGGCGGCCGCCAGCGAGCGTCACCGTGCACCGTTCCGGCACGCTTCTCGCAGGTGAGAGGACCACCCACCGCGGCATCCCGGTCACCACGGCGGCGCGCACCCTCCTCGACCTCGCGGCCGTCGTGGACCGGCGCTCGCTGGAGCGGGCGGTCGAGCAGGCCGAGTCGCTGCGGATCTTCGACCTGGCGGCCATCCGCGGCGTCCTGGCGGCTCACCCGCGCCGGGCCGGGTGCGGCGCTCTGAGGATGGTCCTCGACCTCTGGACCCCTCTTCCCCACACCCGCAGCGATCTCGAGGACCTCTTCCTCGCCCTGTGCGACGCGCATGACCTCGAGCGCCCGCTCGTGAACACCCTGATCGGCGAGTACGAGGTCGACTTCCTGTGGCCGCGCCAGCGGGTGATCGCCGAGACCGACAGCCACCGCCACCACGGCACGCGCGCCGCGTTCGAGCGCGACCGCGAGCGGGACGCCCGCCTCGCGGCGGCGGGCTATCGGGTGGTGCGCTTCACCTACTGGCAGGTGGTCGAGCAGCCCGCGTTCGTTGCCGGTGTGATCCGGTCGCTGCTCGTGCGGCCGGGCTAGGCGTACAGCGCCTCGATCTCCTCCTCGTACTTCTCCGCGATCGGCTTGCGCTTCAGCTTCATGGTCGGCGTGAGCTCGTCGCCGCCGGGCTCCCAGTCGGTCGGGAGGATCCGGAAGCGCTTGATCTGCTCGACGCGCGCCAGGTCGCCGTTGGCCTTGTCGATGCCCCGCTCGACCTCCTCGACCACAGCCTGCTCCGAGGCGAGCGACGCAAACGAGTCGTCATCGATCCCCTGCTTCTTCGCGAACCCGGGTGCCACGTCCGGATCGAGCGTGACCAGCGCGGTGATGTAGGGACGTCGGTCGCCGATCGCCGCCACCTGCCCGATCAGCGGGCTCGACGCCTTCGCCTTCGCCTCGATGTTGGCCGGCGACATGTTCTTGCCGGCGGCGTTGATGATGATCTCCTTCTTGCGGTCGACGATCTTGAGGAAGCCGTCCTCGTCGAACTCGCCGATGTCGCCGGTGTGGAGCCAGCCGTCGGAGTCGATCGTCTCGGCGGTCTTCTCGGGCTGGTTGCGGTAGCCCTTCATTACCACCCGGCTCCGGACCAGCACCTCGCCATCGTCCGCCAGCGTCACCTCGATCTCCGGCGAGGGCGGGCCGACCGTGCCGATCTTGACCCGCTCCGGCCGGTTGCAGGTGCCGGCGCCGCACGTCTCGGACATGCCCCATAGCTCCCCGAGCGGGATCCCGATGGCGTGGAAGAACTCGATCACCTCGGGCGGGGTGGGCGCGGCCCCGACGTTGACCGACTGCGCCTGGTCGAGGCCGAGCCGCTCGCGGATCTTCGACAGCACCAGCTCGTCGGCCTTGGCGTGCTCCTGCACGAGCTCGTCGGGCAGATCCTCGCCCGCCTGCTCGGCGCGTACGCGACGCATCCCGACGTCGAGCGCCCAGCTCACGGCCTGCCGCTTCTGCTCGTCCTCCTCGGCCGCCATCCCGGCCTCGAGCGCGGCCTTCGCCTTCTCCCAGATGCGCGGCACCGCGAAGAACCAGTTGGGCCGCACCTCCGGCAGGTATCCAACCACCTGGCGCGGATCGGGGCAGCAGGTCGTGGAGAAGCCGAAGACGATCGGCAGGTAGTGGCTGCACTGGCGCTCGGCGATGTGCGCCATCGGCAGATAGGAGACGACGCGCGCGCCGTCGGGGAAGCGAATGATCTGGTCGAAGGACTGCGCCGCCGACATGACGTTGCCGTGGGTGATCTCGACGCCCTTCGGCGGCCCGGTGGTGCCGGACGTGTAGATCAGCGTCAGCACGTCGTCCGGCTCGACCGCCCGCGCCGTGGCGTCGAAGTCGAAGCTTCTGTCGGCCTGCTCGGGGAGCTCCGCGAGCGAGAGCGTGGCGCGACCCTCCGCACCGCCGCCGTCGCCATCGACGACGATCACGTGGTCCACCGCGTCGACCCGGTCGCGGACCGCGAGGATCTGGTCGAGGAACGCCCGCTCGGTCACCAGCACGCGGCTGCCCGCGTCGGTGACCAGGTACTCCACCTGCTCCGGCGAGTACGTGTTGTAGACCGAGAACGGCGTGGCCCCGAGGTGCATCGCGGCCGCATCGACCACGTGGAACTCGGGCCGGTTGGTGAGCATGATCGCGATCGTGTCCCCGCGGGAGACCCCGAGGCCCGCGAGCCCGGCCGCCGCCGCCCGCACGCGCTGCGCGTAGTCGGCCCAGGTGATGCTGAACGCATCGCCCTTGGTCCGGATCGCCACCCGGTTGGGGTGGTCCTCGGTCGTGACCTGGAACGCCCCGCAGAGCGTGGTCTCCGCGAGTGCTCGACTCGCGCGACGGTCCGCGGCGGCGGTCGTCGGCTCCATCTGGTCCTCCCTCTCCTCGCTTCGACTCGCTTATACCGCAGTTCGCCGCAGCTAGCCAGGGTCACGCGAGGCCGAGATGCCCCAGGGCTCAGCGAATCTGGTCGAAGCCCTCACCCGTCAGGCGACCGATGTCGTTCGTGAACCCGATGACGAACAGGACCATGACGAGCATGAAGCCGACCATCCCCGCCCGCTCCATCGTCGCGTAGGAGACGGGTCGCCGCCGGACCTTCTCGACCACCGCCCAGAAGATGTGGCCGCCGTCGAGCGGCAGGAACGGGAACAGGTTGATGATCGCCAGCGACAGCGAGATCAGCGCGAGGATCCCCACCGTGTCCGCGACGTCGTCGAGGATCGTCTGCCGCGTGATCTCGTAGGAGCCGACCACGCCGGTGATCTCCTCCCGGCGCTCTGGGTCGAGCAGGTAGGCGGGGAGCTTCACGGTCTCCCGAGTCACGAACCAGAAGCGGTCGAGGGCCAGGTCGAGCGACTCGCCGAACGGCAGCGTCTCGCGCGCGCCCTCCGCGTACGAGAAGCCGAGTCGCGTGCGCTCCGTGGCCGGGTCGTACTCGGGCGTGAGCCGCAGCTTCTCCAGCTCGCCGTCGCGCTCGATCGTGACCACCGCGGGCGTCGACGCCTCGCACCCCTCGACCGGCGGATCCTCGGGGCAGGTGTGCTCCGAGATGGCGCGCGACAGATCCGCCGTGCTGCCGCGCTCGCCGTCCACAGCCACCAGCCGATCACCCGGCTCGAGCGCGCCGGCGGCCGGGAACCCCTCCTCGATCTGACCGACGCGGTCGCTCGCGGTGGTGGCGCCGATGACCCAGAAGAACAGGAGGAAGAGCAACAGCGCGAGCACCAGGTTCACGAGCGGCCCGGCGGCGATGACCACGATCCGCTTCCACACCGGCTGGGCGTGGTAGGCGCGGGTCCGAACGTCGTCGGGCAGGCTCTCGTCCGGGTTCATGCCGCTGATCTTCACGTAGCCGCCGAGCGGCAGGGCGCCGAGCGCGTACTCGGTCTCGCCCACCTTCTTCCGCAGGAGCAGCGGCGGAAAGAACAGCGAGAAGCGCTCCACCCGCATCCCCACGGCCTTCGCCGCGGTGAAGTGCCCGAGCTCGTGCAGCACGATCAGCGCCATGAACCCGGCGGCGGCCAGCAGGAAGCTCACGCGGCGACCGCCTCGACCATTGCTGCGGCGCGCTCACGCGCGTCGGCATCGGCCCGGTAGAGGTCCGCGAAGTGGCCCACCGGCGCCGGCTGGACGTCGGCCAGCGCGCGTTCGATCAGCTCAGCGATCCCCGTGAAGCGGATGCGGCCGTCGAGGAACGCGGCCACCGCCACCTCGTTCGCCGCGTTCATGACGCACGGCGTGGTACCGCCCGCGGCCGCCGCCTCGCGCGCGATCCGAAGGCATGGGAAGGCGTCCTCGTCGGGCGGCTCGAAGTCGAGCCGGCCGAGGGCGGCGAGGTCGAGGCGGTCGACCGGCACGTCGGCCCGCTCGGGATGGTGTAGGGCGTAGGAGATCGGGACCCGCATGTCCGGGTAGCCGAGGTGCGCGAGCGACGCGCCGTCGTTCAGGTGGACGAGCGCGTGGACGATCGACTGGGGATGCACCACCACGTCGATCCGGTCGTACTCGACGCCGAACAGGTGATGCGCCTCGATCAGCTCGAGGCCCTTGTTCATCAGCGTCGCGGAGTCCACCGTGATCTTGCCCCCCATGTCCCACGTGGGGTGTGCCAGCGCCTCCTCGGGGGTCACACTGTCCAGGTCTCCTCTCGACCGGCCGCGGAACGGGCCCCCGGAGGCCGTGAGCACCAGCCGATCGACGGTGCCAGGACGCTCCGAGCCGATCAGCTGGTGGAGGGCGGAGTGCTCCGAGTCAACCGGGATGACCTGGGCGCCGGTGGCCTCCGCCAGCGCCATGACCAGCTCGCCACCCACCACCAGGCTCTCCTTGTTCGCTAGCGCGAGGTCGATTCCCTCGCCAAGCGCGGCGATGGTCGGTCCGAGGCCGGCTGACCCGACGAGTGCGTTCAGGACGAGGTCGCATTCGGTCTCGGTGATCAGCTCGACGAGCCCCTCCGCGCCGCCGAGAACCTCGCCACCGGTCCACTTCTCGGCTGCCCGAGCGGCGGCATCCGCATCGCTCAGCGCGACGCGCCGTACCTCGTGGCCCGAGGCCTGATCGAGCAGCAGGTCCACGCTGCTGCCCGCGGCGAGGCCCACCACATCGAGGTCGTCGCTGGCCGCCGCCACCTCGAGCGCCTGCGTTCCAACCGACCCGGTCGACCCGAGGATCAGCACTCTTCGCATTGCCGGACCAAGTCTAGGAGGGGTCTGGCTCGCCCCTCCAGCCGCACCGCCGCGACCGCGCCCTTGGCTAAGGTGCCCCGATGCCCACGCTCTCACCGGTCGCCCGACGTGGTCCGCTTCGACTCCTGGCCGCCTGCGCGGTCCTCACGGCCGCGCTCGCGATCCCCGCGTGCGGGGGCGACGACACGCCGGAGGAGGCGCCCGAGGCCGCCAGCGCCGAGACGAGCGAGACGACACTCACCGAGACCGCCGCACAGCCGCCGCCCGAGTCCGCGGCCGGGGCCACCGAGGATGCCGCCGCCTCGCGGGAGAGCGAGGAGACGCTCGCGGAGGACGCCGCCACCGCCCCCCTGCCCTGTCCCGACGTGGTGGTGACCCCGAACAGCGACAACGGGCTGTTCGCCGTCGAGGCGGAAGGCATCACCTGCGAGGACGCGAGCACTGCACTGCTGGCGTGGGGCGAGTCCGGCTATCCGGGCGAGGGTCCGCCGGGCTTCGCGTGCGAGGAGGTCTCCGAGCGACGGCTCAGCTGCGAGCAGGAGGCTTCCGGCGGTGTGGTGGAGTTCGACACGGGCGGTTAGCGGCTGAGCGCGGGGGCCGTCGAGTGCCCGGCTACAGCACCGTGATGCTCGCGTAGTAGCCGACCACAGCGCTGAACAGCACCCCGTCGACACGATCGAGCGCTCCGCCGTGCGGCCCGAAGAAGCTGCCGGTGTCCTTGGCCTCGAGGTCGCGCTTGACGAGTGACTCGAAAAGGTCGCCGATCGGGGCCGCGACCGCCACGCAGAAGCCGATCAGGAGCGCGTCGCGGCTGGCGAAGAAGTCTTGGTAGGCGACCGCGAACCCCGAGAAGGCGAGCGTGCCACCGACCACGCCGGAGACCAGCCCGGCGACCGTCTTGTTCGGTGAGATGCCGGGCGCGAGAAGCCGCCGCCCCCACGCCCGCCCGCCGAAGTAGGCACAGGTGTCGCCCACGAACGTCCCGATCAGGACGTCGACCACCAGCGCGCCACCGTGGTCGATCTCCCGGAGCAGCACCCCGTGGGCCAGCGCGAGGCCGATCCAGGCAAGGCCGAACAGCGTGGCCGCGATGCCCCAGGAGACGTTCTCGCGGCCGGGCCGCACGAGCGCGACAACGAAGACGAAGGGGAGCGAGGCGACGAACGCCGCGAGGATCCCGGCGCGGCCGGCGTAGAGCGCGGCGGCGAGTATCCCGGCGAGGCCGATGAACCCGGCGATGTCGATCGGCCGCGCCGCGCGCATGAGCCCGTAGAGCTCGTGGAGGGCGATTACGCCGACCACGAAGACGCCGGCCGCGAACCACGGCCCGCCGAGCGCCACGATCGCGATCGCATAGGCGATCGCCGGTATCGCCACCCATACGCGAGCGCCCGTCTCCGAGCCGCGCGACCGGCGCGTCGGGGGCGGACGGCGCTCGACGGACGGCGGCCGCCGCTCGCGCTCGGAGGGCTCAGGCCGCTCGGGCTCGGCGGCACCACGCGACCGATCGGGCGCCGGCTCGTCGCGGGCACGGTCCTGGAGCCGCTGGCTCAGGCCGCGCTCGAGCCGCTCCTCCTCGCGATCCGCCCGGTCACGCTCCCGGAGCCGCCTGGTCCGCTCGTCCTCGCGCCGCTCCCGCTCCGCGCGGCGGCGTAGTCGCTCCGCCTCGCGCCGGGCCCGATCCGCGTCGCGGCTGGCGCGCTCTCCGCGGCGACCCCCCTCCCCTCCCCGACCGCCGATGCTCATCTACCGGGCCCCGAACCGCCGTTGCCTGGCCCGGTACTCCTCGAGGGCCGCGGCGAGCTCCTCCCGGCCGAAGTCCGGCCACAGCGCCTCCGAGAACACGAGCTCCGAGTACGCGCACTGCCAGAGCAGGAAGTTCGACAGCCGCCGCTCGCCGCTGGTTCGGATCAGCAGGTCGGGATCGGTCATGTCGGGCGCGTAGAGGAGTCGAGCGAACTCCTCCTCGCCGCCGCCCTCGAAGCGGCCGGCGGCATCCACGATCTCAGCCCGTCCGCCGTAGTTGAACGCCACGAACAGCCTCATGCGGCGGTTGTCGCGCGTTTCCTCCTCCGCCCACCGCATCCGTTCCTGCAGTGCGGGCGACACCTCCTCGCGGCGCCCGACGAAGCGCATCCTCACGCCCTCCTCGTCGAGCTCGCGGGTCTCCGAGGCGATGAGATCGGTGAACATGCTCATCAGGCCGTCGACCTCGACGCGCGGGCGCGTCCAGTTCTCGGTCGAGAAGGCGTAGACGGTCAGGGCGCTCAGGTCGAGCGCGACCGCCGCGCGGACGGTGCGCTTGAGCGCGTCGGCTCCACTCCGGTGCCCGGCGAGGACGGGGACGCCGTGCCGCTCCGCCCAGCGCGCGTTGCCGTCCATGATGATCGCGACGTGCTCCTGTGCCATGTCCGCGGCCAGCGCTCCGCTCCGCGCACACCGCGCGCCCGGCGGGAGCTAGCGGTCCCTCCCGTGATTACGGGTCGGGACCACTAGACCTCCAGGATCTCCTGCTCCTTGCCGGCGAGGTAGTCGTCGATCTCCTTGATCCGCGCGTCGGTCAGCCGCTGTAGCTCCGACTCGGCGCGATGCTCCTCGTCCGACCCAGCCTCGCCCTCCTGCTTCAACTCCTTGAGGTCGTGCATGCAGTCGCGCCGGATGTTGCGGACAGCGACCCGGCCCTCCTCGGCCACGTTGCGGACGACCTTCACCAGCTCGCGGCGGCGCTCCTCGGTGAGCTCGGGGATCTGAAGGCGGATGACGTTGCCGTCGTTCGACGGCGTGAGGCCCACGTCGGACTCGAGGATCGCCCGCTCGATCGCCTTGATCGACGACTTGTCGTACGGCGTGACCGTCAGGAGGCGGGCCTCCGAGGCCGAGATGTTCGAGAGCTGCCTGAGCGGGGTCTTCGTGCCGTAGTAGTCCACCTCGACACGATCCAGAAGATGCGGCGAGGCGCGCCCGGTGCGGACCGTGGCGAACTCGTTGCGCGTGGAGCTGACGGTCTTGGCCATCCGCTCGCCGGCGTCCTCCAGCAGCTCGTCGATCAACGGTCTCCCCCGGGCGACGTCAGGTGGTGACCACGGTCCCGACGCGCTCGCCGCAGACTAACCGGTCGATGTTGGCCTCGTCATCCATGTTGAAGACGTGGATCGGCAGCTCGTTGTCCATGCAGAGCGACAGCGCGGTCGAGTCCATCACCTGCAGGCGCCGCTCGATGGCTTCGCGGTGGGTGACCTCGGGCAGGAAGTTCGCGTCCGGGATCTGGCGCGGGTCCGCGTCGTAGACCCCCTCGACCCCGTTCTTGGCCATCAGGATGGCCTCGGCGTGGATCTCGAGCGCCCTCAGCGCGGCGGCCGTGTCGGTGGTGAAGAACGGGTTTCCGGTGCCGGCGGCGAAGATCACCACGCGACCCTTCTCGAGGTGGCGGATCGCACGGCGGCGGATGTAGGGCTCGGCCACCTCTGAGATCGTGATCGCGGACTGCACGCGGGTGTCCGCGCCCAGCTTCTCGAGGGCGTCCTGGAGCGCCAGCCCGTTCAGCACAGTGGCGAGCATCCCCATGTAGTCGCCGGTCGCCCGGTCCATGCCGGCGGCGGCGCCCTTGAGCCCGCGGTAGATGTTGCCGCCCCCCACGACGATCGCGGCCTCGACCCCGCGGCCCACCACGGTCTGCAGCTGCCGCGCGATGGCGGCGATCCGCTCGGGGTCGGCCCCGTGCTCGCGACTCCCGAGCAGGGCCTCGCCGGACAGCTTGAGGAGGACCCGCCTGAACACCGGCACGCGCCCGTCGGCCGCCATGCCCGCCGCCTCCGGCCCGACGACGTCCACGAAGCTAGATGGTCGGCCCCGCAGCCGCGTGTGCGCGGGGAGGCCGCAGGTCGAGCTGGGCAAGGACGCAGGGCGCAGCCTTTACCGGGCGTAAAGGCAAGCCCGAGGACACCGATCCAGCGAAGATCTGCGGCCTCAGGCGCGTGCGCGGGGTCGCGGGGCCGGCCATCTCCTACTCGTCTCCGACAGAGAAGCGCGCGAAGCGGCGGATCACGACGTTCTCGCCGGTCTTGGCGGCGGTCTCCGCCCGCAGCGCCTCGATCGTCTTGCCCTCGTGCTTGTCGTCGTTGACGTGCATCTGGTTCAGGAGGACCACGTCCTCGAGCCACTTGCGAAGGCGTCCCTCGGCCACCTTGGGCCGCACATGCTCGGGCTTGTCGGCGGCCTGCTCCTCGTAGACCCGGAGCTCCGCCGCGCGCTCCTCCTCCGGCACGTCCTCCTCGGACACGTACAGGGGCGCGGCTGCGGCGATGTGCAGCGCCACGTCGCGGGCGAAGCCTCGGAAGTCGTCGGTGCGGGCCACGAAGTCCGTCTCGCAGTCCACCTCGACCAGCACCCCGATCTTCCCGGTTGCGTGGATGTAGCTCTCCACCACGCCCTCCGAGGCCCCGCGCTCGCCGCGCTTGGCCGCCTGCGCCTGACCCTTGACGCGCAGGATCTCCACGGCCTTGTCGAAGTCGCCGCCCGCCTCCTGCAGCGCGGACTTGCAGTCCATCATGCCGGCGCCGGTGCGCTCGCGCAGGGCCTTGACGTCGCTCGCTGTGACGGTCGCGCTCACCGGCTCACCTCCTGGGTCGAGCCCTCGGACTCGGGTTGCGCCGGAGCCTGCTCCCCGCCGGCCTCGCCCTGGGCACGCTGCTGCTCAGCGGCCTCGCGCTGCGCCTGCTCCTCCGCCTCGCGCCGGGCCTGCTCCTCGGCCTCCCTGCGCGCGCGCTCCTCCGCCTCGCGCCGCGCCTGCTCCTCGGCTTCGCGGCGGGCCTTCTCCTCCTCGACCCGGAACTGGGTCGCGCGCTCGGCCGCGACGTCCCCGATCGCGTCGATCACGATCTTGCAGGAGCGGATCGCATCGTCGTTGCCCGGGATCGGATAGCTGAGCGGGGTCGGGTCGCAGTTCGAGTCGACCAGCCCGATGATCGGGATCCCGAGCCGCTCCGCCTCACGCAGGGCGATGACCTCGGTCTTGAGGTCGGTGATGAAGATTGCGTCGGGGACCCGCTGCATGTCGCGGACGCCCCCGAGGTTCATCTCGAGCTTCTCGCGCTCGCCCTCCGCCGCGATCCGCTCGCGCGTGGGGAGGAGCTCGAGCGTGCCGCTCTCGGTCCACTCGGTCAGCTCGTGCAACCTGTGGATTCGCTTCGAGAGCGTCTGGTAGTTGGTGAGCAGGCCGCCCAGCCAGCGCTGGTTGACGTACGGCATCCCCGACCGCCCGGCGGCCTCCTTCACGGCGTCACGCGCCTGCTTCTTCGTGCCCACGAAGAGAATCGTGCCGCCGCGTCCGGCGAGGTCTGCCGCGTACTCCTGCGCCTCGGCGAGCAGCGCCGCCGTCTTCTGCAAATCGATGATGTGGATCCCGCCGCGCTCGCCGAAGATGTACCGGCGCATGCGGGGGTTCCAACGACCGGTCTGGTGACCGAAGTGCACCCCGGCCTCCAGCAGGTCCTTGATGCCCACCTCTTGAGCCACTGTTTGCTCCCTTGATTCGTTGTCGCTCCGACCGGCGGGGTCACGGACCCGGGGCGGGTGCCCCGGGCAGGGCCGTGTCGCGCGGACGGAGGTCGCTTTCCGTGCTTCGGAGGATAGTCAGGACTCGACCCGCGCCGCCTCGAGCGCGGCGAGGAGGTCGTCCGGGAGCGGTGACTCGATGGCGACGTCCGCTTCGGTGATCGGGTGGGGGAACGCGAGCCGGGTGGCATGGAGGAACTGGCGCTCGATGCCGAGGCGCCCGCCCGTCTCGCCGCCGTAGCCGGCGTCGCCGACGAGCGGATGGCCGATCGCGGCGAAATGTGCCCGGATCTGGTGGGTGCGTCCTGTCTCGAGCCGCGCCTCGACCAGCGTGGTGCGCGGGAGCGTCTCGAGGCGGACGAAGTGCGTGAGCGCGGCGCGGGGCCGGTCGGTTCGCGTCGAGACGACGGTTCGCCGGTCGCGGTCGCGCCCCAGGGGGGCGTCGATCGTGCCGGTACGCGCGTCGACTCGACCGTGGACGAGCGCGAGGTACTCGCGGCGCATCCGTCGCTGCCGGATCAGACCCTGCAGCGCCCTGTGCACCGCGTCCGACTTTGCCACCACCAGCAGCCCGGAGGTCTCCCGGTCGAGGCGGTGCACCACACCCGGGCGCCAGGGCTCGGCACCGCCGGCCGCCCGGCCCGCCAGCGCCTGGACCAGGGTGCCGGTTCGATGACCGGCCGCCGGATGGACCACCACCCCCGCGGGCTTGTCGACGATGATCAGGTGATCGTCCTCGTAGGCCACGCGGTACGGCACGCCGGCACCAGCCTCGACATCCGGCGGCGGCGGCTGGAGCGCACCCGTATCCGCGACCACGTGCTCGCCCGCACGCAGACGATGGCGCTTCGGCCGCGCGCGCCCGTCCACGGTGGCCCAGCCGCCGTCGATGATCCGCTGCGCGGCCGCACGCGAGCCAACCTCGGGAACCGCCGCCAGCACCACGTCGAGCCGCTCGCCGGCGTGCTCGGGCCCCGCCATGAGGTCGATCCGCGCCACGCCTCAGGCGGTTCCGGCGCCCGCTCGCGGCCGGGGGCGGCGACCACCCCGGCGCGAGCCCTCGGCCACGTAGAAGAGGCCGAATACCCCCACGACCACGGCGATGTCGGCCACGTTGAACGCCGGCCAGGCGATCGGGTCGATGAAGTCGATCACCCGTCCCTCACGGGCGCGGTCAGCCAGGTTGCCGAGCGCCCCGCCCACGATCAGGCCCACCGGGATCCACATCCCCGGCGTGCTCACGTGGCGGGCGAAGTAGACACAGAGGAACGCGACCGCCAGGCCGACCAGGACGAGCACCAGAGCGCCGCCCCCGGCAAGCGCGCCGAACGCGACACCGGTGTTGCGCACGTGCGTGACGTCGAGGCCGAAGAACACGTTCTCGCTCTCGCCGAGCGCCAGCGAGGCGACCGCGATCGCCTTGGTCGCCTGGTCCAGGACGACGACCACGCCCGCAACCGCCGCGAGGCGCGCCCACGCGCTTACGGCCGGGCTCACGCTCGGGTTATCCGCGGACCGCCCCGACGATGATTCCGCCGACGATGATCAGCACGAAGGTGGCGATGATCGGCGTCAGGTCGAGCGCCGCCGGGCCAAGCCTCACGGGCGGGATGAACCGCCGGAACAGGTTCAGGTACGGGTTGGTCACGTCCTCGACGAATCCGATGAACGCCGACAGGAACCGGTTGTAGGGGATGTTCCTGAAGTAGGAGAGGATCACGCGGATGAAGATCAGCGCCACGTAGAGGTAGAGCAGCGTCTGCAGGTAGCGCGCCACGTCCAGGCGCGAGATCGCGAACGGGAGGTCGATCATCGTCCGGGCGGCCGCCCCCGGGCGAGCCGCCCGCCACGGCCGCGACGGCGTCGGCGAATGCGGCACGGACTCCCCCGCGCTCGAGCTCCGCGAGGCCGCGCGCCGTGGAGCCGCCGGGCGAGGTGACGCGCCGGCGAAGCGACGCGGCGTCGCCCTCCGAGCGCGAAAGCAGCTCAGCCGTCCCGGCCATCGTCTCCACGGTCATCCGCGCGGCCTCGGCCGGCGGCAGCCCGTGCCGGACGCCCGCGTCCACGAGCGCCTCGACCACAAGCGCGAAGAAGGCCGGCCCGCAGCCCATCAGCGCCGTGGCGGACTCGATGAGTGACTCGGCGAGCGGGATAACCACGCCGAGGCGGCCGAACAGCTCGAGGATCTCGGCCTCGGGTCCATCCGCAGCGAGCGTGCCCGGCGCGTAGCAGAGCACGCCGCGGCGCACCTCGGCCGGGATGCTCGGCATGAACCGGTAGACGGGGACGCCCGGGTACGCACGCTCGACGTCGGCGACCGGGGTCCCACCGAGGATCGA
Organism: uncultured Thermoleophilaceae bacterium; assembly: GCA_963808955.1. GTDB lineage: Bacteria > Actinomycetota > Thermoleophilia > Solirubrobacterales > Thermoleophilaceae > CAWEHQ01. Next base: position 19,376 of record CAWEHQ010000009.1, on the reverse strand, counting down.
GACCACGGCCTTCGCGGCACCATCCGTCTCCGCGGCCACGGCCTCGAGCTGGGCGGGCTTGTGGCAGAGGACCACCGCGTCGCTGCGCCGCGCGAGGTCTGCGTTCGAGGCAACGGCCTCTCCCCCGGTCTCCGCGGCGAGCTCGGCGGCGCGCGCCTCGTCCGGGTCGAACACGACGACGGGTTCCGCCCATCCGCGCGCGAGGGCGCCGGCCATGTTGCCCGCGCCGATCAGACCGATTCGCATGGCCAGCCAGGATATTGGGGCGGAGGGCCGCGGCGTGGCCGCGGCGCGAGCCTACAACTGGTTGAAGAAGCCCTTCTCCACGAGCCGGGCGCGCTCCTCGGCGGAGACCTCGACGTTGCGCGGAGTGAGCAGGAACACCTTGTCGGCGATCCGCTGCATCCCGCCATCGAGAGCGTAGGTGAGGCCCGAGGCGAAGTCGATCAGGCGCTTCGAGAGCTCCGTGTCACTCGACTGGAGGTTCAGGATCACCGGCACCGCGTCCTTGAACCGATCGGCGACCTGCTGGGCGTCGTTGAAGTTCTTCGGCACGACCAGGTGGACCTGCACCCCGGCCTGGCCGTTCTCGACCGACCTGAGGATGCGCGTCTCGCGGCCCCCCCGAGGCTCCGGTTCGGCGAAGATGTCGTCGATTTCATCACGCCGGCGTCGGGTCTGGAGCCGGCGGACGTTCGGACGCTCGCGGTATCTATCCTCCAGCTCGGCCTCCGGCTCCGCGTCGGGCTCAGGCTCGTCGCGGTAGCGCTCCTCCTCTTCGGCAAGGCCGAAGTAGAGGAGCGCACGGTGCCAGGTGTCGCGTAGCGCCATAGTCGATCGGATTCGGGGACAGGCCCTGAATTCCTCTCGTTGACAACTTACAGCGTCAGCTGGAACCGCAACAATGCCGCAGGTCCACGTGTTGAGGCATCGAAGGATCCGCAGCGAAGCTACGATCGCGCCCACCAGGAGGTAGTGCACAGATGGAGCCCACAGACATCGCGAAGCCCCGGATCGCCCGTCACTGGTGGTCGGCCGCAGCCGCAGTCGCGGCCGCGGGCCTGGTGCTCGCACTTCCGGCAGCCGCCGGTGCCCAGGGAGCCGGCCAGTACGAGCCGTCGCCGCCCCCCACCGCGGGCGGAAGCAACGACGCTCCCCCCTCCGGCGGCGGAGAGACCTTCGGCTCCTCCGACGCGGCGGCGCCCACCGATGAGTCGACGACCGCCGAGGCTCCGGTCGACGCCGGAGCCGCTGCCGGCGCCAGCGACACCGTCACGGAGTCGTCCGACTCCGACGAGCTGCCGGTCACCGGCCTCCCCGCGATCCCGGTCGCCATCGCCGGCTTCGTGATGCTGGTGCTGGGTGCGCTCGGCGTCAAGAGCTTCTCTCGCCGGCCCGCGCAGGGGCAGCGCGATCCGGACGACCCTTCGGGTACGCGCCGGATCCTCGGGCGCTGACGTAAATGCCGGCGTTGTCGCCCCGCCCGTGACCGCGGGCGGGGCGAGCGCTGAGCGTGAGCCGTGAGCGACGTCGAGGAGGCACGCGGCTTCGAGGTCGTGCGCGACGGGGTCACGCTCCGAGGCGAGGAGGCCGGCTCCGGTCCGCCGATCGTCCTCCTGCACGGCCTCACAGCCACGCGTCGTTACGTGGTGATGGGCTCGCGCCTCCTGGAGCGGCGCGGCTACCGCCTGATCTCGTACGACGCGCGCGGGCACGGCGAGTCGTCGCCGGCTGCGGACGAGTCGGCGTACGAGTACGCCGACCTCGTCGAGGACCTCCGTGCGGTGCTCGACCGGCTCGAGGTGGAACGGGCGGCGCTGGCCGGGAGCTCCATGGGCGCAGCCACTGCGCTCGCGTTCGCGCTCGAGGTACCCGACAGGGTGGCGGCGCTCGTGCAGTCCACGCCGGCGTACGCCGGTCCGCCGGACCTGGACGCCGGCAGCGACTGGGACCGGCTGGCAGACGGCCTCGAGCAGCGCGGCGTCGACGGCTTCATGGGCACGTTCCAGCCAAGCGTGGATGACCGCTGGCACGATGCGGTCCGCCGGCTCACGCGCCAGCGGCTCGAACGCCATCGACACCCCGATGCGGTGGCTCGGGCGCTCCGCGTCGTGACCCGCTCCGCGCCGTTCGGGAGCCTCGACGACCTCGAACAGATCCAGGCGCCCACGCTGGTCGTGGCGAGCCGCGACGAGGCCGACCCGGAGCACCCGCTCGCCGTGGCGGAGGCCTACATCGAGCGACTCCCGAACGCGGAGCTCGCGATCGAGAAGCCCGGCAAGTCGCCCTTGGCGTGGCGCGGCGCTCAGGTCTCGCGCGCGATCGCGGATTTCCTGGAGCGGCGGGCGCCGGAGTTCGCAGCGCCGCGGTAACGGCCACGCCGTCGGTCAGGGCCTCATTCGTATAGGACGGCGCCGAGCCGGACGATCGTCGCCCCCTCCGCGACCGCGGCCTCGAAGTCCTGGCTGGTGCCCATGGAGAGCCGCTCGAGCCCGTGCTCCGCCGCCAGCTCGGCGAGGCGCGCGAAGTGCGGGCGGCTCTCCTCCGGCCGTTCCGCGAAGGGAGGCATCGTCGTGAGGCCCCCGACCGGCACCGGGCACCGCTCGAGGAACGCCCCCAGCTCATCGGGCCCGATCCCGGTCTTCGACCGGTCACCGGCCACGTTCACCTCGATCAGCACCTCAGGGGCCGGGTGGCGCTCCAGCTTGCGGAGCACGGAGTCGGAGGCGACCGAGTGGATGAGCCGCACGCGCGGTGCCACGTCGCGGACCTTGCGGCTCTGGAGAGTGCCGATGAAGTCCCACGCGAACAGATCGGAGCCGTGGCGCTCCTGAGCGCCGATCAGGTCCTGGGCCCGGTTCTCGCCCACCAGCTCGATCCCGGCCTCCGCCAACACCGGCAACTCCTCTAGGGATAAGTACTTGACCGCGGCGCACAGCTCGACTTCCGCGGGGTCGCGCCCCGCGCGCTCGATGCGCTCCCTGACGCGCTCGAGGTTCGCCCTGATGCCCTCCGCGGTCAGGCCGCTGAACCGCGTTCGCGTCTCCGGGGTCACGACCGCCACACGACGCCGCCCTGCCTCCCGGTCACGCCGCGATCGCGACGATGGGAGAAGAACAGGTCGGGACGGCAGCTGGTGCACAGCCCGACGTCCTCGATCCGCTCGACGCCCCCCGCCTCGAGCTTGCGCCGGGCGATCGCCGCCAGGTCGAGCATCCGGCCGGTCGCCACGCCGGACAGGCCGCGAAACGCGGCCAGCACCTCCTCCCCGACCTCGTAGCAGCAGCCCCCGATCCCGGGTCCGATCGCGGCCGCCGGGGGCGTGTCGAATGTGGCCAGCGCCCGCTCGACGATTCCGGCGGCGAGTCCGCGCCAGCCGCAGTGCAGCATCGCGACGCGGCCACCGCCCGCGAGCGCGACGGGTAGGCAGTCCGCCACGAGGACCAGCAGCCCGAGGCCACGCGCGTTCGTGGCGTGGCCGTCGGCCCGCTCGAGGTCGTCGCCGGCTTCGGCCCGCGATGCGAACCGCAGGTCCTCCGTTCCGTCCCACTCCTTGACGTCGGGGCCGTGGACCTGCCAGCCCATCGCCACGCCGTCCGCGTCGAGGCCGGCGCCACCAGCCAGGATCGCCCGGTTGCGCGCCACGCGGTCGGGATCGTCGTCGGTGAGGATTCCGAGGTTGAGCGACTCGTATGGTCCCCTGCTCACCCCGCCGCGCCGGGTGGAGAACGCGGCCCGGGCCCCCGGGAGCTCCAGCTCGATCAGGTCAGCGCCGTTGTGCCGGGCAGCCGGCTCGTGGTCCGCCCCGCCCGCGCTCATGCGTCGCGCTCCCGCGCGAGCTCGATCGCGGTGTGCAGCTCTTCGTCGCGTCCCGACACCTCTCCGTCGAGCTTAAGCCGAAGCGTCTCCTCGAGGGCCCGGCCGATCGCCGGCGACTCGGGCACTCCGCTGTCGCGGAGGTCGTCGCCGGTGATCTCGAGCCTCACCCCGCTGAGCTCGGACAGGTAGCGGAGCACCGGCTTGCCGGGCGCGCCGGACGCGAGCGCGAGTGCGAGCGCCTCAGGCGGCTCGCCGGACAGGAGCTCGTGCAGCCGGGACGGCGGAAGGTCATCCCGCAGCTCATCGGCCAGAGTTTGTGCGCGGCGCGCCGCCCGCAGCACCCGCTCCCGTGCGACGCGATCGATGCCGAGCTCGCCGAGCCAGCCCGAGAGCGCCTCGGGGTCGCTCGCAACGAGCGCGGCGAGCGCGGCGAGCACGCGGTCGGCGCCGGTCTCGGCCGGCACCGAGCACCGCGCCCGCGACCAGATCGGGGCTGGCGCCGAGCGCCGGGTGCAGGCCGCGGTCGATGCCGAGCATTCGAAGCCGCTCCGCGCCCGCCGCCGGGTCCGGCTCGCCGAGGAGCCCGAGCAGCTCGTCGCGCACGCGGGGGCCGGAGACCGTGGAGAGCGCGCCGCCCGCCACCGCCTCACGGGCCAGCTCCTCCGTGTCCGGGTCCATCGCGAACCCGAGCCGGACCTCGTAGCGAACGGCTCGCAGCAGCCGTGTGGGGTCGTCGATGAAGCTGCGGTAGTGGAGCGCCCTCACCACCCCCGCGTCGAGATCCGGCACACCACCGTGCGGGTCGTGCAGCTGGCCGAGCTCCACCGGGGCGAGTGCCGCGGCCATGGCGTTGACCGTGAAGTCGCGCCGTGCGAGGTCCTCCACGAGGGACGCGGGCTCCACCTCCGGAAGCGCACCCGGTCGCGGATAGCGCTCCCGGCGAGTTGTGGCCAGGTCCAGGACGATTCCCTCGGCGTGGACGATGGCGGTGCCGAACCGCTCGTGCTCCACCGCCTCGCCCTCGAGCCGGGCGGCGAGCTCGCGCGCGGCGGCCGGGGCGTCGCCCTCCACGGCCACGTCGAGGTCCACCGCGTCGGCGCCGCGGAGGAGGTCGCGCAGGGCCCCGCCCACCAGATAGGCGGGCGGTAGCCCACGCAGCGCGGGGAGCAGGCGATCGGCGCCGGGTAGCGCCGCGATCCTGCTCCCGAGATCGCCGCTGTGCGCGGTCACGCTCTCCCTCCCGCGCTCAGCGGCGAACCGGAATCCCGGCCGACGCCATCTCGGCCTTCGCCTCACCGACCGTGTAGGCGCCGTAGTGGAAGATCGAGGCGCACAGGACGGCATCGGCGCCGCCGCGCTCGACCGCCTCGACCAGATGCTGCGGCCGGCCGGCCCCGCCCGACGCTATGACCGGGACCTCGACCGCCTCGGTTACCGCGCGGGTGAGCTCGAGCTCGTAGCCGTCCTCGGTCCCGTCGCGGTCCATGCTCGTGAGCAGCACCTCACCCGCCCCACGCGTGACGCCCTCGCGAACCCAGGCCACCGCGTCGCGCCCCGTCGCGGTGCGCCCGCCGCTCACGAACACCTCGTAGCCGCCGTCGTCGCCTCGGCGGGCGTCGACGGCCAGGACCACGCATTGGGCGCCGAACACCCGCGCCAGCTCGTCGATCAGCCCAGGGTCGGCGACGGCGGCGGAGTTGACGGAGACCTTGTCCGCGCCGGCGTCGAGCACCGCCTGGGCGTCGGGCACGGAGCGGATGCCGCCGCCCAGCGTGAACGGGATGAAGACGTCGTCCGCGGTCCGGCGCGCCAGCTCGACCATCGTGGCCCGCTTCTCGTGCGAGGCCGTGATGTCGAGGAACACGAGCTCGTCGGCGCCCTCGGCCTCATAGCGCGCGGCGAGCTCCACCGGATCCCCGGCGTCGCGAATCCCGACGAAGCGGGTGCCCTTGACCACCCGGCCGCGGTCCACGTCGAGGCAGGGGATGACGCGCTTCAGGAGCATGGTGGGGTAAGGCTCGCAGGCCGCTGCGCCGTCGGTCAGTGGACGCTCGCGGCCTCGTCGAGCGCCGCCTGGGCCTCGGCCACCGTGAATCGGCGCTCGTAGAGGGCCTTGCCGGAGATCACCTCGTCGAGCGCGTCCCCGCCCAGGGCCCCCAGCGAGCGCAGGTCGTGGAGCGAGCCGATGCCGCCCGAGTAGGTGAGGCGGGCCGGCGACGCGGCCGCGGCGATCCTGCCGAGCGCCTCGATATCCGGTCCCTCCAGCATCCCGTCCCGGTCCACGTCCGTGTACACGAGCCGCTCCACGCCCTGCCGGGCCAGACGCTCGACCGCTTCCTCCGCTCGCTCGCCGGTCCCCTCGGTCCAGCCCGCCACCGCCAGCTCGCCCGCGCGCGCGTCGACCGCGACCGCCACGCGCGCGCCGAAGCGCTCCAGCACCGCCTCCAGGAAGGCCGGGCCGGAGAGCGCCGCGGTGCCCACGACCACACGCTCGGCGCCGGCCTCGACAGCGGCCGTCACGGCGTCGACCGTGCGCAGGCCACCGCCGTACTGGACCGGCACCGACACACCGCGCGCGATCCGCTCGAGATGCTCGAGGGCAGCGGGCGCGCCCGACCGCGCGCCGTCGAGATCCACCACGTGAAGGCCGCGCGCGCCGCCATCGACCCACGCCGTTGCGGCCGCGAGCGGATCGTCGGCGTAGACGGTCTCGTCGTCGAAGTCGCCCTGGCGCAGCCGAACCGCCCGGCCGCCCCGGATGTCGACGGCAGGCAGGACGATCATGACCGACAGAGGGCGACGAAGCCGGCGAGCAGGCGAAGCCCGTGCTCCCCGGACTTCTCGGGGTGGAACTGCACGCCGAACACCCGGCCGCGCTCGACGGCCGAAACGAACTCGGAGCCGTAGACGGCGGTGCCGAGGACGTCACCCTGCCGCGCCGGCGCCGGCGCAAAGGTGTGCACGTGGTAGAAGGCGCAGCGCTCCGGCAGGCTTCGCGTCAGCGGCGACTCGCGTCGCCATGCGACCGCGTTCCAGCCGATCTGGGGAAGCTTCAGGCCATTCGCAGCGATCGGCTCAACCGGACCCTCGAGCACCCCCACTCCCTCGGCCCCGCCGTGCTCGACGCTCCGCTCGAACAGCAGCTGCATCCCGAGGCAGATGCCGAGCGTGGGCACGCCGGCGGCCGCCCGTTCGCGCACGAGGCCGTCGAGGCCCCGCTGCCGCAACGCGGCCGCGGCCTCCGGGAACGCACCTACGCCGGGGAGCACCACGCCGTCCGCATCGCGGACCCGGCCGTGGTCGCTCGTGACGTCCGTGCTCGCGCCAACCCGCTGGAGGGCCTTCTCCACCGAGCGGAGGTTGCCCATCCCGTAGTCGAGGATCGCGATCCGGGGCTGTGCGACGCTCACAGCACGCCCTTGGTCGAGGGCACGCCGCGCTCCCGGGGGTCGGCAGCCACCGCCGCCCGAAGCGCCCGCGCCAGCGCCTTGAAGGCGCACTCGACCATGTGGTGGGCGTTCGTGCCCGCCTCGACCCTCAGGTGGATGGTGAGCTTTGCCGCCCCCGGCCAGCGCGCGCACGAACTCCTCGGCGAGGTCGGCGTCGAAGCCGCCGATCGACACCGGCGGGAGGTCGCCGCGAACGCGACGTACGGCCGGCCCGACACGTCGATCGCGCAGGTCGCGAGCGCCTCGTCCATGGGCACGGCGGCCTGCCCGAAACGGGCGATCCCGGCGCGGTCGCCGAGCGCGCGATCGAGCGCCTGGCCGAGCGCGATGCCGGTGTCCTCCACCGTGTGATGCGGCCCGGTGTCGAGGTCCCCGCGGACCTCCAGGTCGAGGTCGAACCCCCCGTGCCGGGCGAGCGCGTCGAGCAGGTGGTCGAAGAACCCGACGCCGGTCTCGCGCCGCCCCTCGCCGACACCGTCGAGCGACAGCGTGACCTGGACGGCGGTCTCCCCCGTCGTTCGCGTGATGTCGGCGGTCCGGCTCATGGCTCGAGGCCGGCACGGCGCTCCATCGACTCCGCGTGCACCGGGAAGCCCTCGGCCCGTGCGACCGCGGCCCCGGCCGGCGCGAGCCGGGCGGCCGCGTCCGCGGTCAACGATACCCGGGCCATGCGGCGCCGGAAGCTGCCGGGACCGAGCGCGCCCTGAAAGCGGGCACTCCCGCCCGTGGGAAGGACGTGGTTCGACCCCGCAACGTAGTCGCCGAACGCAGTGCCCGCGCGCGCGCCGACGAACAGGCATCCGGCCGTGCGCACGCTGTCGGCGAGCGCCTCGGCCTCGTCTCCCACGAGCTCGAGGTGCTCAGGCGCGACCGCGTCGGCCAGGCGCACGCCGGCGCGTGCATCTCTGACCCTGACGAGGGCCAGCGCGGCGTCGGCGACGCTCGGTCGTTCCGCGGCCAGCCTGGCGACCGATCGCTCGACCTGGGCGAGGTGCTCGCGCTCCGGCGAGATCGCGACGAGCAGCGTGTCGGGGCCGTGCTCGGCCTGGGCCGCCAGGTCGAGCGCGACGAGGTCCGGGTCGGCACCCGCGGCCATCACCACCACGAGCTCGCTGGGGCCCGCGATCCCGTCGATGCCCACGGCGCCCGCCACCTGACGCTTCGCCTCCTGCACGTAGGAGTTTCCCGGACCCACGATCACATCGACGGGCCGGACGGACTCGGTGCCGTAGGCGAGCGCCGCCACGGCCTGCGCGCCACCCATTCGGTAGACCTCGGTGACCCCGCAGAGGCAGCACGCTGCGAGCACCACGGGATGCGCCCGGCCGCCCGGACCCGGCGGAGCGCAGACGGCGAGCTCGTCGACTCCGGCCGCCCTCGCCGTGACCGCGCACATGACGAGCGTCGACGGGTACGGCGCCCGGCCGCCCGGCACGTACGCGCCGGCGCGCCGTACGGGGAGCTCGGCGAGGTCGACGCGCTGGCCATCCGGCAGCTCGACCGAGCGGTCCGGGGACAGCTGCGCCGATGCCACGGCGCGGACGTTGTCGATGGCACTGCGGAGGCCGCTGACCACGGACGGCTCGAGCACGCCGACCGCCGACTCGACCTCCGCGGGCGGCACCGCGAGCTCGTCCGGGCCGACCTCGGCCCGGTCGAATCGCTCGGTCAGCCGCGCGACGGCCTCGTCGCCTTCCGCTCGGACCTGCTCGACGATGGCGCGCACCTCCGCTTCGACCGCGCGCGCCGGCGGCGCAAGCGCTCGGACGTCGGCGGCGGAGACCGGCGTGTCGAGGTGCGTCACGCGCAAGCGCCGACCTCCCGCATCCGCTGGATCAGGGCGTCGATGGCATCTGCCTTCAGCTTGTGCGCAACCGGGTTCGCGATCAGGCGGGCCGTGCAGACCTCGATCTCCTCCCGCTCCTCGAGGCGGTTCTCGACCAGCGTCCGCCCGCTCGCGGTGAGGTCGACGATCGCATCGACGAGGCCGGTCAGCGGCGCCAGCTCCACCGATCCCTTGACCTCGACGATCTCGGCCTGGCGCCCGCTCTCGCGGAAGTGACGCGCCGCCACGCGCGGGTACTTCGTCGCCACGCGCACCGAGCCGAGCCGTCGCAGCGACTCACCCATGGCATCGTCGCCGGCGCGCGCCGCCACGACCATGCGGCAACGGCCGTAGCCGAGGTCGAGCAGCTCGTACAGCTCGCGCTCCGGCTGCTCCAGGAGCACGTCCTTGCCGGTGATCCCGATGTCGGCGGCGCCGTGCTCGACGTAGGTGGGCACGTCGCTCGGGCGCACCGTGACGATTCCCGCCTCCGCGAACAGCAGCCTCCGGTCGTTGCCTCGGACCTCCGACACGTCGACGCCGAGGCGGTCGAGCAGGTCGAGCGTCTCGATGAAGAGCGCGCCGCGCGGCACGGCGATCGTGAGGCCCGCGAGCGTGGGCGGCGGTGCGCCGGCGCTCATCGGAGCGGCTCCCCGGCCGCGGCCGCCTGCTCCTTGCGCGCCATCCGCTCCTCGGCGGTGGCGGCCATGTGCACCCGCTCCAGGTCGAGTCCGATTCCGCACGCCGGCAGCTCCCGCCCGAACCGGCCGGCCAGCTCGTCGTAGCGGCCGCCACCGCCGATCGCGAAGCCAACGGCCGGGTCATAGAGCTCGAAGACCGCGCCCGTGTAGTAGCCGAGCTCGCGTACGAGCCCGAGGTCGAAGATCAAACGGTCCGCCACCCCGCGGGCCGCGAGGAGCTCGTGGCAGGCGCGGAGGTTGTCCGCCGCCCGCGCCACCTGGCCATCCGCGCGGTCCAGCACCTCGGGGCCGCCCCGCAGCGTCGGCAGGGTCGTCAGGAGCTCCTGCGCCGCGCTCGGGAGCCCGAGCCGGCGAACGCGCGCCTCCAGCCCCACCAGGTCGCGACGCGCGAGCGCCTCCATCAGCGGGCGGCGGTCCGGCGCGGGCACGCCGACGCCCTCGAGCACCCCCGGGTAGAGGGAGGCGTCGCCCACCCCGATCCGGTGGCGGCGCAGGCCGGCCTCGTCGAGCGCGCCGATCGCGAGCGCGATGACCTCCGCGTCGCCCTCGGGGGCCGGGGTACCCAGCAGCTCCACGCCCGCCTGCAGGAACTCGCGCGACTGCCCGGGCCCGCGGTGCACGGCGCGATAGGCGTGCGCGAAGTAACAGAGGCGGATCGGGGGCTCCACGTCGCGAAGCCTCGACGCGACCACCCGCGCGATCGGGATCGTCATGTCCGAGCGGAGCACGAGCACGTGGCCCTGCTCGTCGAACAGCCGGTAGCCGGCGTCCGCGGCACGGTCGTCACCGCGCGTCAGCACCTCCTCGTACTCGAGCGCGGGGGTCCAGACCTCCCCGTAGCCGGCGCGCTCGAAGGCGGCGCGAAGCGCGTCCGAGATCGCGCGGATCTCGCGCATCTCGTCCGGGAGGACGTCACGCGTGCCGGTGGGCGTCGGGTCGATCACGGTCGCTCCTCGTCGATGGGCGCCGGCCCGCAGAGCCGTGGCGCGAGCACGCCGGCGCGCCGCCCAGAGATCAGCCGTCTAGCGGGCCTCGAGGCCGGCCCCGACCCGCTCGATCCGCGCTCCGAGCCCGCGCAGGCGGTCGTCGATTCGCTCGTAACCCCGGTCGATCTGGCCGACGTTCCCGATCTCCGACACACCCTCGGCGCACAGCGCCGCGATGAGCATCGCCATGCCGGCACGGATGTCGGGACTCTCCATGCGCTCGCCGTGAAGACGGCTCGGGCCCGACACGACCGCACGATGCGGATCGCACAGGATCACCCGAGCGCCCATGGAGACGAGCTTGTCCACGAAGAACAGGCGGTTTTCGAACATCTTCTCGAACACGAGCACCATCCCCTCGGCCTGCGTGGCGAGCGCAAGCGCGATGCTCGTGAGGTCGGCCGGGAACGCCGGCCAGGGTCCATCCTCGATCTTGGAGATGGCGTCGCCGTCGTCGTCGCGGACCCGGAGTCGCTGCTCGGCCGGCACCACGACGTCGCCGTCGTCGTACTCGAGCCGGCACCCGAGCCGCTCGAAGACCAGGCGGGTCATGCGCAGATCGCCCTGCGCGACGTCGGTTATCCGCAGCTCGCCGCCGGTCACGGCCGCGAGCGCGACGAAGCTGCTCACCTCGATGTAGTCCGACCCGATCGTGTAGTCGGCGCCGCCGAGCGCTTCGCGCCCGTGCACGATCAGCACGTTCGAGCCGATCCCCTCGATCCGCGCCCCCATCTGGAGGAGCAGGCGGGCGAGGTCCTGTACGTGGGGCTCGGAGGCCGCGTTGTGAATCACCGTCGAGCCGGGCGTGAGCGCCGCCGCCATCAGCGCGTTCTCGGTGGCCATGACCGATGGCTCGTCCATGAAGAAGTCGCAGGCGCGAAGCCCGGCCGGCGCCGTGAGGCGATACGAGCGGTTGGCCTCGATCGTGGCGCCGAGTGCGCGGAAGGCGTCGAGGTGCGGGTCGAGGCGCCTGCGCCCGATCACGTCGCCGCCCGGCGGCGGCATGTGGACCTCGCCGCAGCGGGCGAGCAGCGGCCCGGCCGCAAGGAAGGACGCGCGGATGCGGTTGGCGATGTCGGCGTCGACATCGGTGCGGCTCACGTGGCGGGCGTTGAGGGCCACGACGCTCTCCTCGCGCCACTCGACCTCGACCCCCAGCCCGGCGAGCAGCTCGAGCATCGCCTCGACGTCGGTGATCCGCGGGATGTTCCGGAGGAGGACGTCCTCCTCGGTGAGCAGGCACGCGGCGAGCACCGGCAGCGCGGCGTTCTTGTTCCCCGCCGGCGCAAGCGTGCCGGACAGCGGGTAGCCGCCTTCGATGACGAATTTCTCCATTGGGCGAGCCTGGACCTGCGCCGGGAAGGACCCGCGAAGCGTAGCGGAGGGTCCGGCGCTCACCGGGAGCGGCGAGTGGAGCGTTTCGGCTCCTTAGCGGGAGAATCCATTACCGACCCGGGTGGCTCGCGCGCCCGCTACCGTCAGGGCGATGGAGCCCTCCCGGGACGACGCCTGGCGGCTCTTCTGCGAGTGGACCGAGTCGGATTCGCTCCGCAAGCACGTGCTCGGCGTCGAGGCCGCGATGGTGGCCTACGCGCGCGAATGGGGAGAGGACGAGGAGCTCTACGCGGTCACCGGGATCGTGCACGATCTCGACTACGAGCGGTATCCGGACCTTGAGACCGGCCACCCGCGGATGGCGATCGAGGAGCTCCGGCGGCTCGACTACCCGGACGAGGTGGTCGACGCCGTGGCCGGCCACGCGGACTTCCTGCGCGTCCCGCGCACCACCAAGCTCGCGAAGAGCCTCTACGCCGTCGACGAGCTCTCCGGGTTCATCGCGGCGTGCGCGATGGTGCGTCCGACGGGCGTCGTCGGCATGACCCCGAAGTCGGTCAAGAAGAAGCTCAAGCAGCCGAGCTTCGCGGCAGCGGTCGACCGCCACGACGTCCGCCGCGGCGCAGAGGAGCTGGGCGTGGACTTCGACGAGCACCTCGCTCGAGTGATCGGTGCGATGGAGGAGCGCGCCGACGAGCTCGGGCTGGGACCGCGCGACGAGGCCGCGGCGGCGGGCTGAGGCCGGACCGCGCGGCACGCGGGTCGATTTCTGGACCAATGGTGTCCAGAAATCGACCCGCGTTGGGGCTCAGGCCATCCGCCGCTCCACCGACACCGAGTACGCGCTCGGGCGGAACCGCAGGATCGGGTCGTCCGAGGGCTCGATCCCGTCGGTGACCCGCATCGGGTCGAACACCAGCACGTCGCCGCCTGTCTCGCGCTCCGTCTCGAGCCCGGTCAGCTCAAGCGTGCCTGCGGCCACCGTCTCGCGGTCGGCCGGCCACACGGCGCTGGGGTCGTCGACGGAATCGCCATCAGCGGCGACCTGGAGCTCGAGCGTGAATCTCACGGGGCCACGCCCGACGCGCTCGGCGATCTCCCCCTGGAGGTAGTCGCGGCCGCGACTCTTCGCCTCCTCCGACGAGATTCGCGGATCGCTCGTCTCGGGAACCCACTTGTAGCGAACGTAGCGCTCGCCTCCGTCCGCTCCGGTCCACCTGTAGGCGTGGAAGGCGTGATAGGCGCAGCTCGCGTAGCTCGGCGGCGGCTTCAGCGCGGGTGCGTTCTCCCGCAGGGCGGGCACTGCCTCGCGGTGCGTGGCGAGAAAGAGGGGGAGCTTCCACAGCCGGCTCCTGCCCGGCTTGCTGGCGCGCAGGAGCCCGACGAAGGCCTCGGGCGTGCGCACCGGGAACCGCGGCAGCGTCTGAGCCGAGATGTCCGTCCGCGACCCGTCGGGGAGGTAGAACTTCACCGCCATCCCGCGGACATCCGGCGCGTAGTCGGGCGTGTCAGGGTCGCCCGCGCCGTTCGAGAAGCGAACCGTGACATCGACCGCTGAGCCCTGCATGTGCGCCGCGCGGGTGAGCCCCGCCGCGGCGGGCGCGGCGGTGAAGCGGCCCCGGCAGAGGGTGCCCTTGGCGTGGAGCGCCCGGCTGCCGGGGTGGCGCCCGAAGCGGTCGTTGATCGCGTCGACTGCCTCCCGCGGGTCGGTCACGGGCCCACCCTAATTCGTCGCGGCGTCGGTCGGTAAGAGGACTCTCACCTTTCTCCAACGACAAACAACCGGGATCAGGTCTCCACGACGTTCCCCGGGTCAGGCCTCTCCTCCGGCGAAGCCTGGCTGTAGTCGCCGAAGCCGCCATCACGGCGCGCCACCGCCGCAGGCACCCCCTCGCGCTCGGCGAACCCGATGAAGTCCTTCGCCTCGGGGGTGTTGCGCATGAGCCCGTCGAGGATCGGCCCGAGCAGCTGCGTCGAGGCGAGGCCCATGTTCTCGTAGGCCTGGTTCACGGCCAGCTTCATCGCGGCCAGCTGCGAGGGCGGTAGCTCGGCGAGCTGCTCGGCCCTGCGGCGGGCCTCCGCCTCCAGGCCGTCGAACGGCACCGACGCGTTCACCAGCCCGATGTCGGCGGCTTCGCGTCCCGAGAGCGGTTTGCCGGTGAGGGCGTGCTCCTTGGCACGCGTGAGCCCGAGGCGGTAGATCCACATACCGGTCAGGTAGCAGCCCCACATGCGTGAGTAGGGGGTGCCGATGCGAGCGTCGTCGGAGGCGATCACGAGGTCGGCGCAGAGCGCCAGGTCGCTGCCGCCGCCCACGCACCAGCCGTGGACCTGACAGACCACGGGCTTGGGCGACCGCCACAGGCTCATGAACTTCGGCACGGGGCCCAGGCTCGGCGCCGTCGCCGCCACGAAGTCCTTGCCCGGGTCCCACTCGCCATCGGTCGTCAGGCCCTCATCCCACTGATGGAAGCCGCCGCCGAAGTCGAAGCCGGCGCAGAAGGCGCGCCCGGCGCCGCGCAGGACGATCACCCTCACCGCGGGGTCCGCGACCGCGCTGTGCACGGCGGCCTCGAGCTCATCCGGCAGCGGAGGCACGATCGTGTTGAGGCGGTCCGGCCGGTTGAGGGTGATCGTGGCGATCCCGCCGTCGGCCTCGTACAGCAGCGTCTCGTAGGTCATGTGCTCCCTCCCAGTGGAACCGAGCCTCGTTCAGTTGCGGGCGAAGCGCCCGCCAGCCTTCGCCCACTCGCGCAGGTGGTCGACCGAGCAGAACGCGTCCGGAACGCGATGCTCGCCGCGGTGGCGGACCAGCAGCAGGTGCGCCTCTCCCAGCGGCGCGTCGCACCAGCCGCAGCGGTCGAGCGACCGCTCGACGTCTGACGGCTCGGCCACCCCGCCGGGCTCCCAATGTGGGCCCTGGATTGCCCACGGCACCACGTGCTCGAGGCGGCAGAAGGCCGCTCGCCGCTCCCCGGCCGCCTCCGCCAGGCGGTAGCCGTCGTCGCGCTCGACGCGCTGGCCGCACCACGTGCACGGCACCGACTCGGCGGGTGTGTTCGGCCCCGCGGTCACGTCGTGGGGCTGGTTGTCAACGGGATACAGTCACGCGGGTGGCGGAGCTCCGCATTATCGTCCTCGAGGGCGACGAGACGGGCCAGGAGCTACTCGAGCAGGCGCTCCGGGTCCTCGATCCGGACGTGAGCGGGGTCGACGCCTCGCTCGAGCGATTCGACCTCTCGCTCGACAACCGCCGCGAGACCGCCAACGAGGTGGTGACCCAGGCCGCCCGCGCGATGCGCGAGGCGGGCTTCGGCATCAAGGCGGCCACGGTCACGCCCGAGGGCCGCGACGACGTGGGGAGCCCGAACCGGATCCTCCGCGAGGAGGTCGACGGCCGGGTCATCATCCGCACCGGGCGGCGGATCCCGGGCGTGACGCCGGTCGCCGGCGTGCATCATCCGATCGCCGTCTGCCGGATGGCGGTCGGCGACGCCTACGGAGCGGAGCAGTGGCGGGAGGAGTCGGGCGACGACGAGATCGCCTACCGGACCGAGCGGATTTCCCGGTCGGTGTGCCGCGCGGTGGCCGAGTACAGCTTCCGCACCGCCGAGCGCCTCGACGCGCGCGTGTACGGAGGGCCCAAGTGGACTGTGAGCCCGATCTACGAAGGGATGCTGAAGGAGGAGCTCGACGGGGCCGCCGAGCGTCACCCGGACGTGCCCTACGAGCCGGTCCTCATCGACGCCACGTACGCGGGCCTCGTGGCCGGGGGACCGGACTCGGCGCTCGTGATCCCGGCCCTGAACCGCGACGGCGATTGCCTGTCCGACCTCGTCATGCCGCTCTACGGCTCGATAGCGGGCGCCGAGTCCGTGCTGCTGTCGTTCGACGACGACTACGGCATCAGCGCGGTGATGGCCGAGGCGCCGCACGGCACCGCGCCGGCGCTGCTCGGCAAGGACGTCGCGAATCCGATGGCGATGATCCTGGCCGCCGGAGCGCTCTTCCACTACGTGGCGGAGTCGCTCTCCGGGGACCGCGACGATGTCGGCGCGGCGGAGGGCGCCCGCACGGCGTCGCGCGCCGTGTACGAGGCGGTGTTCGAGGCGACCGCGTCGGGCACCAGGACCCCGGATCTCGGCGGCCACGCGACGACGACCGAGTTCACCGACGCGGTCGTGGAGCGGGTGCGGGGCAAGCTCGAGGCCTGGTCCGCCCTCGGCTCGGCGCGTACCCGCTAGCCGGCGACGCTGGTGGTGGCGCTAGCGCGCCGCTCGCCGCCGGACGCGCTCCGACGGCAGCCCGGCGGCGCGTCGCGCCGGGTCCTTCAGATGCTTGGCACGGCGCGCGATGTAGAGGCGTCGCTGGATGTAGAGCGTCATGATCCCGGCCAGCATGAGCGCGCCCAGGTTGAGCAGCAGCTGGCTCAGCGCGCCGGTCAGCTCGTCGCCGTCCGCGTAGCCGGCCGCCACGCCAACGTTGGCCGCGGCGGGGATCGTCGTCACAGAGATCAGGACGCCGATCAGGGCGCCCGACTTCGCCGAGGTGAGCGAGAGCACGCCCGCGGTGCCCGCGAGGAAGGCGACGATGAACGAGAACAGGTCGGGCTCCGAGGCGAAGCCCGTGAGCGGGCGGCTTGCGTCTCCGAAGTCGTCGGGGGCGATCCCGGTCGCCCGGAAGAGGAGCGTGCCCAGGAACGCGCAGAGGATCCCGACCGGGAACCCGACCAGGAGCGCCGTCACCGATCGCCGGGCCAGGTCTCGGCGCATCTCGATCGCCGCCACGCACACGCCCGCGATCGGGCCGAACTCCGGCCCCACCACCATCGCCCCGATGATCAGGATCGGCTGGTCGAGCATCAGGCCGACCGACGCGATCAGGGTGGCCACCGACATGAACGCGAGGAAGCTCACCGACAGCTCGGTCTGCTCGGACGTGCGCGTCTCCACCTCCTCCCACACGACCGCGTCGGAGGGCAGGCCGGCGGCGGCCTTCTCGGCGTCGCGCGCGACGTCGGAGATCGACGTGTCGATCATCTCGAGCGCGATCGATCCGTCGGACGGCAAACCGAGCTCCTTGAGGTCGCTCAGGATCACGCTCGCGTCCTCGCGCGCGACGTCGCAGAGCACCACGTCTCCCTCGGGCTTGCGCGCGGCGCCCTCCAGCAGGATCACGTTCTGCACCGAGGGCGAGCCCTCGAGGAGCTCCATCACCTGATCGACGCAGCGGCCGGGAGCGACTATCCGGAGATGGACCACGTTCCCGCCTCCGCGACGAGATGGCGCTCGAGTCCGCGCCGCACGGCCGGCGGGATCTCGGTCTTCCTCCGTGTGCCCGCGGCGATGAAGACGTGCCGCATGGCGCCCTTCACCACCGGTTTCGCGTCGCTGCGCCGGTCGACGTCGATCCGCGTGGTCATCGAAGTGGTGCCGAGATGCTCGACGGTCACGGCGATCTCGAGCTCGTCGTCGAACCCGGCGGGGGCGAGGTAGCGGGCGCTCGCCTCCGCCACCGCCAGGTCCACGCCCTCGGCCATCATGTCCGTGTACGGACCCACAGACTCGCGCCACAGCTCGGTCAGCGCGACGTCGAAGAAGGTGAAGTAGTTGGCGTTGAACACCACGCCCTGCGGGTCGCACTCGCCGTAGCGCACGCGTAGCACGTGGATGAACGGCTCGGGCATCGTCGCCGGGCAGCGTACCGCCGCCTGTGGCGGTTCCGTCCGCCTGGTGCCGTACCTTTGGGAACGCATGTTCGCAAGCGCAACGAGCCGCCTCGCCGGCCTCATCTGGGACGGCGTCGACCTGGCCGTCGACTTCGCGACGCTCGGGGAGTACCGGCTCCCGGCCGTCACCGGACCGGGTGGCGGCGGACTACCGCACGGCTATGGGCGGTCCGGAGATTGGAGCGAAACGCCGCGCTGCTCGAGCTCCGACCGAAGCCATCGGACCGGCTCCTCGCGCTTGCCGGACGTGGAGCCGTCGAGCTCCACGAAGCGCATGAACAGGTCCGGATCCGGCAGCCCACGAATCATCTCCTCGAGCCGGTCCTCCTGGAGCCGGCCCGTTCGGGAGACGCGGCGCCAGAGCGCGTACGGGCGGTCGTGCATCTCCAGCACCGCCAGAAGGCGCTCGTCGTCCGTGTAGCCCTCGGCGAAGTGCCGGGCGCGCATCGCGTGGTGGTTGCCACCCCGTTTCGGGAGTGACGGGTCGACACGGCGCTTTAGCGAGTCGTGGATCAGCGCCAGGAAGCGGAGGTCGGCGCGGCGGTGGCCGGTCTCGCCCCAGTCGTCGATGGTGCGGAGCAGCTCGCTCACGTGCTGCCCGACCGAGCCCTCGGGGTGGCTCGGCCGCGGCGAGCCCCAGGCGAGGCCTCCGAGTAGCTCTCGGTCGCCGGCGAGGCGCTGCTCCACCTCGGTCTCGGGCTGGAAGCCCGGCACCACCTGATCGATGAGCGCGCCGGGCGGCTCCGCCCGGGGGCCGGCGTCCTTGCCGCCGGCCGGCGGCGCTACTCGACGAGCTCCGCCGCCCATCCGCCGCTGCCACGGACCAGGACCACCCTTGTCTCGCCGCCGGAGCCGACCGCCGCGAAGTGGGCTCGGTCCTCCTCGATGCCGGGGCGATCGTCCACGAGGATCAGATGCAGGTCGTCGTACTGGAAGTCCGGCCGGTCCTGGGCGAGCGCCGACCGTGCCGCCGCGTCGAGCGCGGTCCTATCCCAGCCCCTGTCGGCCGCGCGCGCCTGCGCGAGCGCCTGGTCGGCGGCGGCCACGTGACGGGAGTAGTCGGCCGCGCCCGCAGCGTCGCGCCGCCGGGTGGCCGCGAGGCCGCCGATCAGCAGGAGCAGCGCGGCAACGCCTACCGCGATGAGGATGACGGCCACTGTGTCCATTGGCTACGAGTCTATGGATGCTGGATCGTGTTCGAAATGCGAAGCGCCCGCGACGGTCGAAACAGTCGCGGGCGCCTCATGCTAAATCGGCGGCGACCTACTCTCCCAGGCCCGCGAGGGCCAAGTACCATCGGCGCTGAGGGGCTTAACTGCTCTGTTCGGAATGGGAAGAGGTGTTTCCCCCTCGCTATGACCACCGAAAGGTGGCGAGACCCGGCGTCCCCCGCCGGAGCTTGAAAACCGCACAGTGGCCGCCCCGATCAGGGGTATCAATATCCGTCAAGCCCTCGAAGCATTAGTACCGGTCTGCTGAGCGCATCGCTGCGCTTGCACATCCGGCCTATCAAGCTGGTCGTCTTCCAGCGCT
>CAWEHQ010000008.1:0-66431 GCA_963808955.1 uncultured Thermoleophilaceae bacterium | reverse complement strand
CCTAGCGGTGGCTGGCGTCATCGCCTTGAGCGCCGACCGAGCGCAGGCGAGCCACGTTAGCTGCGGCGACACGATCACCACCGACACGACGCTCGACAGCGATCTCGTCAACTGCCCCAACAACGGCATCGTGATCGGCGCTGACGACGTAACGCTCGATCTGAACGGCCACGTGATCGACGGCGATGGGACCACGGCCAGCGGCTGTGACCCCGACGTCGAGTTCTGCGATACCGGGGTCGCCATCGAAGGTCACGACGGGGTCACCGTCATGCAAGGCTCCGTACGCGAGTTCACGGTCGGGGTATGGGGCGTGGAGGTCAGCCACAACCGCATCCTGAGGATCTCCTCGTCGAAGAACCACGGCTCCGGGCTCGGGTTCTTCCGCGGCACCCGAAGCGTGATCCGAAACAGCTCCGGGAGCCGCTCCTTCCGCACCGAGCAGGGCGAGGACGGGCAGGGGATGTTCCTGATCGACTCGCACCACGTCCGCGTCGTCCACAACTCGTTTCGGCGCAACCGCGACCTGGGCATCTTCGTCGGCGTGCCCGGACTCGAATCCACCCGCAACCGGATCCAGGGGAACGTGCTGTCACGCAACGAGAGCGCCGGAATCATCTTTGAAGGGGCGGACCGCAACCGGGTGCGACGCAACCGCTTCGTTCGAGACGGCGACGGCATCCTCGTTGCCCCGGGCAGCCGCAACGTGATCGCCCGAAACCGCATCCTTCGAGCCGAGGGCTCCGGTATCGCCGTCGAGAAGGGACGCGACAACCTGGTCGCCCGCAACCTCGTCGCTCGCGCTCGCAGCACGGGCATTCGCCTCGGAGTTCAACGGCCTCCATCGGCGGCGGCCACAACACCGTTCGCCGGAATCGGGTCAGAGGTAGCGGCGACGATGGGTTCCTGGTCAGTAAGAAGGACGGGCATAGCCGCCTGAGGCGCAACCGCGCCCGACAGAACGGCGAAGATGGTTTCGACGTCGAGAGTCACTCCACGAAGCTGACTTGCAACAGGGCGAGGCGCAACCGAGACCTCGGCATCGAAGCGGTGCCTGGGGTGATCGACGGCGGCGGCAACCGGGCCAGCGGGAACGGGGATGCACGCGAGTGCTTGAACGTGAGCTCCACTAGCCGCGCTTCCAACGAGAAGCTGACGCGTCTCGTCAATGGGCACCATTGGGCACCAGCGCCCGAGTTCGGCAGCGAGGCGGGCACGGCCACCGAGGTGCCCGGCCACTGAAAAACCCTGCCTGTGCGGGGCCAACGTGAAGCGCGCCCGGCAGGATTCGAACCTGCGACTTCTGCCTCCGGAGGGCAGCGCTCTATCCACTGAGCTACGGGCGCGGATGTCCACCGTCCGAGCGGGCAAGCGCCCTGGGCGGGTCGAGCCAGTCTAGACCCAGCGGACCAACGGAGGCCGCCGCATGCCCCACTACGCTGCCCCCGCGATGGAGCTCGACGTCCTGTTCCTGGGCACCGCCGGGTCGGCCCCGACCGCCAGACGCGCCCTTCCCGCCACGCTCGTAACGCGCGGCGGTGAACGGCTGCTGTTCGACTGCGGCGAGGGGACGCAGCGCCAGCTGCTGCGCTCCGTTGGCCTGGTGGAGCTCGAGCAGGTGTTCGTCAGCCACTTCCACGCCGACCACTTCCTGGGCCTTCCGGGGATGCTCAAGAGCTTCTCGCTACGGGGGCGGGAGAGGCCGCTCACCGTGCACGGGCCGCCCGGTCTGCGCCAGCTGTTCAAGGCGCTGAGCCCGGTGGTGGGGCGCGTGCCCTATCGAGCTGCGCCTGCTCGAGCTCGAGCCCGGACGGCCGCTCGAACGCGACGGCTACGCGGTGACGCCGTTCGCCGTGGAGCATGGGGTGCGCGCCTACGGCTACGCGCTGGTGGAGCACGAGCGGCGCGGACGCTTCGACGAGCGACGCGCGCGTGAGCTCGGCGTGCAGCCTGGGCCCGACTTCGGGCGCCTGCATGCGGGCGAGGTCGTGAGCGGCTCCGACCGGGGAGGTGCGCCCCGAGCAGGTAGTCGGCCCGGGACGGCCCGGTCGCAAGATCGTCCTTACGGGCGATACGGCTCCATGCGAGGCGACGCGGGTGGCGGCGCACCAGGCGGACCTCCTGGTCCACGAGGCGACGTTCGCCCACGAGGAGGCGGAGCGCGCACAGGAAACCGGCCACGCCACCGCCCGTGCGGCCGCTGAGCTGGCCGCGGCCGCCGAGGTGAAGCTGCTCGCGCTCTCCCATGTATCGCCGCGCTACGGGGGCGGCGAGCTGCGCGACGAGGCCAGGGCCGCGTTCGAGCAGACGATCGTTCCGCGCGACTTCGACCGGGTCGAGATCCCGCTGCCCGAGCGGGGCGAACCGCGCCACATTCGCTCGGAAGGGCCGCGCGCGGCCGATGGCGGCGCCCGCCCGGCGGACCAGGTTCCATCGTGAGTGAAAGGACGCCGGCGGTCAGCGTGGTCGTGGCCACGCACGACCGACCCGAGCGGCTGGCGGCGCTGCTCGAGTCGCTGCGCGGCCAGTCGCTCGACGTGGATTCGTTCGAGGTGGTCGTCGTCGACGACGGTTCGGGTCCGGACACCGCAGCCGTCCTCGAGCGCGAGCGGGATCGGGAGGGCCTCCACCTGAACGTGCTGTCTCGGTCGACGAGCGCCGGCCCGGCGGTGGCGCGCAACGAGGGCTGGCGGGCGGCCCGGGCGCCCGTAGTGGCGTTCACAGACGACGACTGCGAGGCGACCGCGACCTGGCTCGCCGACGGGCTGGCGGCCTGCGATCGCGCCCACGGGACGCCGGTTCAGGGACAGACCGAGCCGAACCCACGCGAGCTCGACAGCATGGGTCCCTTCACCCGCACGCTCGACATCCCGCGGGCGGGGCCCTTCTACCAGACCTGCAACATCTTCTACCCGCGAGAGCTGCTCGAGCGCCTCGGCGGCTTCGACGAGAGCTACCCGGCACCGGGCGGGGAGGACACGGACCTCGCCTGGCGCACGCTCGAACTGGGACTCGACATCCCCTTCGCCGAGGACGCCGTGGTCTTGCACGCCGTGGAGGACCTGGGCCCGGCGGGCCATCTCCGGGTGGCGCTGCGCTGGTCGGACGCCATGTACTTGTTCCGGCGCCATCCGGAGCTGCGCCGGCAGGTCTTCAGCTACCGCGTGTTCTGGAAGGAGTCCCACGCCCTCTTGGCGCAGGCGGTGCTCGCTGTGGCGCTCGCTCGCCGGACGCCACCCGCGGCGCTGTTCGCCCTGCCGTACGCACGCCACCTGGCCGGGCGCTGCGCGTCGAGCCGGTCCAGCCCTGCCTACGCGCCGTACCTGGCGTTCCACGACGCAGTCGAGACCTTCGCCGCCGTGCGGGGCGCGATCCGCCGGCGCGTGCTCGTGATCTGAGCGTCTGACTCCGTGGAGAGCCTCACACCCGCCACGACTCGAACCGCTGGCCCGTTTGCTCGCGGAGTCGGGCGACCTCCTCGGCGAAGAAGCGTTCGACCAGTGAGCGACGAGGAGCTCGTCGTCGATCTGCGGCCGGGGGGTCCGACCGTCGTGTGCTGTGCGCCTTCGGACGACGCGCCGCATCAGCCCCCTGAGCCGCGACCCGGTGACCTCACCGTCGCCGGTGTTCCTGAGCGCCTCGAAGCGCGGGGAGGAGTAGGTCTCCTCGACGCCGAGGAAGCGGAAGGTCCGCCGCAGCGTCGCCAGGCGCCGATTCAGGAGGTCGTCCCGGTTGACCACGAGCATCTGGTCCGGCTCGAAGTACTCCAGATACCGCGTCAGCTGAGTCGCGTAGCGGCTGTGCGCCACGTAGCCACTGCCGTGGAAGCGGGGATCGGTGAACACCTCCTCGATGCTTCGTTGCTCGTAGCCCTGCGTGCGACGATGCCCGTAGGCGGAGATCATCCGCTCGACCGGGTCCCGGACCAGGTAGATCAACTTGGCGTCGGGGATGACCGACCACATGCGGTCCGGCACGCCGGTCGTATACGGGAAGGCCGCGTAGCTGGGGGAGGACTCCCCGCGCACCGGGGTGTCGACCTGGAACTGCTCCGAGTACCAATCGGGCCCGCGCTCCCAGTTCCAGCCGGGACCGCTGAAGTAGTTCAGCTCCTTGACCGCCGACATCGCGATCTCCGGATGGAGGTTGAGGTAGAGGTGAAGGCTGCTCGTGCCGGCCTTCTGCGCCCCGATCACCACGAGGTTGGGCAGCACCGGGCCGATCTTCGCAAGCCCGGCGGCAGTCCGCCGGCCGGGAGGTGCCGGCCGTGCGCCATTGGAGCCGCGGCAGCGCTCCTCCCGAAAGTGATCCGGAAAGCTGATCAGCCTTCCGGATCATCTCGTCGAGGTATGAGCCCCCGCCGAGGGGAGCCCGACCCGCTCACGCCGCGCGGCCGCGCGACCCGCTCACGCCGCGCGAGCGTGCACAGCCGCGATGATCGACCGATGCTCGTTGCGATCATCGCCGACACCCACATGCCGAAGGGAACGCGGCGCCTGCCGGACGGCTGCGTCACACGGCTCCGCGCGGCTGACCTGATCCTCCACGCGGGCGACATCGTGACGCCCGCGGTTCTGGACGAGATCGAGGCCCTCGGACCACGCGTGGCCACCGTCCACGGAAACATGGACTCACCCGCGCTGACCCGCCGGCTGCCCGCGGAGCGGATCATCGACACCGCCGGCGCCCGGATCGCGCTGCTGCACGATGCGGGACCGGCTCGCGGCCGGCTGGACCGCCTCCGCCGCCGATTCCCGGACGCCGATGCCGTGGTGTTCGGGCACTCTCACATACCGCTCCACGAGACCGCTGGCGGCTTCCAGATCTTCAACCCGGGCAGCCCGACCGAGCGCCGGCGCCAGCCCCGTCACACGATGGGCACCGCCCGAATCGAGGGTGACCGCGTGGTGTTCGAGCTGGTCGCGCTGGACTGAGCGTCGGGCGGCTCCGCCGCCCCGCCGACCGGGGTTAACCTCCCCGCCGTGGTCGAGCGGCCGCTGATCCTGGGGGCGGGCCCGGCGGGGCTCACCGCTGCGTACGCCCTGGCCAAGGCCGGGCGCGCTCCGATCGTGCTCGAGGCCGCGCCGCAGGTCGGCGGCCTGGCCCGGACCGAGGTGCGCGACGGCTTCCGCTTCGACCTCGGCGGCCACCGCTTCTTCACGAAGAGCCGCGAGGTCGAGCGGCTGTGGCACGAGGTCCTGGGCGACGAGCTGCTGGCTCACGCCCGCGGCTGTCGCGCATCCACTACCGACGGCCGCTTCCTCGACTATCCGCTGAACGGCCGCGACGTGGTGCGCAAGCTCGGCCCGGTCGAGCTCGCCCGCGCGCTCGGCAAGCTACGCCGCGGCGGCGGTCACGGCCGAAGGGCGAGGAGGAGACGTTCGAGCAGTGGGTCTCTAACCGCTTCGGCCGGCGCCTCTACGAGATGTTCTTCGCCTCCTACACCGAGAAGGTGTGGGGCGTGCCCGTGCAGCGAGCTGCGCGCCGAGTGGGCGGCCCAGCGGATCAAGGGGCTCTCGTTCGCCTCGGCGGCGCGCTCGGCGGTGTTCGGGCAGGGGGGTCGCGAGGTGCGGAGCCTGATCGAGGAGTTCCACTACCCGCGCTTCGGACCGGGCCAGATGTGGGAGGCGCATGCGTGACCGGATCGAGGCGCACGGGGGAGAGGTTCGGACCGAGACGCCCGCGCTCGCGCTGCGCCTGGGCGACGGAAGGGTGACCGACGTGGACACCGGCGCCGAGTCGCTTCCAGCGCCGGCAGGTGATCTCCTCGCTACCGCTCGGCGTCGTGGCCGGCCTTGCCGAGCCCGCGCAGCAGCGGGAGTTGCTCGACGCCGCGCGCGGCCTCCGCTACCGCGACTTCCTCACCGTGGCCCTGGTGCTCGACGACGCCGATCCGTTCCCGGACAACTGGATCTACGTCCACGAGCCGGAGGTGCGCGTGGCGCGGATCCAGAACTACCGCGCGTGGAGCCCGTGGATGGTCCCGGACCGAACGCGCGTCCTGCGTCGGACTCGAGTACTTCTGCTTCGAGGGCGACGAGCTGTGGTCGCATGGACGACCAGGACCTGGTCGCGCTTGCGGCCGACGAGCTCGAGCGTGTGGGCCTCGCCGCGCGGGCGAGCCTGGAGCACGGGTACGTCGTGCGCGTGCCGAAGGCGTACCCGATCTACGACGCCGAGTACGCCGGATCGCGTGGCGCTCATCCGGGGCTGGCTCGACGGGATCGCCAACCTCCAGCAGGTCGGCCGCAACGGCCTGCACCGCTACAACAACTCCGACCACTCGATGCTGACCGCGATGCGAGCGGTCGAGAACCTGTCGGGCGCAGGGCACGACCTGTGGGCCGTCAACGCCGACTCCTGGTACCACGAGACCGAGGTCGAGGACGAGCAGCAGCCGTACCGGCACCCGCCGGAGCCGCCGACCGCCGAGCGGGACCGGCTCGGCCACCCCGAGGAGCCGGCGGCCGCCGAGGCGGGGTCCCGCTAGCCGCCTATCATCAGCCGCCATCGCCTCCGGGTCGCCGACAACGCTCGATCGGTCCCACGCCGGCGCCGGCGCCCCGCCCTCGGAGACGGCCGGGTGGAGCGTCTCGCGCACCCTGGATCTGCTGGTGGCCCTCACGCAGGCGGACCTGCGCGGCCGCTACGGGCGCGGGCCCTGGCGCCTCGTCAAGTGGCTGCTCGACCCCTTCGCGCTGGTCGGCGTCTACCTCGTGCTCGTGACCGTCGTGCTCGATCGCGCGGGCACCGCGCCGGGGCTGAGCCTGGCGTGTGCGGTGGTGCCGTTCCAGCTCCTGATGATGACGATCGTCAACAGCATGAACGCGGTCATCTTCAGACGCCCGATCCTCGCCCACATGGCGTTCCCGCGCGTCCTCCTGCCGGTCGCCTCGACGATCACCGAGTCGATCGCCTTCGCCGCCAGCATGCTGCTGCTCGTGCTGATGATGGTCATCTACGGGGTCGCGCCGACGGCGGCGATCGCGTGGCTGCCGATCGTGATCGCGACGAACATCGCGTTCGCCGGGGCGCTCGCCTACCCGGCCTCGCTCCTCGGCGTCTGGGTCCGCGACCTCGGCCCCTTCATCATCAGCTTCGTCCGCACGCTGTTCTTCCTCGCCCCGGGACTGATCGCGCTCGACCAGATCACGGGCGAGGCCAACGAGCTCGTGCGGTTCAACCCACTCGGCGGAATCTTCGAGGCCTACCGGTCGGTGCTGCTCTACGGCGAGACGCCGGCCCTCTGGGAGATCCTCTACCCGCTCGGCACGGCGCTCGTGGTGGTCGCGATCTTCGTTCCCGTCTACCGGCGCGAGCAGCGGCACTTCACGAAGGTCATCGATTGAGCGCCTGGGTCCGGATCGACGGGCTCGGCATCCAGTTCGAGTTCGACCGCCAGCACCGGCCGGTCACCCCGGGTGCGGCGAAGGTCCGCCGACACTGCACGAGCGGGTGGGGGCTCCGGGGAATCAGCCTGAGCCTCGGCCCCGGGGAGAGCGCCGCGCTGATCGGGCCGAATGGCGCAGGCAAGACCACGCTGCTGCGCGCGATCGCGGGCGTACTCTCCCCGGACGAGGGGAGCGTCGTCGTGAGCGGCCGCCTCGGGCCGCTCCTCTCGACGGATGGCGGCCTGACCCCAGCCCTGACTGGCCGGGAAAGCTGCCGGCTGCTCGGGGTGCTTGCCGGCGTCGGGCGCTCGGACCTGCGCGCGGCAGTCGAGTCGATCGCCGCGCGCAGCGGCCTCGGCGAGGCCTTCGATCACCCGGTGTCGAGCTACTCGCAGGGGATGCGGGCGCGCCTCGGGTTCGCGGCGATGGAGCAGTCCGGGCCGCAGGTCCTGCTGCTCGACGAGGTGCACGAGGCCGTGGACCACGAGTACCGCGAGGTGCTCGAGGCCCGTGTGGACCAGATCGTCTCCGATGGCGGCATAGTCGTCGCGGTCGGCCACGATCACGCCGGCCTCAGCCGCCTGTGCCGCCGCGCCATCCTGCTCGAGGAGGGGCATGTGAAGGCCGACGGGGAGTTCGACGAGGTGGCGGCGGGCTACATCCAGGACGTGGCGGACCACGCGTGAGCGCGACGGGAGGGCCCCGAGCTGTCCGTGGTCCTCCCCGCGGATCGCCTCGACACGATCCGGACGACCCTTCGAGCACCTTCGCGCCCAGGATGAGCGGGACCGGATCGAGGTGGTGGTCGTCACGCCGCCCGGGTCCGACGTCACCCCGGCGACCCCGCGTTCGAGGGCTTCGGCGGCGTGAACGTGGTGACGGTCGCGGACCTGCACCCGCTGCCCGACGGCCAGGTCGGCGGGAGTGCGCGCGGCGACAGCACCTGTGGTGGCGCTCGGTGAGACCCACTGCTTCCCCCGAGCGGGCTGGGCCCGAGCCCTGATCAAGGCGCACCGCGGCGATGGTCCGTCGTTGGCCCAGCGGTCATCAACGCGAACCCAGGCCAGCCAGCTCTCGTGGGTGAACCTGTTCATGTCGTACGGACCGTGGGTGGGCGGAGAGCGCGGCCCGCGCGAGCGACCTCCCCGGCCACAACAGCTCGTTCAAGCGATCCGTGCTGCTCGAGTACGGCGACGACCTCGAGGACGCTGATGCGGTCCGACAACCACTTGATGGCGGACCTCGCCGCCCGCGGCCACGCCCTGCTGTTCGAGCCCGCGGCGCGCACCGCGCACGTGAACGTGTCGCGTCCGCGCTCGTTCGTGGTCGACACCTTCAACGCGTCCCGGCTGTACGCCTCGGTGAGGCGGGAGGGATGGCACCCCGCCCGGCGCCTCCTCTACCTGCGTGGCGTGGCCGCTGATCCCGGCGGTTCGGCTCGCGCGCATCACTGCCGATATGCGCCGCTCGGGCCACGGACGCCGTGATGCCGCGAATGCTGCCGGCGCTGATCGCCGGACTTCTCGTGAGCGCGGCCGGAGAGCTCGTCGGTTACCTCGACGGGCCGGCGAGCACGCGGCGGATGCACGACATCGAGCTCCACCGCCTGCGCCACACCGGGTGGCGGGGCTGACGGCGTCGTTCACCCCCGCGGCTCCATCAGCTCGCGCCTGATGACCCGATCGTCCCGCGCGATCCGCCGGGCCAGCCCCCTGGAGAGCAACTCGTTCGCCAGTCGCCGGCGCAGCCCCGCGAGCCTGCGCGGCAGCGCCGGCAGGTGCGCGTAGCTCGCCGCGTCGATCCTGCTCATCGTCGGCCTGCTGAGAGCGCCGTGGTGGTAGAGGAACCCTCCGTAGACGCCGAACCACAGTGGATGGAGATCCCGCGCGTTCGTGCGCCGGATCCGGTGCCAGGCGACTCGACGCCGCGCGAGCGTCTCCATGAGGACCGCGCCCTCGTCGGTCACGGACCGCCCGTCGGATCCGGTCCACACCGGTCCCATCGACCAGTCGCCGCCGATCTCCGACCAGAAGCCCACGCGCGTCGCGCAGAACACCTCCTTGGGTATCGGCTCTCCGAGGTTCTCGGGGCGTTCGACGGCGGCGAGCGGGACGTCGCGGAGCATGCGCCGCACCGGACCGACCCAATCGTCGATCGGGAACGCGTCGCCGTGCATGAAGACCAGCAGGTCGCTCGCGTCGGCTCCCCTCGATGCCAGCGCCGCCAGCCGATTGAAGTCGCCGGCCATGGTTCCGTCGGAAGGCAGCGTCACGTCGAATACTCGGGCCCGGCGCCTCTTCGACCGTGCGACCGAGGCGTACGTGGCGTACGGCTCGGGGGTGTGCCGCGCCAGGTGCTCGGCCTGGACGTCGACCCACCTGCCGCTGCCGACGTGTCCGGTCACCACGTGGATCACCTACAGCGGTCCATCGAGCTCATCACCGTAAGGTAGGCACCATCGCAGGCGGTCTACAGCGACTCCACGCGATGAGCGTCGAATCGGGGTCGGCAGGGTCAGGCAGGCTTCGGCCCTCCCGGGGCACGCTGCCGAACCTGATCGTGATCGGCGCGATGAAGGGCGGAACGAGCGCCCTCCACTACTACCTCGACCTGCACCCTTCGATCGCGATGTCCCGGCCGAAGGAGCTCGACTTCTTCATCGACGATCGCGCGCCGGACACCCGCCTCATCGACCCCGCCGAGATCGCGCGCCTGCCCTCGTCACCGGCGAACTGGTCGCGCGGCGTCGACTGGTACGCGCGACACTTCCCGCCTCGGTCGCCGGTGCGCGGGGAGTCGTCGCCCAACTACACGGACCCGTCGCGGTCCGGCGTCGCGGACCGGATGGCGTCGGTGGTGCCGCACGCCAAGCTGGTGTTCTGCGTGCGCGACCCGATCGCACGCGCCGTCTCGCACTACTCGCACCTCCGCGCCAGGGGCCGCGAGCGGCGGACCTTGGAGACGGCGCTCGCCGAGCCGCGCGGAGCGTACATGGCGCGCAGTCGCTATCACGCGGCGCTCGAGCCCTACCTCGCTCGCTTCCCCTCGTCGCGAATCATGGTGGTGAGCCAGGAGCGGCTGCTCCGGCATCGGAGGGAGACCATCCGGTCGGTCTACCGGTTCGCCGGAGTCGATGACTCGTTCGATTCTCCGAGGTTCGAGCGCCTCCGCAACCGCACTCAGGCGAAGGGCAGGCGCCACGGCGTGGTCCGCGCGTTGACCCGAGGGCCGGTCGCCCGAGCCGGCCATGCGCTGCCGAAGGAGCTGAAGTGGAACATCGAGCGCCTAACGTCCGCCGCCGGCGATCCGCCCCCGGCGCTCGATCCGAGGCTCCACGAGCACCTCGCCGCGATCCTGCGCGAGGACGTCGACCGGCTGCGAGCGACGACCGGCGAGGCGTTCGCCGAGTGGTCGATCTGAGGCCCGGTCGCGGCGCCTCGCCGCCCGCTCGGACCACCACTCGCGGATGAAGCCGGCGGCGTTGGCGAGCTGCCACACGGGAAGCAGGAGCAGGACTGCGAATGCGGAGTCGCCCTGCTCGCGTCGAAGGGCCCTCCGGGGCAGCGCCAGGTAGTAGCCGAGGTCGAGCTCGCGCCTCAGAGAGCCCCTCGGGCGACGGGTGTGGAAGCCGCGGGCGCCGCGTCCGTAGGCAAAGTGCTGGAGGCAGAAGCTGCGGAGCGTCATGGGGCGGACGTGCGCGACCACGGCCCGGGGCTCGTAGGCCATGCGGCGGCCGCTGTTCGTCCAGCGCTCGCACAGGTCACGGTCCTCCGAGGTCCAGAGCGACGGATCGAACCCGCCGACGGCGAGGAACGCCCTGCGCGGCACGGCGAGGTTGTTGGAGGTGAGAAAGCGCGCCCCCGAGACGGCGCCGTTGTAGTGCGCGTAGCCCGCGTCGATGATGAGCTGGCTCGCCGTGGAGTAGGGGTTGCTGCGCAGGGCATTGGCGGTGTGCCCGCCCACGGCGTCATTGGGCTGCTCCAGGTAGCGGCGCGCGAGCGTGCCGAGCCAGCCCGGATCTGGAATGCAGTCGTCGTCCGTGAACACCAGCAACTCGCCGCGCGCCATCCGCGCGCCGACGTTGCGGGCCGCAGCCGGGCCCAGGCGGGGCTGTCGCGCGAGCCTCAGCTCGAGCGCTCCGCGAAACCGTTGGCGCAACCCATCGGCCTCCAGCCCGCCGCCGTCGTCGACGACGATCACCTCGAAGCGCTCGCGCGAGTAGTCGGCGCGGCTGAGTGCCTCGAGGCAGGCGACGAGCTGGCCGGGGCGCCGGTGCGTGGGCACCACCACGGAGCAGCGGGGCAGGTCCGCGCCCGAGGTCGTCACGGTGCGGCGGCCCGTCCGGATCCCGGTGCCGTCCTCACGAAGGCCGTCCGATCGATCTCGGATCGGTAGAGGACGTCCGTGCGGCCGGGCCCGACGGCGTAGCCGAGCAGCTCGCCGAGCGCGCTGATCGCAAGCCCCATGACGAGTGCGGGGAGCACGTGGGGGACGAGCGCCTCGCGAAGGCCCGCGCGGCCGATCTGCACGAGGATGCGCCGCAACCTCACCGCCGGGATCAGCGGGGTGGCCAGCGCGTACAGCGCCCGCCTTGCGCGACTCCAATCGGCAGAGCGGGCCGCGGCGTAGTTGCGGTCGTTCTCGAAGCGCTCGCGGGCGAACGCGAGCGGCCTGGAGATGTTGAGGTGCGCCGTCCGGGCGGCGGGCTCGAGCAGGAGGGTGTGGCCCCGCTCGTGCATGTCGTCGATCATCAGCTGTCCGACGCATCATCTCCTCGAGCCGCGGCCCGTACTCGAGGAGCGCCGCCCGCTTGAACGACGCGTTGTGCCCCGGGAGACCGGCCACCTCGGTGCGGTCGCGCCGCTCGACCCACTGGCCGTAGGCCATGAAGAGGTTGGCCCAAGCGGCCCAGTCACCGGACGGATTCGCATTTGTGATCGACGGCCCCACGACCGACCACGAGCCTCTGTGTGCGGCGATCAGGGCGGCCGCCCAACCCGGCTCGGGAAAGGAGTGCGTCTCACCCAGGACCACGACCGGCGCGGTTGCGCCCCGCACGCCCTTGGTTCGCGCCTCCGGGAGCGACCGGAGGCTGTCCGCGATGACCCGCACGCCGGCGAAGTCAGCGAAGGCAGGATCGTCGAGGGTGATCCGCTCCGGTGACGGCGTCACTACCACGACCTCGAGCCGGTCGCGCTCCGGCTGGCTCCGGAGGTGTGCCAGGACCTGCCGGATCGTGTCGAGGCGATCGGCGGGAAGGATCACCGACAGCTCGGCTCCGCTGACCATCGCGGCGATCATTATTCCCTCTCGGGCGCGGGAGGGGGGCCGCCCGCCACCCGCTCGCGCGCGTATGCGACCGCCCCGAGCGGCACCGCGGCGGCGGAGGCCAGGTGGTGGAGGAGGTGGAGGCCGACCCCGCCGCCGCTCCGGGCAGGCCGTGGCGGCGCCATAGGAGGGCGTGAAAAGGGCGGTTGACGAGGACGAACACGCCGAGAGCCGAAACGGCGCCCAGCGGTCGCCGGCGTGCCGTCGAGCCACGCCACGCCCACCGCCGTCGCCGCGCCGAGCCGGTGGCGCCAGCCGAGGTTGAGCGCCGTGGAGTGTCTTCGCTCGCGGAGCAGGAGCGCGACCCAGGGGCGCCGCGGCGAGAAGGTCCGTGCGGACCATCCGCGGCAGCGTCCAGCGCTTTAGGTGAGTGCCGAGCAGGGCGGGGTCCAGCTCGATCAGGGCGCCATCGCGGTGGAGCCGCATGCCGAGCTCGACGTCCTCGATCGACGGGGCGGGGTACCGCTCCGCGTCGAACCCGCCGGCGGCGAGGTATGCGTCACGCCTGATTGCCCCGAGCCCGGCCCAGAACGTGGCGGCCGGACCCGCCCGCCTGGTGGTGGACGTAGTGGTGAAGGAGGTCACGGAACGCCGACACCAGCCCCTCGCCGCTCGGGTGCGTCGTCGTAGCTTCCGAACAGCGCGGTCAGCGACGGGTCGGCGCCAAAGGCGCGGCGCACGTGACGGAAGGCGTCGCGGGTGGACCACGACGTCTGAGTCGACGAACATCGAGCACGTCGCCCGTCGCCTCCTCTGCGCCCTGGTTGCGGGCTGCCGCCGGGCCTGGCGCGGCCGCGCGCCCGACCACGACCACCTGGTCGGGCCCGTCGGCCGCCTCACCGATCGCGCGGACGCAGCGTGCAAGCGTGGGCGGTCCGTCGGTGGCGGGGACGATCGCGGTGATCCGGGGCGCGGGCAACGAGCGGATCGTAGGCGGGGCGTGGCCTCGGGCCGTATCCTCCGTCTGTGCAGGCGGAGCGCGACGTCCTCAGCGCCAGAACCGGTCTCGGGCCGCGTCTCGCGATCCGGGGCGGCGGAGGGGAGCGCCCGGGGGGCGGCGCCGCTCGTGGCCGTTGCCGGGGGCGTCCTCCTCGTCGGCTCGATGTTCCTCGACTGGTACGGCTACGGCGGCGTCGAGGTCACTGGCTGGCAGGCGTTCACCGCGGCGGACATCCTGCTCGCGGCACTCGCCGCCGCGATCGCACTCGCCGCGGGCCTCGGCGCCCTGCGTGGCGAGATCCCCGCCGTGCGAGTCGCCTCGGGGCTCGTGATCGGCGTCTGCGGCCTGGCGGCGCTCGCCGTGGTCGCGATCCGTGTCGCCGCTCCACCGGGGCCACCGGCGGTGCTGGGCGTGGTCGGGGTGTCGATCGACGCCACGCGACACGCCGGTGCCTTCATCGCGCTGGCAGGGGCGCTGGCGATGGCGGCCGGCGGGGTCGCCGCGGCAAGTGCCGCCGTGCTCGACGGTGTGTCGCGCGCGTTCGAGCGCCTGAATCAGGACACGTGACGCCGGCCTGACCTCGCGTAGTCGAGGTTCATCGCCCCTCGCTGGTAGCCTCGGTCCCTGCAAGCTCCTTTAACCCGGTCCCGAGAGGCCAGGAAGGACGTGGATGAAAGACAGGGTCGTCCTCGACGGCGATGATGTCCGGCGCACGCTGGTGCGCATCGCCCACGAGATCGTCGAGCGCACCGGCGGGGAGGACGTCGCCGTCGTCGGGATCCATCGCCGCGGTGCGCCGCTCGCCGCCCGGCTCAGAAGCAAGATCGCGGATCTCACGGATCGCGAGGTCCCGCTCGGCGACCTCGACATCTCCTTCTACCGCGACGACGTGGGCCTGCGGCCCGACGGCCAGCCCGTGGTCAGGGCCTCGCACATCGAGTTCCCGATCGACGGCATGACCGTGGTCCTGGTCGACGACGTGCTCTACACGGGCCGAACGGTCCGCGCTGCGATCGACGCGCTGTTCGACTACGGACGCCCCCATCGCGTCCAGCTCGCGGTGCTCGCCGACCGCGGCCATCGCGAGCTTCCGCTGAGACCCGACTACGTGGGCAAGAACCTTCCCACGGCGCTCGACGAGCGCGTCAACGTCCGGGTGGAGGAGCTCGACGGGGTCGACGAGGTGGCGATCGTCCACGGTGCCGACGGGCCGCTCGGCAATGGGAGCGTGCCCGGCGCGGATGTCAACGCGCGCGAAGGGACCACGCGGTGAGGCACCTGATCTCGATCGCCGACCTGGATCGCGCCGACATCGAACGCATCCTGGCGCGCGCCACGAGCTTCGCCGAGGTCTCCGGCCGGGAGATCAAGAAGGTGCCCACGCTCCGCGGCCGGACCGTGATCAACCTCTTCTACGAGGCGTCCACCCGCACGAGCTCGTCGTTCGAGATCGCCGCGAAGCGGCTCTCCGCAGACCTACTCAACATCAAGTCGCTCGGCTCGTCCGTGGACAAGGGGGAGTCGCTCAAGGACACGATCCACACGCTCTCGGCCTACGACCCGGCTGCGATCGTGATCCGCTCGCCGAATGCCGGCGCGGCACAGCTCGTGTCGCGCTGGACGCCCGCCGCGGTGATCAACGCCGGCGACGGCAAGCACGAGCATCCGACCCAGGCGCTGCTCGACCTGTTCACCCTCCGCCGGCGGGCCGGACGCCCGCTCGACGGCCTGAAGGTGTGGATCGTCGGCGACGTGCTCCACAGCCGCGTGGCGCGGTCGGGCGTGCTCGCCTTCTCGCGGATGGGCTGCGAGGTCACGGTCTGCGGCCCCCCGACGCTGATCCCGCGCGGGATCGAGTCGCTCGGGTGCAGGGTGCGCTATTCGCTCGACGAGCTCGGCGAGGCGGACGTGATCTACGCGCTGAGAATGCAGCGAGAGCGAATGCGGGGGGCGTTCGTGCCATCCCTGCGCGAGTACGCGGCGCGGTTCCAGATCAACGCGCGCAGGCTCGGCGCCCAGCAGCTCCTGATGCACCCCGGCCCCGTGAACCGCGGCGTCGAGCTCGACTCCTCCGTGATCGACTCGCCGCAGGCGCTGATCACCGAACAGGTGGAGTCGGGCATCGTCGTCCGGATGGCGGTGCTCTACGAGCTGCTCGCCGGCGGGCCGGACGCGGCGGGCGCCCCGCGGCTTCGCGAGGAACGCACGCCGAACGCCACGGAGCCGCAGCCGGCGTGACCGGGCTGGCGGCGCAGTGGGAGGCCGGCAGCCGGCCGGCGCTGGAGCAGCGCGCCATCCCACCGGCCAACGCGCTCATTCGGGGAGCAGCGCTCCTCGACCCGCGCACGCGCCTCGACGCCACTGGCGACCTGCTGATCAGCGACGGCCGGATCGCCGAGATAGCGACCGGCGGGGGGCTCGAGGCGCCCGAGGGCGCCGAGGTCGTGGACGCGCATGGGCTACACGCGTTCCCGGCGTTCGTCGATCCGCACGTGCACCTCAGGACCCCGGGGCGCGAGGACGAGGAGGACATCGACTCCGGGACTCGGGCGGCCGCGGCGGGCGGATTCGCCGCGATCGTGGCGATGCCAAACACCGATCCGGTGGTGGACTCCGCGCCGGTGCTCCTGTCGCTGCGGGAGCGCGCGCGGGCGGAGGCACGGGTGCCGACCGGGTTCCTCGCCTCCGTCACGCCCGGTCAGAGGGGAGAGGGGCTCACCGAGATGGCCGAGCTCCGCGACGCCGGCGCCCTCGGCTTCACGGACGACGGCCTGCCGGTAGAGCGGGCCGGCGTGCTGCGCCGGGCGCTCCAGTACCAGCGGCTTGCCGGCGGAGTGCTGTGCCTCCACGAGGAGGAGCGGTCGCTCTCGGCCGAGGGCGTCATGCACGAGGGAGCCGTGTCGGCGCTCCTCGGGCTCGCCGGGATCCCGTCGATCTCCGAGTCCACGATGATCGCCCGCGACGCGGCGCTGGCCGGGTACGAGGGTAGCCGTGTGCACGTCCAGCACGTCTCGGCGCAGGAGTCCGTGGTGGCGGTGGAGCAGGCGAAGGCGGCGGGGGTGTCGCTGACGGCGGAGGCGACGCCCCATCACCTCACGCTCACCGACGAGGCCGTTCGATCGCTCGACACCGGCTTCAAGATGAACCCGCCGCTCCGCGCCGAGCCCGACCGGGTCGCGCTGGTGGAGGCCCTGCGCTCCGGAGCGATCGACTGCGTCGCCACCGACCACGCGCCGCACGCTCGCGAGGAGAAGGAGGAGCCGTTCGAGACGGCGCCGATGGGCGTCACGGGGCTCGAGACCGCGTTCGCGGCGCTCCACACCGAGCTGGTGCTGCCCGGCCACCTCGAGCTCGGCACGCTCGTCGAGCGGATGTCAGCCGGCGCCCGCACCCTCGACCTCCCAGAGCCCGCGCTCGAGGTCGGGGCCCAGGCCAACGTCTGCCTCGTGGACCTCGCCGACGAGTGGGAGGTGGGGGAGTCCGGATACGAGAGCCGCTCGGCCAATTCGTGCTACGCGGGCCGGCGCCTCATCGGCCGGGTGCGCATGACCGTCGCCGGCGGCGCCGTGGCCTACAGGGAGCGGTCGTTCGCGATCGAGGCGGTGTAGCGGTGTCCGCCCGGCCGTCGTATCTCCTGCTCGAGGACGGGACACGCTTCGACGGGGAGCGACCGGCGGTTCCCGGCGCCGCGCCCGTCGAGGCCACCGGCGAGGTGGTGTTCAACACCGCGATGTCGGGCTACCAGGAGGCCGTGACCGACCCGAGCTACCACGGCCAGATCATCGTCTTCACGTATCCCCTCGTGGGCAACTACGGCGTGTCGAGCGAGGCGCGCGAGTCCGACCGCGTGCACGCGCGCGCGGTGGTGATGCGAGAGGGCGTGGACCGCGAGGACGCACCGCGGGCCGAGGGCGGGTGGCTCACCTGGCTCGCGGACTGCGGCGTGCCCGCGCTCAGCGGGGTCGACACCCGCGCGCTCGTCCGGCACATCCGCGATCGCGGCGCGATGCGCGGCGGGGTGTTCGACGGGGAGACGCCGGAGAGCGTCGCGATGGAGCGGGTGCTCGCGGAGCCGCCGATGGACGGGCGCGACCTGGCGCGCGCGGTCACACCGAAGGAGCGGGTGGACCTCGAGCCGACGGGGGAGGGGACGGCCCGCGCATCGCCGCGCTCGACACGGGCATCAAGGACTCGATCGTGGAGCAGCTGCGGAACCGCGGCGCCCACGTGGAGCTCCACCCCTGCGACACCAGGGCGGACGACCTCCTGTCGAGCGACCCCGACGCCGTGTTCCTCGCGAACGGCCCTGGGGACCCGGCGGCGCTCGGCTACGTCGTGGACACCGTCCGCGACGTCGTGGGCCGGGCGCCGGTGTTCGGCATCTGCCTCGGCCATCAGCTGCTGTGCCGAGCGGTGGGTCTCGAGACCTTCAAGCTGCCCTTCGGCCACCGCGGCGCCAACCATCCGGTCAAGGACCTCGAATCCGGCCGGATCGACATCACATCGCAGAACCACGGGTTCGCCGTGCTGGGTCCCGGCCGCGTGCGCACGATCGAGGGCGACGAGCCGGTCCGCTGGGACACCGACTTCGGCGCCGCAGAGCTGTCGCACCTGAACCTCTACGACCGCACCGTCGAGGGCCTGGTGCTCCACGACGTTCCGGGCGCCACCGTCCAGTACCACCCGGAGGCCGGCCCGGGCCCGCACGACGCGCGGTACCTCTTCGACCGCTTCCTGTCGATGGTGCGGGAGCGGATGTGAGCGCCCCCCCTCGTTCGCTGATGCATTTTGGCCCTCATAGGGGGCCGATGCATCACCGAGCGCTTGTTGGTCCAGTCCCGGACGCTTCGGCGCCTGATGCCCCGCCGGAACGACCTCCACCGCATCCTGGTGCTCGGCTCCGGCCCGATCGTGATCGGCCAGGCGGCGGAGTTCGACTACTCGGGCGCCCAGGCGTGCAAGGTGCTGCTGGAGGAGGGCTACGAGGTGGTGCTCGTCAACTCGAACCCGGCCACGATCATGACCGACCCCGAGTTCGCCACGGCCACCTACATCGAGCCGCTCACCCCGGGCTCGGTGACGCGGGTGATCGAGCGCGAGCGCCCGGACGCCCTCCTGCCCACGCTCGGCGGCGGCACCGCGCTCAACCTCGCGCGGGCGCTCCACGAGGACGGGACCCTGGAACGGCTGGGAGTGGAACTGATCGGCGCCGACTACGAGGCGATCAGGCGCGCCGAGGACCGTCGCCTGTTCCGCGAGACGATGGAGTCGGCCGGCCTGCGGGTGCCGCGCTCGGAGACCGTGACCAGCATGGCGGGCGGCGAGCGCGCGCTCGAGGCGATCGGGCTGCCGGCGATCGTCCGGCCCGGCTTCACGATGGGCGGCGAGGGCGGCGGCGCCGCGGCCACCGCGGCGGAGTTCCGGGAGCGCGTGGCCGAGGGCCTCGCGGCGAGCCCGATCGGTCAGGTGCTGGTCGAGGAGTCGGTCGCCGGGTGGGGCGAGTTCGAGCTCGAGGTGATGCGGGACGTGAACGACAACGTGGTGATCGTCTGCTCGATCGAGAACGTGGACCCGATGGGCGTCCACACCGGCGACTCGGTGACCGTCGCTCCGCAGCAGACGCTCACGGACCGCCAGTACCAGGCGCTCCGGGACCAGGCGATCGCGGTGATCCGTGCCGTCGGGGTCGAGACCGGCGGCTCGAACATCCAGTTCGCCGTCAACCCGGAGACCGACGAGATCGTGGTGATCGAGATGAATCCGCGCGTGTCGCGCTCGTCGGCGCTCGCCTCGAAGGCCACGGGATTCCCGATCGCCAAGATCGCGGCTCGCCTGGCTGTGGGCTACGCGCTCGAGGAGATCGACAACGACATCACCGAGCGCACGCCCGCCAGCTTCGAGCCGACGATCGACTACGTGGTGGTCAAGTGGCCGCGCTTCGCGTTCGAGAAGTTCCCCGGCGCCGACGGCCACCTCTCCACCCACATGCAGTCGGTCGGAGAGGCCATGGCGATCGGCCGAACCTTCAAGCAGGCCTTCTGGAAGGCCATGCGCTCGCGCGAGCTGGACGTGGCGCCACCCTCCCCCGCCGACGACGGAGAGCTGCTCGAGCGCCTCCGGACGCCGTCGCACGACCGCTTCGAGCTGCTCCTCGCCGGTCTCGGTCGCGGCGTCCCGGTCGAGGCAGTCCGGCAGGCGACGGGCATCGACCCCTGGTTCCTCGCCGAGCTCGGGGCGCTGGCAAGGGGCGAGGATCCCGAGGCCGGGCTCACCCGCACCTACAAGTCGGTGGACACCTGCGCCGCCGAGTTCGAGGCCGAGACGCCGTATTTCTATTCGGGCTTCGAGCGTCCGGGGCCCGACGGACCGCGCCACGAGGTCGAGCGGGCGACCGACCCGCGGTGGTGATCCTGGGGGCCGGCCCCAACCGCATCGGCCAGGGGATCGAGTTCGACTACTGCTGCGTCCATGCCGCGATGACCGTTCGCGAGTCGGGCCGCGACGCGGTGATGGTCAACTGCAACCCGGAGACGGTCTCGACCGACTACGACACGAGCGACCGCCTCTACTTCGAGCCGCTGACGCTACGGGACGTGCTCGGGCGTCATGGAGGTCGAGCGGCCTGAGGGCGTGATCGTCCAGTTCGGCGGCCAGACCCCGCTCAAGCTGGCGAAGGGGCTCGAGGATGCCGGTGTGCCGCTGCTCGGCACACGGCCGGACTCGATCGACCTGGCGGAGGACCGCGCGCGCTTCGGGGAGGTGTGCCGCGAGCTCGGCCTCAGGAGCCCGCCGTACGCGACGGCCGCGACGGCCGAGGGCGCGCTCGACGCCGCCGACGGTGTCGGCTACCCGCTCCTCGTCCGGCCGTCCTACGTGCTCGGCGGGCGGGCGATGGAGATCTGCTACTCGCGTGAGGCGCTCGCCGACTACCTGCGGCGCACCGCACCGAACGGGGGCGATGCCGAGGCGCGCGGCGAGATCTACCTCGACCGCTTCCTCGAGAACGCCATCGAGGTGGACGTGGACGCCCTCTGTGACGGCGCCGACGTCCGGATCGGCGGCATCATGCAGCACGTCGAGGAGGCCGGTGTGCACTCGGGCGACTCGGCGTGCGTCATCCCCGCCATGTCGCTCGGCCCGGAGATGCTCGCGCAGGTGCGCGAGGCGACCGAGGCCCTGGCGCTCAGGCTCGGCGTGGTGGGCCTGATCAACGTCCAATTCGCGGTGTCGAGCGACGAGGAGCTGTACGTGCTCGAGGCAAACCCGCGCGCCTCGCGCACCGTTCCGTTCGTGTCGAAGGCGGTTGGGGTGCCGCTCGCGAAGGTCGCCTGCCGCCTGATGCTCGGCGAGCGCCTGCGCGACCTCGACCCGGAGCTCGGCCTCGACCGCCCGCCGCGGCACGTGTCGGTGAAGGAGGCGGTGTTGCCGTTCAGCCGCTTCCCGCGCGCGGATTCGCTGCTCGGGCCGGAGATGAAGTCGACGGGGGAGGTGATGGGGGTGGCCGGCGACTACCCCGCCGCGTTCGGCAAGGCCCAGGCCGCCGCCGGCGCGGCGCTACCGGTGGCCGGCTCCGTGTTCATCACGGTGACCGACGGCGACAAGCCCTCGGCAACCCAGCTCGCGGCCTCGCTCCACGACCTCGGGTTCGCGATCCTGGCCACGGGCGGCACCGCCCAGGCGATCAGGCGCATGGGCGTGCCGGTCGAGCGGCTGAAGAAGATCCCGGAGGGCTCCCCGAACGTCGTGGACCGGATCGAGTCGGGCGACGTGAGCCTTGTCATCAACACGCCGACGGGCTCCGGCGCCCGTGCCGACGGGTACGAGATCCGCCGCGCGGCGGTGGCGCGCGGCATCCCCTGCATCACCACGATGAGCGGCGCCAGCGCCGCGCTCCGCGCGATCGTCGCGATGCGGCGCGGCGAGGGCGGCGTGCGGTCGCTCCAGGAGCTCCACCAGGCGCCTGCCGCCGACGCTGCGCCGGCGCCGGCCGCTCAGGGGGGTTGAGCGGTGCCGCCGTCGCTCGAGCGCGACCTGGAGCAGCGGACGCTCGCGCCGCTCGGGCGCAGGCCCGCTGTGGTGCTCGCCAACGAGGAGGTGGGCGCGTACCGGCTGATCGCGGTCGCGGACCGCGACGGTCCCGCGGACCCCCGGCCGGGGCAGTTCTACATGCTCGCGAGCGGCGAGCGCTGGGGCGGGGGGCACGGCGAGCGGCCCTACCTTCCGCGCGCCTTCTCGTTCGCCCGGGTCGGCGAGGGCGCTGAGGGGGCCGCGCGGCTCGAGTTCCTGCTCGAGGCGATCGGGCCGGGGACGGACCGACTCGGAGTGCTGCGGCCTGGAGAGGAGATGCTCCTCAGCGGCCCGTTCGGAGTGGGCTTTCGCCCGCCGCCAGGCGGCCCCGCGGGCGCGGTTCTCGTCGGCGGCGGGATCGGGGTGGCCCCGATCATCTGCTGGGGCGGCGAGCTCGGCCCGGACGCCCCCGTACTGCTGGGCTTTCGCTCGGCGGCCCACGCCGAGGCGGCGCGGCTGTTCCCCGGCCGAACGGAACTCTGCACCGACGACGGCACGGCGGGCCGCCATGCGCTCGTGACGGAACTCCTGCGTGAGCGGCTCGACGCGCGGACCAGGGGCGGGGAGGGGCCGCCCACGGTGTACGCGTGCGGCCCGCCTCCCATGCTCGAGGCCGTGCGGGCGATCTGCGCCGAGCGCGACACGCCGGGCCAGCTCGCGCTCGAGTCCGGCATGGCGTGCGGGTTCGGAGCGTGCTTCGGGTGCGTGGTGCCGACTCGCTCCGGGTACGTGCGCCTCTGCGTCGACGGTCCGGTGCTCGACGCCGCCGAGCTCGAGACCGGCGGGCTCGGGATCGCATTGAACGCGGCGCGCGGCAGCCGCTCCGCCCTGGCTGGGGCGCCACCGGACCGCCGGCGCAGTGGACCTGTGCGGCGTCAGCCTGCGCGGCCCGATCCTGAACGGCTCCGGCACGTTCGACGCGATCGCGGCGCTCCGCACCTTCGGCCTGCGGCTGCTGCACGATTTCCCGTTCGACGCATATGTGTCGAAGACGATCACCATGGCCCCGCGCCAGGGCAACCCGCCACCGCGGCTGTGGGAGACCCCGGCGGGCCTCATCAACTCGATCGGTCTGCCCAACAAGGGGCTCGAGGGTTTCCTCGCCGAGGACCTTCCCGAGCTGGAGCGGCTGCCGGTCCCGCTGGTGGTGTCGCGTGATGGGCTTCTCGCGCGACGAGCTGGCGATGCTCGCCTCGGCCGTCGGAGCACGCGCGGAGGTCGCGATGCTCGAGCTGAACGTGTCCTGCCCGAACGTCGAGACCGGGCTCGTGATGGGCGCGGACCCGGCGGAGACGGCGCTCGCCGTTGCCCGCGTGCGAGCCGCGACCGACAAGCCGCTGATCGTGAAGCTCACGCCCAACGCCACCGACCCGGCGGCCGTCGCGGCGTCCGCGGAGGATGCCGGCGCCGACGCGGTGTCGCTCGTCAACACGCTGAAGGGCGTCGCCTTCGACCCGCATAC
Organism: uncultured Thermoleophilaceae bacterium; assembly: GCA_963808955.1. Classification (GTDB taxonomy): domain Bacteria; phylum Actinomycetota; class Thermoleophilia; order Solirubrobacterales; family Thermoleophilaceae; genus CAWEHQ01. The sequence continues at coordinate 43,243 of CAWEHQ010000008.1, read as the reverse complement.
GGGCGCGCGCTGGCTGGGAGGAGGCACGGGCGGGGTGTCCGGCCCAGCTATCAGGGCGGTCGCGCTGGAGCAGGTGGCGGCAGTCGCGAGCGGGGTGGAGATCCCGGTCGTCGGCATGGGCGGCATCCAGTCGGGCGACGACGCCGCGGACTTCATGCGCGCCGGGGCGACGTGCGTCGCGGTGGGCACGGAGAGCTTCCGCGACCCGATGGCGGGCCGGCGCGTGGCGGCTGAGCTCGCCGCGAGCGCGCCAGGCATGGGCTCCGCGGCGCCGATCGACCGCGGCTGACCCTCTCGGTGGCGAAACGGGGCCTCGAGGAGGCACTGGTGGGCGGCAAAGTGCCTGCAAACCGGCGACATACCGTCAAGTAGCCGCAACCACCCTCGACCTCAACTCGACGTCGAGCGAAATTACGGCGAATTCAGAAAGAAATGCGCCGGAGCGGCCGTTCTGGGCGCGAATCCGTGTATAGAATCGCCGGGCATGTCGCCAGCCGCCCAGTCGCCGCCGCGGGCGCCGGGAGGAGCGCCGGAACGCTCTCTCACCCAGCGCATGGACGCCCTGCAGCGCGCCAACGACGTGCGGACCCGGCGCGCCCAGCTGAAGCGCGACCTGAAGGCGGGGCGGATCCAGATCCACGGGCTTCTGCTCGGGCCGCCCGAGTACCTGCAGACCGCCAAGGTGTTCGACCTCCTCCTCGCGGTGCCCAAGTACGGGCGCGTCAAGGTCAATCGGATCCTCACCCAGTGCCGGATCTCGCCGAGCAAGACGATCGGCGGCCTGTCCGAGCGCCAGCGCAACGAGCTCGTCTCCCACTTCCGCCGGTAGGCCCGGCCGCCCGCTGGTCCTCGTCGTCACCGGCCCCTCGGGGGTCGGCAAGGGCACGCTCATCCGCGCCCTGCGCGAGCGGTTCCCCGGCCTCGAGCTGTCGGTGTCCGCCACCACCCGGCGCCCGCGGCCGGGCGAGGAGGATGGCCGCGACTACCACTTCCTCTCGCGCGAGGAGTTCGAGCGCCGCCTCGACGCCGGCGAGTTCCTCGAGCACGCGACCTACGCCGGTCACCGCTACGGCACGCCGCGCTCCGAGCTCGAGCGGGTCACCGCGACGGCGACGGCGCAGCGGGGCTCGTCCTGGAGATCGAGATCCAGGGCGCGCGCCAGGTGCGCGAGGCGCTGCCCGAGGCGGTGCAGGTGTTCATCGCACCGCCGTCGATCGACGCCCTCCGGGCGCGGCTGGCCACGCGCGGCTCCGACGCCTCGGAGGTCGTCGAGGAGCGGCTGCGGGTGGCCGAGCGGGAGCTCGAGGCACGGGACGAGTTCGAGCCGACGTGGTGATCAACGACGTCTGGAGGACGCGATCGAGGACCTGGTCACGCTCGTGAGCTACCATCTGGGACCCGCAACGAAGAGGAGCGCCCAAGTGATCAAGCCCCGCCTCGACACCCTGCTCGAGCGCGTCGACTCGCATTACGCCTGCGTCCTGGTGGCCGCGAAGCGCGCCCGCCAGATCAACTCGTACTACCACAACCTAGGCGAGGGGACCTTCGACGAGTACCCGCCGCCGATGGTCGAGACGAGCTCGAAGAACTACCTCAAGATCGCCCTCGAGGAGATCGCCGCGGGCAAGATCAAGTACGCGCTACCGCGGCTAGCGCGGAGCGCTCGCCATGGCCAGGATCCTCCTCGGCGTCTCGGGCGGGATCGCCGCGTACAAGGCCGTCGAGCTCGTCAGGCTGGCCACCAGCCCGGGCACTCCGTCCGCGTGGTTCAGACGGCCCGGAGCCTCGCGTTCGTGGGCGCGCGCCACGTTCGAGGGCGTCACCGGCGCGCCCGTGCTCGTCGACGAGTTCGAGCGCGACCCCGCCCGCGGCGCCTTCCCCGGCGACCCCGCGCCCGACCACGACCCGATCTCCCACCTCGAGCTCGTGACGCCGCGCCGACGCGATCGTGCATCGCCCCGGCCTCCGCGAACACGATCGCCAAGCTCGCCGCCGGCCTCGCCGACAACCTGCTCACGAGCGCCGCGCTGGCCGTCAACCTGCCCGCTGGTGCTGGCGCCGGCGATGAACGACCGCGATGTACGAGCACCCGGCCACGCGGGCGAACCTCGCGACGCTGGCGGGCGCGGGGCCCACGTGGTCCCGCCGGGCACCGGCGCGCTGGCCTCGCGCGGCGAGTGGGGGGTGGGCCGGCTCGCGGAGCCGCCGGAGATCCTCGCCGTCGTGGAGCAGGCGCTGGCGCGCCGGCTACGCGCCGCGCTCGCTCGACGGCCTGCGCGTGCGTGGTCACCGCGGGCGGCACCCGCGAGCCGATCGACGCCGTGCGCTACGTCGGCAACCGCTCGTCGGGCCGGATGGGCTTCGCGCTGGCGGAGGAGGCCGCCCGCCGCGGGGCCGAGGTCGACGGTGGTGGCGGCCAACGTCGCGCTTCCGCGCGCGACGGCGATCGAGTACGTCGACGTCGAGACCGCCGCCGAGCTCGAGCCGGCCGCGGTACGCGGCGTCGCGGGCGCCGACGTGGTCCTGATGGCCGCCGCGGTCGCCGACTTCCGCCCGCGCGCGCCGGAGCAGTCGAAGATCGCCAAGTCGGGCGAGGGGGCCGCGACGGTGACGATGGAGCTCGAGCCGACCGACCGACGTCCTCGCCGCGCTTGCGCCGAGCGGCGCCGCCGGGCCAGACGCTCGTCGGGTTCGCGGCCGAGCACGGGGCCGGCGCCCTGGAGCGCGCGCGCGAGCAAGCTCGAGCGCAAGGGCCTCGACGCGCTCGTGGTGAACGACGTCTCGCTGCAGGGGATCGGCTTCGACGCCGACGAGAACGAGGTCACCCTCGTGACCGCCGGCGGCGACCCGGCGGTGCCGCGGGCGTCGAAGGCCGAGGTCGCCGCGCGCGATCCTCGACGCGGTGGGAGCTGCGCGCGTCCCGCCCGACGCGATCGAGGAACGCGCTGAGCGCGAGCGAGCCACGATGAGCCCCGAGCAGCGCGGCGAGCACGTCTACGACCTCTACAAGCGCGGCAGCGCGCTGCTCGAGGCGCGGCGACTTCTCGGCGGCCGCGATCCCGCTCGAGCAGGCGCGAGCGACTCGAGCCCGACAAGACGTCGATCCGCGAGGCGCTCGGCCGCGCCTACTTCCGCTCCGGCCGCTACGCGCAGGCCCGCGAGGAGTTCGCGGCGGTCGTCGAGCGCTCGCCGGTCAACGACTTCGCGCACTTCTGCCTCGGCCGCGCGCTCGAGAAGACCGGCCGCCGCAGGAGGCGCGCCGCCACCTGCGCCCTCGCCGCCAACCTGCGCCCCGATCGCGCCGACTACCGCGTCTACCGGGATCGGCTGCGGGCGGCCTGAGTAGCGCCGCCGCTGCGCGTCAGCGAACGAGCCGCGCGTACAGGCAGAGCTTGGTGCGCGGGTCCACCGTGAGCGTTCGGCCGGCCAGCGGGCCGCGCTCCGCAAGCGGGCGAAGCACCCGCGCCAGCTTCGGCGCGGCCGGTGAGGCGTCCGCGAGCAGCGTGCCGGGGCTCGTGGTCTTGCCGACCGAGTGCGTCCCGAGCACCTCGAAGCCGTGCTGTGGACCAACCGGGCGAGCCCGGTGGCCGAGAACAGCACCAGGTGCCCGGGAGCGCGCAGCACCTCCGGCCAGCGGCGTCCAAGAACACGGCCGAGAAGCGACCGGGCATCGGGGGTGAGGACCGCGAGGTGGCCGCCGCGGCGCGTGATGCGCGCCGCCTCGGCCACCGCCTGGTCCGGGCGCGGGAGGTGCTCGATCACGTCCATCATCGTCACGGCGCCGTAGCGCCGCCCCTCCACCGGCACCGCGCCGAAGCTGCCGGCTCGTACCTCGACGCCCACCTCCTCGCGCGCGTAGCGCACCGCCCACGGGTTCGGCTCGATCCCATAGCCGCGCCATCCCCTACGCGCCCCCGCGGTCAGCATGAAGCCGGTGCCGGCGCCGACGTCGAGAAGCTCGCCGCCGGCCCCGTGCCGTTCGAGCCGGCGGAGCACCGCGTCGAACTTCGCCTCGATGTGCCCGCGGTCGGCGAGGTAGTCGCGGTAGCCGAGCACCGCGTCAGGCGGCCCGAGCCGGCCGCGTGCGAAGTAGCGCTCGTCGCGGTAGAGGGACGCGAGCCGCCGGTCGCCGGGCGGCTCCACGACGAACAGCGACCGGCAGGCGCCGCAGCGGCGCCACCGGAAGCCGCGCACCGCGATGGCCGGGCGCCCGCGAGCCGACCCGCACGCGGGGCAGCGGAGGGCGGTCACCGCGGCGCACAACCGGCGGCGGCCGCCTCGGAGGCGTATCGACGCGCGACCACGGCGCCCTCGGCCACCAGCCCGAGGACCCGGTCGATCGACACGGGGTCCAGCGCGTCCACCGGCAGGTCGGCGTGGATCCAGAGGTCGCCGTTGCGGGCGCAGCCGAAGCGGATGAAGCGCGTCTGCCGGTTCCAGGCCAGGAACAGCCACGGGTCGAGCGACTCGTCGTGGCGCGTCACGAAGGCCTGCGCCCGCAGCAGGCCGTCGGCGATCCTGAGCCCGATGTCGAGCGGCCGGCCCGCGGCGGCGTCGGCCTGCACGGTGACGCCCCACTCGGCGTGGGCGAGTCGGCGCGTGGAGCCGGGCAGAGCGCTGACGTACTCGTGCACGACGTCGGCGGCGGCCATCTGGTGACTGTACGCGCGTGGGCCCGGACCGGGGCAGCAGGATCGGCCGCGAGACAATGAGTCGATGCGGGCGCTGGTGCAGCGGGTGAGCTCCGCCTCGGTCACCGTGAGCGGCGAGCCGGTGGCGGCGATCGGCCCCGGACTCCTGGTCCTGCTTGGAGTGCGCCGCGGCGACACCGCCGAGGCGGCCGACCGGATCGCGCGCAAGCTGCTGGCGCTGCGGGTCTTCGACGACGAGCATGGCCGGATGAACCGGTCCGTCGTCGACGTCGGCGGCGAGATCATCTGCGTCAGTCAGTTCACGCTCTACGGCGACACCGGGCGGGGGAACCGACCGAGCTGGGTGGATGCGGCGCCGCCCGAGGAGGCGGAGCCGCTCTACGAGCGGGTGATGTCAGCGCTCGTCGCCCAGGGCGGGCGCTTCGGCGCGCGCATGGCGGTTGAGCTCGTGAACGACGGCCCGGTGACGCTCCTGATCGAGAGCTGACCCGGCCTCTCGGGATCGTTCAGGGGCGCCTTCGGAGCGTCCTCGGGGCCTTCGCCCGGACGGCTGCGATCGGCTCGGGCGAGGCTATAATCGGCCCGCTAGGACTTTCATCTGCGGACCGGGCGGAGGCCCGAGCCGCACCTGGGGGTGGGCTTCGCAGCCCACCTTTTTTACGCCCGCTAGGAGGTGAGGAGACGATGACCGACACGACCCAGCACGACATCGAGACGAGGCTCGCGGACGTCGAGCCGGACGTCGAGGTCCTTCTCGTCGAGCGCGTCGGCGGAGCGACGATGCGGCTCGTGATCGACCGTCCCGACGGAGTGGACCTCGGCACGTGCGAGCGCGTCACGGACCACCTGCGCGATCTCCTCGTCGACGTCGGACTCGAGGTGTCCTCGCCCGGCCCCGAGCGTCCCCTCACCAAGCCCGATCACTTCCGCCGCTTCCTCGGGCGCCGCGCCCGTGTCCGCACCCGGGCGCCGCGCGACGGCCGCAGGAGCTTCACGGGCGAGCTGCTGGGCGCGTCCGACGAGGAGGTGACCGTCGCCGCTCCCGACGCAGGCGTGGTGTCGATCCCCTACTCGCAGATCGGCCGCAGCAACCTGGTGGCCGACACGAGGGGGGTCGCCTGATGAGGCTCTGTACCAGCGCTGACCGACGAGGGGGCTGACCCATGTCCAGAGAGATCGTCGAGGCCGTGACCGTTCTCGAGCGCGAGAAGGGCATTTCCTCCGAGCGGCTGATGGCCGCGCTCGAGGACGCCCTCCTCTCCGCCTACAAGAAGCAGCCCGGCGCGGCGCGCTATGCCCGCGTGGACATGGACCGCGACACCGCGGACTTCAAGGTCTTCGAGCTCCTGATCCCGCCCGACCTCGAGGAGCAGCTGCTCGCCGAGGTCGAGATCGACGAGACCGAGGAGGTCGACCCCGAGACGGGCGAGCTCCGCGAGCCGCCCGAGCCTGAGCTCGATCCCGACAAGCTTGCCGAGCATCGCGACCAGATCGACGAGCGCGACGTCACTCCGCACGACTTCGGCCGCATCGCCGCGCAGACGGCCAAGCAGGTGATCCTTCAGCGTATCCGCGAGGCCGAGCGGGAGATGATGTTCGACGAGTACCAGGACCGCGTCGGCGAGCTCATCACCGGGATCATCCAGCAGTCCGACTCGCGCTACACGCTGGTCCAGCTCCGCGAGCGGGTGGAGGCGCTGCTTCCCAAGTCGGAGCAGGTCTTCAACGAGCGCTACGACCACGGCGCGCGCGTCAAGGCCGTCATCACCGACGTCTCGGCCGAGACCAAGGGCCCGAGCATCGTGGTGTCCCGTCGTTCGCCGGAGCTGATCCGCAAGCTGTTCGAGCTCGAGGTGCCCGAGATCGCCGACGGGCTGGTGGAGATCCAGAACGTCGCGCGTGAGCCCGGCTACCGGTCGAAGATCGCGGTGGTCTCGCACACCAGCGGCGTGGACCCGGTCGGCGCCTGCGTCGGGCCGCGCGGATCGCGCGTCCGCATGGTCGTGTCCGAGCTGCGGGGCGAGAAGATCGACATCATCCCGTTCAACGAGGAGCCGGCCCGCTTCGTGGCCAAGGCGCTCTCGCCCGCGCGCGTGCGCGAGGTGCTGGTCGACGACGAGGCCATGCAGGCGACCGTGATCGTGCCCGACGATCAGCTGTCGCTCGCGATCGGCAAGGAGGGTCAGAACGCCCGACTCGCCGCTCGACTCACCGGGTGGCGCGTCGACATCCGCTCCGACACCGAGTTCGCCGAGGAAGAGGCGGAGATGGGTTACCAGGAGGAGGAGGTCTCGGGCCGCTGCGCCGCGATCATGTCGAGCGGCAAGCGCTGCCCGAACGCCGCCGTGCCGGGCTCGCGCTACTGCGGGCTTCCGGCGCACCAGGCGCTCGAGAACCAGGAGGGCGACCAGGTCGCTGCCCCGGGCGCCCAGCCCGAGGGGGATCGGGGCGCCGAGCCGAGCGACCCCGAGGAGCCGGCTGCGAACGAGGCCGTCCCGGCGGTCGACGAGCGCGCCGAGGCCGCCCCCGAGGAGGCGCCCTCACCTGAGGGTGCCGCGGAGGTCGTGCCCGAAGTCTCGGACGAGTCCGCTTCCGAGCCGCCCTCGACTACTAACGCCGACGGTGCCGAGGCGCCGGCCGGCGCTTCCGATACGAGCGACTCCGAGACACCACGGACCGAGGGCCAGCCCTCCCAGCAGGGGTCTTAGACTCGACCGGCTCAGATGGCGAAGAAGCGCGTCCACGAAATAGCCAAGGAACGGGGCATCCCTAGCAAGGAGGTCCTCTCGGTCCTTCAGTCGGCCGGCATCGAGGTCAAGGCGGCCGCGTCGAGCGTGGACGAGGAGGACATCAGGCGCGCCTTCGAGGGCGGCAACGGCGACGGCGCGTCGGCACAGCCGACCGCGGCTGAGGCGCCCGCCCCGCCACCCCCGCGCGAGCGGGCCCCGCGGACTTCTCCCGACGGCGGCGGAGCGGCCGCCCCGGAGGCACCGGCGCCGCAGCCCGATCAGCAGCCGGCCCGTGAGGCGCCCGCGCAGCGCCCCACGCGCCCCACGCGCCCGGCCGAGTCGGGTCCCCCCGGTGGGGCCGGGCGCCGGCGCAGGGTCGTGATCGACTCCCAGGCCTCGCGGCGAACCGCCCCGCCGCCGATGCAGCACCAGCCGCCGCGCCGCCGCGGCCGGCGGCGAAAGACGCCGTGGGTCGAGCCCGACCTGAACGCTCCGGCGCCCGAGGTCAAGGAGGAGCCGCCGACGAAAGTCAACTCCGGCGCCACCGTGAAGGAGGTGGCCGAGTCGCTCGGCCTCTCCACCCCGGAGGTCATCAAGAAGCTGATGACGCTCGGGGAGATGGCCACCCTCACCCAGACGCTCTCGGACGAGGCCATCGGCGTGCTCGCCGACGAGTTCGACAAGAAGGTCGAGATCGTGCACGCGGCCGACGAGGTGGAGGAGGAGCCGGACTTCGAGGACTCCGAGGATGAGCTGGTCCTGCGGCCGCCGGTGGTGGCTGTGATGGGCCACGTCGACCACGGGAAGACGTCGCTGCTCGACGTGATCCGGCAGACCGACGTCGCGAGCGGGGAGGCCGGCGGGATCACCCAGCACATCGGCGCCTACCAGGTCCACCGCGGCGACGACACCGTCACCTTCCTCGACACGCCGGGCCACCAGGCGTTCACCGCGATGCGCGCCCGCGGCGCCCAGGTCACCGACGTTGCGGTGATCGTGGTCGCGGCCGACGACGGCGTGATGCCCCAGACCACCGAGGCGATCGACCACGCAAAGGCCGCCGAGGTGCCGATGATCGTGGCCGTGAACAAGATCGACAAGGAGGGCGCCGACCCGAACCGCGTCCGCGGCGAGCTCGCCCAGCAGGGGCTGACGCCGGCGGACTGGGGCGGGGATGTCGAGTTTCGCGATGTCTCGGCGGTCACCAAGGAGGGCGTCGACGGGTTGCTCGACGACATCGTGACCGTCGCCGAGATCGAGGAGCTCCGGGCCAACCCGAACGCCGACGCGTCGGGCGCCGTGATCGAGTCACGGCTCGACCCGGGCCGCGGCCCGGTCGTGTCGATCCTCGTCCAGCGCGGCACCCTGAGGGTCGGCGACGCACTCGTCGCCGGCGCCCACTGGGGTCGGGTGAGGGCGATGCACGACTACCGCGGCGAGCGGGTGTCCGAGGCCCGTCCGGGCGAGCCGGTCGAGGTGCTCGGCTTCGACGGCGTGCCCGAGGCCGGTGAGCACGTGCGCTCGGTCGAGAACGAGCGCCAGGCGCGGCAGCTGGCCGCGGAGCGCTCGACGCGCCTCAAGACCGAGTCGCTGGCGCGCCGCCAGAGCGTACGGATCTCGCTCGAGGACATCTTCGAGCGCGCCCGGCAGGGCGAGACCACGGCGCTGAACCTGATCGTCAAGGCCGACGTGGCCGGCTCGCTCGAGGCACTCGAGGACGAGATCGCGAAGCTGCCACACGAGCAGGTGGCCGCCACCGTCATCCACGACGGGGTCGGCGGGATCAACGAGTCCGACGTGATGCTCGCCGCCGCCTCCGACGCCGTGATCGTGGGCTTCAACGTGCGCCCCGTGCAGGACGCGGCCCAGGTCGCGGCCCGCGAGGGCGTGGAGATCCGCACCTACTCGGTCATCTACCGGGTCATCGAGGACCTGCGTGCCGCGCTCGAGGGCCTGCTCGAGCCGGAGGAGGTCGAGCAGACCGTGGCCACCGCCGAGGTGCGCGAGACCTTCCGCGCGTCGCGCGTCGGCATGATCGCCGGCTGCTACGTCACGAGCGGCACCGTCCGCCGCGGCGCCCAGGTCCGCCTGGTCCGTGACGGCACCGTCGTCTACGAGGGCCGCATCGGCTCGCTGCGCCGCTTCAAGGACGACGTCCGCGAGGTGCAGGAGGGCTTCGAGTGCGGAATCGTGCTCGAGAACTTCGCCGACATCAAGCTCGAAGACGTCCTCGAGACGTACGAGACGCGCCAGGTGGACCGCCAGCTCTGAGCGACCCCCCTCGCCGGCGGGGCGGGGCGAATTCGCGACGTTTGCTGAGTTAGGTGGGCTATAGGCCCCCTAACTCAGCAATCGACGAGCGAATCCGTATGGAGGCTGGCAGTTCGACAGCATGGCGTCGTCGCTCACGCCCAGTTGCTCGAGGTTGGTTTCAGCTCACACGCGATCAAGCACCGTCTGGAGAGGCGGCGATTGCATCCAGTCCACCGCGGCGTCTACGCGGTCGGGCGGCCCGAGCTGACGCGCCATGGCCGCTGGATGGCCGCGGTCCTCGCCTGCGGCCCGGGAGCGGTCCTCAGCCACTTGAGCGGCGGTGCCCTGCTGGGGATCGTCGAAAACGACGGCTTCGACATCGAGGTCTCCATTACCGCTTCCTCATTCCGTCGCCGCCCAGGCATTCGCGTCCACCGCCGCCTGCGGCTGACAACCGCCGACGTCGGGACCTACGACGGCATCCCGGTCACCAGCCCGGTACGCACCCTTCTCGACCTAGCGACCCGGCTCGGCCCGCGCGCACTCGAGAGAGCGATCAACGCCGCGGACGCGCTCGACCTGATCGACCCGGAGTCGCTTCGGGCCGAGCTCGACCGCCGGGACGGGCAGCGGGGCGTCTCGGCGCTACGCCGCCTGCTGGATCGACGGACCTTCCGGCTCACCGACTCGGAGCTCGAGCGCAGGTTCCTCCGACTCGTGGCGCGAGCCGGCCTGCCGGCACCGCTCACGCAGCGGCATGTGGATGGGTTCCGGGTCGACTTCGTGTGGCACGAGCTTGGCCTGGTGGTCGAGACGGACAGTCTTCGCTACCACCGCACCCCGGCGCAGCAGGCGCGCGACCGCCTACGCGATCAGGCGCATGCCGCTGCCGGCCGCACCCCGCTTCGCTTCACGCATGCTCAGGTGCGATACCAGCCGAGGCAGGTGGAGGCCACGCTCACCGCCGTCGCTCGGCGCCTAACCTCCAACCAATGAAGAGCGATGCCTTTATCGCCGCTGTTGAGCGCCAAGACCCGGAGCGGCTCCGCGAGTCTCTGGCGGAAGACGTCACCTTCCTGAGCCCGGTCGTGTTTCGTGCCTACGAGGGACGGGACGTAGTGGCGACGATCCTCACCGAGGGCGCGCTGAAGGTCTTCTCGGACTTTCGCTACGTCGAGCGGCTCGAGGACGAGCGCTGCGCGACGCTGATCTTCGAGGCCCGGGTGGGTGACCGCGATGTACAGGGACTTGATCTCCTGCGCTTCGACGACCACGACAAGGTGGAGGAGCTGATCGTGATGGTGCGCCCGCTGAGCGGCCTGACGGCGCTGGCCGAGGCAATGGGGCGGGAGCTCGAGCGGGTCGGCATCGTCCCGCCGCGCGCCTAGCGCCTGCGCACCGCGTGCCCGGCTTCATCTGCATGCTCGAGATTCGACTCCATTTCCCTGACAACGCCAGCCTCAAGGGCAAGCGCAAGGAGATCCTCTCGCTCAAGGCCGGCCTCCAGCGCCGATTCGGGGCAACCGTGGCCGAGACCGACCACCACGACCTCTGGCAGCGCGCCACGCTGGCCGCCGCGGTGGTGGGGAGGGGCGCGGGCGAAGTCTCCGAATCGGCCGCCGCGATCGAGCGCCACGTGCATTCGCAGTTTCCGCAGGGAGCGAGCGTCGAGCGCCGAATCCTCTCAGCGGAGGAGATTCTCTAGGATGGCCAGCGCGAGAATGCGGCGCGTAAACGAGGCGGTCCGGGAGGTCGTCTCCGCGCACATCTCAGAGGATCTGAGCGATCCCCGCATCGGATTCGTGACAGTCACCGCAGTCGACACCAGCCCAGACCTGCGCCAAGCGCGCGTCTACGTCACCGTTCTCGGTGACGAACGCGCGCGATCCGAGGCGCTAGCGGGGCTCACCTCGTCGCGCGGCTACCTGCAGGCGCAGGTAGGCTCGGAGCTGTCGATGAAGCGCACACCGACGCTCACGTTCCTCTACGACGAGTCGACCGACCGCGGCATGCGGCTCTCGCAGCTCATCGACGAAACCGCCCCCGGGCCCAGGGACGAAGGCGACGCGGAGGGACGGGGATGAGCCCGATCGAGGACTTCGAGCAGGTGATCGCGGAGCTCGAGCGCGGCGACAAGTTCCTCCTGACGACGCATCAGAACCCCGACGGCGATGCGCTCGGCTCGCTCATCGGCATGCACGAGCTCCTCACGAGGCTCGGCAAGGACTCGGTCATGTTCCTCGCCGAGGACCAGTTCCCGCTGCCGCACGAGTACCGGCACATGCGCGTTGGACGGCGTGCGTGTCGACTCCGCCCGAGGACGTGGGCGAGCGCGTTGCGGTGTTCCTCGACTGCGGCAACATCAACCGCATGCCGGTGGACTTCCTCCTCCGCGAGGGTGTCCACATCGTCAACATCGACCACCATCACGACAACACGCGCTTCGGCACCGTGAACCTCGTGATGCCGAGCGTGTCGTGCACGGCCGAGATCGTCTACCGGCTCGCCAACGCGATCGGCGTCGAGATCACGCCGCCGATGGCCGAGTCCCTCTACGTCGGGCTCGTCACCGACACCGGCCGCTTCATGTACGAGAACACCACGGCCGAGTCGCACCGGATGGCGGCCGACCTCGCTCGCGCCGGCGTGCTGCCGCACGACGTCTTTCGGCAGATCTTCGAGAGCCTGCCCGGAGCACCGGCTGCTCCTCCTCGGCCGCGCCCTCGCCCAGCTCGAGCGCTACGACGACGGACTGCTCACGCTGACGCACCTCAGGCTCGAGGACTTCCTGGAGACGGGCTCGACGAGTCCGACTCGGAGGGCGTCGTCGACTACCTCCGCTGCTGTCGAGGGCACCGCGGTGGGCGCCTTGGTCCGCGCGCGGCTATCGAACGGGTCGCCCGACTCGCACAAGGTGAGCCTGCGGGCCACCGACGACCGCGTCGACGTCTCGGTGATCGCGCGCGGCTTCGGCGGCGGCGGACACCGCCAGGCGGCGGGCTTCTTCACCGACCTCCCGGTGCCCGAGCTCGTGGAGCGGATCCGGGAGGAGATCGGCGCGCAGCTCGAGGTGGCGGCGAAGCTGTGAGATGGGCCAGCGGCCCCCGGATTCCGCTGGCGTACTCCTGTATCCGAAGTCCGCGGGCGTAACCTCGCACGACGTGGTGGCGCGGGTGCGCCGCACGATCGGGGAGCGGCTAGAAGACGGCGGCGGCAGTCGCCCGAAGGTCGGCCACGCAGGCACGCTCGACCCGTTCGCCACCGGGCTCCTGCTGGTGCTGGTGGGCCGCGCCACCCGTGCCCAGCGCTTCCTGATGGCGCTGCCGAAGACCTACCGGGTGGTGGCCCGGCTCGGATGGACCTCCGACACCGGCGACCGCGACGGACGCTGGTAGAGACGGGACGCGTACCGGACGAGATCGACATCCCGGTCGGCGAGATCTGGCAGCGGCCGCCGGCCTGGTCGGCGGTGAGGGTCGGCGGCGAACGGCTCCACGAGCGGGCTCGGCGTGGCGATCCGGTCGAGGGCGAGCCGCGACTCGTGACGGTGCATCGGGCGGAAGTGCTGTGGCGGCACGACGACCGCGCCGGGATCGAGGTCGAATGCTCGGCGGGGACCTACGTGCGCCAGCTCGTCGCGGCGCTCGGCGACGCCTACTGCGAGGAGCTCGAGCGCACGCGCGATCGGGCCGTTCGACCTGAAGGACGCGGACGAGCAGCGCCTGGTTCCGTTGGGAGAAGCGCTCGCGTTCCTGCCGGAGCACGCGGTTGATGCCGTCGAGGCGGAGAGGGTGGCCACGGGCGGCGGTGGTCGCGAGCCACGGCCGAGGGTCCCGCCCTGCCATCTGCCATCTGCCATCTGCCATCTCAGCCGTCAGGCTGACCCACGAGGGCCGGTTGCTGGCTGTCGCCGAGCCGCACGGTGACCGGCTCCGCCCGTCGTGGTGCTCACGGCGTGAAGGTCACGAGCGTCCACGACGCTGCGGCCTCGCCCCGGCGGGCGCCGGGTGGCGATCGGCACCTTCGACGGCGTTCACCTCGGCCATCGCGAGGTCATCCGGGGTTGCGACACCGTGCTCACCTTCGATCCGCATCCGCTCGCGGTGCTGGCCCCCGACGCGCTCCCGAAGCTGCTTCAGTCGCTGCCGCTCAAGCGTGACCTGATCGCCGGCCTCGGCGTCGAGGAGCTCGTGGTCATCCCGTTCGACCGCGAGTTCGCCGAGCCGCACGCGCGACGGAGTTCGTCGAGGACGTTCTGGTGCGCGGCTCGGCGCGGTGCATGTCTCGGTGGGCGAGAACTTCCGCTTCGGCAAGGGCGCGCAGGGCGACGCGAGCTGCTCGAAGAGCGCGACGAGTTCGAGACGCGCGTCGTCCCGCTCGTCGAGGTCGACGGGGAGACCGTCTCGTCGAGCCATATCCGCGGCCTCGTGGCGGCCGGCGACGTGGCGCGGGCCGCGCGCTTCCTCGGCGGGCCGTTCCTGCTCGAGGGCGAGGTCGTGACCGGCGACGGGCGCGGCCGCGAGCTCGGCATGCCGACCGCCAACATCGTCCCCGACGACCGGCTCGCGCACCCCGGGCACGGCGTCTACGCCGCCTGGGCGCATGGACGGCAGGCCGCGGTGAACGTCGGCGTGCGGCCCACCTTCGAGACCGGACGCGGCCTCCTGGTCGAGGCGTACCTGCTCGACTTCGACGGCGATCTCTACGGCGAGACGCTGCGCGTGGCCTTCGTCGAGCGGCTGCGCGGGGAGCGCCGATTCGACTCGACGGAGGCGCTCGTGGACCAGATGAGACGCGCGACGTGAGCGAGGTCAGGCGCATCCTGCGCCCCTGCTACGGTTCGCGACCGATGAGCCTGACCGCAGAGCGGAAGCGCGAGATCGTCGAGCGCTTCGGGAGCGACACGAGCGACACCGGGTCCACCTCGGTGCAGGTCGCGCTGCTCACCGAGCGCATCCAGCGATCTCACCGAGCATCTGCGCGCGCACAGCAAGGACCACCACTCGCGCCGCGGCCTCCTGATGCTGGTCGGGCAGCGCCGCCGGCTCCTCAAGTACCTGCGCGGGAAGGACCTCGACCGCTACCGCCAGCTGATCGGGGAGCTCGGGCTCCGAAGGTAGCCCGACGAACGGCAGCGTGATCGAGCCGGGCACAAGGGCTCCGGACTTCCGGCTGCCCGACCATCAGGGCAACGTCGTGTCGCTGGCCGACCTCGCCGGCCAACGGGTGCTGCTCGCCTTCTACCCGGCCGACTTCAGCCCCGTCTGCACCGACCAGGTGAGCGTCTACGACGAGCGGCTCGCCGAGCTCGAGTCAGCGCGGGGTTGCGCTGTACGGCGTCTCGGTCGACTCGGCGTTCTGCCACGCCGCCTTCCGGCGCCACCTCGGCGTCTCGGTGCCGCTGCTCGCGGACTTCCACCCGAAGGGCGAAGTCGCGCGAGCATACGGCGTCTACTCGGACAAGTACGGGGTCTCGGGCCGCGCCCTCGTGATGATCGACGCGGACGGCGTGGTCGAGTGGACCCACCGCTCGCCGAGCCCGCTCGAGGTCCCCTCTCTGGACCTCGTGTTCGAGTCGCTCGGCGAGCGCGCGGCCTGAGCCGAATCCGCCCTCAGCGCGGCTGCGGCACGATCCGGATGTACGGGCGCGGCGACTCCCAGCCCTCGGGGTAGATCTCCTTCGCCTGATCGTCGGAGACCGACCCGGCGATGATCACGTTGTCGCCCTGCTTCCAGTTCGCCGGCGTCGCCACCTTGTGCTCGGCCGTGAGCTGGAGCGAGTCGATCACCCGCAGCACCTCGTCGAAGTTGCGGCCGGTCGTCATCGGATACACGAGGACCAGCTTGACCTTCTTGTCCGGCCCGATCACGAACACGTTCCGCACCGTCTGGTTGTCGGCCGGCGTGCGCTCCGTCGGTTCGCCCGAGGCGTCGGACGGGAGCATCCCGTAGAGCTTCGACACGTTGAAGTCCGAGTCGCCGATCAGCGGGTAGTTGGGCGCGTGCCCCTGCGTCTCCTCGATGTCGCTCGCCCACTTGGCGTGGTTGTCGACCGGGTCGACGGAGAGCCCGATGATCTTCACGTTCGCTGCGGTCGAACTCTGGCTTGAGCTCGCCATGTAGCCGAGCTCGGTGGTGCAAACGGGCGTGAAGTCGCGCGGATGCGAGAACAGCACCGCCCACGAGTCGCCGATCCAGTCGTGGAAGCGGATCCTGCCCTCGGTGGTGTCCGCCTCGAAGTTCGGTGCGGTGTCGCCGATCTGCAGAGCCATGTTCGTCTCCTTCGTCGTCAAGGTGCCTTTGCCACATTCTCTCCAACCGCAGCGCGCGGGCAAGTAGGCGCGCGAAAGCCCGCTGATAGCATCGGAGCGGTCTTCTTTCCGAAGAGTCTTTAGCAATAGCCGCCAACCGGAGGCGGCGCTGAAAGGAACAGATGAGTGAAGTAACCGCGCCCGTGCACCGGGTCTCGGTGACAGTCGGAGGCACCGAGATCGACGTTCGAGATCGGGCAAGCTCGCCAAGCAGGCGAGCGGCGCGGTGGTCGTGCAGGCCGGGGAGACGCATGGTCCTCGCCACCGCGACCGCGGGCAACCTGCGCGACGTGGACTTCCTGCCCCTGACCGTCGACGTCGAGGAGCGGATGTACGCCGCGGGCAAGATCCCCGGCAGCTTCTTCAAGCGCGAGGGTCGCGCGGGCGAGAAGGGCACCCTCACCGCGCGAATGATCGACCGGCCGATGCGGCCGCTCTTCCCCAAGGGCTGGCGCCGCGAGACGCAGCTCGTGGCGATCCCGATGTCGGTCGACCACGTCAACCCGTACGACATCCTCGCCATGAACGGCGCGAGCGCCGCGCTGATGGTGTCCGACATCCCCTTCCCGGAGCCCGTCGGCGCCGTGCGCATCGGCGCAGGACGAGGAGGTCGGGCTTCGTCGTCAACCCCGACGAGGAGACGCTCCCCGAGGGCTCGCTCGACCTCGTCGTCGCCGGCACCGAGGAGGCCATCCTCATGGTCGAGGCCGGCGCCAACGAGGTCTCGGAGGCCGAGATCCTCGACGCGCTCGACATCGCGCACGGCGAGATCAAGAAGCTCTGCGAGGCCCAGCGCGAGCTGCAGAGGCGGCCGGCAAGCCGAAGGTCGAGGTCGCGGTGCCGCAGGTCGACGAGTCGGTCGCTGGCCGAGCATCCGCGAGCGCTTCGGCGCCGCGCTCGACGAGGCCACCCAGGTGGAGGACAAGCTCGAGCGCCAGGACGCCACGAAGCGCGTCGAGGAGGAGCCGCTCGAGGCGCTCGCCGGCGACGACGAGGCCGACGGACCACGCGGAGCGCCGTCCGGCCGTCCAGCTCGCGTTCGACAAGCTCGAGAAGGACATGGTCAGGCGGCGGATCGCGGTCGACAAGAAGCGGCCCGACGGCCGCGCGGCCGACGAGATCCGGCCGATCTCGATCGAGGTCTCGCGTCGCTCCGCGCACGCACGGGTCGGCGCTCTTCACCCGCGGCCAGACGCAGGCCCTGTCCGTGGCCGCGCTCGGCACGACGCGTGAGGAGATGCGGCTCGACACGCTCGGCCTCGAAACGCTCCAAGCGCTACTTCCACCACTACAACTTCCCGCCGTTCTCGGTCGGGGAGGCGGGCTTCATGCGCGGGCCGAAGCGGCGCGACATCGGCCACGGCGCGCTCGCGGAGCGCGCGCTCGTGCCGGTCATGCCCTCGCAGGAGGAGTTCCCCTACACGATCCGGGTGGTCTCCGACATCCTCGAGTCGAACGGGTCGTCGTCGATGGCGTCCGTGTGCGGGTCGAGCCTGTCGCTGATGGACGGCCGGCGTGCCGATCGCGCGCCCGGTCGCCGGCATCGCGATGGGCCTTGTCAAGGAGGGCGACGACTACATCGTGCTCTCCGACATCGCCGGCGTGGAGGACCACCTCGGCGACATGGACTTCAAGGTCGCCGGCACGGAGCGCGGGCATCACGGCGCTTCAGATGGACATCAAGATCGCGGGCGTCACGTTCGACATCCTGCGCGACGCGCTCGAGCAGGCGAAGGAGGGGCGCGACATTCATCCTCGGCAAGATGGCCGAGGCGATCGACGAGCCGCAGCGCCGAGCTCTCGCCGTTACGCGCCGCGGATCACCTCGATCCAGATCGATCCCGACAAGATCGGGATGGTCATCGGCAAGGGCGGCGAGACGATCCGCGCGCTGTCCGAGGAGTTCGAGGCGCAGATCGACGTATACGACGACGGCAGATCCTCGTCTACGCCCAGACCGGCGAGCAGGGCGACGCGCCTCATCGACCGCATCCGCCAGATGACGAAGGAGGTCGAGGTCGGCGACGAGTACAAGGGCAAGGTCGTCAAGACCACCACGTTCGGCGCCTTCGTCGAGCTCGCCAAGGGCACCGACGGCCTGCTGCACATCTCGAACATCGCACCCGGCCAGCGGCCCGACACGCGTCGAGGACGTGCTCAACCGCGGCGACGAGATCGACGTGCGCGTGGTCGAGGTCGACAAGGAGCGCGGCCGGATCGGCCTGCGGCTCGCCGCCGATCCGGAGATCGCCGGCAAGTCGCGCCGAGGAGCTCGCCAAGGTGGGCACCGGCGACGCCGGTGGCGCGCGAGCGGCGCGGCGGCGCGGCGGCCGCTCACGCGGCCGCAGCGACGGGAATGGCCGCGGCCGCGGCCGCGGCGGCGACCACCGGCGCGACGAGCGGTAGTGGTCGGGCCCACGAGCGGCCGTAACGGCGACTGAGCCATCGGTCACCGAGCTCGACTCGGGACTGCGCGTGGTGACCGAGCGGATGCCCGCCGTCCGCTCGGTCGCGCTCGGCATCGGCGTGCGGGTGGGATCGCGCGACGAGACGCCGGAGCAGGCGGGGCTCTCCCACTTCCTCGAGCACCTGCTGTTCAAGGGCACGGACCGCTACGGGTCGACCGAGATCGACCAGATCTTCGACGCCATGGGCGCGGAGGTGAACGCCGGCACCGGGAAGGAGACCACCATGGTCTACTCGCGGTTCCTCGACCAGCACCTGGAGCGCGCCATCGACGTCCTCGCCGACATGGTGCTGCGGCCGGCGTACAAGGACATCGACTCCGAGCGCCAGGTCGTGATCGAGGAGATCGCGATGTACGAGGACGAGCCCTCGGACAAGGTGCACGACGTGCTCGCGGAGGCGATCTTCGGCGACCATCCGCTCGGCCAGCCGATCATCGGCCGTGCGGAGGTGATCGCCGAGGTTCCGGTGCCCGACATCGCGGCGTACCACGACGCTCGCTACGAGCTGAGCAACGTAGTCGTGGCCGCGGCCGGCAACGTCGACCACGACCAGGTGGTGGCAATGGCGGAGGAGCGGTCCGGCACGGGCTCGGATCGAAGCCGATCCGCGGACGGAGAGCGAGGTCCCGCATCGACCAACGGAGCGGCGCCGGGCCACACGCCGGGCGACGGCGCCCCGCGCGCGCGCTTCCACGCCAAGGACACCGAGCAGTACCACCTCTGCCTCGGCGGCCATGGGATCCGCCGGGCGGACGAGCGCCGCTTCGCGCTGCGGGTTCTCGACACGACCCTCGGCGGCTCGAGCTCGTCGCGGCTGTTCCAGGAGGTCCGGGAGAAGCGCGGGCTCGCCTACGCGGTGTACTCGTACTCGAGCCAGTTCGTCGACTCGGGCGAGGTCGCCCTCTACCTCGGCACCCGGCCCGACAATCTCGCCCAGGCGGCCGAGGTGGTGGGGAACGAGCTGCGGCGGCTGCGCGACGACCGCGTCTCGGACGCGGAGCTCGAGCGGGCGAAGGAGAACCTGAAGGGTCGCACCGTGCTCTCGATGGAGGCGACGCTTGCGCGGATGAACCGTCTCGGCGGGGCGCTCCTGACCGACGTACCGCTGCTCACGCTCGACGAGACGATCGCAGCCATCGACGCCGTCACGCTCGACGACGTGACCGAGCTCGCCCGCGAGCTGTACGCGCCGGAGCGGCTCTCGGCGGCCGCCGTGGGTTCCGAGCGGGACCGCTTCCTCGAGGCGGTGGGCGCGGTCAACCCGGCCCTGGCCGCGGCGTGAACGGCTGCTCGCGGCACCCTCGCCCGTGATCTCGGTGGCAGTGTCGGGCGCCGCCGGCCGGATGGGCCAGGCGGTGTGCGCCGCGGTGGAGGGCGCCGAGGACATGCAGCTCTCGGGGCAGGCCGACCCGCAGCTCGGCGTGGACCTGGCCGCCGTCCTGCCGGACGCCGACGTGGTTGTGGACTTCACGCAGCCCGACGCCGCGGTCGACAATGCGCGCGCGTGTCTCGAGGCGGGGGTCCACTGCGTGATCGGGACCACCGGCGCCGACTTCGCGCCGCTCGCAGGCGTCGGCACGGCGAATCTGTTCGCGGCGCCCAACTTCGCGATCGGGGCGGTGCTGATGATGCAGGCGGCGCGCATGGCGGCGGCGCACATGCCGGAGTGCGAGATCGTCGAGCTCCATCACGAACGGAAGCTCGACGCCCCCTCCGGGACGGCCGCCCGGACCGCCGAGCTCATCCGCGAAGCCGGCGGGAAGGTGCACGAGCCGATCCACTCGGTCCGCCTGCCCGGGCTGGTCGCGCATCAGGAGGTCATCTTCGGCGGCCTCGGGCAGACGCTCTCGATCCGGCACGACTCGATCTCGCGGGAGTCGTTCATGCCGGGCGTCCTGCTGGCCGTCCGCCGGGTCGGCTCGCTGGAGCAGTCCCCGACGGTGGGGCTCGAGGCGCTGCTCTGGTGATCTAGGCGGCGGTGCGGGCCGGGACGGCGCCGCGGAGCGCCCTCGGCACCACGAACCGGATGCCGGACCGCTCGTCGTCGACCGAGCAGGTCTTGTTGTCGATCAGCCCGAGCTCCCTGGCGAGCGGGACGAGCTGCAACTGGTCGAGGTAGCCATCGTGCCCACGCTTCCGCGTGACCATCCAGATGTACCCGGTGTCCCGCAGCCGCCGTCGGTAGCGCTCGAACGCCTCCCGCGCCTCGTCGGCCGACTCGACCAGGACCACCGCGCCATCGAGGTCGCCCGATCGCACGAGACCGCGACCGATGGCCGCCTGCACGTCACGGCGGAGGCCGCGACCGACGTCCCCGGCCACCTCGACGCGCTCGTCCTCGCGAACCCCGAGCTTCTGGATCGTGGTCCGGTGTCGGTAGTCCTTCTCGTGCGCCATCGCCTTTCGCCTCCATTCTACGGGGGTGGGTCCGCCTGCTCAGGTTCCCGAGCGGGGCTTCACGAAGCTGGCCCGACACGATCCAGGAGGGTCCATGGGGTTCTTGGACAAGGCCAAGCAGCGCGCCCAGCAGGCGCAGCGGAAGCTCGAGGAGAGCGGCGCGATCGACAAGGCGAAGCAGGCCGCACAGCAGGCTCAGCAGAAGCTCGACGAGAAGCAGAACCAGTCCAACCAGCGGCAGGGTGACCAAAGCCAGACCGGCCCGGCCCCCGTCCGCTACGACAAGCACGGACGGCCGATCGAGGAGACCCCCGCGAGTGCGACGGCCCCACCGAGCGGCGAACCGGCGGCTGCGGCACCGGGCGGCGTCCCGCCCGCGTCGACCCCGCCGCCAGCTCCCAGCGCGACGCCGCCGGCCGCTCCACAGGAGGCTCCCGCGGGGGCTCCACCGGGCACGGAGCCCGCGCCCGCGGGCGCGGCACCACCGGCCGAGCACTCTGAGGAGGCCGGCCGACCGACCGAGGACGCGCCGCCCAGGGAGGACGTGAACCCCAACCCGGACCCGTTCCGCCCGATCCAGTAGCGGCCCATGACGCGCGGGCGGACACCCGACAGAGCACGGACGCCGACGTGACATTCGGCGGCGTGATCACGGCGATGGTGACACCGTTCGACGCGAACGGCAGAGTCGCCGAGGACGCCGCGGCAGCGCTGATCGGGCACCTTCTCGGGTCGGGGTCCGACGGGGTGGTCCTCGCCGGCACCACTGGGGAAGGCGCCACGCTGACCGACGCCGAGAAGCTGCGGCTGTGGGAGATCGGCGTCGGGGAGTCCGGCGACGCCGCTGTGATCGCCGGCACCGGCTCCAACGACACGGCTCACTCGGTCGAGCTGACCGAGCGGGCCACCGAGATCGGGGTGGACGGCGTCCTGGTGGTGACGCCGTACTACAACAAGCCGAACCCCCGTGGGATCCTCGAGCACTTCCGCGCCGTGGCCGCGGCCACCGATCGGCCGGTGGTCGTCTACAACATCCCGTCCCGCTGCGTCGTGGACATTCCGAACGACCTGCTGCGCGAGCTCGCCGAGATCCCGAACGTGCTCGCCGTCAAGCAGGCGCGCTACGAGGACCTCGAGCCGATCGAGGGGCTCGACCTTCTGGCCGGGAACGACGACATGCTCGCGGCGACGCTCGACGCGGGCGGCACCGGCGGCATCCTGGTTGCGTCCCACCTCGTTGGGGCGCAGATGCGGCGGATGATCGACGAACCGGAGTCCCGCGCCGAGATCCACGGCTCGCTCGAGCCACTCTTCCGCGCCCTCAGCGTGACCACGAACCCGATCCCGGTCAAGACCGCGATGTCGCTCCTCGGCCACGAGGTCGGGGGCTTCCGGCTACCGATGGTGCCGGCCTCACACGACGAGGAGGCCGCGGTCAGGGAAGCGCTCGAGCAGCAGGGTCTCCTGAGCACCGTTTAGATGACTGACACCCTCCGCGTCCTGCCGCTGGGCGGCCTGGGCGAGATCGGCAAGAACATGACCGTCGTCGAGTACGGCGGCCGCATGGTGGTGGTGGACACCGGGCTGTCGTTCCCGGCGCCCGACCAGCTCGGCATCGACCTGGTGCTGCCCGACTTCGCCTACCTCCGTGAGCGCGCCGAGGACATCGAGGCGATCTTCCTCACGCATGGGCACGAGGACCACGTGGGGGCGCTGCCCTACGTGCTGCGCGAGCTCGGCGGCACCGCGCTGCCGCCGATCCACGGCGGAGCGCTGACGGTGGCCATGGTGCGATCGAAGCTCGACGAGCACCGGATGAAGGACGTGCCCCTGTACGAGACGGAGCCGGGCGAGGTGATCGAGGCCGGCCCCTTCTCGCTGGAGGCGGTGAAGATGTCCCACTCGATCCCCGACTCCTACGCGGTCGCGCTCACCTGCGAGCTCGGCACCACGCTCCTGACCGGCGACTACAAGTTCGACCAGACGCCAGTGGACGGCGAGCCCGCCGACGTTTCGCGCCTGGCGGAGCTCGGCCGCGACGGCCTGTTCCTCCTGTGCGGCGACTCCACCAACGTCGACCGGGCGGGCATCTCCACTTCGGAGTCGAGCGTGGGTCCGCAGCTGGAGCAGGTCTTCGGTCGCTGCGAGGGGCGGATCGTGGTCACCTCGTTCGCCTCGAACATCCATCGCGTCCAGCAGGTCGTCGACGCGGCGGCCGCGCTCGGGCGGAAGGTCGCGCTCGTCGGCCGTTCGATGCGCAAGAACGTGAACATCGGGCGAAACCTCGGTCACATCCACCTGCCCGACGGCCTGCTCGTGGGACCAGGGGAGATTGACGACTTCCCGGACCACCGCGTGGTGATCGTGTCGACGGGCAGCCAGGGGGAGCCGCTGTCCGCGCTACGGCGGATGTCCCACGGCGACCACCCGCAGGTCGAGCTCCGCGAGGGCGACACCGTGATCTTCTCCGCGACGCCGATTCCAGGCAACGAGCGGGCGGTGAACGAGACGATCGACCGCATCTACCACCTTGGCGCCGACGTGATCACGGCGCGCGACGCCCCGATCCACGCATCGGGACACGCCTACGCCGAGGAGCTCAAGCTGATGCTCAACCTCACGCGGCCGCGCCACGTGATGCCGATCCACGGCGACCACCGGCGCCTGCGGCTCCACGCGCAGCTCGCGGAGGATGTGGGCATCGACCCGAAGGCAATCTTCCGGGGCGAGAACGGGTTGCCGCTCGAGGTCACGGAAAGCGGCGCTCGCTTCGGCGAGCGCGAGCAGGCCGGAATGATCTTCGTCGATGGGGTCGACGTGGGGGACATCGAGGACGTCGCGCTCCGCGACCGGCGGATGCTGTCCGCCGACGGAATCTTCATCGTCGTGGCCACCGTCTCGGAGCAGGACGGCCGCTCGGTGGCTCCCCCCGAGGTCATCTTCCGCGGCGTCCCCTTCCTGGAGCAGGCCGACGGCTTGCTGGAGGAGATCCGCCGGGCGGTCGACGACTCGCTCGCACAGTCGGCCGAGGAGGAGGTGCGCGAGATATCGCTGCTGCAGGACCACCTCCACGACGACGTGGCGAAGTTCGTCTACGAGCGGCTGAAGCGGAGGCCGCTGGTGCTGCCGGTCGTGGTGGAGGTATGAGCGCGGCTACCGGCGCGGCGCCCGCTCGCAGCCCCGGACGCTGTCATTGCCGGACCGATCCGGGCATGTGTCGAGGCCAGCCCCGCCGCTGATCGCGTCGGGTGCCGGGCCGCCGGCCACATCGTCGTCGCCGTCCCCCGCGCAGATCTGATCCGGTCCACCACGGCCGTCGACCACATCGTCGCCGCCGCGAGCCAGGATCACGTCGCGGTGGCTTGTGCCGCGGATCCGGTCAGCGAGGCCGGTACCGGAGATCGTGACGCGGCGTCCAGCGCACCGTGCGGGCGCAGAAGCGTCCGGAGCTGGCCCCCAGTCAGGGGGTCCGGGGAAGAACAGGTAGTCGCCGGCCACCACGTTCTCCCAGGGTGCGGGATCGAACCCTCCCGGCGGGCGGTCGATCCCGTCATTGGGCATCGTCTTCACCCAGGCCCAGGACTTGATGTCGTCCCTGATGTGGTCGGTGAAGAGCACCCGTTCGCCATCCGGTGAATAGCTGGGGTTCGCTGCGATCTTGCCCCCCGGGCAGAAGTCGACGCTCTGCCTGATGCGCCTCTCTCCGGTCCCGTCGGAGGCCATGGAGAAGAGCGCCGCGACCCTGTAGTCGCAGTCCGGTACCTGCTCCTTGCCTTCGAACACGATCCGGTCGCCGTCCGGCGAGTAGTCGGGATCCGATCCAGGACCGAGGCGCCGCTCCGCGGTCCCGTCCGTCGCCACCGTGTAGATGCCGAAGTCCGCGTCATATCGCGGTCCTCCCTCATTGCGGGAGAAAGCGATTCGACTGCCATCCAGCGAGAAGGCGGGTTCCGCGCCGGCCGTGAGCCGTTCGACGTCGGTGCCGTTCGAGTTCATCACGTAGATGCTGCTGGGATGGACAGCATCACGGCTCGCGGAGACGTCGAACGCAACCTGCTTTCCGTCCGGGGAGAACGTCGCGCCGCCCAGGGGGGTCTCGTTCGGCCAGTCGAGCAGGCGCGTCTGAACCGTGCCGTCGAGCGTCATAAGCGCGAGGAACTGGTCACGCCTGCGCTCACCGCTCTCTCGACGAAGGTCGACACGGTCACCACCGCGCGCGTTCCGTCGGGCGTGACCTCCGGATTAACGACTTCCACCCACTCGTTTGGGCCAAGGTCTGGAACACGCCACGGCAGCCGGTAGAGCGCCGTACCGGAAGCGTTCACTACCCAGGTCGAGTTGCTCTCTTCGAAGACGATCTTCCCGTTCTCGCCCGGGAAGGCGCTGTACGCCGGTGCCACGGCCGCAGCCGCCGCGCACGCACCGAGGAGAGCCGCCGTGGCCAACCGTTTCACGACTGTAAGAACACCGCAGCGGCGCAAACGCTGCGGTGCGCGTCAGCGTGGCCGCGGAGACCTCGATCCGCTGATCTGGCTTTTCCTCGCATAGCGAGGCGTACGCAGATCAGCGCTGAAGTGCCCGCGACCCGACTCAGCCCTCGACACGGGCGCCGAGGATCGCTCGCCGAAACGCTCCTCCGCGCCTGATGTGCGGCGTCCTTCACCGGCAACGTCACCCGGAACGGCGCGCCGCCCCCGGGCGTGTCTCGAAGCTCCACGCTCCCTCCGTGCGCCTCCGCCACGGCCTGCACGATCGCCAGGCCCAGGCCGCTGCCGCGGCCGCCGAGGCCGGCTGCGCCGCGGCCGTCGCCGTGTCCGCGAACGAAGCGTTCGAACACGCGGTCGCGCACGTCGTCCGGCACGCCGGGGCCGTCGTCGGCGACCTCGAGGATCGCGCGGTCGTCCGCCTGTCGCACCGACGCAGTGACCCTGGTCCCGCGCGGCGTGTGGGCCACGGAGTTCTGGATCAGGTTGAGCACGAGCCGGTGGAGGTCGTCCGGCGAGCCCTCGACCCGGACGCTCTCCGTTGCGTCGACGGAGACTTCGTGCGACGCCACGAGCGGCGCGGTCTCGGCCACGACCTCGCGCACCACGCGGGTGAGGTCGGTCGGGGCCAGCGTGGCCGGCGTCGACTGGCCGGCGTCCGCCCGGGCCAGGAACAACAGGTCGCCGACGAGGCGGCGCATCCGCTGCGTGGAGCGCAGCGCCGATCCGGCGATCTCGCGGTCCTCGCCCTCGAGCTCGGCCTCGAGCAGCTCGAGGTTGGCGAGGACGCTCGTCAGCGGGGTGCGCAGCTCGTGCGAGGCGTCGGCCACGAACTCCCGCTCGCGGGTAAGCGTCGCCTCGATCTCGCGCTGGGACGCGTCGAGGCCCCTGAGCATCTCGGTGAGGGTGCGCGCCAGGTCGGCCACCTCGTCGTCGGCGCTCGGCTGAGGCATCCGCGCCGCCGGATCGCGCGTGCGGACGATCTCGCGCGCGGCTCCCGCGAGGTCCGCGATCGGGCCCATCGCGCGCCGCGCCACGGCCAGGCCGGCCAGCAGCGCCAGGCCGGTGCCGCCGACGACGCCGATCCCGAGGAACAGGTTCACGCGCGCGATCGTGCTGTCGAGGCTGCTCTCCGGCCGCCCGTACTGCAGGTAGGCGGCCGCGGTCGGACCGCCGGGAGAGGTGATCGCCTCGGACACCACGCGATAGCCCGCCGCCTCGTGGACGCCCACCGCCGCGGGGCCGAGGTCGATGGCTCCCTCCTCCGGGAACAAGACCTCTCCGTTCGGGTACAGGATCCTCACCGCGGCGTCACCCGTGGCGCCGCCGCCGACCGTCGCCGCCAGCACGTCCTCGCCGGAGATCTGGGTCGCGCTCGAGAACGGGTCGACGGTGATCTCGTCCTCGAGCCGCTGACCCAGCTCGGCCGCGGTGGCCCGCAGGTCGTTGTCGAAGTCGGAGCGGAGCCGGTTGGCGGTGAACATCCCGATCACGACCGCGAAGGCGAGCAGGATCACGAAGGTGAGCCCCGCCGAGGTGACCGCCAGCCGCCAGCGGATCGGCAGCGCGTCGAGGCGGCGGGTGAGCCAGCGCGGCCTCATGACGCGCGCAGCACGTAGCCTGCGCCTCGCACCGTGTGGAGCAGGCGCGACTCGCCGCCGGCCTCGAGCTTGCGGCGCAGGGTGGACACGAACACGTCCACCGTGTTGGTCTCGGCGAACGCGTAGTAGTCCCACACGTCCTCCAGCAGCTGCTGGCGCGACACCACCAGGCGTTCGTTCCGCATCAGGTACTCGAGCAGCTCGAACTCCCTGGCGGTCAGGTCCAGCCGGCGCTCCCCGCGGAGGACCTCACGGGTCTCGGGGTTCAGGCGGAGGTCGTCCAGAACCAGGAAAGCGCTGCCGCGCGGCGGCCGGCGGCGCAGGAGCGCACGCAGGCGAGCCAGCAGCTCCTGGCGCTCGAACGGCTTGACGAGGTAGTCGTCCGCACCGGAGTCGAGGCCCTCGACGCGCGACTCAACGCCGTCGCGCGCGGTGAGGATCAGGATCGGTACGTCGCTCTCCGCCCGCAGCTGGCGGCACACCTCCACGCCGTCCAGCCGGGGGAGACCGAGGTCGAGCACGACCGCGTCGGGCTCGAAGTTGACCGCTTCGCGCAGAGCCGCCTCGCCGTCGTCCGCGAGCGCCACGTCGTAGCTCTCGAGCCGGAGCGAGCGACGAAGCACCCCGGCGATCTCGGCGTCGTCCTCCACCACCAGCACGCGCGGCTTCGCGGACATCGCATCCATGTTAGGTGGCGGGGCGGTCCGGATTTCCCCTTTTAGCGAGCTTTTAGTCGCTCGCGGCCGCTGCGCGAAGCCTTCGGGCGGCAGGGGCGGGTGGCGACGCGTCGAAGCAACCAGAGCCAGGCCATGGCCAGCCGTCAGCGCACAAGAGGTCGCTCCGGGGGGCGCGCTCGCGCGCGCCGGTTCCGGCCTGCGCTCCCACGCCTTCCGGAGCTCGAGCAGCGCCACCGTGACCTGATCGGCCTCGGCGCCGTCGCGCTGGCCTGTTTCCTGGCATTCGTCTTCTACCTGGGCTGGGACGGCGGCCGGGTGGGGGAGGCGATGGCGGACGGGCTGCTGCTGCTCTTCGGTGCCGTGGGCTACACCGCGCCGGTGCTCCTGCTCGGAGCGGGCGCGCTCCTGATCCTCGAATCGATGGTGCCGACCGTGCGGCCGATCAGGACCGGAGCCGCGTGCCTCGTCGCCGCCTTCACGCTCGGTCTCGCCGCCGGCTCCCTCGGGCTCGGCCCGAGCGAACCCCCGCGCACGGACGCGTTCATGGACGAGGCCGAGTTCCTTCGCGTCCACGGCGGGCTCGTGGGCGAGGGCCTGTTCCTCGCGGCGAAGACGCTGTTCCAGGAGATCGGGGCACACATCATCTTCGTCTTCCTCGTGGTCGCGGGCATCCTCCTGCTGACCGGCGCGTCGGTCGCGGGGGTCCTCCGGTCGACCGGCGCGGGGGTGACGTCCACCACCCGGCGGGTGCGGGAGTCGACCGGCGAGCTCGCGGCCACGGTGGCGCGCGGCCAGCTGCCCGGGATGCCGAGCTCGAACAGCGCCCGCTGGCGCGACGCGCGCCTTGACGATCATGCGGACGAAGGGCAGCAGGGGGTCCCCGCTGACGTGGAGCCGGTGGTGCGTGCCACCCACGTCGAGGCGCCGGCTCCGCCCGCGGTCGACTGGTCGGACGAGGGGCTCGAGGATGCCGCCGACCCCGACGTGCCGGAGTTCGCCCCCGGCGAGGCGCGAACCATCGCCGAGCGCGGTCCGGCCGAGGACGACGACGTCGCGGCCCTCGAGCCGGTGGACGCGGAGGAGGCCGAGGGCCCCGGCGCGGAGATCGAGGCCACCGCGCTCACGCCGCAGGGCAAGCGGCGCACCCGCGTCGCCGAGTCCGAGGAGCTCCCCTACCGCCTTCCGGGGCTCGGATTCCTGCGCCGGTCCAGCGGCCGCAACCAGGTGGACCGCAAGACCGAGGAGCGCCAGGCCGCCGTGCTGGTGGAGACGCTCAGCCACTTCAAGGTCGACGCGAAGGTGATCGGGACGGTCTCGGGCCCGCACGTCACCCGCTATGAGCTCCGTCTCGCGCCGGGCACGAAGATGTCGAAGATCGCGCAGCTTCGCGACGACCTTGCGTACGCCCTGGCGGCCGAGGACGTCCGGATCCTGGCGCCGATCCCCGGCAAGCAGGCGGTCGGGGTCGAGGTGCCGAACCGGGTGCGCCGCACGGTGCGGCTGGGCGACGTCTACCAGGAGGCCCCGGCGGGCTGGTCGCCGCTGACCGTCTGGCTGGGCGAGGACATCGCGGGCAAGTCGATCGGCGCCGACCTCGCGAAGCAGCCGCACGTTCTCGTGGCCGGCACCACCGGATCGGGCAAGTCGGGCTGCGTCAACGCGATGCTGTCGTCGATCCTGCTCAGGGCGAGTCCCAACGAGGTGAAGCTGGTGCTCGTCGACCCGAAGCAGGTCGAGCTCAACCTCTACGAGGACGTGCCGCACCTGCTCACGCCGGTGGTCACGAGCCCCCGGCTGGCGGCCAACGTTCTGGGCAACCTGATCAAGGAGATGGAGGCGCGCTACTCGGTGATGAGCGAGGCTCGCTCGCGCAATCTGATCGAGCTGAATCGCGTCCGCGCGCGCGCCGGGGACCCGCCGCTCCCCTACATCATGTGCGTGATCGACGAGCTTGCCGACCTGATGATGATCGCCCCCGGCGAGGTCGAGGACTCGATCATCCGGCTCGCGCAGAAGTCGCGCGCGGTCGGCATCCACCTGGTGCTCGCGACCCAGCGCCCGAGCGCCGACATCATCACCGGGATAATCAAGGCGAACGTCCCGGCGCGAATCGCGTTCGCGGTCTCCTCGCAGACGGACTCGCGCGTGATCCTGGACCAGAACGGCGCCGAGGCGCTGCTGGGGGAGGGGGACATGCTCTTCCGGCCCGCCTCTGAGTCGCGCCTCGCGCGCATCAAAGGCGCGTTCGTGACCGAGGACGAGATCGAGCAGTTGACCGCGCACTGGCGCTCGCAGGGGGAGCCCGAGCTGCAGGAGGACCTGCTCGACGCCATCGAGCCCGAGGAGGGCGACGACCCCGGCGACTTCGACCCCGACGCGGACGACCTCCTGGCCGACGCGATCGCGACCGTGGTCCAGATGGGCACTGCGTCCACGTCGATGCTCCAGCGACGGCTGCGCGTCGGCTACACCCGCGCCGGCCGGCTGATCGACATGATGGAGCGGCGCGGCGTGATCTCTGGCTACGAAGGGTCCAAGGCGCGCCAGGTGCTGGTGACCGAGGCGGACCTTCCGCGCGTTCTCGACGGGCTTGCCGGGGGCGCCGACGGCGCCCCCGACGCCGTCGGCGCCGGCACGCACGGCCCCGCTCGCTCCTGACCGGCGCTGGCAGAATAGGGCGCGATGCCGCCCATCGGAGACACGCTCCGCGACGCGCGGCTGCGCCAGCGGCTGGACATCGCCGAGGTCGAGCAGGCCACCAAGATCCGCGGCAAGTACCTGCGCGCGCTCGAGAGCGAGGAGTTCGACCGCCTTCCCGGCTCGACCTTCGTGAGGACTTTCCTGCGCACCTACGCCGAATACCTCGGGCTCGACTCGCAGCTGCTGCTCGAGGAGTACCGCCAGCGCCACGAGTCGCCGCGCGAGGACGAGATGCGGCCGCTCGCTCCGCCGCCGCCGTCGGGGCCGCCACGCGAGGGCCGCCGCCGGCCCCAGCTCGGGACGCCGAGTCGGGGGACGATGATCGTGGGTGCCGTGGTCGCCCTGCTGGCGCTCCTGCTCGTGGTCGGCCTCCTGACCGGTGACGAGGGCGACGAGGCGAGCGAGACGCCTGCGGCCGGGCCCGGCCCCGGTCAACGGCAGGGACAGGGGTCTCAGCAGGGTGGCCAGGACGAGGAAGAGGAGGAGGGCGTGACGCTCCGCGTGACGCCGCTCGCCGAGACCTACCTGTGCGTGGAGAATGGAGCGGGGGAGGAGGTCTTCGAACAGACGATCGCGGCCCCGGAGACGTTCGAGGCCCAGACCCTGCGGGTCAACTTCGGGAACACCCAGGTCGACCTCGAGCTGAACGGCGAGGAGCTGCCGATCGAGGAGGGCGCGAATCCGGTGGCGTACGAGTTCACGGCCGAGGGCGAGGAGGAGCTCCCCGAGGGGGAGACCCCCTGCACGTGAGCGCCCGCGCGGGCATCGTCGTCACCGGCACCGAGGTACTGAGCGGGCGGGTCCGCGACCGCAACGGCCCGTGGCTCGCGGACCGGCTGGCGGAGCTGGGGGTGGAGCTGGCGCACGTCACGATCTGCGGCGACCGCCCGGAGGACATGGAGGCACAGCTCCAGTTCATGGCCGACCAGGGGGTCGATCTGATCGTCACGAGCGGCGGCCTCGGCCCAACGGCCGACGACCTGACCCTGGAGGTGGTGGCCGGGTTCACGGGCCGCCCGCTGCGGCTGGACGAGGAGCTCGAGGGGCGGATCGCCGCGATCCTGCAGCGCCTCTCGGCGCGCTGGCGGCGGATCGACCCGGAGGCCGTCCGCGAAGCGAACCGCAAGCAGGCGCTCGTGCCGGAGGGCGCCGCCGTGATCGAGCCGGCCGGCACCGCGCCCGGGGTGGTGGTGCCCGCGGGGAACGGGGCCGCTCCGAGCTCAGACGGCCGGCGGTGGGACGCCGGCGGTGGTGGTGATGCCGGGTCCCCCGCGCGAGCTCCACGAGATGTGGCCGCCGCCGACGCGGACCGAGGCGTTCCAGGCCTCGATCCGGGGCGGCACCACCTACTCGCAGCGGATGCTTCGGCTGTTCGGGATCCCGGAGTCGGAGCTCGCTGCGACGCTGCGCGAGGCCGAGGAGGAGATCGACCGCTTCGAGGAGCTCGAGATCACCACCTGCCTCCGGCGCGGCGAGGTCGAGGCGGTGATCCGGTCCGAACCGGGGCACGGAGGCGGACGCGCGACGCGGTGATCGACCTGATCGCCGATCGTCACGGGCATGCGCTCTTCTCGCTCGACGGATCGAGCATCGACGAGCAGGTGGCCGAGCTCCTGGCCGGGCGCCGTGTCGGGGTGGCGGAGTCCTGCACCGGCGGGCTGATGGCCGCGCGCCTCACCGAGCGCGCCGGGGCCTCGGCTTACGTGGTGGGCAGCGTGGTGGCCTACGCAGACGCGGCCAAGGAGCGCCTCCTAGGGGTGGACCCGGAGCTGATCGCGGCGCACGGCGCCGTGTCGCCGCAGGTGGCCGGCGCGATGGCGGACGGCGCGCTGACGCGGTTCGACGCCGACCTCGCGATCGCGATCACCGGCGTGGCCGGGCCGGGCGGCGGGACCGCGGAGAAGCCGGTCGGCTACGTCTGCTGGTCGGTGAAGGACTCGAACGGCGACGTCCTCGCACGCGACATTCAGATCCCGGGCGACCGCGCCGAGATCCGCGACCGGTCGACGACCGTCGGGATGCACCTGGTGCGCCGGCTCCTCCGTGGCGAGCAGCCGCCGATCTGAGCGCGTGGCGGGGCGGTCCGGGGCCGCCGGGTCCCCGCGTGCGTCCGGGCGTCGCGGACGCGAGGGGTCGCCGCGAGCGCGGCTGTTCGTCGCGCTCGACCTGCCTGACCCGGTGCGCCAGCGCGATCGCCGGGTGGCGCGAGCGGGCGCTGGCCGGGCGCGACGAGCTGCGGCCGGCGTCGGCCGACACCCTCCACGTCACGCTCTGCTTCCTCGGCTGGCGGGCCGAGAAGGAGGTACCGCGGATCGCGGAGGTCACCGCCGCCGCGTGCGCCGGGCTCGCTCCGGCCCGGCTCACGGCCCGCGCGCTCGAGCCGGTGCCGCCTCGGCGGCCGCGGCTGTTCGCACTCGACCTGGAGGACGCGGGCGGACACGCTCGGACGCTTCAGGCCACGGTCGCGGAGGCGCTCGCCGCCGCGCGTCTGTTCGAGCCCGAGCGGCGTCCGTTCTGGCCGCACGTCACGCTCGCGCGAGTGAAGCGCGGCTG
Source organism: uncultured Thermoleophilaceae bacterium (assembly GCA_963808955.1). Classification (GTDB taxonomy): domain Bacteria; phylum Actinomycetota; class Thermoleophilia; order Solirubrobacterales; family Thermoleophilaceae; genus CAWEHQ01. The sequence continues at coordinate 10,418 of CAWEHQ010000008.1, read as the reverse complement.
GCGGGCGCCGGTCCTGGACGGTGCGGAGCCACCGCCGACCGAGCCGTTCGAGGCGTCGGAGGTGACCCTCTACCGCTCGACGCTCAGGCCGCAGGGGGCGTTGTACGAGCCGCTGGCGCGGACGGCGCTCACGAGGTGAGGGTGGTCAGCGGCGCCGGCCAGGTGACCCCGCCTCGGGCCCTCGTCCCGCATTCCCCCTGCGAAATGATCCGTAGAACCGAGCACCTTTCCGGATCATCTCGCTAGAGAGGTGCCGCTCCGCCCAGGGGAATCTCCCCTTCGTGAGGCCTCCGGCGCCGCCCAGACAGGTCGCGACGAAGATGTCTCGTTCCGGTGGCGCACGCTTACCGCCCGTTACTGAACGTGTCCGATCCCGTCTCTACGTTTGCTGGCTCATCGATTCAGAGGAGCCGGGATGGACAAGGAACAGGAGAAGGTCGCGAAGGCGCGCGATTCGGCGCTGTCGAGTGCCCTGACCCAGATCGAGCGCCAGTTCGGCAAGGGCTCGATCATGAGGATGGGGGACGACGACGCCGTCGTGAGCGTCTCCGCGGTCTCCACGGGCGCGCTGTCGCTCGACCTGGCCCTGGGTGTGGGAGGGCTCGCGCGCGGGCGGATCGTGGAGATCTTCGGCCCGGAGTCCTCCGGTAAGACCACGATGGTCTACCACGTGCTGGCCGAAGCGCAGCGGCGCGGCGGCATCTGCGCGTTCATCGACGCCGAGCACGCGATGGACCCGGCCTACGCGCGCCGCATCGGGGTGGACGTCGACGAGCTGCTCGTCTCCCAGCCAGATCACGGTGAGCAAGCGCTCGAGATCGCCGACCTCCTGATCCGCTCGGGGGCGATCGACGTCGTCGCCATCGACTCGGTTGCGGCGCTTACCCCGAAGGTCGAGCTCGAGGGGGCGATGGGCGACCAGACGGTGGGCCTCCAGGCCCGGATGATGAGCCAGGCGATGCGCAAGCTGGCGGGTAACCTCAACCGCGCGAACACGCTTTGCATGTTCACTAATCAAATTCGTGAAAAGGTAGGCGTAATGTTCGGATCGCCAGAGACGCAGCCCGGCGGCCGCGCGCTCAAGTTCTACTCGTCGCAGCGGCTCGACATCCGCCGGATCGAGACGCTCAAGGACGGCACCGAGGCGGTCGGCAACCGGGTGCGGGTGAAGGTCGTCAAGAACAAGGTCGCGGCGCCGTTCCGGCAGGCCGAGTTCGACATCGAGTACGGGCAGGGCATCTCCTCGGAGGGCTGCCTGCTCGACCTCGGGCTCGAGCACGACGTGGTCCGCAAGTCGGGCTCCTTCTTCTCGATCGGCGAGGAGCGGATCGGCCAGGGCCGCAACAACGCGAAGGCCTTCCTGCGCGAGAACCCCGAGGCGATGCGTGCGCTCGAGTCGAGGATCTACGAGGCGCTCGGCATCGAGCGCGCGCCCGAGTCGCCCGCCGTCGAGAGCATCGGTGGGGCCGGCGAGGGCGAGCGTTCCGATGCCGAGCCGGTATCGGCCGGACGTAACGGCGGTGAGCCGCCGGCGGCCGAGCCGGAGCCGCAGGAGAAGGCCGCGTAGGCGGAAGCGGTTCGTCCCCGCTAACGGGCGGGCGGAAGTAGCCGGAGGAACGCAGGGCCCGAGCGCTTGCGGCCGAAGCGGCTCGGGAGTACCCTTCGAGACCGAGCGGCCAGGTCGGCCGCCGCAAGGTCTTACACCAGCAAATCGGGCGTTTTACCGACCGCTGAGCAGCGGTCGCAAAGCAAATGCAAACCAAGCCTTCGGCCAACGATCGACCGATAGGGAGAGGAGAACGGAAGCTCGTCCTGAGCGGCGCTCCGAGCGCGCGCGCCGCGCGCTGAAGCCGCCTGGTTCCTTGCGCTAGCCGACACGCACCGCTCGTCACCTATCGACGACGAGCCCCGGCCCCCGTGCCGGGATGGAGAGGGCGAGATGGAGATCGTGCTTGCGGCCGTGGTGGCCGCGGTCGTGGCTGGAGCCGTGGTCCTGGTCGGTCAGCGCAGGCGCGCGCCGCAGCAGGCGGCCCCCGGCACGACCCCTCCCGGACGTAGCGCGGACGCGGCCGAGTCCTCGGCCCCGACCCGAGCGTCGACCCCCGCGCCCGCCATGGGCGGCGGTTCCCCCGCTCCGGGGCTCCAGAGCGTGAACGGTCCGAGCCCGCCGGCGGGCGCGTCCCGCGAACCCGTTGGCACAACGGCAGCCGCGCGAGCTGGGGCGGCTTCCTCGCAGCAAGTCGAGGCCGCGGGGCAGGTCACCTCCGCGGCTGCCTCGCCGGCGACCGCATCGCGGCCCCCGGCGACCGTCGTCGAGGGGTCCGGACCCGCCGCGAGCACCGACGCGCTAGAGCTCGAGCTCAAGGAGCGTCGGCTCGAGATCGCGCGGGTCGAGGAGCGGCTCCTGACCAAGGAGCAGGGGCTCGACGCGCGCCTCGCGGAACTTGGCCGGAACGAGCGCTCGCTGGAGGATCGCAGGCGCAACCTGGAGACGAACGCGGAGCGCCTCAAGGAGGCCAAGCGGGAGCACGTCCGCGAGCTCGAGCGGATCGCGACGTTGAGCGCGGGACAGGCAAAGCAGATCCTTCTCCGGGAGATGGAGGGGGACCTCAGGCACGAGCGAGCGCGGATGATCCGTCAGGCCGAGGAAGAGGCGAAGCACGACGCCGAGCGGCGGGCCCGGAGCATCCTGTCGACCTGCATGCAGCGGCTCGCCGGCGGGCACGCGGCCGAGACCACGGTGTCGGTGGTCCCGCTCGAGTCGGACGAGATGAAGGGGAGGGTGATCGGTCGCGAGGGGCGCAACATCCGTGCGCTCGAGACGCTCACCGGGATCGACTTCATCATCGACGACACGCCCGGGGTCGTCGCCCTGTCCGGCTTCGACGGGGTGCGCCGCGAGATCGCCCGCCTCACGCTCGTGCGGCTGCTCGAGGACGGGCGCATTCACCCCGCACGGATCGAGGACTCCTATTACCAGTCGCGCTCGGAGATCGAGAACCGCATCATCGAGGTGGGCGAGCAGGCGGTGTTCGAGGCCGGCATCGGCACGCTGCACCCGGAGCTCATCAAGCTCCTGGGGCGCCTCCACTACCGGACGAGCTACGGGCAGAACGTGCTTGCGCACTCGATCGAATGCGCGCACCTAGCGGCCATGATCTGCGAGGAGCTCGGCGCGAGCGCCGACACGGCTCGGCGAGCAGCGCTGCTCCACGACATCGGGAAGGCCGTCAGCCACGAGGTCGAAGGCCCGCACGCGCTCGTCGGTGGCCAGCTGGCCCGCCGCCACGATGAGACCGAGGCGGTGGCCCACGCGATGGAGGCGCACCACAACGAGGTTGACGTGCAGACCGTCGAGGCGGTGGTGGTCCAAATCGCCGACGCCCTGTCCGGAGCGCGGCCGGGAGCGCGCGGCGAGTCGCTCGAGCACTACACGAAGCGGTTGCGCGAGCTCGAGCAGGTCGCCGGCCGGCACGCCGGGGTCGACCGCGTCTACGCGATGCAGGCCGGTCGCGAGGTGCGGGTGATCGTCCGGCCCGAGGACGTCGACGACGACACCGCGGCACTCCTCTCGCACGAGATCGCCCGCGACGTGGAACGTGAGCTCGAGTACCCGGGCCAGATCAAGGTCACCGTGATCAGGGAGAGCCGATCGACCGACTACGCGAAGTAGCCTCAAGCGGATGAGGACGTACCACCTCACCACGTTCGGCTGCCAGATGAACGAGCACGACTCCGAGCGCATGAAGGGAATGCTCGAGTCGCTCGGGATGAGCGAGGTGCCGGAGCGCTCCGACGCGGACGTGATCCTGTTCAACACCTGCTCGATCCGCGAGTCGGCGGACAACCGCTTCCTCGGCCACCTCGGCGAGGCGAAGCGGCTGAAGTCGGAGGACCCGGGTCGGGTGGTCGGAGTCGGTGGGTGCTGGTCGCAGTCGCTCAAGGAGCGCGTCTTCGAGCAGTTCCCGTTCGTCGACGTGGCGTTCGGCCCGGGTCAGATCCCGAAGCTCGCCGAGTTCCTGACGAGCGAGAGCCTCACGGCGCAGGGCTACTTCGAGTTCGAGGGCTTCTCCGGGCACCTCCCGATGAAGCGCGAGCGCGATTTCCAGGGCTGGGTGCAGATCTCGGTGGGCTGCAACTGCGTGTGCGCCTACTGCATCGTGCCGTCGACGCGCGGCCGCGAGGTCAGCCGCGCGCCCGCCGACGTGATCGCCGAGGTCGAGCGCCTGGCTGCCGACGGCGTCCGTGAGGTGACCCTGCTCGGCCAGAACGTGAACTCCTACGGACGCGACCTCCCGAAGGGCGGAAAGGTCACCTTCGCCGAGCTGCTCGCGCATGGTCGACGGCGTCGACGGGATCGACCGCATCCGCTACACGAGCCCGCACCCGAAGGACATGCGCGAGGACGTGATCCGCGCCCACGCCGAGCTGCCGGCGCTCTGCGAGCACATCCACCTGCCGCTCCAGTCGGGCTCCAGCCGCGTCCTCAAGGCCATGCGCAGCACCTACAACCGCGAGCGCTACCTCGACCGCGTTGCGCTGATCCGCGAGCACGTGCCCGACTGCGCGCTCACCACCGACATCATCGTCGGGTTCCCGGGGGAGACCGACGATGACTTCGAGGAGACGCTCGAGGTCGTGGACCGCGTCGGCTACGACTCCGCCTTCACGTTCATCTTCTCGCCGCGGCGGGGCACGGAGGCGGCGGGACACGAGGAGCAGGTGCCCCATCGCCGTCAAGCGCGCGCGCATGGAGCGGCTCGTGGAGCTCGTCCAGCGGCGCGCCGAGGAGCGCGCGCAGCGGTTCGTGGGACGGAGCATGGAGGTGCTCGTGGAGGGCCCGTCGCGGACCGACCCATCCGCGCCTGCGGGGCCGGATCCGCCACAACAAGACCGTGAACTTCACGGGCGCCGCCGCGCCCGGCGAGACTGCCGAGGTGGACGTCACGGGCGCCACGAGCACGACGCTCGCCGGCGACGAGCGCCTGCTCACGCGGCTGGCCTAGCCCGCCGCTCGAGCGGCGCCCGCCGGGACATGCACACCGTCGAACCACCGCGCGTGGTCGCGGTCTTCGGCCCCACCGGCGTGGGCAAGACCGACGTGGCGGTCGAGCTCTCCGACCTGCTGCGGAAGCGCGGGGAGGACCCGGTCGCGATCTCGGCGGATGCGCTCCAGGTCTACGAGGGGCTGGGCAGGCTGACCGGGGCTCCCACCGCGGACCAGGCGCGGCGGCTCGAGCACCGCCTGCAGGGCTTCGTGCCGATCGACCGGACGTTCTCGGTCGGCGAGTTCATGCCGCTCGCCCACGCGGAGGTCGACGCGGCGCTGACCGCAGGCCGGCGCCCGCTGGTGGTGGGAGGGACCGGCCTCTACCTGCGGGCGGCGATCGCCGAGCTCGACCTGCGCCCGGCGCCTCCGCCGGCGCTTCGCGCGCGGCTCGAGGAGTCGCTCCGCGAGCGCGGGCCGGCGGCGCTCCACGCGGAGCTCAGCCGACGCTCGCCGAGCGCAGCCGATCGGATCGATCCAGGCGACCGGAGCAGGCTCGTGCGGGCGCTCGAGCTGCTCGAGATGGATGAGGAGCCAATCGAGGCCGAGGAGGTTGGTTCGCAGCTCTGGACGGAGGCGACGCGGCGCCCCACCCTGCTCGTGGGACTCGTGGCCGAGCGGGAGGACCTCTACCGACGGATCGATGGGCGCGTCGACGCGATGGTCGCCGCCGGGGCCGGGGAAGAGGTCCGGCGGGCAGCCGCGGCCGGAGCCTCGCCAACCGCCCGCAAGGCGCTCGGCTTCGAGGAGCTCCTTCGAGGCGACGTCGAGGCGATCAAGCGACGCACCCGCAACTACGCGAAGCGACAGCTGACCTGGATGCGCAAGCTGCCGGGCCTCACGACCGTGGACACCTCCGGGCGCACCTCCAGCGAGGTGGCGTCAGAGATCCTCAGGCGCGACCCTTAGGGCAGCTGCCTGCGGACTGCGCGTCCCCTCGGGCGGCGCGCCGCATCTTGCGGGGCGAGACGGTCCAGCACAGCGACGACGTCCACCGAGAGCGAACCCGCTCGAGAAAGATGCCGTACGGGCGGTCGCCGCTCGGCATTCCGCACGACGCCTCGTTGCGGCCGCTTCGAACCGAGAGCAGCTCGCCCGCTTCGATGCCTCGGCCACCTTTGTGGACGCGCCGAACGCGGTAGACGTAATCGGCTTGGTAGTCGGGGCGTGGCACCACTTCGACGAGACGGGCGACGATCGCGGCATCGCTCTCGCGAAAGCTCTCACGCGGAGAGGGCGGAGCGCACGAGCATGCCGACGCCTCCGCGGCGAGAGCGGCCGTGAGAACCAGTACGAGCAGCAGCGTGAGCGATAGCCGTGCGATCACGCACCCCGCAGCGTATGGCGCGCGCCACGAGTCTGCGCTGGGTGCGGGGCGGCCCGCCCGGCGACCGATTACGGTTTCGCGCTCGATGCGATTCCAGAAATGGCAGGCGCTCGGCAACGACTACGTGATCGTCGACGCGGAGGCGCTGCCCTTCGAGCTCACGCCGGCGCGCATTCGGCGCCTCTGCGCCGCCCGCACCGGCGTCGGCTCGGACGGCGTCCTCCTGCTCGCAGCGCCCGAGCGCTCAGGCTCGGTGGCCCGTCTCCGGATCTTCAATCCAGACGGCTCCGAGGCCGAGCTGTCGGGCAACGGCGCCCGCCAGGCCGTGCTCTACCTGCGTCGCCAGGGCTGGACCGACCGCGACGAGTTCTCGCTCGACACCGCCGCAGGAGAGGTTCAGCCGCGCATCACTGGGCCGAACACCTGCACGATGGCGATCGGCCGGGCAAAGCTCACCTCGGACGCGTACCCCTCGGGCGCGGAGGATGGCCGCGGCACGCTCACCGTCGCCGGCCGCGAGTTCGCCTTCCAGCACGTGTCGGTGGGCAACCCGCAGTGCGCGATCGAGGTGGCCGAGGATCTCGAGGGGCTCGATCTCGCACGCTACGGGCCGCTGATCGAGCGCCACGAGCTCTTCCCCGACAGGACCAACGTGTCCTTCTGGCGTCGCGACTCCGAGTCGGAGGTGACCGCACGGATCTTCGAACGCGGAGTGGGGGAGACGCTCTCATCGGGCACCGGGGCCAGCGGCGCCGCGGTCGCCGCCGTGCTCCGGGGGGTTGGGAGCCCGGTCACGGTCCATCTAGAGGGCGGCGACCTAGAGGTGGGGGTGAGCGAGGACCTGGACGTGAGCCTCAGCGGCTGGGCGCTGCCGGTCTATGCAGGCGCGCTCAGCGAGGAGCTGGTCGCGGAGCTCGACTCCCTGGAGGAAGGGCGATGAGGCACGCCCAGCGCCTCGAGCGCATCCCGCCCTATCTGTTCGCGGAGCTCGAGCGGAAGATCGCCGACAAGCGGTCCCAGGGGGTGGACGTGATCAGCCTCGGGATCGGCGACCCGGACACGCCAACGCCCGCGGTGGTCGTCGACGCGCTCGCCGAAGCGGCGCGCGACCCCGGCACCCACCAGTACCCGTCAAACCGCGGCCGGCCGGAGCTGCGCGAGGCGGTCGCGGCGCTTCTACGACCGGCGGTTCGGCGTGAGCCTCGACCCGGAGACGCGAGATCGTGCCCGCGCTTGGCGCGAAGGAGTGCATCTTCAACCTGAACCTCGCCTTCCTCGACCCGGGCGACGCGGCGCTCGCCGCCGACCCCGGCTACCCGGTCTACACCGGCGGACCGCTGCTCGCCGGCGCCGAGCCGGTGCTGCTGCCGCTCCTTCCGGAGCGCGGCTTCGCGCCGGACCTCGACGCCGTGGCGCCCGAGGACGCGGCGCGGGCGCGCCTCCTCTACCTGAACTACCCGAACAACCCGACCGGCGCGGTGGCGCCCGAGGGGCTCTTCGAGCAGGCGGTCGAGTTCGGGCGCGAGCACGATGTGCTGGTAGTGCACGACGCCTCCTACACCGAGACCACCTTCGACGGCTACGTGGCGCCGAGCTTCCTGGCCACCCCCGGCGCGCGGAGGTCGGGCGTGGAGGTCTTCTCGCTGTCCAAGGGCTACAACATGACGGGCTGGCGGACGGCGGCGATCGTGGGTAACGCCGACGCCGTCGAGGCCTACTGGCGGCTCAAGACGAATATCGACTCCGGCATGTTCGAGGCGGTGCAACTGGCTGCAGCCGCGGCGCTCGACGGCGCCGCCGACGCGGCGCGCGAGATGAGCGCGATCTACCAGCGACGTCGCGACCTGGTCTGCGACGCGCTCGCCGACATCGGCGTGGAGGTCACGCGGCCGACGCGGCACCATCTACGTGTGGGCGCCCGTGCCGCAGGGGCACACGTCAGCCTCGTACTGCGAGCGCGTGCTCGAGGAGTCGGCGCGTCGTGCTCTCGCCGGGCGGCTCGTATGGACCGAACGGCGAGGGGTTCTTCCGCATCTCGCTCACGATTCCCGACGAGCGGCTGGCGGAGGCCGTGGAGCGGCTCCGCTCGAGCCTCGGCGGGTAGGCGCGACCGACCGCCTGGCTCCTAGACTTGTTGGAGATGGATAGAAGCCGCAACGGACGATCCGCCACGAGCCAATACGCCGATGGCGCCCGTGCAGCCAGCGCGCGCGGCAGCGGGCGCTCTGCATTGCCACCGGCCCCGACGACGTTGACCTCGCGGAGCTTCGCGAGCTGCTGCGCACCGCCGGCGTGGCCGTGGTCGGCGAGCTCGCGCAGCGACGCCCACGTCCCGATCCCGACCGCTATCTCGGCAAGGGCAAGCTCGCCGAGGTGAAGGAGGAGGTCGCTCGGTCGACGCCAACCTCGTCGCCTGCGACGACGAGTTGCTGCCGCGGCAGGAGCGCAACCTCGAAGAGGAGATCGGCGTGCCGGTCATCGATCGGACGGCGATCATCCTCGACATCTTCGCCGACCATGCCGCACTCCGCCGAGGGCAAGCTCCAGGTCGAGCTCGCGCAGCTCGAATACAACCTCGCGCGCATGCGCGGGCTTTGGACGCACCTCGAGCGGCTCGGCGCCGGGCATCGGCACGCGCGGACCGGGTGAGTCGCAGATCGAGACCGACCGCCGCCTCGCCCGCGACCGGATCGCCGCGCTGAAGCGCCGGCTCGACCGCACCAGCGGCAACCGCCGCCTGATGCGCCGCGAGCGCGAGCGCGCGCAGCTACCGACGGTCGCGCTCGCCGGCTACACCAACGCCGGCAAGTCCACGCTCCTGAACGCTCTGACGGGCGCCGACGCGGGCGTGCGCGATCGCCTCTTCCACACGCTCGACCCGACCACGCGGGCGTTCGAGATCGCCGGCCGGACCTACCTGCTGACCGACACGGTCGGCTTCATCCGCAAGCTGCCGCACCAGCTCGTCGAGGCGTTCGCGGCGACGCTCGAGGAGGCGCTGGAGGCCGACCTGATCGTGCACGTGGTCGACGCATCGGTGGAAGAGGATGAGCTCGCGGAGATGCTGGCCGCCGTGGACGAGGTCCTCGACGAGGTCGCCGCCGGCGACCGGCCGCGCCTGCTCGCGCTCAACAAGGTCGACCTGCTCGCCGCCGGAGCGGCGCCGCGAGCTCGGCTACCGCCACCCGCGCGCCGTGCAGGTCTCGGCTCTCACCGGGGAGGGTCTCGACGACCTCCGCGACGCGATCGAGGCGCACTTCCTCGGGAGCCTCCGGCCCATGGAGCTGCTCGTTCCGTACGCGCGAGGGCGGAAGCCTGTCCGAGCTTCACGAGGTCGCTGGCGAGCTCGAGCGCGAGGACACGCCCGCCGGCGTGCGGGTCAGGGCGCGCGTGCCGGTCGGGCTGGCCCCGCGGTTCGAGCGCTTCGCCGTGAACGGAACGGCCGCGGGCATCGGTTGACGCTCGCGTTCGCGCGCCTCGACCCCGCGGCGCGCCCGCCCGCGCCGCGCCCACGACGACGACGCCGGCTACGACCTGCACGCTGCCGAGCCGGCATCGCTCGAGCCCGGCGGGCGGGCGTCGATCGGCACGGGCATCGCGGTGGCGGTGCCACCGGGGTGCGCGCGGGCTGGTCCTGCCGCGCTCGGGCCTCGCGGCTCGGCACGGCATCGCGCTCGTCAACGCACCCGGCCTGATCGACCCCGGCTACCGCGGCGAAGTGCGGGTGCTGCTCCTCAACACCGACCTGGAGCGGACCTTCGCGGTCGAGGTCGGCGACCGCATCGCGCAGCTCGTGCTGGTGCGCCTCGAACCCGCGGAGCTGCAAGAGCAGCTCGCCCTCGAGTCGAGCTCCCGCGGCGAGGGCGGCCTCGGCTCGACCGGGCGCTGACGCCGCCGTTGGGCCGCGCTTGCTGAGTTAGGGGCGCTATAGGCCCCTTAACTCAGCAAACGACGACCGCTAGACCCCCGCCGCCCGCCGGGCGCTCATGTGGGCGGCCTCCTCCATCGTGTCGTCGAGGGGCTCCAGCGAGACGTCCAGCGCCA
>CAWEHQ010000007.1:0-15313 GCA_963808955.1 uncultured Thermoleophilaceae bacterium | reverse complement strand
CAGGTCGGAAGTCCCGGAGGGAGTGACCCTTGAGGATGTCGAGGTGCCGGGAGGTCGTCGCGCACGCCTAGAGCGGCGGCGACAGCCGCCTCTTTCGCATAAACGCAACCCGTAGTGCTACCGCTCCGATTCGTAGTTCAGGACCAATGCGGACCCCGGGGCAGCCGGGTCCGCGCCACAATCGCGCCACAATGAGCTCCTGATCCATGCGGTTGAGAGCGGTCGCCTGCGGTGGTCTTTTCGCTCTAGCGTGCAGCCTTCCGCCTGCTAGAGCCTCTCTAAGACGGCTTCAATCCCCGTGGCGGTACTGAGGAAGATCCTCCTGGTCGGCGACCTCGAACAGGTGGTGGACAGTTCAGGAGGCGGCGAGAACCCGCTGCCCGCATCGTGCGCCGACATCCCTGACCCGATTCTGCGGGCGCTCTGCGAGATGCTCGAGCCCTAGGGCCGCGGTCACGGATTAACCGCCAGGAACAGGAAGCTCCCGAAAGCACCAGCTGGTGCCGGCAGACTCGCAGCGTCAGGCGCTAGCGGCTCCTGCCGCGAGGCGAGGCTCTCTCGTTAGCGGACAGCGGTCGGGTCGCTTTGCCTGACCCGCTCGCTGAGAGAGCTTCCGAGCGCCTCGACCTCGGCCTCCATGTCGGGGACGAGCGTGCCCGAGCGCCGCAGCGTCAGCCGCTCCATCGGGCCGCTCGTCAAGAGCGGGCGGAGCCATTGGACGAGCGCGGCGGACCGAGGAACGAAGATCCTGCGCGCGCGCCGCTCGATGGCGTCGGCGAAGGCGGTCGCGCAGTCCTCGACCGACGTGGTGGCGCGCATCGGCCAGGGGAGCAGCTCGCGCATCCGCCGGAACGAGCCGAGGTCGTGCGTGGCGTCTCGAACCATGTCCGTGTCGATCCACGAGGGGTGCGCCGAACCGGCGGCCGCGCCCCGATGCGCGAGCTCCTGCCGCAGGACCGCGGCGAGCGAATCGGCCCCCGCCTTGCTCGCGGAGTAGGCCCCCATCCCTGCGAGCGGCGCGAAGGACGACATCGAGGCGACGATCAGCACGTAGCCGCGGCGCTCGATCACGTGCGGCAGCGCAGCGTGCGCGGTCCGGAACGCGCCCGTCAGGTTGATGTCGACGGTCCGGCTGAAGGCCTCCGGCGACGTCTGCACCACCGTGCCGTACCCGGCGATGCCGGCGTTGGCCACGACCGTGTCGATGCCGCCCAGGCGCTCGACCGTTCCCGCGACCGCGGCGTTGATCTGCGACTGGTCGGTCACGTCGGCCTCGAACCACGCGTGACGCTCGCCCAGCTCCGCAGCGAGCTCCTCGAGCCGGGCGGGCTCGATGCCCACCAGCGACACACGATTGCCCCGCGCCGCGAGCGTGCCGGGCCGTCGCGGCGCCGATGCCCCGGGCCGCGCCGGTGATGAGGGCGACGGGCTCGCCGCCCCTCATGCCGCCACCGGATCGGGCGAGGCGCCCGCGTCGCCGAGGACGCGCGCGCGGCGGCGGCCATCGAGGGTCGAGAGCACCCGGCTGACGGTCGCCGGATTTCCCACGGCGAGGGTGCTACCGACCTCGCCGTCGTTGAGCGCCGCGAGCGCCGCGGCTAGCGAACGGTCGGGAAGCTCGGACGCAATCGCCGCCATGGTGTCCCAGCGACCGTCGTGCGCGAGACAGCGGGCAGCCCCGGCGATCTGGCCTGGCTCGATGCGAGCCAAGAGGCCGGCGCCGCGCCCGTGCTCGAGCCACGCCGCGACCTCGGCAAGGCAGGCTGGCGAGAGACGATCGATCACGCCGGCCGCGATGCGGTCGCCGAGGTGCGGCGCGAGCCGCGCGATCAATCGCGGCGGCAACGCGTGCTCGGCCATGCCGGCCGCGAGGGGGGCGGGGATCCGGTCGATCAGCGCGAGCAATGGCCGCAGCCGCTCGGCGTCCTCGGCGTAGAGCGCATCGGACACCTGGCAGGTCAGCGCGTCGAGGTCCCGGGCGGATAGCGCGCCGAGCCCGGCCAGTCGACCGGGCGCGACGCTGAGGACCCGCCCGAGTCGCTCGAGATCTGGCTGGGCGCTCACCTGACGAGCGTCCGTTCGACGACCCTGCGTAGCGGCCACGGCAGCCTCCTCCCGGCAGCGCTTATCCCGGCGGCGTCCTCCTCGGTCCGGCGGCGACGTTCCTCGTCGATCAGCGCCACGAGGTCGTCGAGAATACGCTGCTCGAGCGAAGCGGCGCGGGCCGGCGGATCGCGACCCAGGCGGGCGGCGAGGGCGGAGACATCGGCGCGACCGTCGTCCGCGGAGGCCCCCATGGCGACACCGTACACCGTGACGCCGATAGACGTTACGTCGTTCTCCGTCGGATACGTGAACTCTCATCGCGGCCTCACGGCCGCTTCACGGCTCCCCGCCACGATCCCCGCCCGTCCGGGGGCGAGCCCGCCCCCGGCGTCAAGCCGCCTCGTGCAGATCCTCGAGGTCGCCGTTCTGGGCGAGCGTCCGGAGCGCCCTCTCCTCGAGGTTGCGGGCGCGCTCCGCGCTCATGTCGAGCTCGGTACCCGTCTCGCGGAGCGACCGCGGCTCGTCGCCGCCGAGGCCGAAGCGGAGCGTGACGACGGTGCGCTCGGGCTCCGGTAGCTGCCCGACCACCTCGCGGACCCGCCGGTCGCCCATGGCGCTTCCCACCTCTTCGTCCGGCTCGGGCCGATCGCTCGGCAGGAGGTCGCCGAGCGCCGTCTCGCCATCCTCGCCCACGGCCTGGTCCAGACTCGCCAGGTTGCGCGTGAGCTCACGCGCCTCGACCACCTGATCCTCGGGGAGCTCCGCACGCTGGGCGATCTCCTCGTCCGTGGGATCGCGACCCAGCTTCGTCGCGAGCTCCTGCTCGACGCGCCTCACCTTGCGCTCACGCTGCCCGATGTGCACCGGCACCCTGATGGTCCGCCCGGAATTCTGGAGGCCACGCTGGATCGACTGACGGATCCAGAGCGTGCCGTAGGTGGAGAACTTGAAGCCCCGCCGCCAGTCGAACTTCTCGACCGCGCGGATCAGCCCGAGCATGCCCTCCTGGATGAGGTCACCCATCGGGAGGCCCTGCCCCTGATACCGGCGGGCCTGCGAGATCACGAGCCGGAGGTTGGCGTTGACCATGCGGTCCTTCGCCTCCATGTCGCCGCGCTCGATCCGCTTCGCGAGCTCGACCTCCTCGCTCGCCGTGAGCAGCGGGTACTCCCGCGCCTGCTTGAAGAAGACCCCGAGCGAGTCGAGCGTGGGGTCAGCGCCCTTCTTCTCGACGCGGCCGTTACCGTCGTGGCGCGCGTCACCGTCCGACGCGTGCACGTCGCGACGCCGCCGCTGCCGCCTGGTGCCGGCAGCGGAGCTCTCGCTGCCGGCCCGCCGGGTCCGGAGGGCGTCTGAGTTCTCCTGATTCTGATGTTCGCGAGCGCGCACACGGCCGCCCGCACCTTCGCGCTTGGAAACAGCCAAGGTTCGATTCCAATCCTTCGAATGTTCGATGATGTTCGAAATTATAGCGGTGCACGACCCCCAGCGTCAAGCGCCGGGGCCTCACTGGGAGCTACGCGGCCACGGCTGCGGGCGCCGTGGAGGACGCAGGTGAGAAGGCCCGGAAAGCGCGCCTCGAGGTCGGCCCTCCGTAGCGAGACGAGCCTCTGTGTACCGTCGACGCGCGTCTCGGTGAGCCCCGCGTCGCGCAGCACCTTGAGGTGATGGCTGAGCGTGGACTTGGACACTCGAGCCTGCAACCGGCCACAGGCGACCTCCTTGCTCCGCTCGTCCAGCTGGCGGACGATCTCGAGCCGCAGCGGGTCGCTCAGGGCGTGGAGTACGTTCGGCAGCTCGAGCTCGGCCCGAAGCGGTTGTGAGATGGTTCGCATCTAAGTTCGACTTGCGTCGAACAAGCATAGCGGAGCGGGCTGCTCGCGTCCGGTCGCCAAGCCTTGTGCGGACTATCCTCGAAGCCGATCCGTATGGCGAGGACATGGGTGCTCGATACAGATACGAAGGGCACGGGAGCCCAGATGGTCCCGCTCGAGAAGGTGCTCGACCGGACCGAGCCTCGCCACCGTCGGATCGTCTCGGCCATCAAGCCAGAGCAGCGCCCGGCGGAGGACAGTCCGGAGCCCGCGCAGCCGCCGCGCTTCAAGGTCGTGGACGCTATGACGCGCCAGGTACTGACCCTCGACGCCGACACCCGGACCGCCGTCCAGGCATTGGAGGGGGCCCGGAGACTCATCGACGTGAGCATCTACGTGCGAGATCCGGAGACGGAGCGGTGGCGGCGACTGAGCCACCGCGAGGAGAGGGTGCTGTGGGGTTTCCGCGGGCGCACCGAGCAGGGCGCCGCCTCCGTGACGAGCTAGTCGGGCAAGCCGTGCAAGCCGCATAGCTGCCGTTTCACCGACGGCCGCCTCGGGTATCACTGCCGCGAAGGTACGTGAGCGGAGCAGGGTCGCTCGCGACCGCCCCGGCTCGAGTGCCAGAGCCGCGGCGGAGCGTTGCCCTGGCATCCCATCGCGTACCGATGACGAACCGCAAACAGGAGTCGAGCTCGGTGCCGATGAGCGCAAACGCGATGGTCAGGCTGGCCCCGGGACCTGAGGCCGTCGGGGCCGCCCGGCAGGCCGTGACCGATGCAGCCGACGGCCACGTGGGCGACGACTGCCTCGAGACGCTGCGGCTGCTCGTGAGCGAGGTGGTGACGAACACCGTGCTCCACTCCGGCACCCGTAGCGAGCTGGAGGTCACGTTCTGCCTTAATGACGAGGCGGTCGTGTCAGTCACGGACCACGGCGTCGGCTTCGCCCCGCGTCCGCGCACCGGCGCCACCGATGACGTCGGCGGCTGGGGCCTCTACCTCGTCGAGCAGTTGAGCTCGCAATGGGGCGTGGCCCGCAACGGCTTCACCAGGGTCTGGTTCGTCGTTCCTGCGGCCTGACCCGATCCAGCCGCGCCGAGGCGTCTAGGGGTCGTCGGTCGCCCGGCAGTACGGGCCGCTGTCCTCCCGGCACCGGCCGACCTCGCCCGTCGCGTAGCGGCCCGCGTTCGTATCGTCGCGGCGCACCTCCCGCGGTGTGATCCGCTGGATGCATACCTCGAGGTCGGGGACCGAGCCGGCGCCGTAGAGGCAGTACCGGAGTACGAGTGCGTTCGAGCGATCCTCGTTGCGGCTGAACCGGTTCTCGGGCTCCGGCTCGTAGTCGCCGCACCCGGCCGCGACGGCGGCGAGCGCCGCCAGCAGGGCCTGGGCCGTGTTCCTCACGCGCGCCGACGACGCTACGTCATCGACGACGCAGCTTGCCCGCGTCGTCCAATGCCACGAGCACGAAGTACACGACGATCGCGAGCATCACGAGCCAGAGCAGGATGGCGATCGGCGTACCGACGATGACGCTCACGACCGCCAGCACCACGAACAGGGCCATCAGCGCGTACAGAGTCTTGCGTGAGGGCCGCTTCACGGGCTCGAGACCCTATTCGAGTGGGGTAGGTGCCGCAGCGACGGGACTGAGTGCTTACGTGCCCTGGCAGGGGGACATACCGAGGCGGTATGCGGTTCGCATCGAGACTCTGCGTGCGAGGACCACAGCTACTCGGTGGCGGCCTGGCGCTCGGAGGCGAAGGCGATCGCGACCGCCGCAGCGAGGCATCGAGCTCTCGGCCGCGACCCACATCTACGACGTGAGCGCCAGCGGGCTCGGAGCGTCGAGCTGGGTGCGGACGGCGAGCTCGAGTCGCCCGAGGACGACCTGGTGGATCGGTACGAGTGGTAGGCGGGCCTCCGGTCGGGCCGTCTCGGCCCCCTAGAGATCGATCACGCCGAGCAGGAGGAGCAGCACGGCCGTCGCGGCGACCGACACCACGAGCGAGCCAAAGCAGCCGAGGCGGTTCGAGAAGAAGAGGAACACGTCCGGTCGTTACCCGGGGGCCCCCGGCCTACACACCCGCAGCTGAGACTGACGCGGGTTTCACCGTCCCCGGATGTGGGCCGAATTCGGCTGGATGCGCCCGCGGACGCGTTGGAGCATCCGACGGGCGTCTATATTGCGAACGTATGTTCGTCAGCGCTTCTGCTCGCTCGTTCGGCCCGACGCTCGCTACATTTCACTCGCCAGCGGCTGTGGCGAAATTTGGCAAACGCGCACGGTTCAGGTCCGTGTGGAGGAAACTCCTTGGAGGTTCGAGTCCTCTCAGCCGCACTCCAGGCGCTTGAATGCACGACGAAGCCGTCGTGGCAAGAGCAATAAGCGATGGCCGGTCCGGTCTGTCCGCCTCGGAGATCTCGAGGCGTACCGGAGTTCCTCGATCGACTGTGCGCGGTTGGCTGGCAGGTTCCGCGCCACGCTCTATAGGTGGCTGTCCGAGCTGCGGCGGCCTGAAGCATCGTTTCGAGGACCTGCCGACGTCGTACGTCTACCTGCTCGGCCTGTACTTGGGCGACGGCTGTATCTCGGCGCACCCACGCGGCGTGTACAAGTTGCGGATCTCACTCGACGCGAAGTACTCGGGCATCATCGATCAATGCTCCGCGGCAATCGAGGACGTGACACCAGCGAACAAGGTGAATCGACGCTTCTGCCCACAGCACTGCGTGGAGGTCTACGCGTACTCGAGATCCTGGCCGTGTCTCCTGCCCCAGCATGGTGTCGGCAAGAAGCACGAGCGGAGGATCTCTCTGCCCATTGGCAGCAGGCGCTCGTCGACAGCGCCCCGGAGGCGCTGCTGCGTGGACTGATCCACTCGGACGGGTGTCGATTTCAGAACACCGGCCGCGGTTGGTCAGCACCCCGTTACAGCTTCAGCACCCTCTCCGATGACATCAAGGACATCTTCTGCGAGGCCTGCGGTCAGTTTGGCGTGCACTGGACACGCGCTGGGCGCAAGACCATCTACATATCGCGCACGGCGGATGTGCTCGCCTCGACAAGGCCCGAGCCGTAAAAGCATGACACGCCGACCGGGTGGGCCGCTAGCGCTCCAGGTCGATCAGCGCCAACCCCGACTCCTCGTCGCTCCGCCGCTGGAGCTCCGCCGGCGACTCGGCGAGCATGACCTCGAGGGTCGGCCGCACCTCGGCGCGCATGAGGTGCCCGCCGAGCGCCGTGCCATCGCGCTTGCCGAGGACCACGTGCACGTGCAGCTGCCGATCGCCGCTCTCGTTGAGCGCGACGTTCCCGATCAGCGAGAGCACCTCCACCTGATAGTCGACCGGCACCTCCTCGTACTCCTTTCGCTCCGGGTCGAAGAAGGCCACGGTCGCGCCGCTCAGCGCTCCGATGCCGGTGAGGCTGGCCGCGCTGAGCTCCTGCTCACGCGCGAAGTCGAGCAGCTCCTGCATGACCTCGTCGCCCCGCTCGAAGACGAGCACGTAGCGCCGCAGCGGCGGCTCCGACAGCGACTTCCAGCGCATGCCGCTCTGATTCCCAAGCCGGCCTCCGAGTAACCGCGCCGGCCGCCGGGTCAGCAGTCGGGCGCGAACTGGGGCGGTGCGGCTCCGTGGGCCGAACCGTTCCGAGCGGCGATGAACTGGCGTGCGACGGGGAGCCGCCACGCCCCGTCCCTTTGCTCGCGCGCCGCCCGGATCTGAGCGGCGCGAGACTCGAGCAGGTCCACCGCGTCTCGGGTCGACCGGCACGGATCGGGGACCACCTCGCCCCCCTCGATCGCGCCTGCCGCGACGACGCTGCTCCGATTTCCGCGACGAGGCTCGGGCCGCGCCATCCGAGAGGTCCGGCGCCACGCGAGCCGGTCGGTCGCGATGACGCTCTCCTGATTCGGACGGGCGGCGCGCCCATCGAACCGCGCCTCGCCTCGAGCCCTACTCCCCGCGGCTTCGCGCGGTCACCGTAGTGACCGGCAGGCCGAGCCCCGCGACCTTGTGCGGCAGGTCCACGCGCAGCCAGCGCGATACGCGTTTTGGCAGCGTCGAGAGAATGATCTCGTCGAACTCGCCGGTGTTGACGGCATCCTCGGTCGCGGCCAGGGGCTCCGACACGCCAACCCTGCCCTCCACCTGGGCACCGGCTGCCTGCTCAAGCACCGGCAGCGCGAGCTCGAGCGTGGCACGGGCCTCGTCATCGCCCTGATCCTCGGGGTCCACGGCACGGTGAACGCCATGCGCCACCGCGGGAACGAGCAGCGTGAACACGCAAGAACCATCGGCAGCGCGGGCGCGGACGGCGTCGGCGAGCGCCGCGGTGGCGGCCGTGCGGTTAGCGACGATCAGAACGCGGGCTGCGGCAGCAGCACCGCCTGGCTCCGTTGCCTCCGTAATCCCTCCTCCCCGGTCGGCTGACGAAGCCTACCGCCGCCGCCCAGGACGAGGAGCGCGGGAGGTCAGTCCTCGGGGCTCGGGTCCCGCAAGTCGGGCGGGCACTGCCGGCGGAGCTTCTCGAGCCCGAGGCGCATACGGCTACGCGCGGTGCCGAATGGGACGCCCGCACGCTGGGCGATCTCCGCGGGGCCTAGCGAGCCCCAGTAGGAGAGGACCAGCGCCTCACGCTGCTCGGCCGGAAGCTCCTTCAGCGCGGCACGAACGGCGCGGCGGCGCTCGTCGCGCTCAACGATCGTCGCAGGGCGCTCGTCAACGCGCCCTCCATCGGAGGAGACCAGCCGCAGCCGCTCCCTGGCCCGGCCCGCAGCCTGCTCGTGTCGCCACAGGTCGAGCGCCCTGCTGCGAGCGGTGAGACGGAGGTACGCGCCGATCTCGCCGCGGCCGGGGTCGAATCGGGACGGGTCGCGCCAGTGGCGCGCGAACACCTCCTGGGTCACGTCCTCGGCGTCGCCCGGACGTCCGAGCACCCGGAGCGCTGCGGCGTAGACCGAGGGAGCGTGCTCGCGGTAGAGCCGCGCGAACGCCGAGTCGTCGAGAAGCGGCCAGGAAAGACGCGTTGGGTGCTGCCCGTGATCGGCGGGAGGAGATTGCCGGAGGGAGGGACGAGCAGCACCCAACGTCGTCCACGGTACGCCCTTCGCGCGCCCCCCGGTAGACCCCGATCGGGTTCGCCGGCCCTAACCATGGGTTATGACCTGGGAGTCCCCTGTCCGGCCACATGCTCACTCGCCCGGGAGATCCGCCGCTTCCTGGAGCAGGTGGTCGATCAGCGCGCGAGCTGCGGCCGTCAGCGTCTCCTCCGCGCCCACCAGCAACACGAACCGGCGCGGGAACCGCATTCCGGCCACCCGACGGGCGGACAGGGCGTGACCGTCCGCGCGGAGCGCGAGTCGCGAGAGCAGGATCGGGGCGCCCTCGGTGATCGCGGTCGCCTTGGCGGCACTGGTGCTGCCGACCTCGGCCAGCGGGCTTTGGAGCACTAGCCCTCGCTGCTCGAGGGCGGCCTGGACGATCCGTCTGGTGTTCGCGCTCGGGTCCCGCATGATCATCGGCGTTCGAACCAGCTCCGCGGGGTCGATCTCGTCGCGCGCGCGCCACGGATGCCCGGACGGCACACCGACCACGACCTCGTCGTCGCAGAACGGGATCTCCCGCAACGGTCCCCCGGGCCGGTCGCCCGCCTCGAGGGCGGCGATGCCGAACTCGGCGCGGCCCTCCCCCACCATGTCACGGACCACCGCGGAATTGGCCACGATCAACTCCACCGACAGGTGGCGGTGCCTGCGACGCTCGAACTCGGCGAGCGGACCGGGCAGGACGAACTCGGCGATCGTGTGGCTGGCGGCGAGTCGCACCGGCGCCTCCCCGCCGGGCAGCCCCACCATCAGCTCGTCGACCTCCTCCGCCTGGGCCAGCAGCTTGCGCGCTTCCACGTAGAGGCGGGTGCCGGCCTGGGTCAAGCTGACGCCGCGCGGCGAGCGGTCGAGCAACCGCGCCCCGGCGAGCGCCTCGAGCGTCCGCAGCCGCTTGGAGAGCGCCGGTTGACTGATTCGAAGCAGGCGCGCCGCCCGCCCCAGGCTCCCCAGGTCCGCCGCGGCACAGAAGGCGCGCAGCTCGCCGAGCTCCGGGGAGCGCACCGGCGTCATAACCCGAGGTTAGCCCGGGCCGCTCCAGCAGGTCAGTCGTGGAGGCCGCACTCCGTCTTGTCGCGCCCCGCCCAGCGACCGTCCCTACCGGTCGCCGGACGCGTGCAGTGCTCGCAACCGATCGACGCATAGCCGCGGTCGTGGAGCTCGTTGTAGGGAAGCTCGCGCTCGGCTATGTAGTCCCAGACGTCGCGCTCCGACCAATCGGCGAGCGGATTCCCCTTCCAAACCGCGTGGCGCGCGTCCCAGTGGAGCTTCGGCGCCCGCGCGCGGGTGGGCGACTGCTCGCGCCGCACGCCGGTCATCCACGCGTCGACCCCCGCCAGCGCCTCCTCGAGCGGCGAGACCTTGCGGATCCCGCAGCAGCGGTCGGGGTCACGCTCCCAGAGCCGGTCGCCCTCGAGCGCCGCCTGGCGGGCGAGGCTCATGCCCTGGTACACGTCCACCTCCACGCCGTAGCGACGCTCCGTCTCGCGCCAGGCGGCGTAGGTCTCGGGGAAGAGCACCCCGGTGTCGAGCGTGAAGAAGCGCGCCTCCGGCTCGACGCCGAGGACCATGTCCATCATCACGGCGGTCTCCTTCTGGAACGACGCCGCCACGTACAGGCGCGGATGGAAGCGCTCGACCATGCGTGCGACGACCTCCTCCGCGCTGGCGTCCTCGAGGTCCGGCGGCGCCTCGGCGAGCACGGTGCCGGGCCAGTCCGCAACCGCTGCCTCGGAAGCGGCCGCGGCGGCGGTCCGCGGCACGGTGCTCACGCCCCCACGGCCGCGGCCGCCTCGGCGTCCTCGGCCAGCCGCGCGCTCCACCACTCGGGCTCGGTCCGACCGGCAAACCCGGCGAAGGTCTCGCCCTCCTCGTGCGCCTCCTCGTACAGGCGCAGGATTGCGAGCAGCGTCTCGTTCAGGTCCCAGTGCGGCACCTTGCGGAGGACGACGTCGCCGAAGCGAGGCTCCGGGCCGAGGTGCCCGCCGATGCGGATGTCCATCGCCTCCACCATCTCGTCGTCGACGCGCTTCAGCACGCCCTCGATCCCGATGTCCGCGATCTGGTGCTGCGCGCACGACGAGGAGCAGCCGGCGAAGTGGAGCCGTAGGTCCTCGCCGTGGCCGTTCGGGGTGACATGGCTGTCCAGGAAGCGCGCGATCTCGGCGGCGCGCTCCTTGGTGTGGACCTTCGCGAGGCCGCAGAACTCCTTGCCGGTGCAGGTCTGCAGGCCGCGCGTGAAGAGCGTGGGTTCCGCCGGCAGCTGCTCGAGCAGCGGCTCGCCGAGCAGCGCCTCCACGCGCTCGTTCGGCACCCACGGGATCAGCACGTTCTGCTGGTGGGTGAGCCGGACCTCGCCGTCCCGCGTCCCGTGCTCGCGCGCCAGCCGCACCACCTCGCGGAAGCGCTCGGCGGTGATCCGTCCCACCGGCACGCAGAGCCCCACCGACGAGTGTCGTCCGTCGGACTGCGGCGTCACCCCGATGTGATCGTGTCCGCGCAGCGAGGGTGCCGAGCGCACTCCGCGGCGGAGCTCGAACCCGCAGCGGGCCTCGAGCTCGTCGCGGAACGCGTCCGGCCCGATGCGATCGAGCAGGAACTTGAGCCGCGCCTTACCGCGCTTCTCGCGGTTCTCCTCGGAATCGCGGAAGATCGCGGTGATCTGCTCAACGACGCCTGAGGCCTCCTCCTCCGGCGTGAACACGTCGATCCAGCGCGAGAATCGCGGATGCGACGACAGCCCGCCGCCCACCCGGATGTTGAAACCGCGCGTGCCGTCGTCGGCGATCGCGCCCGACAGCGCGACGTCGTTGATCAGGCCGCGCGCGCAGTCCTCGGCGCAGCCCGTGACCGAGATCTTGTACTTGCGGGGAAGGTTCGAGAACTCGCGGTTGCCGAGAAACCGCTGGTGGATGTCCTCTGCCACACGGTGCCCGTCGGCCACCTGGGTGTGCGCGATACCGGCGAGCGTGCAGCCCACCACGTTGCGCGTGATGTCGCCGCAGGCTCCCACGGACGTGAGCCCGGCCGCCTGGAGCCGGCGGAAGATGTCCGGGACCTCCTCGACGCGGATCCAGTGCATCTGGACGCACTGCCTGGTCGTGCAGTCGAGGAACCCGCGCGCGTACTCGTCCGCGAGGTCGGCGAACAGGTCGGCCTGCCCGCCGGTGAGGACACCCTGGACCACCTTGATCCGGAGCATCATGTGCCCGTCGCCGGAGTTGTGCTGGTAGAGCCCGTACCACTTCAGCCGCGCGACGTCGTTCTCGTCGAGCGTGTCGAAGCCGTCGCGCGCCGCACGCATGAGCGCGTCGTACACGTCGAGCCCGTCCTTCTCCTGCTTGATCCGCTCGAACTTGTTCATGCCCCGCTCCGGTGCTTGGATTGCGCCCACGTACGCGGCCTCTACGACGCGGGATCGCGCAAAAGTAGCAAAACTGGATCGGGTTTAGGACTTTTGCAGGCGCCGGGCTCCGCTCCGACCGGCGTGCCGCTGGCCGGCGTCAGATCGCCGGCTGGTCCGGGCTCGGGGGCTGCGGGGGCCCCGGCTCGACCTCCGGACCGCCCGGGTCCGGGCCCGGCGGGTTCGGCGGCCCCGGGTCGGGCGTCGGAGGCGCCGGCGGGCCGGGATCCGGGGCGGGCGGCTGCTCAGGGCCCGGGCCGGGTCCCGGCGGACGGGGCCCCGGACCAGGATCGGGGGCCGGACCAGGTGGAGGTCCCGGCTGCGGCGTTGGTGGGGACGGTGTCTCCATGGCCCCGTGCTACCTGCGTCCCGCCGCGCCCAAACCTTGGCCGATCGCCGTGCGCCGGACGGGTTTCGGCGGCCGGCCCCTCCACCCTGGCAGGACCCGCCGTCGTCACTCGCGACGGACGTGGGCTTCCACCTGGCCTACGGGCTCACCTCGGCGGCCGCTTTCCGCGTCCTGTGCTGAGCGCTATCCAGCGTTCGCAGGGTTGCCGGTGGCCTCACCGGGGTCGTCGCGGCCGGTCTCCCCGCGACGCTCGCCCTCGTCGTCGCTGGGTTTGCGGCCGGCGTCGCCACCACCGGGCTCGGTCTCCGGCTGCTGCTCGGCCACCTCCTGCTTTCCACGCGGGTCCTCGTGGAAGGCCTCCTGATCCCTCATCTGGTCCTGATCCTCTGCGGCCTCGCCGCCGTTTCGTCCGCTCATGGCATCCCCGTCCGGGTGCTGGGGTCGTCCCTGAGCGTAACCCGCGCGCCGTTTGACCCCCGGCGGCCCCGGGTAGCCCACCGGCGATCAGGCATCGACGTGGACTGGGCTCCGCGGGAGGTGAGCACGAATGGCGAAGGACCACGGACCGAGCATCAAGGACGACGAGCAGTACGAGCGACTCCGCGAACAGGGCGAGAGCAAGCAGAAGGCGGCGCGAGTCGCCAACACCGATCGGAGCCAGGCGGGCAAGCGGGGCGGCCAGTCGCCCCCGTACGACGAATGGAGCAAGGACGACCTCGAGAATCGCGCCGGGGAGATCGGCATCGAAGGACGGTCGGACATGAGTAAGGACGAGCTGATCGACGCGCTGCGAAACAGCTGAGCTTGCGAGGATCGCGCCGCCCCCAGCCGTACCTCGCTGACGAGATCGCGCTGGCCACGTGACCGTCCTCCTGCTCCTCCTCAGCTTCGTGCTGATCATCGGCGGGGCGCTCCTGTTCACGAACGCGGTGGAGTGGGCGGGTGCGCGCCTGGAGCTCGGACAGGGAGCTGTCGGCAGCCTCCTCGCCGCTGTCGGCACCGCGCTGCCGGAGTCGCTGATCCCGATCGTGGCACTGCTCGCCGGCGCCGAGGGCGAGGACGTGGCGATCGGGGCCATCGTCGGTGCGCCGTTCATGCTCGGCACGATCGCGATGATGCTCGTGGGCATCTCCACGCTCGCTTACAGGCGGCGCCGCGAGACCGGCCGCGAGGTCCACACCCACTTCGAGACCGTGCGGCGCGACCTGGGGCTCTTCCTCGTCTTCTTTCCGCTCGGGATCGCGATCGGCCTGATCGAGTCGAAAGGGCTCCACTACGTGGCGGCGGCCGTGTGCCTCGTCGCGTACGGCCTCTACGCATGGCGCACGGTCAGGCGCGGCGGCGAGTCGGCGGAGGCAGCATCGCTGCGACCGCTGACGTTCGACACGACCAAGGAGGACCCGCCGTCGAACCCCCAGATCGTTGCCCAGGTGGTCGTAGGCCTGGCGGCCATCATCGGCGGAGCGGAGCTCTTCGTCGAGGAGGTGACGGTGATCGCCGAGGACCTCGGCGTCGACGCCCTCGTGCTTTCGCTCGTGCTGGCGCCGCTCGCCACCGAGTTGCCGGAGAAGGCCAACAGCTTCCTGTGGGTGAGGGACAGCAAGGACGAGCTGGCGATCGGAAACATCACCGGAGCGATGGCGTTCCAGTCCACCGTCCCGATCGCGCTGGGGCTCGTGTTCACCGACTGGGCACTCGACGAGGCGCCCGTTGCAGCCGGCGTGCTCGCGGTCGTTGGTGGCCTGTTGGCGCTCTGGCGCCTCCGCCGCAAGCGCCTGACGCTCCCCTTCGTCGTCGCGTGGGGAGCGCTGTTCGCCGCGTTCGTGGTGTTCGTCTCGCTCGTGGGCTGACGCCCTAGCGGCTTTCGCGGCCGGCCGCCAGTAGGGACGGCCGGCCACGCGCGCCCTACGGCGTCGAGGTGGCGGCGCTCGGCGGAGCCCCCTCCGGCTGCACGCTCGTCGGGCCGGAGCCGTTCGAGCCCTGGGGTGGCCCCGACGGCTCGCCCGCGCCGACCATCGCACGGAGGCGCTCACGCAGATCGTCGTTCATGGCGACGGCGGCCGCGCCGCCCGCGGCCACGACCACGATGATCACTCCCGCGCCGCGCCGCCTGCGCGTGCGCTGCTTCGCTCCGCGCACCGTTGTGGCCGCCTCGCGCATCGAGTGAGCCGCCCGCTTGAGGTGGCGGCGCGTGCGCCTGTCCTCGAGGACGGCGCCGGTAGGTCCGCGCCGGCCTGAGATCCGGCCGTACGCCTTGATCAGCTCACGGTAGGCATCCTCGAGGTTGTCGCGCACGTCCTCGTCGCGCACCGCGGCCCCCACGCCCGTCCGCCACCCGGCTCGACCCACGGCCTCACCTGCAAGGCTCACAAAAATGCCCACGAGCACCAGTCCGGCCCACACCCACCACCCGCGGCACCCCACCCGCCGCCACGCTTGACAGCGTCCACCCACCTCCCTTACCCGTCGCATCCCCTCCAACCGCAACCCTTTCGCCTCCCTACCAATCAAACCCTCGCCAACAAAACCGTCGGCAAGGAAAAAGCCGGCCATGGCCATGTCTGGCACCGCTCGCATCTACACACCTACGG